>CALDGQ010000001.1 GCA_937941765.1 uncultured Saprospiraceae bacterium
GTGTGATATTCGTTTTGCTCTAACAGTTTTCATTTCTTAACGGATTTTAAAACTTTTTCCACTAAACTGTATAATGCCAATCCTGAAATTCTAACCAGCTCCTATTTATCAACATCTGGATAGCCCGTATTTTAATTGTTGAAATAATTGATTACCCCGTTTTTCGATCCAATAAGGCTAAATTGGTGTCATTATTACCTTGTTTTTCATTGCCAACAAATTGATAATCAGTCAATTAACTTATTTCTGAATAGCCTTTGAGGATTCTTAAACTTGAATCTGTTATAAAGTTTGAGAAGCCTTTGAGGATTCTTAAACTTGAGTTCGCAATAAAGTTTAAGAACCCAAAAGGCTTCTCAAACTATGGTAAGTTGTTTACCAACAACATATATTCATCGAACAATCGTAAAATCTCCTTTGTAAACCTTCACAACATCATCTTTAAATAACACTTCAATTACATAAACGAAAACGGCAGGTTGCATTTGTTTACCTTTAAACATCCCATCCCAACCAACAGTCGGGTCATTCATATCAAAGTTGTTATACTCATAAACAAATTCTCCCCAACGATCAAATATTTTCATATAATTGACTTTTTCAATAGATTGATCTCCGAAAGGGTAGAATAAATCATTAACGCCATCTCCATCTGGTGAAAATACATTTGGAATGAAAACATTTCTTGGTTTGGTGACGAATATATTCATCGTATCAATGTGTGTACATCCTGTTGTTGTATCTCTATAAGTTAGGATGTAATCAGCGGTATTGACCGGTTTGCCAAAAGGACGAAGACAGGTATCACAACTAATATATTCATCGGACTCCCAAAGAATATCTTGACCTAAATCTGGAAATAGAAATCCATCAATACGAACACTATCTCCTAATTCAATCATTTTATCTTCTCCTGCTGACAAGGTAATTTGTGGTGGTTCATAAATAACAACTTCAGTTGTTGAAATACAATCATTCGCATCTTGTATGAGTACGGTATACGTTCCACCGTCCAAATCAGAAAGCACTGGATTATTTGTAAGTTCTCCGTTATTAAAACTATAGCTATAAGGTTGTGCACCACCAGTTGTACTTGCTAGTGAGATCATTCCATTTCCATCACCATAGCATTCGACATCTTTAAATTCTACTATTAAATTAATTGGATCAGGCTCATTGACAGTAATAGTAGTTTCAAAACTACAGTTATTTAAATCTGTTATACTGACCGCATAATTTCCAGCAAGCAATTCATCCAACCCAATTTCGGTACTTCCATTGGACCATAGAAAATCAAAATCCGAAACACTCTGCGGAAAGAAAGGTTCGATAAGTCCATTGCTGTTCCCATTACAATCGACATCCTCTGTATTGAAATCTACGATAGGGGTAGGGTTGTATGTAACTAACAAGCTATCTGCGTCCGTACAACCTTGATCATCGGCTTCTACCCAATAAAGACCTGGAGCCGTAACTGTATAAGTATTAACGTTGGTACCATCTTGCCATTCCAGTTCACCGGCAGATGAGGTGGGTGTCAGCACAAGTGGCTCTCCTTCACATAAAGAGGTGTCGGGGCCTAATTGTATGTCTGGTGTAAATCCTAAGATTATTTCAACTTCATCTGAGGTAGAACAACCAAAAGCATCTGTTACGGTAACAATATATTGACCAGAACTGGTTACGTTAATAATCGCATCACTCTCTCCGGAACTCCAAGCGTAGTTGGCTCCATTAATATCGGTCGCATCTAGCGTGATTGAGTTGACATCACAATATATTTGATCTGCACCTAGTTCCAAATTAATTTGAGATGCAGTTGAGACCGTGAACGAATCTCTTCGAACACAATTTCCAATATTTACATCTACCCAATAGGTGCCAACTTCTTCTACAGTATAGGTTGCGCCTGTTGCTCCGTCTTGCCAATTATAAATTGCGTTTGCAGTAGTCACATCCAAAAATAAATTGACATTTCCTGGACAAAAGGCAGTGTCAGTCAACGTTGAATTGTTATCTAGAACATCAATTTGTAAAAAGAACGTATCAGTGACATTGCAAGTATTTGGCGCGTTTACAACTTGCATAACACTATAAGTACCAGCTTCATCAAAAGTGTAGCTCGGGTTCTCTTCAGTACTTGTAACTCCGGTTCCAAAATCCCAAAAGAAAGTCTCTCCATCTGATCCCGTATATTGAAAATCTATTGTTAGAGGAACGCATCCACTTGTTGAAGGTTCTGCAAAAGCAGCAGCAGTAGTAGTTTCAATTTCAAAATCGATTTTGAAAACTCCGATCGTGCAATTACTAGTACCTTGATTGGAATAGGCATTTGGAAGGGTTGTCATGACAGACGTATTGCAAGAACAAACTGCTTGATAGACAATACCAGCTTTGTCAAAACGACTGGTTCCACCATCAACATGAAAGGAGTTGCCATAGTAAGTTGCAAAATCTAGTGTCTCTGCATTTGGAGATAATTTGGCCAAATAAAAATAATCGTTCCCAACATCAATAGCATCAGCAGTCGTCGGTAATCCAGATTCTGCACTAAAAGCAGAAAAATAAATTCCATTACATTTATCAACCATAAAAGCAACTGGTACAAAATCAAAATCAGTTCCTCCTGGACCTTTTCCTACAACTGTACTATAAACCACCTCACCGAGATTTGGAGTGAATCCAACAATATATTGTTTACTACCTAGATTCGAAAAATAAGTGTTAGGAGTTACGTCAACTGTACCTGATGTTTGACCATATATATGAACATTGTTGTCTTCATCTGTATCAATAAAATAGCCATAAGTGGTTCCATCAGAAGTACCAAAGAAGGTACCTTGTTCGATATTTTGTCCATCAGGAGATAGTTTTATAACAAAGGCATTACTATTTCCTCCAGGCCAGGTTGATTGTTGGCCTCCGTTTCCTACAGGGAAGCTATCATCTGAAGTAGTTCCCAAAACAATCACTCTTCCATTATCACTGACACGCAATCCCATCGCTGCATCATTTCCGTTGACACCGATATAGGTTGACCAAAACAAAGTGGATAGATCACTATTTAGTTTACAGACAATTCCATCTTGAGCTCCATTATTCGTAGTTTGAAAAGCATTGGTGGTTGTTGGAAAATTTAGAGAGTTGGAAAACGAAGCAATATAAATATTACCTTGTGCATCTAACACTATTTCTCCACGATTTTCATCGTAACTTTGACTAGGAGGTGAAATATTATTGATGCCATCATTAGCGTCTCCACCCATATATGTTGAGCCTACCAGTCCGGTACCTTCAGAATTGAATTTAGTAATTACAATATCTGTTTGTCCTTCGAAATTACTTTGAATCGCATTTATTGTTGTTGGATAATTACTAGATTGGGTCGTTCCATAAATACATAATTGACCATTGAAATCTACAATCATACTATGGGGTGCTTCATTGCTACTTCCTCCGATATAGGTCGCATAAATTTGTGCGCTTCCATCAGGGACATATTTGGTAATAGCTATATCTCGATCACCACCTGCATGTAAAATTTGAAATGCACCCATGGTTGTTGGATATCCAGGTCCAAAAGAGATTCCGCCAGCATAAATATTTCCAGCATTGTCATAAGTTGCAGAAAATCCCCAGTTGTCTGATGTTGAACCTGATAGGGTAGCTGCAATGACAACGGGATCGATTACTAATTCAACAGAAGGGTCATACCCGTTAGGAAGATGAAATGAAACTGTATTGTTATGTAATTTGTATTCACATGCAACTTCAACTAAAACACTATCGATTATTTGATACGCATATGGTTTTTGCTCGTAAATAACTTCAATACTTGTTTTGATGTGCAATGCTTCTTCCGCCAAAAATATTTCATCGGCGCCATCATATTCCATTTTAATAATCGAAGGCTCCGTGCCAGGTTTTATAATGAAATCGTATTTAAAGTTGCCGTATTGACTATAGGCTTTCATCTGAACACCTTCGTACAGATTATCATAAACGACTCCTTCGTAAACAGGAACTCGGCCCGCCCATTTATTTTGATCACTTCCTAAAAAATAATTATGATACGCTACTTGTTTTTTAAAACCAGATATAGTTGGTTGATCAGAACCAATGAATCTCATTTTGTAAGCATGCGCATCCATGGTCATATTATTAGCTTCATCCGGATTGTCATGCATCTGCTTGGCAACAGCTTGGTCTTTGAATAACCAAGTCAATGCATTGGTTTCCATAAATAATGTATTC
Organism: uncultured Saprospiraceae bacterium; assembly: GCA_937941765.1. Classification (GTDB taxonomy): domain Bacteria; phylum Bacteroidota; class Bacteroidia; order Chitinophagales; family Saprospiraceae; genus CALDGQ01. Next base: position 4,255 of record CALDGQ010000001.1, read on the forward strand.
ATGCCGCCGACTTCAACTTGATAGACTACTTGATCATCCCATTGGTTATGATTTGGAACAAATTTTAAAGCATCTGAATTTTTAATCGTGTTGTGATGAGCATGCCCGCATGATTGAGCAAACAGATTGAAAGCGCATGGAATTAATAGAAAAAATAGGAATGAAAAACTCTTATAGTTTATGACACAATTAAAACGAAATTTGGATATCTTAGATAGATTGGTTTTTGAGTAGTTCATATCATTTTCATTTTACATATACGGTCTGGGGAAGATAAACAAAGGTTCCAGAAATTAAGACAGTAGGGCTATTTAAAGTTAATAATTGATAAATAGATTGCATCATTTTTACTAATCACATTTCTAAAATTAACATAAACATATTAGGGTTTAACAATATAATTTCGAGTAGTGCGGGGCTTTTAAGAAATAATTAAGAAGTTTGGGTTAGTTTTCCTATTACAAAAAGTGATATTACTTTGCCAGTATATCAAGTGGTTTTATAACACCCTGTCACAGAAGCGGATTAATCCTTAAATAGTTAAACTGAAAAAGAAAGTAAATAAAAATTAAATTAAATTTATTTCATGCAGCGTTCTTTCCTTTATGATGGTATTAGCAATTGAGTACTCACTTGAAACTATCAATATTTAAAAAAAATCTTTGCTTTATAGCATCGCCAACATAAAAATAAAAATCATGAAATTTATTAATATAACATTACTTTTCTCCTTCATCCTTTTGCTATTTACGGCTTGTAGAAAAGATGAATTGGTTATAAATGAAGACAATGTAACCCCGCCAGATGTAACAGTGAAATATGAAATCACATTAAGTGGTGAAGTTTTTGACCTTAATTCTGAACCGCTAGCAGGAGCAACCGTTCATCTAGGAAATCAAGTTGTTCAAACAGATCAGAATGGTGTTTTTCAATTAACCGGATTAGCAAATGCGGAAAAGGCTGTTTTAAAAATCGAGAAAGCTGGTTACTTCAATTCGTATCCTGTTTTTTATCCACAGCAAAATGTTGGCAGACATATTCGTGCAGAAATGATGGAGCGACCACAAGTTGGAACCGTGGATGCTTCTACTAAAATCGTTAGTATCGATAACCATCAAATTGATTTTACAAATGCAACTTTTAAAGATGGAAGTGGTAATCCATACACTGGTGCAGTGAATGTTTATGCAACCTATTTGGATCCAACAGCAGAAAATTTACCTTACTTCATGCCTGGAGACTTAGTTGGAATAAATACGGAAGAAGAACAACAGTTGTTGAAAAGTTTCGGAATGCTAAACGTAGAATTAGAAGATAACAGTGGGAATGAGGTGACAATGGAAGGAACGGCAGAAATGACAATGATGATTCCCAACACTTTGTTAAATCAAGCACCAGCTAACATCCCACTTTGGTATTTTGACACAACTACAGGAAATTGGATGGAGGAAGGAACCGCCACTTTAAATGGAAACGTTTACGTAGGTACTGTTGCTCATTTTACTTTTTGGAATTGTGATGCACCTTTTGACCTAGTTCGAATTACCGGAAGTATATTGTCAAGTTATGAGAATGAAATTGCCCATGTTGAAATCATCCGACCAAATGGTGATATAGGTACTGCGTTTTTAGATAATAGCAATTGGTTTACCGGTTTTGTTCCCCAAGATGAATCACTGACGTTGAAAGTAGTTGACCATTGCGAGAATGTATTGTATGTTTTAAATATCCCGCCACTATCTCAAGGTACAGATTTAGGCGAGATTGATGTAACTTTATATCCAACTCAAACATTGACCATCAGCGGAAATGCGATAAATTGTGATTTAAACCCAGTCAATGACGGTTATGTTATCGTATCAGATGGAGAAGGAATGGTTGAATATATAGAATTGGATAACAATGGAAGTTATAATTTGACAATTGCTTGGTGTTCAACCGAAGATATTAATGTAATGGCTTTTGATCGTTCAAGTAATAAAGTTAGTGAGATAGCTGTATTTGCTTATAACCAAACTATTGAATCCAGTAATATGCTTACATGTGAAGAGGTTGCTATTGGTATTTACATAGCTGGTCCTGTAGTCAATAAATTTATTGCTGCAACTAGCGCTCTAGAAGAATCACAAAGTGCACCTGGGTTCGCTTATACTTACACATGTATCGATGATCAAGGCAATTCTAATAAATTGATTTATGATATGACTTTGATCACCTGGACTGGTGATCCTGCAAACCCACAATTAGCCATGAGTTACGTAAAGAATGTTGTTGGTACACCCACTCAATTAGATTGGTCTTATGATGTCAACAATCTAGTTTATGAAATTTTTAATTCAACAAGTGGTAGTTTGATTGATTTGAAATATGAGAATGTAACGGTAACTGTTACAGATGCGAATGGAGCAGCAACTTCGTATGATAATCATACTTTCAGAGTGGTTCAAAAAATAGAATAACCGATATAGAACAAATTATAATCCCTGCCGACAGTCGGACGCTGAAAGAAGCGTTCGACCTTTTTTAAATTCGAAAAGAAATTTTGAATAACGAAAATTAAGCAAATTCCATAAGTTGGACATTCAAAGAATCATATCAGGTTGTAAAAACAATGAACGTCGTGCTCAAGAAGCATTGTTCAAAGGGTATGCTGGATATGTCTACACGATATGTCGCCGATATGCTGCAAATAATGAAGATGCAAGGGAAAATATGCAAGATGTTTTCATGAAAGTATTTACGAAAATCGAACAATTCAATTACGAAAAAGGAACTTTCAAAAATTGGGTTACTAGAATCGCTATCAATCATTCATTGAACCGAGCTAAAGTTAATGCAAAAGTTATCCCAATCGTTTCTTTAAGTGAAAATGCATTTCGGATTCCACAAAATGAGTCATCAGAGGTACATACTGACAAACAAGAAAAATTGATACAGGCCATTCAAAAATTACCGAAAGGCTATCGACAGGTTTTGAATTTGTATGTTTTCGAACAAAAATCGCATAAAGAAATAGGAGCTTTATTGAATATCGAACCATCCTCATCGCGATCACAATTGGCAAGAGCCAAAACGATTTTAAAGAAATTAATTGAAGATCATAAAACTAAATCTTATGGCATTAGATAATTTTGAACAAGAATTATTCGACGACTTAGCAGGTTATCAGTCTGATCAAGATCTGAACTTGGATCAAGAATGGAGTGATTTGGAAACCAAATTGCCTAAGAAAAAAGATAAACGAAGATTCTTTTTCTGGTGGTGGGGCAGTTCGCTTGCTGCAATTGCTTTGCTTGTAGGTTTGTTGTTAAATAAAAATGATTTCAAGTCTACTATTAATGAACAACAAGTATATCAAACGAGTCCTGAAATTGACAATTCAAATATTTTAAATTCCATAAATACAACAGAAATTGTATCGTCATCTGAATCAATTCAAGTTCAAAAAAATACAACTACAAATGAAATAGAAAAGGACCAACCTCAACTTAAAAATAGTGCAACCTCATTTTTAACTAATGCAAATATTGAAACTGTAGAGATAAAAAATCCACGAACTGTTTCAGCACCAATTATACCATCCGATTTTAGGGTTAATTCTCAATTCTCCAAAACTTCTAAAACTACAGTAAATATTTTTACAACTAATGATCAAAAAAATAAAAACAAATTTATTGGAGAAAATTCACCAATAATTTCAATTGAAAAAGAAGGAGTCATTGAAGATGCGGTTTTATTAAGCAATATTCTTGAGGATAATTCAACAATAGATACACAGAAAGAAATCGCTATTAACAATGAAAATGTAAATGCAATTGACACATTAGATGAGAAAGAGAAAATAGTAATCGAAAAAGCTGAAGAAGCACTTGAAGGTAAATTAATAAGCTTAGCAATAACTAATAATTGGTCACTCACAGCAAGTGGTATTTACGGATTGAATAAAATAAATAGAACAACTTCATTAGATAATCAATCAGCTGTTGATTTTATTTCAAACTATGAGGAGCCAACAGATTTTGCAGCTTTTGATCTGAAGCTTATGAGAACTTTGAACAAGCACATTTCAATTTTTAGTGGCGTCAGATGGAGTCAGCATACATCACTTTTTAATTTGAATGATGTATTTGATGTAGAACGGATTGATGAAAATGTACTGACAGAAGAGATTTATTATTTGGCTGGAAATGTTGAATACAATTACGGTCCTGCTCAATATAATGTAACCGTTCGATCTAAATTGTGGCAAAAATATCAATCTATTTCAATTCCAATTGGTGTTTCCGTTCACACTTCTTTGTTGAAAAAGTGGAGTGTACAAAATGATTTTGCAATTTATATTTCTCCATTTCAAAACAATGTGGGAAGAAAAGTTATCAAAACAGAAACTGATTATTTTGTTTTTGATAATCAAAATTATACAACCAAATTGTTTTTCGGTTTAGGCAACCAATTGGCAGTCAACTTCAAACTTTCTCCAAAATTCCTTTTACAATTTAACTTTGATACGGGAATTGATTTATCTTCTAGGCTAAATACAGAACAACATTACCAGCTTCGCTTTTCTCATATTGGTGCAGGACTTGGCGGAAAATATGTATTTTAGTACTTTTTAGTAGATAGTCAATCGTTCATCTATCTACTAAATACTTCCAACTGAATACAAAAGAATGGTTACAAAGCAAATAGCCACTCACCTGAGAGAAGTGTACTTTGGCGGCAATTGGTGTTGCGTCAATCTCAAAGAGGAGTTATCAAATGTCACTTGGCAACAAGCTATCAAAAAGGTCCATGACTTCAACACAATTGCAATTCTTGCTTGCCACATCAATTATTATGTAAGGAATGTGTTGGAGTTTTTAGAGGGAAAGCCACTTACTTCTAAAGATGCATTAAGTTTTGCTCATCCTCCTATTGCTTCTCAATCAGATTGGGATAAAATCTTGTCTGATATTTATGCAGATGGCGAAAAATTTGCAACGCTAATCGAACAACTTTCAGATGATCAATTAATGGAAATTTTTATTGAAGATAAGTATGGAAATTACTATCGTAATTTTCATGGAATCATCGAGCATGTGCACTATCATTTAGGGCAAATTGTGTTTTTAAAACGTTTGGTGAAGTTAGAAGTTACGTGAATATCATTATAAAGTATTTGAGAAAGAGGTGTTATCATAACTTACCTATTATTATAAATAATTTTGATTACCTTTCGATATCACCATTTTATCGAAAAAAATTATGATACAATCCTACAAAAAAGTACATCAACTTGCTGAAAAATATGATGCCATAATTATTGGTTCTGGAATCGGAAGTTTGGCAACAGGAGCGATACTTGCCAAGGAAGGAAAAAAGGTATTGATTTTGGAAAGGCACTATACGGCCGGTGGTTTTACACACATTTTCAAGCGCAAAGGTTACGAATGGGATGTCGGCATCCACTATATCGGTGAAGTGCAAAGACCCAATAGTGCCATTCGAAAATTATTCGATTATGTAACCAATGGCAATTTGAAATGGGCTGATATGGGCGAAGTTTATGATCGGATTATTATTGGTGAACAAGCGTATGATTTTGTAAAAGGAGTAGACAATTTCAAAGCTAAAATGTTGGAATATTTTCCGGAAGAAGAGAACGCAATCAAGCAATATGTTGATCATGTATTTGATGCTAACAAAGCAATGGGAAAATTCTACATGGCAAAGGCCTTACCTGATTTTATTGGTAATTTGGCAGGTGGCATGATGCGGAAAGGATATCTCAAGTACGCTTCCAAAACAACTTATGAAGTACTCAGGTCATTTACAGAAAATGAACAATTAATCAAAGTATTATCAGGTCAATATGGTGACTATGGATTGCCTCCTAAGCAAAGTAGTTTTGCCATGCACGCATCTGTTGCTAAACATTATTTCAGTGGTGGTAGTTTTCCAATCGGCGGTTCTTCACAGGTTGTTGAAACCATTGACCCAGTTATCGAAGCTGCTGGCGGAACTATCTTAATCAGCGCTGAAGTTCAAGAAATTATTATTGAAAACAATATCGCCAAAGGAGTAAAAATGAAAGACGGCAAAACATTGTTTGCTGATATGGTCATTAGTGGAATTGGGGTTATCAATACTTATGGGAAATTGATAGAAAATTCAATTGTTGCAAAACATGGATTCAAAGATCAACTGAAAAAAGTAACTCCGTCTGTCTCTCATGCTTGTTTATACCTAGGATTGAATGGATCTCCAGAAGAATTGAAGTTGCCCAAAACAAATTTGTGGATCTATCCTGAACATGGTGATCACGATACTTGTGTGAAAAACTATCTCGATGACATGAATCAACCTTTTCCGGTGGTTTATGTTTCATTTCCATCGGCCAAAGACCCGGATTGGTCCAACCGATATCCTGGGAAAAGCACTATAGACATTATTACTTTAGTGCCATTTAAAACTTTTGCAGCTTGGGAAGGAACGCGTTGGATGAAACGTGGTGCCGATTATGAAGCATTAAAAGAAAAAATAACAAATCGTTTACTTGACACTTTGTTTAAGCAATTACCACATTTAAAAGGTAAAATTGATCATCAAGAATTGTCAACTCCACTAACAACACAACTATTCGTCAACTACGACAAAGGAGAGATCTATGGACTGGATCACACACCGGATCGGTTCAACCAAAAGTTTTTGAAACCTAGAACACCTATTAAACAACTTTATTTGACTGGTCAAGATGTAGTAACTTGTGGTGTCGGCGGCGCATTGTTTGCAGGTTTGTTGACGGCTTCTGCAATTTGTGGAAAGAATTTTATGAAGAAAATTTATGAATAGCTTGATATATTTACATCAAAACAAAATTCAATATTATGAAAGGAATATTAAACTTATTATTAGGAATCTTTGCAATTGGAAATGTAGGATACAACTTATATAGGGGTGGTGTTGCAGGAAGTTTTTTTGGTTTTGTCGTTTCGTCACCAGTTTACTGTTTGATATGGAGTGCGTTAGCCATTTACTTTTTATCTGCTTTTTATAGAATGAATAAGAAACCTAAACATTAGTTTCGTCCAATGAATGTTGCTGTTAAAATATACTCGATTACTTTTCTAACATTGTTGTTACTTTTTATTGCGTGTGGAAATACTGCGACAGCACCAACTAAAGTGATCGAATTAACACATGAAGATCCTGATATACTAACGCACATCATTGATCCTAAAAAAGGAAAGTTGGCGTTTTATTTAAATGATGATAAAGGCGAAAAGATAGGGAATCATGGTCAATTGAAGGATCAGTTAAATGCTCAAAATAAAAAATTGGTATTCGCCGTAAATGGTGGAATGTATAATAAAGACCAAAGTCCTCAAGGATTGTATATAGAAAGTGGTGCACAACTTCAATCCATAGATCGAAAAGCGGAAGGCTATGGCAACTTTTATCTCCAACCAAATGGAATATTTTATTTAGATACCAAAAAGAACGGACATGTAGTCCCAACAACACAATTTCAACATTGGAATCAAGTAGATTTTGCGACTCAATCTGGTCCCATGCTAGTCATTGATGGACAACTGCATCCTAAATTTAATGATGGTTCACCCAATGTACATATTAGAAATGGAGTAGGGGTTTTACCAAATGGTCAACTCTTATTTGCAATGTCTAAAGAGAAAATTAATTTTTATAGTTTCGCCAAATTTTTCCAACAAAATGGTTGCAAAAATGCATTGTACTTAGATGGTTTCGTTTCTAGAACTTATTTGCCATCTAAAAAATGGGTACAAGAAGATGGTAAGTTTGGGGTGATTATTGGAGAAGTTGAATAAAGAGCTTGCGAAGCCTTTAATGATTCGTAAGCTTAGATTTGCTTGATTTAAAATAAAAATTTCTCAATCCTAAAAGGCTTAAGAAACTAGTTTGCTTCTAAAAATTCTCTAAGAAATTGAATAAGAGATAAGCTTAGATTTCCCTGACTTATACTTTAAGTTTCTACAGTTTTACAAATTTTTTCCAACAAAATGATTGCAGAAACGCGTTATATTTAGATGGTTTGTTGATAATTATTTTAAACTTACTATTAATGAAATACTATTGGATATTGTTTTTCTTCATGCTAGTTTTTTCTTGTGAAGATTCTGATACTGTTAATTTGAAATTATTAGAAGGAACTTGGGAAGGAAATTATGAGAAAACATCCTTTTTATTGACGATTGAAGATGATAAGTATATTATGAAGAGTAATTCTCCTAACAATGGACCAGCAAAATATGTTAGTAGCTATAAATTAAGTAGTGATACCTTAATTTTGTTTGATGATAAATCCTCTGACTCCAGATTAATAACTTTATTAACCGATGAAAGTTTAGCATTCACCTCTATCCATAGTGGTGCAAAATCAATTCCTACTACTGACTTAGTTACTTTTAAAAGAAGTAAATAAAAGTTTCTCAATCTTTAAAGGCTTAAGAAACTAGTTTGTTTCTAAAAATTCTCTAAGAAGTTGAATAAAGAGATTGCGAAGCCTTTAAGGATTCGTAAGCTTAGATTTCCTTGAATTAAAATAAAAGTTTCTCAATCCTTCAAGGCTTAAGAAACTAGTTTGCTTCTAAAAATTCTCCCATATTTTCACTAATTTGAAAAGCAAAAACAACTAATGAATTTCAAAGGGTACAAAGACATCAATCAACCAATCGAAAAAGTAGCGGCATTTTTTGCAGATCCGAAATATTTAGGTGAATATCAAGATGGTTTTCTCAGAAAAAATTTGGTTAGCGGTGAAGCCGGGCAAGAAGGTGCCGTCTCCAAAATGTATTACCAAATGGGTAAGCAAGAAATGGAATTGACTGAAACCATTTTGATTAATAAACTTCCACATTCTTTTGAAGGATTTTATCATCATAAGCATATGGACAACACGATGAAAGTTTCTTTCACAGCGTTAGATGCTAATATGACCCGCTATCATTATGATATTGAGTACACTCGAATTAATTGGATTATGCCAAAATTGATGGCGATTCTTTTTCCTGGTATGTATCGGAAACAAGGAGAAAAATGGATGCAACAGTTTAAAGAATTTGTGGAAAAGCAATAATGATGATGGTAAGGGTATTGATTGTTAAAAAAATAAACTAATTAATACGAAATACATAGTTCCCACGTTGCTGTTGTTGTTCTTGATGGAAATGTAATTTTAATCTAATAATAATATGAAATATTTAGTAGTAGTAATTTCAATTCTATTTTTCCAAGTTTCGGTTTTTGGACAATCTTACAAAACTTTTAAAAATTTGGATGAAATGAAAAGTGAATCCAAAAAAATTGTGGATCATTTTGCAAATGAAAAAGGTGTAGAAGCATTTGCACGTTTGAAAGATGTTTGGGTGCTTCCATTAAATGAATTAGAAAGTTTGGAAAGTCAAACTATTAAACAACTTAACTTGCTTGAGGGTAGATTTGGAGAAATAGTAGGAAGTAAACTAGTGAATGAAGAACTACTTGAAAATGTTTTATATCGATTGACTTATGTTTTGAAATTTGAAAAACACGGTCTTCGTTTTATTTTCACTTACTACAATGGCAAGGAAGATAAATGGGTGTTGAATGGATTTAAATGGGATGATTCATTATCTAAACTACTAGAAAAATAACTACTTTCTTAAAGCGTCTCCGCTTCAGATATTATTCTGGAAGCTGATGTTGTGATGATGTTAAAAATAAAGTGGCGTCTCAAGCGGAGACGCTTGAAGCAACACTCTTGAGCCAAATAAGTTGTTTGAAGCGTCTCCGCTTCAGATACTGCTTCTACCACCAAGTCAAAATGAAAAATCGCTATTAACTTTGAGATACGCTGAATATTGGCATCTCAAGTGGAGACGCTTGAAGCAACACTCTTGAGCCAAATAAGTTGTTTGAAGCGTCTCCGCTTCAGATACCACTTCTACCACAAAGTCAAAAATGAAAAATCGCTATTAACTTTGAGATACGCTGAATAGTGGCATCTCAAGCGGAGACGCTTGAAGCAACACTCTTGAGCCAAATAAGTTGTTTGAAGCGTCTCCGCTTCAGATACTGCTTCTACCACAAAGTCAAAATGAAAAATCGCTATTAACTTTGAGATACGTCGAATAGTGGCATCTCAAGTGGAGACGCTTGAACGAATACTCTTGAGCCAAATAAGTTGTTTGAAGCGTCTCCGCTTCAGATACCACTTCTACCACAAAGTCAAAAATGAAAAATCGCTATTATCATTGAGATAAGAATTGTAGGAAGAATAAAAATAATCACTATTATCTGTGACCATTCCTGCTCTTCTCGGATTATCATGTAAATAATTAAATTTTTGATTAAAAAATTTTTGAGTAGCCAATTCTACACTTAATGAAGGGGATTTCCAAGTCTGATATTTTCTATTGGATTTTTCAACCAGAAATTTAGGTTTTACAATTTCATTTAGATTGGTTAAAATTATTTTCGAAGTAAAACTAGTAAATGAGTGTTTGATTTTTGCATCATTATATGGCTCAAGTATTTGATAAATTACATGGATGTGATCGATCATTATCACAAATGCGTAAATAATAATCCGGTTATTTTTTGTTAGGAAATCGAATGAATCAAGCACTGTTTCAATATTATTTTTGTCCTTAAATATTGGTTGCCAATTCAGGATAGTAAATGTCGTGTAGTATAAGTTGTAGTATCTAGTAAATGTTGACATATGTTTTCTGTTTGTAGTAAGTTACTTTTATTTGTAGCAATTGACTGCATGCTTTTGAGAATATCTCTAGGGAAGGGATATGTTGCTTGAAGCGTCTCTGCTTCAGAAATTATTCTGGAAGCTGATGTTGTGATGATGTTAAAAATAAAGTGGCGTCTCAAGCGGAGACGCTTGAAGCAACACTCTTGAGCCAAATAAGTTGTTTGAAGCGTCTCCGCTTCAGATACTGCTTCTACCACCAAGTCAACTTTGAGATATGCTGAATAGTGGCGTCTCAAGCGGAGACGCTTGAAGCAACACCGCATCCCGCTGCATTTTGAATTATTTCAACCCTCTTATTACTTGTATATCAATCAATTACAACTTATCTTAAGCATCACTTAATTATTTTTTTAAGCATTTTGTAACAAACTCTTAAACTGAGGCGTCTTGTAGGTGAAATGGATGTAGAAACATTTACACGAGAAATCATACCGTATAAAAATAAGCTGTACCGAATAGCTTTACGGATCGTCGGCAATATTGCTGAGGCCGAAGATGTGGTGCAAGAAGTTTTTATAAAGTTGTGGAAGAAGCGAGATGAACTACATCAATTGTCAAATAAAGAAGCTTGGTGCGTTACAATGACTAAAAATTTATCCATAGACAAAACGAGATCCAAACATCACCGATATGGTTTTGTGGCTCCAGGAATGGATTTAGTTGACAATGCAATTACGCCCGATCGAATCACTGAAAGTAATGATACACTTTCAAGAATTCGAAAACTGATGGATACTTTGCCAGATAAATATCGAAAGGTGATGGAGTTGAGAGATATTGAAGGAAGTACTTACAAAGAAATTTCAGAAACTTTGAATATGCCGATCGAACAAGTGAAAGTGAATATATTCAGAGCTAGACAAAAAGTTAAAAATTTACTGATCAATACTCAATCGTATGGATTATAAAAAAATAGAAGACCTACTCGATAACTATTGGAATGGAGTAACGTCGTTGGAGCAGGAAAAAGAATTGGTGGAGTTTTTCACTAAGGAAGAAGTGCCTGCCCATTTGAAAGAATACCAACCTTTGTTTCAATTTTTCCAAGAAGAGAAAGAGGTAGAAGTAAGCACTTCATTTGAAGCAAATCTGATTGCAGAATTAGAAAAAGAGGCTCAAAAGGAAAAGCACAATGAAGTAGCTTCGGAGGCAAAGGTAAAACGACTTTGGACGCCATTGTTGAGAATTGCAGCAACCGTTGCATTGGTTTGTGGAATGTTTTTTACCTATCAAAATTATAGTGTAGAACAAGTAAATGAATTTGCAATGGTAGATTCTTTTGATACACCTGAAGAAGCCTATCGTGAGACGATGAAAGCACTAAAGTTAGTTTCAAAGAAAATGGACAAAGGAACTAAAACAACTATAATGGCGTTACCAAGCGCAGGATATATGACCAAAATGGTCGGTAAGAAAAAACGTAAATAATTTTAAAAACATATTGTTATGAAATATATAACCATCATTTTATTCGCTTTGCTTTGTTGCAGTTTTCAAGCAACTGCTCAAGCCGATGTTATCGAATCTTTTTTCGAGCAACATGAAGATAATGAAGACTTCACTATTGTTTTTATTTCTCCTAAAATGTTTCAGATGATCGCCAAATTGCCGTCAGATGACATGGAAGAAGAAGTAAGAGATGTCATCAGAGATCTAAAAGGATTGCGTATCATGACTACTGAAGAAAGCCCTTTGGATTATTATAAGTCACTTTCCAAAAAACTCAATTTTAGTGAGTATGAAGAGTTGATGAAAATCCGGGATGAAGAAACCAATGTCCGAATTATGATCAAAGAAGATGCATCAGATAAAATAAGCGAATTGTTACTGTTGGTTGGTGGTGAAGAAGATTTTGCCCTGATTAGTTTCATCGGAAATATCGACATCCAGAAGATAGCTCAGTTATCTGGAACCATAGAAATCAACGGAATCGAATACCTCGACAATCTAGGAGGTGAAAATTAAAACCCTGTACTAACCTTTAAAAATCAACCAAATGAAAACGTTATTTTTTGTAGTGCTATTGTTAGCACCAGCCATCCTTATGTCCCAAAACCCGAATAGAGAAATCAATAAAATCTATCGATCGGTAGAAAGAGGAGAAGATGTAGTCAAATTAAGTATTCCTGGATTTTTAGCTCGTTCTGCATTCAATATTGCAAGAATCGTCGAAAAGCAAAACAATAAAAAAGAAGCTAAAGAAACTGGTTATTATGATGATAGTGAAGATTTGACCATGAAAGAATTAAAGCCTTTTGTAAAAGCAATGCGAGGTGTCAAAATCTTAGTTGTTGAGAATGAAAACGAAGTTCCAACAAAACAAATGAAAAAATCTTTGAAAAAATTACGTAGTAATCAAATTGTTGAAAATCTAATTCAAGTAAAATCAGATGGAAGTGATGTCAATATCATGGTGGCTGAAAAGAAAGGAAAAATTCGCAATCTCATTCTACTAATTTCAGAAGATGAAGAACTGATTATGCTAAATTTGAAGATGAAGTTGAAAACAGAAAAGCTGGATGACTTGATCAAAATGTTCCAAAAGAAAGATGCAGTCGATAAAATTAAAGAGAATATATACGCCTAGTTTGAGAAGCCTTTTAGGATTCTTAAACTTAGTAGGAGCACAAGTTTAAACTCAACTAACCACAATAAAAAATTTATTAATAACCTCATACTTTTTCGGGACGCGCCTGGAAGGACTGATAGAAGTATGCCATTTTTAAAACCATATTAAAGTAAGATTAGATTGATAAACGAATTAAAACGACACTCGAATCAGTCTAATAACTAACTACTAAAATCTAAAAAATAATGAAAAATTTAATTGTTTTAATCGCAATGTTCGTAATCCCAATGACCATGTTCGCACAAACAGATGCAGTAACTACTTTCTACGAAAAATATTCAGAAGTAGAAGATGCAGTTCAAGTCGAATTTACAGGTTGGATCACCAAAAAGATTGTACAATACTCAGATGATGAAGATGTCAAACGTGCGCTAAAAGATGTAACTGGATTACGTGTTTTAGTGTTAGAAAAAGCAAATGATGCCATGCGAGCAGATTTCAAAACACTTCGCAATGATATTCCTAGAAATAATTACGAAGCATTATTGAAAGTCCGTGAAGGAAAACACACTACCGTAGAATTTTTAATCAAAGAAGCGAATGGTATCGTAGATGACGTGTTATTAATGGTTCATGATGAAGAAGAATTGGTGCTTTTAAATCTTACTGGAAAATTCAATTTGAGAGACTTAGATAAGATTGATTTGGACATGGATATTGATGGGATTAACCATTTTGATAAGTTGAAGAAGAAGGATAAGAATAGTGGTGGGAAGCAGCGTGTGATTGGGGCTTAGGAATAGCATTGTTTTTAAAAAAATGGGTAGTATATTTTGTTTAATATGCTACCCATTTTTTATTTGAGTTGAATGTAGGTTGTTGTATTAATAAGTTGCGCTGACTTGAATACCAAAAGTTCTAGGTGCTTCCATTTTTCCTGGGCGAATCCAGTATTCATGATTTAGTAAGTTTTTTACAAAAAGAGTAGTACGAAAACGGGTATTAAATTTGTAGCCAAATCTTGCATGCAAGACCCAATCTCCTTGCTCATGTGCTGCATTGTATTCTACCAAACCATCAGCTCCATCAGTAATTGTAAACAATGAAATTGCGTAAGCTGGAAATCGTTCTGTATAGCTATTATATAATCCAGTGAGTCCAAAAGAGATTTTTTTGGTCGCAATCGAAAAATCAGATTTGAACATATGTCGTGATCTGAGTTGCAGGATCCTTGACTTAGCAGGTTCGTGATAGATTTCATCAGGACCAATGTAATTAAACATATCTTTTACGGCATTTTTCAAAAAGACACTGTATTTTTTTTGTGATGGATCATCTTCTAAATTACCAGGATAGGTATAAGTGTATCCCAAATTAAGCCGATAATTTACTCGGTCTTTTTTTAATCGTTGATCAAAACTAATTTCATGACCTAAAATTCTCGCATTCTCAATATTAAAAGGTTTCATTCCAAAAAGTTGAGCTCCTTTATCTGGGAAAATCGGATCTCCATTCGGCCATCGATTATCAAATAAACCGAGTTGAAATTCAACATAGTTGGTATAATTCTGTAAAAAAACACTTGCATCCAATTTTGCATTCCAGTTATTCTTCTTGAATTTTTGATACAAACCAATTTCAGAACTCCAACTTTTCTCTTCCGTTAGATTAATGTTAGGTATCAAAAATGCAAGGTCATCAATAATGTCAAATGCCAAAAACCGTTCGCCTATTGTTGGAATACGATAACCTTGTCCCCATGAAAATCGAAGATTCGAATTTTTTGATATTCGATAATTTGCTCCACCTCTGAAAACAGGAATACCTTTAGTGAAGACCGTATCAATCGCCGTCACTTCATATCGGACACCTCCTAGTATTGACCATTTATTTTTCTTAAATTCTAATTGAGAAAAACCTCCGACCTCATAATTTGTTCTTGTAAAATTATAGTTGTTACTTTTGGAGTACCCATATTTAGTAGGTAGACCAGCTGTGAAATGAAAATATTTTCCAATCTTGGTCCTGTACTTAGGTTGTAGGGTTAGCATGTTGGAAGATGCTCTGACACCTATTTCATTAAATCTACCACGCCAAATATTGATGAAAGCGCCATTTAAATAGAAATGGTGTTTATTTTTTCGAAATGTAAAATGCGGATTCAACATTGTTTTTACAAATTCATTGTTATTAAACTCAATGGCAGTGTAAATATTTTCTCTAAGATCATTCGGAATTACATAGTTTTCATGACGTTGTGCCATGACATTTCCGTTCAAACCAAAGGATAGATTTTTGGATGCATTGTATCTGGTTTGAAAACTTAATCGACCTCTATAATCATCATTACTTTCCAGATAACTGATTTTCGAATTGACAAAAGCACCTAGATTGTATTGCAACTTCTTCTTTTTATTACGATGACTTAATGAGAAATTTTGATAAAATGGTGTCCGTCTTTCCCACCACTTTATTTCTTCTCTTGGGATATCGTAGGTCCCGTAAATCATTTTAAATTGCGTCTTAGGTTTGTTTTGATCTTTGTGCCATTTGGTGATCAAATTGACCACTCCATTTAATGCTGAAGAACCATGTGCAACAGATGCCGATCCTTTTAATACTTCGATTTGGTCCATTAATTCAACAGGAATAAAATCAAGTTGCACATCTCCAAGATCTGCACTCGAGTAGGACACACCATCCATCAGTAATTTTGTCCGACTTCCAACACCGTACGAGTAGGAGCCGCCATTTCGAATATTGATTTGCCCATCCATATGGGTTACACCAGGGATCAATTGAAGTGCATCTGCTAAATCTACATTCACAGTGTTATCGAAAAATTCCTTCTTTAAAATCGACATAGAGACATATTCTTCTTCAAGTTTCTTTCTATACAAAGAAGCAGTCACCACAATTTGATCCAAAAAATTAATTTTTACATAAAGCGGGATCATCAATTTTTTTGAAATATCAATTTCACTACTCTTAATGACTAATGTATGATAACCAAGAAGATCCGCTTTGATTTCAAATGATTCAGGAAGGTCAGACATCGATAATGAAAATTCTCCTTGCTCATTCAGTTTAATCAACTCATTTTCCAACATAACAATTGCATCTGGAAGTGGTGTCTTTGTATCTGGGTTAAAAACCACTCCAGTAAGAGTTTGAGCTGATAATTGTATTGTAAAAAATGATAGCAGCAAAATAAGAGGTATGTTTTTCATAGTATGCTAAATTTTTCAAGTTTCATTTCCAATAGCGGTTTGCAATTTCTTGAGACTTTTAGAATATCATTGTTGGACATTGTAAGCGTTTGTTTGCCTTTGTTATAATTTTCAATTTTTGAAATTGATACAATTGAAGACTGATGGACTCTACAAAACTCATTTTGAGGCAAACTTTTTTCAATGTTACTCAATGTATTTGTTGTGAAAGATATCGATTTGCGTTCACCTTCCAACTTAGCAGTTATCAAATGACCGCTCGATTGAAAATAGATAATGTTATTGGTCTTGACATAAGTTTTTCCTTCAGAAGATCGAATCGTAAATAATTGTAATTGCGCATTATTCTCAATCAAAATTTTCAAGTGGGCCGGATCCAGGTCTTTATATCCTCTTGTCAATACTCTGTTATATGCTTCTATTAATTGACTTGTCTGAACAGGTTTAAGTAAGTAATCGACAACCTGACTAATCCTAAAAGCCTGAATTGCATACTTGTCAAACCCGGTGCAAAAAATGACGTGGAAGTTAATTTCGTTAAATTTTTGAAGCATTTCGAAACCATTCATTTTCGGCATATCTACATCTAGAAAGACGACATCGGGTTTGTTTTTCAAGATACTTTGATACCCTGCTTCTCCTGAATGACAAGTATCTACAATCTCAATATTTGGTAGATTATTTTCGATTTTAGATTGAAGACTTTTGATGGCGTTGGGTTCGTCATCAATAATTAATGCGTTAGTTTTCATTATTGTTTTTTAAATAGGTATTTCCAATTCTACAATAGTCCCAGTTTTATTTTTGAATATATTTTTGTCAATGATGTTGACCCGTAGTCCTGTTCCGTAGATTTTATTACTATTTGAAATGATGTCATTGTTGATTTTTATGCCATGCGATTTTTCTACGATTCGACTTTCTTTTTTTAACTCAAGTGCTTTCTTCCTACCAACGCCATTATCTTCGATCGCACACTTGATGGTATTAGTATCCATATAGGATATTGTAATTTTCACAAATTTGTTACCTTTTTTCTGCCTAAGACCATGTTTAATTGCATTTTCTAAGTAAGGATGCAGAATCATTGGTGGTACTTTTATGAAATGTGTGTCGATATTATTAGTATTAATTGTGTAGTCAAATTCATGATCAAATCTTAGTGATTCCAATTCTAAGTACAGTTGACAAAAAGTTAATTCCTCTTCTAGAGGGATCAAAGATTGATCTGGTTTATCAAGGATAGCCCGCATCATTCTTGAAAATTTTGATAGATACAAATTAGCTTCTTGTTTTTTATCTTCATCAATAAGTGAGTTAATGGCTGTCAATGCGTTTGAAATGAAATGAGGATTTACTTTTGACTTTAGAGCTTTTAATTCTTTTTGCAAAATCTTTTTTTGTAAGATTGCTTCTTTTGCGGCTTTGTCAGCGATTTGTTTTTCTTTGTTGGCGATTACTAGTCGGTTATCTGCTAGTTCTTTTTCTTTTGTTGCGATGTTGAGTTTTGAGCTATTTAATTTGTCTGTTTGTTCAAGAAATAATTTTCGTGAACGTAATGTTAATGCAAAATAAAAAAGGGTTATTTCTGTTATTACACCTAATTGGCCAAAAGAAAGAAATTGAGATTGTTGAATTTTCTCGAGTAAGCGCAACATATTGGAGCTGTTAGTGAGGCCAAAAAGCAAATGTACATATACTGGTAAAATTAAAGTGATTGACCCTGCAATGATTAGCCAATTTATTTTATCCTTCCTAAAGATATACAGCGCAGTTCCTGCAAAAGCTACTGATATTGGAAAAAAAATATCTTTTGTGGTATAATAAAGTTTTTGTTGGTATGAGATATCAGTGTTAGAGTAAACCATAAGAGCATATAAAAGTGCTATTAATGAGAATAAGAAAGTTGTTCCAATTAAAGCTCGATTAAGATAAGGATGATTAGTACGATTAATTCCCAGAAATTGTCGAAGAAAAAACACATATAATCCACCACTCAACAATATAATTGCACGACTATAAGAGCTTGCCACCTCTAAGTAATTTCCGAATATGCTTGGATTGTCATATCTAGCGGAAAGCTGATAGTATAGAAAAATAGTTATTAAATATAAAAAGTAAGTAAAGTAAATTTTATCTTTTTGAGCTATATAATTGATAAGTGTGAATAGCAATAATAGTAATACAATTCCATGAAAGAATCCATTTAGTGCTGTCTTATAGAAAAAATTTGGAGTAGCAATTATTTTATTTTTTAGAAATTCATTTTCCGAAAACAATTTGAATTTAAATCTTGAAACACCAAAAGCTCGGACATTTACATGGGCAAAATAAATGATATCGGCGTTGGGTGGTAGCGACAATCTCAGCTTGTCATGTTCCAGTATTTCGCGCTCATTAAAATTCGAAGAGGTTCCTTTTCTTTGATGATTCAATTCATCATTTAACTCATAATAAATGTTTAGTTCGTCAATTTGACCAAACTCTAAAAAATAATTTAAGCTATCAGTTGGTGAGTCATTCTGCAACCTAAATGCAAACCATATTTTACCTTTTTTCCAAGCTTGTTTATGAAAATCAGAACGTTTCGAAAAACTCCACTTACCAAATGGAATATTCATTACCATTCCAATTGAATCATCTCGTTCTATATCGGTATGTACCAATATCTTGTTATATGGAATCAAATATTCCGTCTTAACATCTTTAGTCTTGACTGGTAACAATTGGTTGGCAAATATGAAAGTAGTACATAGACATGACACTAGTACGCTAATAAGCCTTTTAATTATAAGTGGGTTTCTCATATTTATTCAAACAAATTGCCAAATACGAAATTAATCTTAGTTTTCATTATTGTTTTTTAAATAGGAATTTCCAATTCTACAATAGTCCCTGTTTCGTTTTTGAATATATTTTTGTCAATGATGTTCATACGTAGTCCTGTCCCGTAGATTTTATTGCTATTCGAAATTATGTTGTTATTTATTTTTATCCCATGAGACTTGACAAGCGAGTTATTTTTTTGTTTTATTTTAAGTGCTTTCTGTCTACCAATACCATTATCGTCAATAGAACATTTAATGGTATTGTCGTCTGTATGAGATAGTGTGATTTTAAGGATTTTTTCTCCCTCTTTATTCCTGAGACCATGCTTAATTGCATTTTCTAAATAAGGATGTAAGATCATTGAAGGCACTTTAATGAAATTCGTATCTATATTGTTTGTTTCAATGGTGTAGGTAAATTCATTATCAAATCTCAGCGATTCTAGCTCTAAATACAATTGGCAAAAAGTCAATTCGTCTTCAAGTGGAATCAATGCTTCTTCTGGTTGATCGAGGATGGCCCGCATCATTCTAGAAAATTTGACTAAGTAAAAATTGGCTTCCTTTTTCTTATCCTCCATGATTAAAGAATTAATAGCCATCAATGCATTGGAAATAAAATGTGGATTTACTTTTGATTTTATGGCAGTGAGTTCCTTTTGTGCTATTTCCTTTTCTTTGTTGGCCACATCAATTTTTGATGCAGTCAATTTTTCATTTGCAGCGATAGTTTTTGCTTTTTGTTGATTGAGCTTTAACCGTGAACGCATTGTTAATCCAATGTAAAATAAGACTATCTCAATGAGCACACCAATTTGGCCTAATGAAAGGAATAAAGCATCCTCAATCATGTGGAATTTTGAAAGTGCAATTGGCATGTTTAAGCTTTTGATAATCGTATATCCATTCATCATTAGTACTAAAGCAATCGAACCAAAAATGATATACCAGTTTATTCTTTGATCTCTAAATGCATATAACACATAGCTGCAAAAAATCATTGCAACTGGAAACAACAAACGTCTAGTGGTGTAGTAAAGGTCATGCAAATGTTCCAATTTAACATTGAAAAATACCATACCTGCATAAGTGAGTGCAATTATTCCTATTAATCCAGCAAAGGATAAAAGAATTAAATTAGTGATTCGATAATGCTCTTTTGTTATGCCCAAAAATTGTCGAACAAAAAGCAGATAAAGTCCTGATGAACCCAAAATAAAAGCCCGTGCATATGGAGCTGTATTTTCAAGAATATGTCCAAATATTGTTGGATTAAAAGATTTTACTAATAATTGATAATAAACAAATAAACTAACTAAGTAAAATAAATAAATGAGATAAATTTTGTCTTTTCTTACCTTGTAATTAATAGCCGAAAATAAAATCAATAATAGCAGGATACCATAAAAAAATCCATACACAGCTATTTTATAAAAGCTGTTTGGCAATTCATTAATCAACTGATTGTGGAAGTACTTTTCTGAAATTAAATTGAATTTGAAATTCTTTGGCGAATAGACTTTCAACTTGAGGTTTGCATAATAAGTAATATCAGTATTGGGAGGCACGACCAATTTAGTTATTTGATTATCGGGAAATGCTCGATCATTATAATTGATTATTGCTCCTGCTTTTTGAGTCATTAGTTGGTTTTCCCATGAATATATGTGAAGCGCATCCACACGACCTATTTCAAGATAATAAACCAAACTATCCGTTTTCGAATCATTTACTAATCGAAATGCAAACCAAGTTTTACCTCTTCTCCATTGATTTTTTTCAAAATCTTTGGGTGTGGTTTTTTGCCATTTCTCAAGTGGCATATTCATCACTTTTCCAATTGCATCATTCCGACCCTTATCTATATGCATCAAAAGTTTTGAGCCAACAAGGGCACATTCCGTCTCAACATCTTTGGAGGTGACTGGTACCAATTGATCCGCAAATATAAACGAACCGCAATGACATAACACTAAAATGCCGATAAGCCTAATGATTAAGTAAGGGTTCCTCATAATTATTCAAACAAGTTGTCAGATAGGAATTGAATCCTACCAAATAAGAAATCGATAACAATCGATCAATGGGTAACAATTATATTACAATTGACAATACCAATGTATGTCTCAAAGGTGAAGAAAAAGTAGAGGTGTAATAATGGACAGCTAATTCGACAGATGCAATAAAGGAACTGTCGATATGCATAGTGTTTGGGTTATCCAAATATAACAAAAGAATTGTATTTGTTGTTAAGATTGTTATAAATAGTTGAGTGATTTATGGATTTAAATGAGGTGATTGCGTTGCCTACTTCGGAAGGGTTTAGTATGATGCGGGTTGGGGATATTATATATGTAAAATCGGATGGAAATTATGCAAAAGTGTATTTAACAGATAGAAGGATGATTCATACAAATAAGAATCTGACGGAATTAGAAAGAATTTTGCCGTCCAAGCAGTTCTTCAGATCACATCATCAGTACTTAATAAATAAAAATGAAATTTTGAGTTATCATAAAGCAGAATCAGCACTGCATTTGAAATGTAATGAGGTCATTCCTGTTGCAGCAAGAAGAAAAAATGCACTTAAAACTTTTCTTGGTTACATTGAATAATTTACAGTTGTATTGTTATTTATGACAGTTATCATCAGAAAACCAACAGTTATGTAATAATTGAAATAGATCGAAACATATTTATAATTTTAATAATATATTTTTCAATTTGAAATAAACCATTATGGAGCACAACAAAAACAAAGACGGTGGTATCGCTGGTAGAGCAAATGCCGGTGCAAAATTATCAGTCATACCAAGAAAGTCACTTACTGCGATTCCAATTGAAGGTTGTCGAAGACCTGAAATCCTGGAAGCAGAAACAATTGATGATTTATTGACCCAAATCCCTCAAGAATTTAAAGTAGAATTGAGGAATACAGATGGGTCCGCTTCCAAAGAGACTATTGAAGTAAAGTCCATGGAAGATATTGAACTAAGTACAATTATAAATAAAAGTGAGACACTGAGTAGCCAATTAAAACAAAAGGATTTTTTGGCAAAACTTCAAAATGAATTGACATACAACCCCGCTTTCAAAAAAGAAATGGAGGCTATCCTGAAAGATGATAAGCGTAAAAAGCAATTGATTGATGCTTTTACTGAAATGAAATCCAAACTCAACGAAAAGAAAGCACCTATCCTCGATTTTCTTTTAAATTATTAATCCAAAATTTAAAAAAACCAACAATGGAATCTAAAAATAGAATGAAAGCCAAGCAAGTTTCAGATGAGGAGTTAATCCTACAAGATTTACTCCGTGACGATCTGGAAACTATGCAAACTCCTGTGCCTTACATTGAAGATGTGGTAGATGAAGGAATACGTGAAGGATTGGAAGAACGTATTGAAAAAGAACAAGGCTTCACGGAAAACTTTGCCTCACAGTTAGATATTATGCTCGATTTGTTTAAGTCAAAAGATGTTGCTGAAATGACAAATCAAGCTGATGCACTTTTAACAAAAACGAAGGAGCAAGTAATTGAAAATCAAAAAATCATTTTAAGTGAAATTCGTGAATGGGAAAAAACAGTACGTGCACTTGATTTGTTTTTCAAGAATGCGTCCAACAGCGGTAAAGTAAGTGATGCTTCTTTTATCACAGTTGATCCCAATCGTTTTGCAGGAGGAGCCAGTACAGCTCATTATCAGAAAATGGCTGAAGAACTTCAAAATCTCTATTACGCTTGGCAGTTGAAAGGTAGCCCAATGTTTATCACCTACGCTGGTGATATCGGAGAAGGCGCTGACCTGATGGCTAAGATTGCAGAAGAAACCGTTGCGATTGCCGTAGTCGATACTTTGGATGCAGCAAGTGCAAAAGCAACTTTGGCCAGAACGCAAAATCGAAAACTTCGAGGAGTTGAAAGCCACTGGGGACACTTGGTTGTTTCAGGTACACACCTTGTTGGAAGAAGTGCTTATGAAGACCTTGAAAATGAGCCTTTGACGGTTCCATCTGCATGCGCAATTACAGGGAAATTAATGCAATCTACACTTGGCAATAGTATTGCTGGTTTTGAAAATGGTAGTTTGACAGGAGCCAAGGGTGTTCGTTATAGAAGTGATGCAAGAGATAGCAAAAAATTCGGAGAACAAGGAATGTTAATCATTGGATGGGAAGACGGAACTGCAAAAATATTTGGAGACTGTACCGCCAACCAATCCGACAATGCAATGTTACGTAAAGCTTCTCAAATGGCTGTCCACAACAAAGTTATGAAAGATGTGGTTGATTTTTGCAACAAAAAAGCATTCTCGAAATGGGGGACTACAGAAAAAAGAGATTTTAGGGGTTTAATAGAAAGATATCTGAATGATCTTATTCGAGATAAAACGATTCAAGGCTATGAGGATGTAGTTGTCAATGATTTGAATGAGGATGAAGTATCTGTTTCCTTGTCACTTAAATTCTACAAAACTATTAGTAGATACTTGATTAGTATTGAAGGAGACAATGTCAAGAAAGTCGCCAAAGAATAAAAACTTATGGCTCCTAATTAAAATTTAATCACAAAAAAAATTACAAAATGAAACCAATAACGCTAATGTACCTTGAGATGTTTGGTAATAAGTATGAGTTACTTACATACAACATCCGTTTCTCCCAAAGCTATAATTCGAAAAATGGCATGCCTGACGATCGTCCAATAGCAGATTCACTTTACTTAGAAATTGTAAGCGATAGAAAAGATGATTTCATCAATTGGATGTTAGATCATGAAGAAACACATGATGGCAAAATCACTTTCTTCGTAGGATCAAAAATCGTTAAAACCATCGAATTCAAAGATGCTGTTTTAGTCGGTTATAATCAAAACCCTGGAGGCAATGGTAAAGGAAAGGAAATCACAGAAGACCTTACCATCTCATTTCAAGAGATTGCTTTTGAAGATGCAGGATATAAAAGAGCAACAGCATAGCAGATAGTCTTTATATGGCCAACGTAAAAACGAAGATTAGTATTCCAGGTTTTGAGCAGGATAAATTGCCATTCGATGTTGATCATATCAGTATTTCGGAATCCTTCGATAGTCACCATAATTTCGAATTGGTTGCTAGTTTGACCATAGGAAGAAATTTGAGCACTCAAGATCTTGAGAAAATTCTTGGAACTTTTGTGACCATCGAAGTTACAACAAAACTTGACCTGAAATCAAATGCTAAGAAGCTTGCAAAACAAATCAAAAACGGATCGAGTGAAGCTGTGGCCACTGCGCAAAAAGCGAAAACAGAAATAGAAACACACAAGTTCATTGGCATTACAGATAATATTTCATTGTTCCAACAAGGAGATCAGCGAATGATCAGAATCGAAGGATATAGTCCGACTATTTTGATGGATGGAGCACCTGAGTTCCGCGTGTTTTCAGAAATGAAAGTGAGTGATATTGCATCCAATATCCTACGTGACTATAAGGGCATTCCTTCATTTCCACAACAAACTATTAACGGAAACGAAAATGTTACATTCTCGGTACAAACGCAAGAAACTGATTATCGATTTTTATGCCGATTAGCGGATCAACATGGATATAATTTTTTCTACGATGGTGAAAAATTGAATTTTGAAAAGATTAAATCAGTGTCTTCAAATAATGTAGAGCTGAATAAAAGCATCAACTTATTTCATTTTCGAGCTAGCGTCAATTTGAGTCCAATCCATTTTAAAGTACGTGGATACAATCATTTGAAAAATGAGATGCAGGAAAAAGAAAATAAGATTAGTGAAGAAGGAAACCCACTTGTAAAGACGGCCATTAAAAAATCTAGAGTGTATCCTAAGGTAAGTATGGGAGTCCCATATTGCATCGACAATGAAAACTCCTTATCAGCTGTTGGTGATGAATTAGCAACACGTCAATCCAACAGTATGGTTACGGTGTCCGGTGGAAGTAGTTCTCCAAAAATTAAAGTCGGTTCTGTAGTTGAAGTCAAAAGTGACAATCAACTGCTACCTGGGTTCGATAAAAAAGAAAAGTTTCGAGTACTCAGTGTAACGCATTCAATTAGCAATGGCGGGGATAGTTACAACAATAGTTTTGTGGCCATACCAGAATCAGAAAATCGGAATATGCCAGTCAGTATGTCGGGCGCCAAAGCGAAAATTAGTGGTCCCTTGATGGCAGAAGTCATCAATACCAATGATCCTGATAAGTTAGGAAGAGTACAAGTAAAATTCTTGTTGGATAAAAATATAAGCCAGAATAACACACCTTGGTTGAGGGTTTTAGTTCCCTTCTCTTCTAACGGTGGTCATTTTTTTCTACCTGAAATTGGCGAAAAAGTAGTGGTGTTTTTTGAAGATTTTAATATTGAAAAATCACCTTTTGTGATGGGAAGCTTTTTTGATAAAGCAGAATTGACAGAAAAATGGAGTGATTCCAACAATAAGAAAAAAGGAATTTGTACAGGTGCCATTTCATTATTGTTTGATGAAAATACTGGTAAACTAAGTATCAATGCCAAGTCCATCGAAATGATAACTCAAGAAGGAATTACAATGGATGGCGGTAGTGAAATAAAACAACAAGCGAACAATATTAATATCGACGCAAAACAAAAAACAGAAGTCGCCGGAAAACAAGGAGTAAAAGTAAAAGGAGCGAGAATTGATTTGAATTAACATAAAATTTAAATGCCAACAAAAGTCAACATAAAGGAAAGATTATTACAACGATTCTCAATTATCAAGGATAATCAGGGAAACACCCCTCACGCTATTGAAAAAATATCTGAAGTGTTAGCCAATGAATTGCATCAATTAAATGTTGAACAAGAACAATCGGGGCAACGTATTTTAAAAAAATTACAAGAAAAATTAGATCCTCAAAAATCTGCCCGTAAAAAACCTGCTCACCGAATCATTCAAAAGGAATGGGAATTTGGAGGAAAAAATGTTTTATCCAATGAAGAGCATTTTGACTTTACAGATGAAAATGGAATCACCAATTTTTGGACACCATTATATAACACAAATTTAGTCCCAACAGAAATTGCTTACCGATTTTGGAATGGAGAATTCTGGAGACAAGGAAAATCTACAAAAGCAGATTGGTTTTTGAAAAGCGATACACCAATGAATAAACCGGTCAATGAACTTTGGTTGGGTATCAATTTACTGGAAGAAGTGGCACTGTCAGATAATGCTTTTTTATACATCCATTCTGATCAAAAAATTCAAGACTATCATACGTCCCAATTATTGGATAAAGTGAAAGTTTTTGTCAATGATCAGGAAATGGAAACAGCAGTCTCATTACTTGAAGACCAACTTCCAGCTTCAACTATCGAAGATTGGAAAGAAAAACAATGGTTGCTACATGAAGTAGAAGAACCGATCGCAAAAAAATATAGTAACTGCTTTGTAAAAATAAATGATTTTAACAAACTCAACAATGGAAATACATCTGCCTTGACCATTCAAGTGTTACCTCCAGATAGCAAGGAAAAAGTTTTTTGGTTCAAATTAGTTTTCCCGATCGCATTAACCAAAGAAGATGTGGAAGCATTGGAAATAGGCTTCAATTGTTTCCCTGCACTAAATCGTAAACTGGTCAGCAAAGAGGAAACAGCAACATTGCCGATTACGACCATCCCATTATCCTTGGATGAAAAAATACATCCAACCAATGGACAATCAACGAGTTTTTTAGGATTACAAAAAGTATTCTACGGAACCGGAGCAGTCATGAAGCCAGCCATTGTCAATGATTTTGGAGAAGCCCACGCTGGCGAATATGGGTTGCAACAAGGTGGAGTAGTGGAAATGAATGCCGCCGAAGCCCGCCGACAAGTCAACAACGTGTTTGTTTTGTTGGGTAAAGAAAAAGCAGCACTACAAAATGTATTCGGCCAACAAATGAATAATAGTACAATTAAAAGTCAATTTGAAAATATAACTAACAGTCTGGATCAGCTACGATCACAAATGAATGTCGAAGGAAGTAGTGAGGAACAATGGTATTTGCATTGTAAACCACTTGGAGAGCGGGAGAATGTGATGGTTAGGTTTTGGGTTGGTGGTGATTATTATATATGAAAACTAAAATCTATCATCATGATTGTTAAAAGTAAATTTAAATGTAAATGCTGTGGAATCAATAAAATCGATTATCATGTAATTGAATTGTGTAAATTGATTGAATACACGGTAGGGTTTCCATTGAATGTAAATAGTGGTTATAGATGCAGAAAGCATAACACTGCAATTGGTGGAGCCAAAAATTCTCAACATTTGAAAGGTTTTGCAGCAGACTTATCGGGTAAAGATCTTTCCAAACTTAAGGAGGTCTGCAAGAATCTTTGGGATCACAAAGAAATAGGCGGGTACGGTATTTACAGAACTTTTGTTCATGTCGACATGGGAAAACATAGAACATGGAAAGGATAATTTTGCAGATTGAAAAAATGGAAATATGAAAAGATTATTATTCTGTATTTATTCAATTATTTTGATTACATGCTGTTCTCGAGTGGAACAATCAGAAAATATTGCTACAACAAAACTCAGACAAGAGTTATTGAAATTAAGTCTCCAAAACAAATTTGAAGAAGCTGTTTTAATAGATATCTCTGCTGATGAGAAGGCACAAATTTTTGATAATTTAAAAAATACCAACAATTCGCTAAATATTATAGAGGAAGCACTTATTAATGGGTATTTGGTACTGTTAGAGGATATAGATAACGGTGTTTTCCCATGTATTAATATTGAAGGATTAAGTAAAAAGTGTAAAAGAACTGATTGGGAATCGCGAAATATTGGTTTTGCAAATTCCATAAAACGTTTGGAAGGTTCATTGTTATTGAAAAACGTTCAAATTTTAAATAATGAAATATTATTAATGAAACTTCTTAATGCAGAAAGCTTAAATAAAAACATAAAGCAAAAGGAAACTGAACTATTGAATCAAAAGGAAAAACTTTTGCAATATACAAAAGAAAATTCTTGGGTTGACTAAGCCCTGAAATTCAAAATGAAAGAAAAAAAAGAAAATTAATATTTGTCATCTTCTTTTAAATTCAATAAATATTGAGTAATAAAATTCTACATGTTGATATAAACAAAATAAATAAGGTAATAAAAGATAACGCTTTTTATATGTCAAAAGCATCTACTACTAGAGTGAAGAAAACAATTTATGGTTCAACTAATAGTGATGCATTTATTCAAGTTGTGTACAATATACTTCCTATGAAGGAGGATTTTTTTTATGAGTATGAATTTGAAGAAATGTCATCAGAAGTTTTTAATTCACTATATAAGCATAAATTTAAAAAATTGTGGGATCGTTGTTTCAAGCTGATTGATAATAATAAATCTGAACCACTTGTAAATTTTTTACTTAATCTAAATGATCAGACTTATGAAGCTCTTGAAGACATAAAACAAAACAAAACGTGTCTGAAAGAAAAAGTGCAGCTGCAAGAGGAGAAGCAAACAGCTTGACAAGAATGTTTGCTGGGATGAAATTAGCTGCAGATGTTAGCTTGATCTTATTTAATAATAATGAAGTTTTGGGTATGGCATATGAAGTCGCAACTGATCAAGCAAGTGAAGAAAATGAAGGAGCAGTTGATGTAATATTTAACGAGGGGATTAAGAATCAAGTTACTTCTGTTGGAATGAATAAATACAAATATTTTAAAGATCACGAAACAGCAAAAAAAGCATTGGACTACTATATTTTTGAATTGGGAGAACACAATAATTCTCCAGAGAAAATCTTTAACAGTAAAAAATTCAGTGTGAATTCTACTCGTGCAAGAGTAGAGACACTTGGAAAAAATGTTCCAAGTACAAAAACAGCTTATGTTGGTAAATCAGTAGGAATATTGTTAAAATTGAATGATATAAAAGTTGCATTTGATAATTTTTTTAAAGTGTGGAATGCTACTTCTGATTAATAAAAAAAATAATAAAATGAAAAAAATAATTTTCTTAGTAACGATCTTATCAATCATCATATTATCACTACCATCCTGCACACCAGAAAATAATGATGATATAATAAACACACCACAATCAAATCCACCAAACGCAAACTTTACAGTATCCAGTGGATCGCGAATAGCCGATGTTACCTCAACAGCTTTCAACAATACATCTACAGGAGATATTACTTCTTATAGTTGGAGGTTTGAAGATGGAAAAGGAACATCTTCTTCTCAAAACCCAAGTTATACGTTTGATTTTGAAGGAGCGCAAAATGTAAGGTTGACTGTGACAGGACCAGGGGGAAGTGACTCTTTCGAACAAAACTTAGTTGTATATGCAATGGATCCAGATTGCCCGGCTTTTGGATCGGCCATACAATCTGCAGATGTTATCCAATCGATTCGAAACAATAATAACGTTACGATAGGAGATATTAGAATTATAAATAATTACACAGATGATCTCGTAATAAAGCTCTTTACACCTGATAGATGGATGTCAGGAATCTACAATCCCAAATGGACTTTAGATTTTGCAGCAAATACAACAAGTGGTATCGGGAATCCTCCTGATGGTACTCGTTATTCAAATGAATGGGGCATTCGAGTACAAGGAGCAAACAATGTAGTGTCATGTGTTCGAAATCTTGGGCAAATTTCTTCAAGCTTTAGCAATGGCATATATACTATTGATTTAGAGAAAGTATTAAATGGAAATTAAAAACATGCACACAAAATCCCCATACCACCAAGCCGCCCAGTTAATCTCAGAAGCAAAAGCTTCCTCAAGGGACATCGCCATTCAGCCAAAAGGCGATCATGAGCGAGGCTATGCCAATGAAATCATTGAAGTCAAAGCAGATCAAGTGGAAAAGCAATGGCAAATCGAAGTGCGGCAAGAAAGGATGGAGGATAAATTGAATATCGGTCATGACGAATTGAAAATGTTGTTTCCAAAAGTAGCACCAGTAGAAGTGGATGAATATCTAACAAAACAAATGGAAGATTGGTGGATGGCGATAGATGAAGAATTGCAAAGAATAAGAATCAGTCATGCTCTGGCGGATATGAAACAGCAACTAGGAACAACAACTACGGAAAATCAGTACTGGAAACTATTACCTAATCTCACTGAAAAGCAAAAAGCAGTGCTCTGTTACTTCATACCTTACCAAAAAAGGATTCAAAATGATGCAGCAGAAATGGCATTTTGCTTCTCTACTTTTTTAAATAAAGAAATTGAGATTGAACGAATCAATAAAGTGGAAGCAACAAATTTACATCATAAGAGCAAACCTATTCATCAGTGGCAAATCGGATTGAATTCAGTGGTAGGTGGCTTGGGTACGCCGCCAGATGATGAGTTACTGATTCATATCAAGTGCAAAGATCAAGAAGAACTACAATCTTTCCTACCGAATACGAATGGAAGATGGTTGTTGGAAAAAGTATTAATTCCATCTTTTGTGGCAGAAGAAATGGGATCGAGGATAATATTAGAAGTAGAGAATGAATATACTTTTGTTTTGGATGAAATGAATAGGATTGGATTTTTTAAAATATCAGCTTAATAGTAGTTACAAAAATCTACAATGGAAATTAAAAATAAGCCAAATGTCGACATTACACTTGAAGCAAAATATAACAGAGCGCTTTCGAAAATACGCAAAGATTTAATTTTAATGCCTTTTGTTGTATTGAATCTATACTGTCTTTTAGCCATAGTTATATATGGGAAGTTGGATTATCAGATTTTATTGGCTATTAGTGTGGGTAGTTTTATTGGATCGAGTATTTATTTTTTCTACCATCGACTAAAATTCATTTATGAATACTCCATTGAACAACAAGAGGTGACATTTTATACTATGTGTATTTCTGGTGATAAAGCTAAAAGTACAATTCCTTTCAGCGCAGTCGAGACTTTGAGAAGTGAAAAAAGGAGGATTATATCAAGATATGATAGATTATTGTTTAGAATACGGAAACCTCAAAATTATGTTGAACAGTTTAATCTATTAGTTATTAATGATGGAATGTGCGAAAGTTTAAGTGCGGAGATAAATGAGAAACTAAGGGAATTAAAATAAATAGTTTAACCAACATATTGTTGTGACTTTCAAAAATGAAAACCAAATGAAATCAACTTTCAAACCACAATTAAAAAAACCAAAGTTTAACCTTAGCGCAACTGCCAGAATATTGGTGATATATTTTATTAGTGCAATAGCTGTTTTTTCTGCGATAGGTTGGTTGGCAGGCCAAACACAGTATTCATTTTGGGTATTGGCTGTAGGAGTATTGTTGGCAGGTGTGGCACATGTGTGGCTATTGATCAAATATTTTGAATGGGACCAACCTAATTTGCAAAAATCCATATTCACAATGGTGACTGGAGTGCTCGCTATAAGCGTGTGGTTTTTGCTGTTGAAAAATGTGGGAAAGTCCAATACTTATTTGTTGAGTAGTTTGGTCGGAATTGCATTTATGCTTCCACATTTTTTTCACATGGCCGTTACAACCATATTAGAAATTCCTGATAAAGTTTTTCGACCATACAATATTCAAACTTTAGAAGATGTAGATCGCACCATTCCATTTATTGAAAACGAGAAAGGATTACTTTTAAATTTCAGAGATAGGGATGAAGCAGCAGTAAATCCATTGCCAGAAGAAGCAGTTCGTTTGTTTGCACCTCCTGGGGTCAATGAAATGCCTTTCAAAAAATTGTTCAAAGCGTGCATATTGTTTCATAATGTGCAGATCAATTCAGAAAATCCGATACCGATTTTTGATAATGAAAATAATCAATACTACAATTGGTATTTTCTACATAAACCTCATTTCTTTTCGGGTTTAAAATATATTGATCCAGATCTAACCGTTGTAGAAAACAAGATTAAATTCAAAAAGAAAAAAACGAGTTATGGGAAATATATCCATGCTGCAGAAATTTTTATAAGAAGAGAATCAATTGCTCAAGAACCAACTCAAGTTTCTCTAGAGGAAACTGAAATTAGTACAACAACTATTCAAACGACAGAACCTAAAATCAAGCAAGATGAAAACAACATACCTTCCGCCGCAAGTGATAGCGGGAACCAATTTTAATAATAAAAGAAACAAGCAATGTCTAAAATAAATTTTGATGATCTACAACACAGTGTTTTAGGTGACTTATATTGCTCTATCAAACCAAATTACTGTTTAGATAATATGGTTGATGAAATTCTAAATGGCGCGAAAAAAAATGCTCATACATTTGCCATTGTGTCCAAGGATCGATTGAAAGAGATAATTAAGGAGAAGGATTTTTTAAAAGGTAAAAAAATTAATAAAAAGATATTAAAAGATCTCTTTAGTACTTATGAATCTATCACAAACAAAGACAGAGAAGCTTTAATTGATAAAGCTGTATTAAATGAAATCAAAATAGGAAGAAATAAATTAATTACAAGTCAAGAAAGTCGAATATATGTCAATGATAACTCTATAGAAAAACTCACAAAACGAGTTTCAAAGAAAGGAAGGACTTCAATTAATACCGTTACGATTCATGATCTTGAAAGCAATAAGGTTACAGAATTTGTAGAGACTGAAAACCTTGGAAAATCAATATTTACAAAGAAGATTGATGGAAAAATAATTTACCGTGTCCCTAAATCAAAATATGGTGGAATTGCTTTTTGGAAGCAAGGGAAAAATTGGGTAATTAAAAAGTGGGATGCTGCGAATACTTTTTTTACAAAACTTTTGAAAAAAATCAAGAATTCAAAGATTATTGAAAAAGTAATAGCAATTAAGAATAAGCTTCCGGCGCCATTTAAAAGTGTACTAAAATTTGTAGGTCGATATCTAATTATTGTTGAAGAAGCAATTGAATCCCTTATCGATTATTGGAATGGTACTTTTGACTTTACCTCTGAGGTAGTCGAAAAATGTTTCGTTGCCTTTTCATTTTTACTTGCTAGTATACCATTGGCTCTCCTGGGATTTACAAGCAGTGTTGGATTGATTGGGACAGTATTGATCGGTGCAACTTTGATTTTTGCCTCAGCTCAAATAAGAGAATTAATGGATGAAATAGAACCTATTATAGTTTCTAATTTGACTCCTCTTGTCAAAGAATATATCGGAGATGCTAAGCAAGGTTTAAATCATACTGTTAAAGAAAAACATAATAGATTTAAACCGGCCCAATTATATGAATTTCAGAAAAGGTGATAAAATTTAAAATTATTCAACAAAAAAATTACGAAAAATATAAAATTAAGTTTGAATGAAAACAACATACCTTCCGCCGCAAGTGATAGCGGGAACCAATTTTAATGTCAAACGATTTGAGGAATTATATACTTGGATTGAAAGTATAAAAGCAGATGCCATTGCAGTTAATCAAAAAGAGCACGGATTGTGTTGTGATGCATTGGGAAGTCCTGGGATCGAACTGATGTTGTCAGGAGATCGGTTGACTTTATCAAAATGTATAGCAGTTACTCCATCTGGTATTTTGATGCATTGGATGCCCAATATCTTGGAACCTATTGAATTGAATTTGTCAGGCATCGATTTTCAAAATGAATCGAAAATGGATGTTATTTTAATTCCGAATGTGGATGGAAAAAGAATTCCAGTCGGGACTCCAGATACCAATGAAATTCCTTATAGAGCACCTTTTTCAACAATGGATTGCCGAATGGAATTGCATCCATGCAATTCAACGGAACAATACAACGATACTTTCAAAATTGGAGCGGTCATAAAAGAGGGATCTAATTTTATTTTGGAGGAATATCTTCCTTCGTGTACACAATGTGGAGCACATCCAATTCTATGGGAAAAAGTTTTGGGATATAAAAAAGATCTGCAAACACTCTATTCAAGTCTGATGAAATTGATAGATATCATTGATCCGGCAAAAGAAGATGTAATTGTTTGTTCTGTAGCAAATTTTAGTAAACAGTTGGGCCGATACTTATCGCCACATATCACCACATTGAAACAAACGAATATTAAAACCAGCCCCACTGAAATTTTGAATATCATTTATGGATTGTCTGAAGTAATTGAATTTGAATGGAAAATCATCCGCTGGAGAGCAGATTTTGAAGAAGTTCTAACCTATAATGCACGAAATTCTGCCAATGTCTTTGACAAAAAGGTGATCATGAATTTGAATGATGCGATCAATGAACAACTTGAATTGAATGACCAAATTAAATATATCGATCCGTTATTCGATCAGTTCATTATCCCATTGATCGCATTAGGTAATCAAACAAGGATTATCAATCCTCAGCAACGAAAAGAATTTAATTTAGAAAATAACGCAAAGCCAGAACGAACCAGTTGGTAAAATATTAAATCATGTCAGCACCTATTGCAACAGTCGGAAGTAATCACGTGTGTCCAATGTCAGATGGCCCCAAGCCACATATTGGTGGGCCAGTCTTGACAGGTAGCCCTAATGTCTTTGCAGCAGGCACACAAGTATGCCGATCAGGCGATCAGGCGCAATGCATTAGTCCTGTTCCGGATGTCATTGCGGGTGGTTCGCCAACTGTATTTGCAAATGGACAGCCCGTCGCAAGACAAGGGGATATGACTGCACACGGTGGTTCGATTGTGCAAGGTGTGCCTACAATATTAGTTGGATAAAAAATCAAAAACTTATGAAACCATTAAATCACAAGACAAGACAAAAAGCAATTTCAACTGCTGTATTTTTTACAATGATTCCGATGTTGTTGGTTGGGGTATTGACGAGTGTTTTTTATGAGCAGGGGACAAAGGAGAAAGTTGTTATTAACACGGATGCAGAAAACGCAAGTGAGCAATTATTGGCTTTACAACAAATGCATGATGAGTTTGGTGAGAAAATGAAGTATAGGCAGCAGATGGAATTGGCTTATTTTGAAGCAGAGGGAAAAAAGACAGCAGATGCGCCAACATTGCTGACTGATTTGCGTGAAGAAGAAAATAAGATTATTAAATGGATGGATAGTTTGCCAATTTTGGAGAACTCAATTCTTGATTTACAAGCTCATTCCTTTAAAGATGAAATTGAATTAAGATCTGATTTTAGAAATAATAAGAAGGAATTGATGGAGACTGGAAATTCTGCTTTGAGGTCTTGTAGAGAAGATAAAGGTAAACTTGAAGAAAAAATTACTGAATTAGAAGGATCACTTACCGCTAAAGAAAGTGAACTACTCAACCTAAGACAAACATTAAGTAATAGTAGTAATAGTTGTGCATCGGATTTACAAATTGCAAATAATTCGATAGCCAATTTGCAAACTCAACTTGCGAATGCGAACATTGATAAAAGTAGTATTCAGGATAGGCATAATGAATTAAAACAAAGGATTAGAAGTATACAATGTGGAACTAGTGTTAAAAAGCAAAGCTGTAGGTCTGCTATGCAAACATTAAAAAACTCACTGTAGTTTAATGTATTCTTTTAGACATTCTGAACTAAAACAATATCATGACTAAATCTAAACTTTTTGCTTACCAAGAATTTGTACTGCTAGCAACAGCTGACGACTCTGGGAAAACACTCGTAGGGTCAAGAAATTTTGGATATGGTTTGGCTGCTTCTATATTGTTGGATTTGTTAGAAGAAGAATGTATTGAGATAAGAACGGAAAGATATTTTTTTACTACTGCTCCTAGAATTTATCCTATTGAAGGAAAAGAAATTAATGATCCGAAACTTGAAGTATGTTTGAATTTAATTAATTCCAAACCACCAAGAACAATTAAATTTTGGATTGATCGGTTAAGTTCAAATTACAAAGTTCAATTTAAAAAGGACATTTTAAGCGAAATGGTCGATTTAGGTATACTAGGTAAGACTACCAAAGATTATATTTTATTCACTAAATCCAAGTTTCCAACAATAAATGCATATATAGAAAATGGTATACGTGAAAGATTGAAAAATGGAATTCTCGATAAGTCAGAATTGACGTTTAAAGATTCTTCGTTATTATCCATTTTAAATTGTCTCCAGCTAAAAACTGAACTACAATTGAGTTCAACAGAGATGACGGCTTTGAATTTGAAACTTCAAAATTTTTATGTAAATGATTTGTTGGTACATGCTATATGGAAATTAGGAGAGGAAGAATTGGATGAGTATACTGATTTTTTAAATCCTTTTAAATAATAGTAGGTAAATATTTGTCAAATAGGAAATGATGCTAACCTAATGAGAAATGAATAGAATTTAAGTTGTTACAATTGTAAAAAACCTTCGAATATGAAATCAATTTACACTTTCCTTTTTATTATTTTATTTTTCAATCTCAATCTAAATGCTCAGATATCCCCAATTATAAAAAAGTTTGGTGGACTGGATAGGGAATTGCTTTGGCGAGTTGCTAAAACTGATAACAATCTGTTTTACGGACTTGGTGGAATATTTACAAATGAAGACACCTCTGAAGAAAATTTGGATATTTTAATTACAAAATTCGACATCGAGGGAACAATCCTTGAGAGTTACACTTTAGGGCATGATGGATATGATTGGTTGCGAGATTTAATTGTGTTGCCAGACGAAAGTATGGTAATAGTAGCAGTAACTAGACCTTATCTAGATGAGGATGTTGATAACACAATAATTTGTAGAATTACTCCAAATGGATCAATTGATTGGATAAAACAATTTGGAACCGCTACTCAAGATATATCGGGTAGTAGCATTATTCATACCTCGGATAATAATATTCTTGTTGCAGGTACACTTACGGATGTTGCCACTTCTAATGAAAAAGGGATCTTGTTGAAAATGAATTTGAACGGAAGTGTCTTGTTTCGAAAACAGTTGGATGAATCACCTGATTTTGATGTCTTTACAAAAGTTCGAGAAACAACAGATGGTTATTTAGCAGGTGGTTTTTCAGATTTTATTGATCCAGACAATGCGTCACTTATAGTTCTTCCAATAATTTCAAAATTTGATTTCAATGGAAATCTATTATGGACCAATGCTTACGATTCCGGTTCACAATTGAGATCTAATGATATTGGAATTTTAGTCAATGCTGATGGATCTTTTGTGGTTTCTTACGGTATTCGAGCACAAGATAATATTCAGTACATTAACCAGGATTTGATAGTGATGAAAATTGCACCAGATGGAAGTGTACTTTGGTCAAATAGAATTGGAAATGGTGCAGGTGGGGATGATTTTGATGGAATGAATCGAGGACATAATGATGAGATTATTATTTGCGGCGATTTACAAGGGATTGGATCAGGTCAAAATGAAGCTTTTGTATTGCAAGTAGACCAATCAGGAAACTTTAAGCAAGTAAATCTTTTTGGTGGCGAGTTTCATGATTACATTAATTTTGTTCAGCCATTCTCAGACGATTTTGGTTGCAATGGTTACATGCTTGTTGGGTCCTCAGAATCTTTTAACGCCGATGGATCTGAAGATGCTTGGATTATTAAAACTGATGAGACTTTCGGAGCCTTTAATAATTGTATAACCGAATCAGTCGTTTTTGATCAACAACCGGTTACTATGTCGATTAGTTCAATAGGTAGTGTAAACAATTGGAATTTCACTTCTGATCCAAACGTATCATTAAATTCGATTAACTTCACTTCAAATTTAATAAGTGAATGTTCTGCAATAGATAATCCTCTAAATCCATGTGTCACCTCAATAAGAGATCAAAAGGACCAACTCGAAATAACCATTTATCCTAGCCCAACTTCTTCGGAGTTAATCATTAATGGAGAGGTTGCAGAAATTGCATTTGTTGAAATATACAATAGCATGGGGCAACTAGTAAAATCAATTCGCTTTAATGATAATGTAATTGATGTGTCAGATATATCCAATGGTATTTATTTGATTAATTTTTCAGATGAAAAAAGCATATTGAATGCTTCAAGAAAATTTCAAAAATTATAATTGTCAAACTTTAAAAGTTGTTCAGATGATTAAATACACGCTGTTATTAGTTCTAGTTTTTTTAATAGGTAAAACCGATGCCCAAAACAACGCCCTTCACTTCGACGGCATCAACGATCAAGTCATCGGCCAATCCTCACCAATTCTCGAACTAACTGAAGGAACAATAGAGCTTTGGGTGAAGCCACAAATGAAAACCACAAAACAAACTTTTATTGCTTACAGAAGTGCGAATGGTAGCCAAACCAGATATCTTTGGAATTTCCTTGAAAATTTGAGTGGACTAGGTTTTTGGAACGGAAGTGTATATGGTGTTTTAAATTACAACTTTGTGCCTGATGATTGGTGCCATTTAGCTTTCGTAGATGATAATGTCAATACAAAATTCTATGTGAACGGGGTTTTTATAGGAGCTATAAATATGCAATTCGGTAATGCAGCTGGAAATGCACTAAATCTAATATTGGGTATTGATATGCCTTGTTGCGAATTTTTCAATGGCGCAATGGATGAAGTGAGAATTTGGTCAACACCATTTAACGTTCAAGAAATCCAAGAGCGGATGACTTGCACTTATCCATCAGATGAACCAGGATTGGTGTTGCATTACAAAATGAATGAAGGGGTAGCCAATGGAAATAATTTGACAATTACCATGTTAGAAGATAGCAGTGTGAACGGATTTTCTGCAACGTTGAATAATTTTGATCAAGATGGGACTACTTCCAATTGGGTAAATTCAACAACTGATTATTCTAATTGTATGGTATGTGATAACACTAACATAACACTAAGTCAGACACCACCTCCGCTCAACAATAGTTTGCATTTTGATGGTAATGATAACTATGCATACACCAATGTTTCTCCTTTAATGAATAGCACGCAAGCTACTATCGAGCTTTGGTTTAAACCAGAAGTAACGAATAATGAACAAATTTTATTTTCAAGCTATGGTTCAGGAAATGATAGATATTATATTTTTCTGCTTAATGATTTAAGTGGAGTAGATTTTTTCCGAGGATTTGCACACAAAGTCCATCCTTATACCTTTACTCCAGGATCATGGTATCACATTGCGGTTGTTTGGACTGGTTCAAATTCATTGCTATACATAAATGGTAATTATGAAACGGATCTATTAATACAAGGTACTGAGCTACAAGCTAATGAATTTATTTTGGGTGTAGATATATTAGCAAATAATGAATTTAAAGGAGAAATGGATGAAGTAAGAATTTGGGATAAAGATTTGTGTGAAGCAGAAATTCAGCAAGCAATGAAATGTCCTGTAGATCCAAACCAAAATGGATTGTTAGCAAATTATAAATTTGATCAAGGTTTGCCAAGTGGTTCCAATCCAACAGAGAATATTTTATTTGATAATAGTTCAAATAACAATGACCTTGGAATTTTCAATTTCATATTAGACGGCTCAACCTCTAACTGGATTAGCTCTACCATAAGTCCAATCCCAGACCCGACTCCAACTGGTACTTACTTTAAAACTGGTTCACTTTATAACAATGGAAGTACAGTCCTTCCTGCTAATGATGTTGAACTAATTTCAGACTTTTGTATAATACTAGAACCTGGTACTGATGTTCAGACCGGTGCACAATTCCATGCTTTTATTGGTGGATGTGACAGTGGTACCTATTAAATATCTCCAATCAAAACGCTTTATCTTAAATCCTTTGCTTAATTCGTTAGGCAAAGGATTTCTTTATTCAACAAATCGTACCCACGTTCCGTAAAGAACAAAATCACTCCAACTTAATCAACTTCTCAGAAAAAACGTCTCCATTTTCCATTTGTCCCAAAATGTAATAAGCACCTGACCCCAATTCACTCATATCCAACTCCGCATTGTTATCAGCTATCTGAATGGTACGAATCAATTGACCCATAGTAGAAAAAATTTGTATTTGATTGATAGTATGACCTACTGAACTTGTGATCGTTATTTTATCTTGAAATGGATTAGGAAATAAATCGATTGCTGTCTTGTTTAGCATTTCATCTGTTAAAGAGACAACCCAACATTGATTGGCATTCTCGGAAACGTATACTAACTCATTATTTTGCTGAAAACATGAAAGATAACTATTTGCATCAATTAATCCTGCTAAGCAAGTGAAGCAATCGTAATCTAATAATCCAAAATTGGATCCAATTCCTTCAATCCAATAACTTGGAACTTGAATTGCCGCTGGTGGATCACTAACAAGTTTTAATTTTTTTCTCATTTCACCATTTAAAAGTTGAATGCTATCAATTTCTGTAACAATCAAATTACAACAGCTAGTTTGAAAAGTATCTCCAACCTCTAGACTGAAATCATAAAGCATTGTTTCACCAAAATTTTCTCTAAATACATATACTTTCTGTTCATCCTCTTCCCGAATATATCTACCGATATCCATCCAACTCACTTGCAAACTATCATTAATTCGTTCGATTTTTTTATAAACAACATTATTGAATACTGTATCTGAACCAATTCGAAATGCATTTGTTCTGGTATTCGGAGTTGGTACGAATGTACTAGTTGTTATAAACCATTGATTGCCTTCACTCAATAAACTTTGTGCATTTAAAGCCAATTGAAGAAAACAAATTAAAACAATTAATAGGTACTTAGTATTTGTCATTGTATTGTTGTGTTGTAGGAGATCTCTCAAAATACAATATAATATGAGTATGAGGAGGAATAGGAGATACTAAAAAGCGATTTTGATAATTAGGTGGCAAATTTCCTATTTCTTCACCCAACAAATTTATACCCAACACCCCGCACACTCAAAAAATATTGAGGCTCTTTAGGATTCACTTCAAAATATTTCCGAAAGGAAAGAATAAAATTATCAATCGTACGAGTAGATGGGAAGACATCATAACCCCAAACCGACTGCAAAATTTGGCGGCGAGAGACCACCTCATTTTTACGGTCAATTAAAAGTTTGAGCAACATGACTTCTTTTTTGGTGAGGGTAAAATTTCCTTTTGGAGTAGTCGCCTCAAAAGTCTTGATATTGATTTTATTTTCTCCAAATGCATAGATCTCAATATCTTCGGCAGGTGCTTTAGTACTTCTTTTTAGCAAATTCCCGATACGTAACAATAGTTCTTCAAGATGAAAAGGTTTGACCAAATAATCATCCGCTCCTTTTTTTAAGCCGGTGATTCGATCACTCGCCGCATCTTTCGCAGTCAGAAATAAAATTGGTACATCGGTATTGGTCAACCGGATTTGTTCGCACAATGAAAATCCATCCAACTCCGGAAGCATCACATCGAGAATAATTAAATCAAAGTGTTGACTTTTGAATAACTCCAATCCTGCAGGACCTTCCATCGCAGTGACCACCTCAAAATCTTCCATTTCAAGATTGAGCTTGAGTGTTTCTAAAATACTTTCTTCATCTTCTACTAGTAGTATTCGCATAGAAT
>CALDGQ010000002.1 GCA_937941765.1 uncultured Saprospiraceae bacterium
AAATTCTAGAAGTAATTCCAGGAGCAAATACTGCAAAAGAAAACTTTGGAACTACCTCAATCGAAAATGGAGTCATCACCACATCATGGCACAGTGCAAGTGAAGTGACATTAAATGCCAACGAAGTGTTATACACCTTGAGATTGAAAGCAACAACAAATACAAGCGTAAGCAAATCAATAAGCGTAAGCAGCGAAGTAACAGCTGCAGAAAGTTACAACAGCAAAGCCGAGTTGAAAGACATCGCGTTCAACTTTACTAATGGAACGACGACAACGAGTACAGCATTTGAGTTGTATCAGAACCGTCCAAATCCATTTAAGGAAGAAACGATGATCGGATTTACTTTACCAACCGCATCAAAAGCAACTTTAAATATCATGGATGTTTCAGGAAAGATTTTAAAATCAATCCAACACGATGGTGTACAAGGTTACAATGAAGTGATGTTGAGTAAAAGTGAATTAATTGGAGCTGGCGTACTTTATTACCGCTTAGAAACTGCTACCGATACTGCAACGAAGAAGATGACTTTGATTAAATAGTAATTAAGAAAAGAAATTTTTAAAGACATATAAGACTAAAGATATACTTCGAACCTATATCTTTTCATGGGTGCGGTCCCGACGAAGGTCGGGACCGCTTTTTTTATGTTATCTATTCAATAGGATGAGCAGGAATTAAAGCCTAAAAACAGTGTATTTTACCACTGATTTATTAATTAATAAAACGTCTAAAAGGAAAATCGGTAGCTAATAAGGAAAATTAGCTAGTTGATAAAATAATGCTTTGAACATTGAATTTATGTCCGCATATTGATAGAAGTTATTTAAGGTGTAATAAGTGAAGTGGAGCCAAATTCGTTTTTGGTTTCACTTCCTTTTTTGGAGAAGCACATCTTGTTAGAATAAACTGCCATCTTTAGCCGGAGGAGCAACTTCCAAGTGTTTATAAGCTTTTTCAGTTGCTTCTCTTCCACGAGGAGTACGCTGTAGATAACCTTCCATGATCAAAAATGGCTCATGAACCTCTTCGATAGTACCTGCTTCTTCTCCTACTGCCGTTGCGACCGTTGTCAACCCAACAGGACCTCCTTTGAACTTATGAATGATGGTCGACAATATTTTGTTATCCATTTCATCTAATCCACTTTCATCAACATTCAATGCTTCCAATCCATATTGCGCAATCTTTTTGTCAATAGTTCCATCTCCTTTGATTTGTGCAAAATCTCGAACTCTTCTTAACAATGCATTTGCAATTCTAGGAGTACCTCTACTTCTTCTTGCGATTTCAATAGCGCCTTCATCTGTTATTTCAACTTCCAAAATGCCAGCAGAACGCTTGACAATATTGATCAAAGTCTTCGTATCATAATAATCCAAGTGGCAGTTGATACCGAAACGAGCACGCATTGGAGCTGTTAACAAACCCATTCGAGTGGTAGCACCAATTAATGTAAACGGATTGAGTGAGATTTGAATACTTCTTGCATTGGGGCCAGAATCAATCATAATATCAATACGATAATCCTCCATTGCTGAGTAAAGATACTCTTCTATAACATTATTTAGACGGTGTATTTCATCAATAAATAAAACATCACCTTCTTCCAAATTTGTCAACAAACCAGCCAAGTCACCAGGTTTCTCTAAGACAGGACCTGAAGACATCTTTAAACCCGCTTCCAACTCATTGCTTATAATGTGAGATAAGGTAGTTTTGCCCAACCCTGGAGGTCCATGTAGCAACACATGATCCAACGCTTCACCTCGCAATTTGGCCGCCTCTATAAACACTTTTAAGTTTTCTACAATCTTAGGTTGACCA
Organism: uncultured Saprospiraceae bacterium; assembly: GCA_937941765.1. Taxonomy (GTDB): domain Bacteria; phylum Bacteroidota; class Bacteroidia; order Chitinophagales; family Saprospiraceae; genus CALDGQ01. The sequence continues at coordinate 1,831 of CALDGQ010000002.1, forward strand.
GAAAAATCACTTAACTCTTTAGGACGAAGCGCACGTTCCAGTTGCTTATCATCACTGGAAAAATTCTCATCAGAAGGATCTAAATTCGGATTCGGCATAGTTTATTTTTAGATGTTTAGGCATTTAGCTATTTAGACACTTCAATTACATACTGACATTTTATTTTAATTTGGAATTTTCCTTTCAAAATAAAATCATGACCATTCGTGAAGCGTCTAAAATTCCAAATATCTAAATGTCCAAATATCTACTTTCTAATCAATAATATGGATGACCACTTCATTTTGTAAATTGCTTACTCGTGCTGCACAATGCCCTTTTTCTTTTGCCTCATATTTACAAATCATATCACCTTGACAATCGTACAAATAATTCATTTCTCGAGAAGAAAAGAAATAAGCATAACCATCTAAATAATCGTATCTATTTATTTGATAAGGTCGATATTTGTCATTCAATTCTTTTAGCCAATCACATTTATAAGGTGTACTTACCTTGACACATTCTTTGGCAACAGGAGGCTCACCAATGGCTTCAATACAAGTCAATTTGACAATATAATCTTCCGCCATACACGAACTCATCATGTCCTTTAAAACGGTATATGAAAAATTAATTTTTTGTCCATTCACCATTTTGAAATCACCAACGCCTTCTGCAGCTAGGTATTTTTTCCCTTTTCGATCGACAATCAAGAAAGTACAGGCATCTAATCCTGTGAAATCCTTGATGGTTCCTTCTGTATCGCAAGCAGCCATTTTGGTGGTTCCAACTTCCTTTTTTGTTTTACAGCCAAATAGAAGCAATGGAATTAACAGGGCTAAGCATCTTAATGTCATAATATAGTGTGTTTAAACCGTTTTTGTGTTGCTTTTAAGGTATCAATTATATGGATAAATTAATACATTTGCAGCGGATTTGTATAGGAAATATTAATTCAACAAATATATACCTTTTAAATCCCAAATATACTAAACTTCACTTCTCCCTTATTTGATTTATATCGGGAGTTTTAATTGAGAAAAAGAAACATGCTAGGAGAAAAAATTACCATCCAAGAAGGGAAATTGAATGTCCCATCACAACCTATTATTCCATTTATTGAAGGAGACGGCATTGGACCAGATATCTGGGCGTCGGCAGTTCGAGTGATTGATGCAGCAGTTGAGAAAGCATACCATGGTCAAAGAAAAATCATTTGGAAAGAGGTGTATGCAGGTGAAAAAGCAAATGAAAAAACAGGGAATTTTCTTCCTGAAGAAACATTGGTTGCCTTGAAAGAACATTTGGTAAGTATCAAAGGACCATTAACAACACCCGTAGGTGGAGGTTTTCGTTCTTTGAATGTTGCATTACGTCAAAAATTGGATTTGTTTGCATGTGTGCGTCCAGTACGTTGGTTTGATGGAGTCCCTTCTCCAGTGAAAAAACCAGAAAATGTAGACATGGTAATTTTCCGTGAAAACACAGAAGATATTTATGCTGGGATCGAATACAATCATGGTTCGCAAGAAGTGGAACAAGTAAAAGATTTCTTAATCAATGAAATGGGGGTTTCAGAAATTCGTTTTCCGCACACAGCATCGATTGGTATCAAACCAGTTTCTAAAGAAGGAACGGAAAGGTTGATACATGCTGCGATGGACTATACGATTGCAAAAGGAAGAAAATCATTGACCATCGTACACAAAGGAAACATCATGAAGTTCACAGAAGGGATGTTTAAAAAATGGGGATACGATTATCTTGAAGCAAATTTTGGTGATAAAGTATGGACTTGGCAACAATATGATAGCGTAAAAGAAAATGAAGGAACAGTTGCAGCAGAGGCAGCTCAAAAAGCTGCGTTAGATGGTGGTGCAGTCTTGGTAAAAGATTCAATCGCAGATGCTTTCCTTCAGCAGATTTTATTACGTCCTTTAGAATATGATGTGATCGCTACGCTAAATTTAAATGGGGATTATATTTCGGATGCATTGGCTGCAATGGTTGGTGGTATCGGAATCGCACCTGGTGCCAATATCAATTACACAACGGGTGTTTCTTTATTTGAAGCAACACATGGAACCGCGCCGAAGTATAAAGGACTTGATAAAGTAAATCCAAGCTCCGTTATCCTTTCTGCAGTTATGATGTTAGATTATATGGGATGGTCAGAAGCAGGTGATATCATCGAAAAAGGAATCGAAGGTGCGATCGCTAATAAACGAGTTACGTATGATTTTGAAAGACTAATGGAAGGCGCAACTACTTTAAAGTGCTCAGAATTCGGTACAGAGATCATTGATAATATGCCAACTCCAATTGCTTTTGAAAATGAATCTGATTTTGTAACTCCTGAATCACAATCACAAATCTCGATTTCAGAATCAAATGACGATAATACTGATTCTTATAACAATATAAGTGCCGAGTCACAAGAGACCATTTTTGAATCAAATGAAGTAGGTGTGGAGTCACAAACAAGTTTTGAGTCTAGTGAAGAAAGCGTAGAATTACAAGAAACAGTTTTTGAAGCGAATGAAGAATTTACTCCGTCTCAGGAAACAAATTTCGAGTCAAGTGATGTAATTGCAGAATCGCAAGAAACAAATTTTGAGTCTAGTGAAATTAGTAATACAAATTATAACTCAACTTCTGAATCAAATGAAGTAAGTACAGAATCAAATGAATCCAATAGTGTAACATCACATGTCGTAAGTACAATACTAAATGAGTCAACTCCAACAGTACATGATTCAGGGGAGGTATCAAATGAAGTAAGTACGGAATCTCATAATTTAACTTCTGAAACTTATGATGCAGATCCGGTGACATATGATTCAAGTATTCAGTCAAATGAAGCACCTGTTGAATCGCACAACGTAACATCGCATGAAGAGCGTCCAGAAACACAGGATTTAACTCCTGAATCGAATGACGGAAATATTTTGTTGGATAATTTAATTGCTAAGTCGGAGGATAAGCCTTCTGATTTGCATGATGCAACTACTGAAGTGGAGGACGCTAATGATGTTTTGAATGATTGATACTTTTTGAGTAAGTAAATTAAGAGAAATTTTAAAGCCTATTCCAAATTTGGGATGGGCTTTTTGTATACTCCAACTGAGTAAAAGCATCAATATTGGGCATCGCCCAATGTTGATGTGGTCCCCGAGGAGGTCTGAAGGACCGAAAGCACATAGAAGCTTATGCTTCTTTGGAGCTTGACGAGTATTCGCAACCAGCAAGGGGTTTTACCATTTGCTGGTTGCTTTCACCCTGTTGAGGTAGTATACGTGAACTTGTTTTGGGAAGACTAATAATTAATTTAACTCAAAATAATTAAACCGAAATCCGTATTTGTCTAACTTTAGAACATCAATTAAGTAATTCATGTAAATGCAACCCTACACCCACAACAAAAAAGGAATCCACTTCTTCCACAACAAAACAAACTTAGAAACCCAACAAGATATATACGAACGTTACCACGAAATGGTACTCCGCCAATCCGCCCTACATACAGCAGACCACTATGGGGAAAATACCCATTCCAACCCGTCCAGGATTACGCTAAAAATCACTATCCCAAAACTGCAATAAACAATATCCTCGAAATAGGTTGCGGAGTAGGTAGATGGATCGCCGACTTAGCCAAACAATACCCAAAATCAACGTGTTGGGGAATCGACTATAGCTATCAAATGCTAAAACGCGCCAATGAATTTTACGTAGAAGGTCAAGAGATTTCAATCGATTTAACAGACAAAGGACTAGGTCAATTAACCCGAAAGGAAGAACATCTAAAGAACTTAAAATTCGGTTTAGCAAAAGCAGAAAAATTACCTTTCGATGAAAATAGTCAAGATCTTATCGTGAGTAGTTTCTTGATTGACCGTCTGGATGATCCAAGAAAGGGGTTGGAAGAGATGTTTCGTGTTTTAAAGCCAACTGGTAAGTGTATTGTTGTTTCTCCCTTGAATTTTAAGAAAAAGGAGCATTGGGAGTTATATTATCCAGCTAGTCAGTTGTCAGATGTTTTGAAGGATATTGGTTTTGAGATTTTGGATTGGCAAGAAGATATTGTTGTCGAAGAGCCTTTGGATGGTCGTGAGAATTTTGTTGGGTGGAGGTGTTTGGGGTTTGTGGTTGGGAAATAGTTTTAATTTTTATTAATAATGTGTGTTTATTGTTGGTTTATTTGTAAATTGTTAGATGATTGCTTTCAAAAATAAAATATGCAAAAATTGAAAACAAAACTGTTCTTCTTTTTTCTATTGGTGTTAATCAGTACTTTCTTTCCAGTGATATCTTCAGCACAAATTCTTACAGGAGGAGCCAATTATTCATTAGCGATTTGTGATGATGGCAATACGGTATTAGCATTTGGACTGAACGATACAGGTCAATTAGGAAACGGTACTACCAAATCTAATAATGGTCCTTTGAAAGTAAGTAAGCTTCAAGGTATAACAAAAGTTGCTGCAGGTTGGAACTATTCACTTGGCCTAAAAAAAGATGGGACCGTATGGGCTTGGGGAAAGAGTCACGGTATAAACAATACTCCTGCACAAATAGAATCACTTTCGGATGTCATAGATATTGCAGCACAAAGTTATGAATCATACATACTTAAAAAAGATGGTACGGTCTGGTGGACGAAAAGGCATCATCAAGCCGAGCGAACTCCTTTAAAAGACGTTACCGCAATTGCAGCAGGGTATAGTCACTCTCTAGCACTAAAAAATGATGGTACCGTTTGGGCTTGGGGTCACAATCGTTACGGTCAAGTTGGTGTAAGAATGAATAATGAAAAATTCGTTACTCCTATTCAGGTGGATTCGCTTTCAAGAATTATCGCAATTTCCGGTGGGGCACAACATTCCCTTGCCTTAAAAGATGACGGTACCGTTTGGGCATGGGGACATAATAGGGTTGGTGAACTTAGAAATGGAAACCATAATGATAGTTATATTCCTGTTCAAGTAATTAATCTTAACAATGTAATTGCAATTGCTGCTGGAAGAAATCATTCACTTGCACTGAAAAGTGATGGGACGGTTTGGGCCTGGGGAGCCAACAATTCTGGTCAACTTGGAAAGGAAAAATTACCTTTTTGCAATACTCCAATAAAAGTAAGTTATCTCACAAATGTCATTGCTATTGGAGCAGGAGAGAATCATTCACTTGCAAAAAGAAAGGACAATACTTTTTGGGCATGGGGAAATAATTTAGAAGGTCAACTAGGTAGTGGAGATAATAGTTATCGCAATATTCCAATAAAATTTGCTGAGAATTGTACACCAACAACCATTGGCTCACCTCTTTCATACGCAGCAAAATGTTTTCCCAAAAAATTAATGGTTGCAGCCGAAAATTTAAATTTCAGAAGTGAACCAAATACCAACTCACAAGTAATTGATCAATTAGATAATTCAGAATTACTTACTTTTTTGGATATAAAAAGATTTAGAAATGACAGATTTCCTTGGTTGAAAGTAAAGAGGGATATGACTGGAGAAGAGGGATATGTTTTAGGAAAGTATATACTATCGCAAGAGATGGCTTGTTTAAATTATAATGATGCAGATAGAATGCAATCGGGAAATTGGTATGGAATCTATAAAGAAGGGGATGAAATTAAAATTGAAAAAGCGACTCCTACAATTGAACCAATGGATGGAATGGATGAGGAGTACCATTCAATTATAAGTAAAAACAAACATAAAATTATTATTTGTTCGCAATCAGAAATTAAGGAAGGAAAAATTAATGGCCAACTATTACAAAACCAATATAGATATTTCATGATTGGCAGTCATCAAGACTTAGTGACAATTAATGAGACTAATTTTAGTTTAATTTGTTCTGGAGATATTCATCCTGAACGCGGATACTCAGAAAGAAGAAATGAAAAAGTGATTTTTGCCACAGAAAGATTTTCTGGTTCTCAACGTTTTTACAAAGAGCAGGATTTAAGCGAATATATCGGTCAATTTGGCGAATACGGATATAGGATTCTTTTTGCAGGAGACTTAAATAATGATGGAATTCCTGAATTAATAATTTCCGAAGGGACTACTCATGTAGGCGCAGTCTATTATTTTCAAAGCAATGAAAAAGGTGAATTAGAATTACAAAGTGTCACTGGATCATCGAGTAAATGCTGACAAATTTTTTGAGAACTATGTTTACAGAAATTTAATGCTGGTAATCGTCACACAAAAAATAAATCCAAAATTTTTAAAAATGACATAGGGGTACCCCCACTTTTCTACGTAATAAAGATAGAACCCCAAAAGTTCAACCTTTTATTAACCTAAAAAATGTCATAATGAAAAAGTCACTAATCATCATCACCAGCTTAATTTTAGCAATATTCACGCAATCTTGCAATAAAGAAACCATAAAGCCATCCTCCAACATCGTAACCAAACAATACGATTACACCAGCTTTACAAGTATTAATGTTTCCGATGACTTTATCGTAAATATTACCTTCTCCGAAACAGAAGAAAAAGTAGCTATCCAGGTCAATGAAAATCTAGAAGAGCATCTTGAAGTCAAAATGAATAATGGTACCTTAGAAATCGGATTAAAAAATAACATCAGTATAAATGGGAATGAAACCCTCATCGCAACTATTTCTACTGCAATGATCAACAATTTTAAAGCATCACAAGACTCCGAAATTTTTCTGCAAAATGAATTAGCAACTGAAAATGTATCTATTAATTTATCTGGAGATAGTAAAATGGATGGCATTTTAGAAACAACAACGACCAATGCTAATCTCGCAGAAGATTCTTATCTCAAGCTTGTTGGTTCAACAGATAATTTTGAAATCAATCTAAGCGATGATAGTAAAGTGAAGGACTATGGTCTTACCGTCAAAAATCTAACAATAAACTTGTCAGGAGATAGTGAAGGATATTTGACGGTCACTGAAAGCATTGACGTGAAAGCCTCTGGCGATAGTGAACTTCATTATAAAGGAGATGCGACGATTATTAGTCAGGCGCTTTCTGGTGATTCGAGGTTGATCAATGAAAACTAATGGGAACCGCAGAATATTGAACTGCAGAATATCGAATTTCGAAGTGAGTACGCAAGCCCAATACGTGAGGCTTACGTGCTCGTACTTGCTTCTATAAATTGAACTTCAATAGATGAATGAAACGCTGAGTTGCGGGAGGCCTGTCGCTATATGGAGGGTGGAGCGAGCGGCGTTCTTCGTTTAGCATTTATAGCGACTTGATTATTGCCCGTCTGGCGAAAGCCTGCTCCGAACCTTTTCTCGGGGACAAAAAGTGCTGTCTAGCACAAGCAAATAGTTAAATAAAATTAACCACTTAAGAATCGCTGGAGAACTGCAGAATATTGAACCAACCCAACGCCCTTTGCTTACCAAAAAATCTTATATTTGCCACCTAATTCAATAAAATAAACTAAATAATAGATGTCATCTAAGATTTTTTATACACACACAGATGAAGCGCCAGCTTTAGCGACGAAGTCCTTTTTACCTATTGTACAGGCATTTACCAAGCAGTGTGGTGTAGAAGTAGAAACAAAAGATATTTCATTGGCAGGTAGAATTCTTGCGAATTTCCCGACTTATTTAAAACCAGAACAACGCGTTACAGATGCTTTGGCGGAGTTAGGTGAATTGGTAAAAAAACCAGATGCCAACATCATTAAATTACCAAATATTTCTGCTTCGATTCCTCAATTGAAAAAGACGATTGAAGAATTGCAATCAGATGGATATGCAGTGCCTGATTTTCCAGACGATCCAACAACAGATGAAGAAAAAAGTATCCGTGCAACTTACAACAAACTAAAAGGTAGTGCCGTAAATCCAGTGTTACGGGAAGGTAACTCAGATAGAAGAGCACCGAAACCTGTAAAAGCTTATGCTAGAAAAAATCCGCACTCAATGGGTAAGTGGTCTCCGGACTCAAAAACACATGTCGCAACAATGGGCAAAAATGATTTTGCTTCTAATGAACAATCTGTAACAATCGAAAAAGCGGGAAGTGTAAAGATCCAATTAGTAACGGCTGATGGAACAACGGTATTGAAAGAAGGAATTGCTGTCTTGGAAGGAGAAATTATCGATGGAACGGTAATGAATAAAAAAGCATTGGTGGCATTCTTTGAAAAAGAAATCGCTGACGCAAAAGCTAAGAATTTATTATTCTCATTGCACATGAAAGCAACGATGATGAAGGTTTCTGACCCAATCATTTTTGGTCATGCAGTAAAAGTATATTTCAAATCTGTTTTCGAAAAATTCGGTAAAGAATTGGACGCAGCTGGAGTGGACGTCAACAACGGGTTAGGAAATTTAATGTCCAACTTAGATAATCTAACTCCTGATGTCAAAACGAAAGTTGAAGCAGAGATTAAGAAGTGCATGGAAAATGGTCCGGATATCGCAATGGTTGATTCTGACAAAGGAATTACCAATCTTCATGTACCAAGTGATGTGATTATCGATGCATCGATGCCAGCTATGATCAGATCATCCGGGCAGATGTGGAACAAAGATGGAAAGTTGCAAGATACAAAAGCAGTGATTCCAGATAGTTCTTATGCAGGTATCTACCAAGCGACAATTGACTTTTGTAAAAAACATGGCGCATTTGATCCGACTACTATGGGAACCGTTCCTAACGTAGGACTAATGGCTCAAAAAGCGGAAGAATATGGATCTCATGACAAGACTTTTGAAATTCCATCAGCAGGGAAAGTACAAGTAGTAGACAACGGCGGCACTGTGTTGATAGAACATGAAGTTGGCGAAGGAGATATCTGGAGAATGTGTCAAGTAAAAGATTTACCGATTCAGGATTGGATTAAATTGGCAGTAAGCAGAGCAAGAGCGACCAATGTTCCTGCTATCTTTTGGTTGAATAAAGACAGAGCACATGATTTACAATTGATCAAAAAGCTAAACACCTACTTACCAAAACACGATACAAAAGGTTTAGATATTAGAATTCTTTCACCAGTTGATGCGACTCAATTTTCAATCGAAAGAATGAAGAATGGAGAAGATACGATTTCTGTTACAGGTAATGTATTGAGAGATTACAACACCGATCTTTTCCCGATATTGGAATTAGGAACCAGTGCAAAGATGTTGTCAATCGTACCATTGATGAACGGAGGTGGATTGTTTGAAACAGGTGCCGGTGGTTCTGCGCCAAAGCACGTTCAACAATTCAACAAAGAAAATCACTTGAGATGGGATTCTTTAGGAGAGTTTTTGGCATTGGCAGTTTCATTGGAACATGAAGCGAATAAGAACAATAATAAGAAAGCAAAAATTATTGCCGATGCATTGGATAACGCTACAATTGCATTGTTGGATAATGGCAAGTCGCCTTCAAGAGTTGTCAATGAAATTGATAATAGAGGAAGTCACTTTTATATTGCTTTGTATTGGGCGCAAGAGTTGGCTAATCAAAATGAAGATGCAGATTTGAAAGCAAAATTTGCTCCTGTTGCTGAATCTTTGGCTAAGTATGAAGATCAAATTGTAACAGAGTTAATCGACATTCAAGGTAATGCGATGGATATTGAAGGATATTATTCTCCAAGTGCTGAAAAGGCTACAGCTGCAATGCGACCTAGTTCGACTTTGAATGCGATTATTGATGCGATTTAGTCGATGTGTATATAGTGTTTTTTTTACGACTAAGACACTAAGACATTAAGGAGTAGGTGGATTTGAAAACGTTGCATTTTTTAAAAGATAAATAAACACAATTGAAAGCCTGTCTTGTATCGATATTTGTCGGTAATTAGATGGGCTTTTTTTTTATACCATATAAGGCATATAAGTTGATCGACGATTCGTAAAAAAGGCACATAAGATGTATGTACTCCTTATGTGCCTTTCTTAATATTTGGACGTTCCTTCAATGTCTTATATGCTAAAAAAAAAACCTCACTCCAAAAGAAGCAAGGTTTTATGTTTATATGACGAGGGTCTATTTATTACAAATTATTTAAGCACTAAAAGAAGTACCACAACCACAAGTTTCCTTAGCATTCGGATTAGTGAATGTAAATCCACGATTATTCAAACCTTGAACCCAATCCACTTCAATTCCCAAAAGATAAATGGCATGTGCCTTTTCCATGAATACTCTGAAGCCACCGATTTCGTACTCATCATCTTTTTCCTTCTTTACATCAAATCCTAAAACGTAAGAAAAGCCAGAGCAACCGCCACCTTTCACACCTACACGGACACCGTGACTATCATCTACATTTTGTTCGGTCATGATTCTTTTCAACTCTGTAATTGCTCCTTCTGTGAGCGTAATTGGTTGGGTGATCATATCTTTCTTTACTTCTGTCATTTTCGCTAAATTAAATTGAAAAACAAGTTACGTAAAATTAAAACGAAAACCCATAATGGTTAGTTCATGATTTAGGCTTAAAATCAAAAATAAATACTGTAATTAATTGATTGTTAGTAATTTATATTGAAATTAATTTGATTTTTCTAAACATAATTCTCCATTATAAAGCTTAAAATTTGCTTAAATGTATAAAATTCATGTCTCCAAAAACATTCATTCAGTTATTAATTAATATATCACTACCATAAATCTATCTATCCGTTTATTTTTGTGGAATAAAACAACGTATAATTAATGTCAACAACCGTTTCTGTTATTTTAGAAATTATCAAAATTACTGTTCCAGCACTGATTGTGTTTGCGACGGTTTATTATTTGATGAAAGAGTATTTTGGAAGTCAGCTCCGTATGAAATCGATGGATTACAAACAAAAAGCAACTAGCACAACGGTTCCTTTGAAGTTGCAAGCTTACGAAAGACTTTCTCTTTTTTGTGAACGAATCGATTTGCCAAGTGTCGTCCTTCGAGTACGAGACAATGAAATGAATGCCTCGGATTTGAGAATGTCGATGATGATTGCTATACAACATGAATTTGAACATAACATTACGCAGCAAGTTTATGTCTCTCAAAATTTATGGGAAATTGTAAAAATAGCAAGAGATAATAGCCTCAATATTTTGGATAATATCTATGAGGCCATTGATCCAAAAGCAAGTGGGGCAGAATTTGCAAAAGCAATATTAGCGTTCCATCAACAACAAGGAAATCCGATTCTTCCAAGAGCTTTGCAAGCAATCAAAGAAGAAGCAGGTGTATTGTTGTAAACGGTTAACACCAATCAAAAAATGAACATCATGAATATCAAACAGCTGATTTTAAGTTGCCTCATTATCACCTTAATGGGATGCACAAAAGTGATGCATGTTTCCAATTCTGAAGCGAAGTCCTATCCAGTGTCAAATGAAGAAATCCAGCCAGATCAATCTGTTGATGAATTGATAGCACCTTATCGCAAGGAGTTGGACAAAGTGATGAATGAAGTGATTGGTTTTTCTGAAACGGATCTTTATAAAACACAACCAGAAGGAACGCTCAACAACTGGATGGCAGACGCGATCCAATATCAAAGTAAGAAACATTTCAAGGAGCACGTCGATTGTACGATTCTAAATTATGGTGGTATCCGTATTCCATCCATTGCAAAAGGAGAAATTACTAGAAGTAAAATCTTTGAATTGATGCCATTCGATAATGAAGTTTTATTGTTAGAATTGGACAAAAAGATATTAACTCAGTTGCTCAACAAAGTTGCAGAATATGGCGGTTGGCCAATCAGCAAAGAATTAAAAATGAATATTGCAGACGGAAAAGCAACAGATATTTTAATAAATGGAAAACCATTGGAAGATAAAATATATCAAGTTGCCATTCCTGATTATATCGCAAATGGTGGTGATAGTTGTTTTTTCCTTTCTGAATTAAAACAGAATCGTTTGGGTATATTGGTTCGGGATGCGTTGTTGACACACGTTGAAGAAATGACTAAAAAAGGGGAGAAGATTAATGTGGTTAAAGATGGGCGTTTGACGAGTAATTGAATTATATGAATCTTGTAGAAATTTAATTGAATATCGAATATCGAACAGGGAATGTCGAATTTCGAAGTTGAGTACGCGATGGAGTACGTGAGTTATTGAATCAATTAGCAACATACAAATCATGAAAACTACGAATAAATTCAACTTAGAAGATCGGTTGGTCGAATTTGCAGTAGCGGTTATTAAGCTAACTGAGAAATTACCAGGCAATTATGCAGCTATACATTTATCGAAGCAAATTTCTAGATCAGCGACAGCACCTGCTTTATTGTATGGTGAAGCTCAAGCTGCAGAGTCACGAGCAGATTTTATTCATAAAATGAAAGTCGCTCTCAAAGAACTCCGCGAGACTTTCGTATGTCTAAAAATCATATCAAAATTGAACTACATTTCAGAAGAAAAAATTGTAGTCATCAATAAGGAAAATAACGAACTGATTTCAATTTTTGTAAAAAGTATTTCTACTGCAAAAAGCCGAATGAATAAATCTTAATCTTAAAAGCTCACGAAGCCTCATTTACTCCTAGCGCACTCACGAGCTTCACTTCGAAATTCGAAATTCCTTGTTCGATATTCGATATTCAAATCCCCCTCATGAAATTTCCCAAATTAAAAAAAACAGTCATCTATTTCGCACTATTCGGTGGAGCTCAATTTGTGATCCTCACCTTAATCTCCATGATCGTATACCCTGGAGGAACCCTATTTTCACCCGATTTAACAACCTATTCATTTAGCAGAAACTTTTTTAGTGATCTTGGAAGAACCGAAACCTTTAGCGGAGTTGACAATTATTTAAGCTGCACATTATTCACATGGGCATTAACGATTGCTGGATTTTCGATTGGGCTATTCTTTGTTATATTACCGACATTGTTTAAAAATAAATTAGCGATAGTCTTAGCAATAGTTGCAGGATTGCTAGGCGCTTTTTCTGGATACTGTTTTGTGGAAACTGCATGGCGACCTTGGGATCTCGATTATCCTGGACATGTCAAGTTTGTGCGAATTGGATTCGTCACTTTTCTAGTATCTGTAATTTTATATGGATTGGCCATTTTTTCTGACAAATTTTATCCTAATAAATATGGAGGCGTCTTTGCTATTCTTTCAATCATCATGGCCATTCAAGTAGTTATCATGTTTTACGGACCTAGACCGAATGCATCGGAATGGGGATTATTTTTACAAGCTATTAGTCAGAAGATTGTTGTTTACTCCGAGATTTTGACTTTGAGTTATATGGCGGCTGGCGTTTTGCGCCAGAATTTCAATGGCAATGGCAAAGAAAATGGCAATGTCAATGGCAATGGCAATGGAGGACGTGAGCTCACGTAGTAAGTTCACGTCCTCCATTGATATTGCCATTGACATTGCAATTGACATTCCTATAGAAATTGCTATTGATTATGCCATTACTATTCGTATCTTTGCGCCCTATGAAATTAATTCGAAATTTCTGTGTAATTGCACATATTGATCATGGTAAAAGCACCCTTTCAGACCGATTGTTGGAGTTTACCAAAACAATCTCGGAAAGAGATATGCAAGATCAAGCATTGGACGGGATGGATTTGGAGCGTGAGAAAGGTATTACTATTAAAAGTCATGCTATTCAACTTTACTATGATCATCCAGATGGCAATAAATACACTTACAACTTAATTGATACACCAGGACACGTAGATTTTTCTTACGAAGTATCTCGTTCTATTGCTGCCTGCGAGGGAGCATTGTTATTGGTGGATGCATCTCAAGGAATTCAAGCGCAAACCATTTCTAATCTTTATTTAGCAATCGAACATGATTTAGAAATCATTCCGATTTTGAATAAAGTAGATATGGAAAGTGCGATGATTGATGAGGTTTCTGATCAGATCATTGATATGATTGGTTGCAAAAAGGAAGATATTATTTTGGCGAGTGGTAAGACAGGGCAAGGAGTTGAAGAGATCTTGAATGCCATTAAAGATAGATGTCCTGAACCCAAGGGTAGTGTTGATGAACCACTTCAAATGCTGATTTTTGATTCCGTATTCAATTCATTTAGAGGTGTTATTGCTTACTTCAGGATCATGAATGGAACGTTGAAGAAAGGAGAAAAAGTTCGTTTCGTAAATACTGGAAAAGAATACCATGCCGACGAAATTGGGATTTTGCAAATCAAGCAAGTACCAAAAAATGAATTGAAAGCTGGTAATGTTGGATACATTATTACAGGTATAAAAGCATCTAAAGAAATCAAAGTAGGAGATACAATTACTCATGTGGATCGACCATGTGAGGCGGCGATCGATGGATTTGAAGATGTAAAGCCAATGGTTTTCGCCGGAATTTTCCCAATCGATAATGATGACTTCGAAGATCTGAGAGATAGCTTAGAAAAATTACAACTCAACGATGCTTCTTTGGTTTTTGAACCAGAATCTTCTGCTGCATTGGGATTCGGATTCCGTTGTGGTTTCTTAGGAATGTTGCACTTGGAAATTATCCAAGAACGCTTGTCAAGAGAATTTGATCAAGAAGTAATTACCACCATTCCAAACGTTGGTTATTTTGCATATACCAAAAAAGGTGAAAAGGTAAAAGTAAATACACCTAATGATTTACCAGAACCTACTATTTTGGAACGAGTGGAAGAACCATATATAACTGCTCAGATTATCACTAAGCCTGATTATTTTGGTCAAATTATGTCGTTGTGTATGGACAAACGTGGGATGCTGACCAAGCAACATTATCTTTCTCCTGACCGTGTTGAAATGAGTTTCGAATTACCATTGGCCGAAATTGTTTTTGATTTTTACGACAAGTTGAAATCTATGACCAGAGGATATGCCTCTTTCGATTACGCACCTTTAGAATATCGGGCTTCCGATTTAGTTCGACTCGATATCCTATTAAATAGCGAACCAGTTGATGCCATGTCTGCACTGGTACACAGAACAAAAGCTGCAGCTTTCGGAAAGAAAATTTGCAAGAAATTAAAAGAATTATTGCCTCGTCAACAATTTGTTATAGCAATCCAAGCATCTATTGGAGCAAAGATCGTTGCCAGAGAAACTATCTCCGCTATGCGTAAGGATGTAACTGCAAAATGTTATGGTGGTGATATCACTCGTAAACGTAAGTTGTTGGAAAAGCAGAAAAAAGGTAAGAAGAAAATGCGTCAGATTGGAAATGTAGAAGTGCCACAAAAAGCATTCTTGGATGTTTTGAAATTAGATTAAGATACTATCTTTTAAAAATATTGTAAGCGGAATAAAGTCAAATTTGTTCCGCTTTTTTATTAAATTATTCTGAAATGATCTCAAACCCATTCAAGGTTTAAACAATATTTCTTAGTGTTTAAAAAACCTAACAATATTTTTGCATATTTTTATGAGTTATGCAGATTAGTTTTATTAAAGTGAAGATTGAATTGCAATAAAACAAGTATTTAATGAAATGGTTAATAATAATTCTTTTGAATTAAGTGGAATACTACCAGGCATCTATTGGGTAAATATTGTTGGAAATGGGGTAGCAGTGAGTGAGAAATTGGTAGTCGTAAAATAGTAGAACGCTTCAAACTATAAACTATTACTTTTTCTCTTTCGATTTCTTTTTCGATTTAAAATGAAATCTATATGCAAAGGTTAAAAAGAATAATTCACGTTGTCTGACCAAAAATCGGATGCGTGTTTCTGTTGTTTGAGAACGATTGGTAGGTTGATTAACATGTACATAGCTATATCCTTTTGAAAATATCGGAATCGCTTCAAGATTTACATAAAGTTGATCAGAAAAATAATAATGAAAACCAAAAATTAATCCGAGGCCAACATCAACTCTTAGCCTCGTTCGAATTTCTTTATCTTCATTAAATTCAGCAGATCGATTAAAGTTACTATTCATAAAAAGCTCACATCCGGAAACAATATAAAATGGTTTTTTGATTTCAGTTCTGATTTCTCTCCCAACAGAATAATTAAAACGTGCACTATAGGATTTTGTTTTAAAATCATTATCCATTATAAAATCACCAAATGCTCCACGATGACGTCTATAAATATTACCTCTAAGATGCTTTTTGTAAATTAGGCTAAACTGGTTAAAACTATTAAAACGAATTCCTAGTTCACGGTTGTTTTCTTGCCCAAAACTAATTTGACAACAGAGTAGAAAAAAAGCAAATAAAATAAATGGAATCCGACCAATCATAGTAATGATATTATTCGTATTAAATTTGAAATAAGAAAAGAATATCGTCAACTATTCTAATTTAGGAATATCGTCTATACCTTGTTGTAGTTTGAAGCTGTCAAATTTATAACCAAGCGTAATATTTGCAAATATCGAATTAAAACCAAAGCTGATTCTGAAGTTTCTATTCAAATCATCTTTATCGAAAAAATAAGTACTCGACAAATTAGGTACGGCCTCAATACTTAAGGAAAGCGCTTTGGAAAGTTCATACCGACAACCAAGCACATATCCCAAACCAAGCGTAATATTTAATGCATTGTTATTGTCTAGCGGAGCTAAAGAAGTATCACGGGCAACCTCTCTATTAGTAAAAGAAATATTTGTGAAGGGTTCAAAACCATGGAAAAATGAAAAGTTCTCATTTATCTTTTTTCTTTTCTCAATTCCAAAAGCATATCCAACTCTTGCAAAAACATCCGCTTCAGGATCACTATTAAAAAGTAAAGAAATACTAAAAAGACGATGTCGCATAAATCGATTTTCAGTTTTTTGCTTTTTATAAATCAGACTGAAGTTATTAAACCCAGAAAATCGGACACCTATTTCGTGTGCTTTGTCTTGTGCTTGAACTTGATTAAAGCAACAAATCAATAGACACCAGAGTAATTGCTTTAATCGCTTTTTGAAAAATAAATTTAAATAAATAGGTGTATTTGATGGTATGCGTTTATTCATTGTTTTCAAAATTCAGTAACTTCAAAAAGTAGATTTATGTTCAATATTTGAATGAGTATTGGCAAGTCAAAGTTAATAAAAGAAAGGTTAACTCTGTAAATAAAAAAGGTGACTTGATTTAAAATCAAGCCACCAAGTTCTAACACGCTCTTTTTCTTTGGAGTTAATTTATTTGTTCACGAGTGTGTATTTGTATCTTTATTACAATTCTGTTTTTAATTCTAATCTAATATAGTGAAAAAACTATTAATGTGTATGTTTTCTGTTAGAAATTTACGTTTATTTTTTGTTAACGTTGCTTTTACATGAAGTATCATTTTTCAAAATGTAATTTCATTCCTTCATGTGATGCAACAAAACCTAATTTCTCATAAAACTTCAACGCTTCAGGTCGCTTCTTATCTGTTGTCAGTTGTAGTAAATGTGCGCCTCTTTTTTTAGCGTGATCAATTGCCCAATTGAACATTTGTTCTCCTATTCCTTTGCCTCGTTCATTTTCTCGAATCCTAACTCCTTCTATTTGTGCACGTATTCCGCCTTGATAAGTTAAGTATTGGATAAATGTCAATTGAAAAACGCCAATTACTTCTTTAGATTCATTTTCAACCACGATTAATTCTTGGTTAGGATCTTTGTCAATATTTGAAAAAGCATCGTAATATTTTGATGGTAGTGGATCTTTGAAATCTTCGCGAAGTTGACCAAGTTTGTCGTTGGCAATCATTTGTACAATGTGGAATACATCTTTATGTTCTGCTTTTCTGAAAATCATGAATTTGGTTTTAAATGTACAATTCAATTTACCAATACCTTGGTTCTAATTTATCAATTGCTGCTTTTATCTTAGGCGCTCTTTCAGAATAAATAAGGCTATGAAATTCATTTTTTAATATGGACCAATTTGTCTCATCCCACTCTTTTAATATTTCATAAAATAATACTACTTCAGGAAGTTCAACAAAAACTAATTTATCGACATGAAATTTTTTTTGTTCTTGTCCATGTTTTGTTTTGTAAACTGGTAGATTATTGAATTTACTCAATAATCTTTTAGCTTCAATTGCCTTTCCGGAAATCGCTTTAAGATAACCTCTGAAATAGGGTAGAGCACTTGGCCCGTAGAATATTTCTAGATTATAATTAATGTTATCAAATTGAACTTCATAACCATCATATTTATTAATGGCATCATTCTCACAAATATTATTTCCTGTTACCCATTTACTACTTAAGTATTTCGGTGGTGAAATATTATAGTCATATTCCCTGATGTATCCTTGAGCAAACCAACCCATTTTATTACTTGTAACTGTTAAAATTATATCAACCAATTATCTTCCAAGGCTTCGCTTCCTCCAACTGATAGCTCAATGTTAACAATAAGTTTTCAGTTCCATGATTTGAATTAAATGTCATGCCAATTGGTAAATCATTTATAGCATCATGACCAAGTGGCAATGAAATAGAAGGGCAGCCATTGGCATTCGCATAAGGTGTAAAACAAGTCCATTCTTTAATTCTAGAAAATAATTCATGTCCATCCATGTTCATGGCAAAATGACCAATTTCCGGAGTCAATTTGGTGACAGTTGGCGTTGCTAATATTTCAATGTTTTCTTTTTTCAAAAATTCTTGATAAGTAAAATAGGATTTTCTCAATCGTTGAACAGCCATTGGTAATTTCAAACTTCCTTTCCTAAAATCGGATGCCAAAGCCTTTGTTAAGTTGCTCAATTTTTTTGGATTATATGGTTTTGGTAAAGTGAACTTCCCCATTTTTTTCACGACCCAAGTACTAAAGGACCAAAGCAGTTGAAAGTCAGCCACCATCTGCAAATCAACAGGATATTTTACCGGTTTCAATTCATGTCCCAAATCTTCCAGTAATTTTAAGGTTTCTTGATAAGCTTGATGCGTTGCTTCATCCATTTGATAAACTTCCGATGAAGGTTCGATGTATCCAATATTTAGTTTTCGATTAAGTGGTTTCGTGACCAATCCAATGGGAGCTAATTTTTTGTTCTGATAATATTTTTCCGCTTCTGCATAAAAGTAAGCAGTATCTCTTACCGATCTTGTGATCACACCATCAATAGCTATTTCGACCAATTGTTTGTCAAAACAACTAGATGCTAAAATCCTTCCTCGACTAGGTTTTAAACCAACAACTCCACAACATGCAGCCGGAATACGGGTAGATCCACCACCATCAGCAGCATGGGCCATTGGCAGCACACCTGCAGCAACTAATGCACCAGCACCACCAGAAGAACCACCAGCAGAATGGTTGGGATTCCAAGGATTACGAGTTGGGTCAGCAGTTGGAAATTCTGTAGAACAAGTAAATCCAAACTCCGGCATTGTACTCGTTCCTAAATTTACAAAACCCATTGATAGAATTTGTTTGGCAATCGGGTCCGTTACTTTTTGTGGTGTAGCGCCATCCAAAGCAGGTGTTCCAAAATGAGTCGGTATACCTTCAACAAATGTCAAGTCTTTAAAATAAATCGGAATGCCACTGAAAAAGCCATTCGATGGTTGTACCGCATTTTTTAATGCTTGTACATAATTTTCAAAAACAATCGCGTTGATCGTTGGATTGACTTTTTGTGCTCTTGCTATTGTTGCATTTACAACCTCTTCGGAAGTTATTTGTTTTGTTTGAATGAGATTGGCTAATTCAATTGCATCATGATGACCAAGAATATCGTCTGTGAAGGAGTGGGTTCTTATTGACATTTATTGTTCAGGATTATTTATAAATCATTCGCTCTGTAAGTTAACGAATAAATTCATTTCATGAAATAGGAACACAATCTTACTTAAACCGTTTATGTATCTCTTTCATCCCTTCAGTAGTCATCTGAATAATCTTATCTCTAGACACATCATCAATTAAACTTTTATTTTTTCTGCCAACATATGGATTGAGTGTTGTATCAAGCCCGTGCAAATAAGGAACCAGTTTCTCTTTCTCTTTTGCGGATAACTGTAACCGATTCACGACTCTGAATAATGCAGTCGTCACCGTATTCATGCTCCTGTTTTTTCGTGGATTGGAATGCTCATGTGGGGTTGCTAAGCCAAGTAGTTGACTTACTGTTTTGACTGTATCTTGTTGATATTCGAAAACAATTACTGAATCTTTCCCAAACAATTCATCGCATTCATTAACGAAGCCGATGTAATTCAACTGTTGACTAAACCATGGGTCTTCCAATATATCTGCAAATGATAAGTCTTTACCATAACAAGAGATCTGTTTTACCATTGGATTGCGCATACATTGTTTATAGAAACTCTCTGCAAAAGCAAGCGGCTCACGAAACCAAACCCATAGCTTCATTTCGAATAGTTTGTTGATTTCAAACAACAGTGCTTTTGATTCCTCAGGAAAATCCCACCAACGATTGTAAATCCCTTCTGATGATAGTAAAATGGTATGCGTATTTTCATCGACATCTTTCAGGATTTCTTTAAAATTTTCAAGTAGATTTTGTGGGTGTGTGCGAACTAAATTCTTTTCAAACCATTGATGTTTCGGTGCGTCCACATTGTGACTCCGACTAGGATATAGCATTCCTTTTTGTTGTAATTTATATTGCTTTTTAGCTAAATAAATTTGTAAGCTAGTGGTGCCTGTTTTTGGTGTACCTGCGTGGAGGATTAACTTTAAAGTTTGTGGAATAGGAGCGAGTAGTTTCGCTAATTCTTGAGCAAAAACTTTTGAGTGTACTGTTGAAGTAGTTATTTTGTTATTGCTCATAATTTCAAAGATAAGGATTAAAAAAAGCGAAACAAGATAAAATCCCATTTCGCTTTTTCGGTTTGTTTAATAATGAATATTATTTATTTCTGCACATCATAATCACTATCCTTCGTCTTCACTTCTTTTTCAAACAAAGATTCTACGAAAGACTTCTTATTAAACACCTGAAGTTGTTCAATACCTTCACCGATACCGATATATTTAATTGGAATTTTGAATTGATCAGAGATACCAATAGCAACACCACCTTTTGCAGTACCATCCAATTTCGTCAATGCCAGACAAGTTACGTCAGTTGCATTGGTAAAATTTTTGGCTTGCTCGATTGCATTTTGACCAGTTGTTGCATCCAACACCAACATCACATCGTGTGGTGTTCCTTCCAATCTTTTAGACATTGATTTTTTTATCTTGGTCAACTCATTCATCAAATTTATTTTGTTGTGAAGACGACCAGCAGTATCGACAATGGCAACATCACAATCCCATTTTTCAGCATATTCCATGGTTTCATAAGCAACTGCTGCAGGATCGGTATTCATTCCTTTGGTAAAGAAATCGCATCCAACACGGTCTGCCCATATTCTCAATTGTCCAACAGCGGCAGCTCTAAAAGTATCACCAGCACCTATCACCACTTTGTAACCTCTTTGATGCAATTGATAAGCAAGTTTTCCAATCGTTGTTGTTTTTCCAACACCGTTTACACCAACTACCAATAACGTATATGGTTTGACACCAACAGGAATCACAAAGTCTTCAACATCTTCCGTATTATTTTCAGAAAGTAGTTGGACGATTTCATCACGAAGAATGGAATCCAATTGTTCAGTTCCAACATATTTATCTTTAGCAACTCTTGCTTCGATCCGCTCAATTATCTTAACAGTAGTATCTAATCCTACATCAGATTCAATCAAGATGGATTCCAACTCATCGAGCACTTCTTCATCTACCTTATCTTTTCCAGCAACTGCTTTAGAGATTTTTTGAAAGAAAGAAGTTTTTGTTTTCTCCAGACTCTTATCAAGGTTTTCTTTCTTTTCTTCTTTGCTAAATAACTTTTTGAAAAATCCCATAGTACTAGGTGATGTAGGTTAGTAAATAAATGGTATAACAAAGGCCTTTCTATTACAGAAAAGCCTTTATATAAGTTGGTTAGTTTTGTCTTATTTCTTGTCAGCGAAAAATTCTTTCACTTTGTCTTTGTGGATCATCATCTCTTTGTAAGTGTACTTACCTGATTCAGCATCTTTGATGCTTTTGATCACTTTCACATAATCTCTTCCTGATCCTTGGTTAGCTGCTCTTTGTGCAACTCTCGCGTTCTTTGATACTTTAGCCATGATGTATTGATTTTAAAAATTTGCTAAATATTACTTGATTTCTTTGTGAAGGGTTACCTTCTTCAATACTTTATTGTATTTCTTCAACTCCAATCTGTCAGGAGTATTCTTCTTATTTTTTTGAGTAACGTAACGTGATGTACCCGGTGCACCAGAAGCTTTATGTTCTGTACATTCAAGGATGATCTGATTTCTGTTACCTTTTGATTTCTTTGCCATGATCTATATAGATTAAATACGTTTATTATAGTTTAATGCCGGTTTCAACACCTTTGCGTTCTAATTTTTTCAAATAAGCAAAAACACCCAACTTGTTGATGGTACGAATTGCAGAAGTAGAAACTTTCAAAGTTACCCACTTATCTTTTTCTGGAATAAAGAAACGCTTCTTCTGAAGATTAGGAAGAAAACGACGCTTCGTTCTTCTTTTTGAGTGGGAAACATTGTTTCCAGTAATAGGACGCTTTCCTGTAAGCTGACAAACTTTTGACATGTCTTTTAGTTTTTATTAGTTCCTCATATCGATACTATAATATGTTATAGCTAAATCGATAATCATTGTTATCAAATCGTGACCCCGGCAGGGTTCGAACCTGCAACCTCCTGATCCGTAGTCAGGTACTCTATCCAGTTGAGCTACGGAGCCAACATTTAGTTTATTTGTTTAGACATATATGAATTAATTCAATAATATCTAACTTTTTAGCCCTTTCATAAAAGGACGCGCAAAGATACTCAAATGAAACTAATTTTCTAATGGTTCCGTTCAAAAATGTCCTCGAAATTGAAGGTTTTTAGGATAAAAATCAAGTTTTCTTGATTTTGATGTAGGTTTTACGATGATTTTCTAAAATTGTTGAAGCATTCTGAGAATGTATGATATGATCTTAGGACGTATCCATACGTTTTCTTAAGCCTGCGGAGTGATTTAGAAGAAACGTAGCACCCCGCGTAGCTAGATCCTATCATACATTCAAAAGTCGCGTCAGCGGCCAGAGAAAACTATCATAAATCATACATTAATAAATTAAAGCACCTCCTCCGTTTCATAATCAATAGGTGGCCGATAAGGTTGAAAAGGCATCTTCAAAATATTCGGAATACTAGTTACTTCAGCTGGATCCATGTGTGTATCGACCCCGTATTTTAATTTTGAATTATCGACTTTAATGTACGTTCCAAAAACACGATCCCAGATCGAAAATATATTCCCATAATTGGAATCAGAATAAGGTTGTCTATAGTGATGATGTACCCGATGCATATTTGGCGTGCAAATTACCCAAACTAAAATATCGTCGAGCCAATTCGGAAAATTAATGTTAGAATGATTGAACTGTGTCAATATAACAGAACAAGTTTGATATAAAAAAACCATCCACATGGGTGCACCTACAACGCAAACCGCCACTAATGTAGCAATGTATCTAAACACACTTTCCCCTGGATGATGTCGATTGGCTGACGTGGTATCCACATGTTGATCGGTATGATGAACCAAATGAAATTTCCAAAGTACTTTTATTTTATGCTCTATCCAATGGATGCCATAGGCACCAATCAAATCTAATAACATTAAACCTACAATCGCAAATAACCAAGTTGGCATCGGTATCCACTGAATAATTCCAAAGTTGTTGAGAGAAACCCAATTGGCAATGGCTAATAAAAAGAAGGCCATTGGTAAATTTACAAGCACGGTAGTAAGTGTGAAAAAGATATTCGTACCAGTATGTTTTAATCGATTATTTTTAAATCGAAAAAAAGGAATCGCGCTTTCAATCATTAAGAAAAAAGCCAATCCGCCAAATAAAAAAACAGACCGATGGGATGTCGGCATGTCCGTAAAGTAATTGATGATCGTATCCATTTAGCCTCTATTTGATTTAGATGCCTAATTTAAGGAAAAGGATTTTGAAATTGTAAGAAATGTTATTAGTTATTTCAATAAGCAAAAAACTTAGTAGTATGAATATCATTCACGTTCTCAATGGTCAAAAAATAGATACCACCCATCAAATGTTGTTTCAAATTAATAGTGTGTTTCTTTTCACCAAAAGGAACAATCGAAACGACTTCTTTATACATTAATTGACCTATTGAATTGTAAATTGAAAAAGTATAATCATCTTCATCTGGAGTTGTAAATTCAATCGTCATTGTAGAAGAAACTGGATTTGGTGTAATGTTGTCAATGTTCAAGGCACCTGTTGCACCATTACAAAATGCTTTTACTTCTTCGATACTATTCACCAAATCTAAACGACCACCTGTAACGGTTTTGTCTTCCAAATCTGGAATCGGATGCACCCCATTCAAAATAATACGTTTCATGGCAAGTGCTGTTTCTGCAGGATTGGTAAGGGCTTGTGTTGCTAATTGATTACAAGGCATACTATATAACAATGCAACTGCACCAGTGACATGTGGAGCCGCAGCAGAAGTACCGCCAAGCGTTCCGTAATTATCCGGTCGGGTAGTGTAAGAGTTTTTTCCCGGTGCCGCCATATCTATAGAGTTGATACCATAACCACTACTCACTCGTTGATCGTCTTCATCTGTATTGTTGACAGTAATCAAAAAGTCACTCGGACATGAGGTTGGCATATCTCCATTCTCATCCACATTAATATTGCTATTCGATGTAGAACCTATGTTGATGATTCCTTCCATTCCCAAAGAATCATAAGCAGCTCCCCATATTTGAAAATTACTACAAAATTGAGAATTAATCCCAAAAGAAGCATTTGTACTAACAATAAATGCACCTGAAGCTCCATTGGACTGATTGTATTGTCTTCTTAAGTTTAATGCGTAATAATAGGCTTCCACCACTTCATCTTCAAATTCAACATTCGTAAGCGGAAGTATTTTGACATTCCAGTTGACACCGGTGACTCCTTCACCATTATCTCCTTTTGCGCCCATAATTCCAGTTACCGCCGTTCCATGTCCAGTTGACAAGTGACTGTCGTTTCCAGATTGTAGATTGAGGCCTCGATAATCATCTGCATAACCATTGTTGTCATCATCAATACCATTGTCTGGAATTTCTAAATGATTTCTATAAATGTTATCTGTCAAATCAGGATGGTCAATTTGACAACCATCATCTAACAATGCAACTACAATAGTGTCTCCATTTACGGTCAAACCACCTGTTGTTGTTTCCCAAGCTTCAAGCGCTCCAATGGTTTCCATATGCCACTGGTTGTCAAATAGTGGGTCATCTGGAATTGTTCTTAATTCAACTTTGTGATTTTTTTGGACAAATTGGGTGTTGCTATTTTGAGCAAGCGCTTCAATGGCGATATCTACAAATTCAGAAGGGACGACTTCCAAAACATATATAGTATGATGGATTTTCTTTTTTAAGAATAGGTCGTACGCATTTTTACTGATGGAAGACACCACTTTATCTATATCTTGATCACTTTTTAGTTGAATCAAAATTTCGCCTTTTTTGAACTCAATATTATTTTGAGCAGCTAAATTCGCTGTAAAAAGAGAAATAGAAAAAAATAATAGTAAAAATGCTCTCATGTCAGTTCTTGTTGGAGTTGTTGTAAATAGTTGGCAGTTTTTAACAACCGGTTTCCGTACCATGAAAATAATTCGCCATCAACTAGTTTTACCATTGCATTTGGACAAGCTATTTTCAATTCTTCAATATGTTTTTCTTTGAAAGGATACGGTTCGGAAGATAGAAAAATGACATTGGGTTTCGCATTTTGTAAATCTGCTATTTCAATTTCCGGGTATCTGTTTTTATTCGAAAAACAATTTTCAAAACCACCTCTTTTTAAAATGTCATCTATGAAAGTATCTTTGGCTGCCACCATATAAGGTTTTCTCCAAATAAAATACGCTACTTTCTTAGGCTGAACAACGTTTATATTTTTAGCTAATTTATCGAAATTCTGACTTAATTGCACACCTAATTTTTTAGAATAATCCGTTGTATTCGTGATTTCACCTATCTTATGGATCATATCTATGGCATGAGCGCAGGTCTTTATATCACTAATCCAAACTGGAAATTGTGTTTGGAGTGCTTCAATTTGTGTTTGAGCATTTTCTTCCTTGTTGGCGATGATTAAGTCAGGTTTCAGGCTTTGAATCAATTCTAAATTTAATTGTTTCGTACCGCCAATTTTCGTTTTGGATTTGAATTGCTCGCTGGGATGGATGCAAAATTTAGTAATACCTATAATTTCCTCGTCCAACCCAAGATGAAACAATAGTTCCGTTTGAGAAGGTACAACAGAAATAATTCTTTTAGGAGGATACGGAATTGAAACTTGGTTGCCTAACTGATCCGTAAATATTTTAATGGACATTACTCTTCTATTCTAGCACCCGCATACATCTTTTCACCGGCAAATATAGATACTCTTAATTTATTTTCTTTTGGAGGAACTGGGCAGCTATATCCGTCTGCATAAGCACACCAAGGGTTGTAACATTTGTTGAAATCAATGGTGACAAATTCAGTTTCAAAATCAGAAATTTTCATATCCATATACCGTCCACCTTCATAAGTCAAATCTTCTTTGATCGTTCCATCTTTAAACGGAATAAAGAGGTAATCTCCATGTTCTTCTGATTCCATCAATTTCAAACTTTGATAAACTGCTAAGGTTTGACTTTTTCCATCTAAACGGAAGTATAGTGTTCCGTATTTTTGATATTGTCTGACTTCACCACTGTAGGTTGCCATATCAAAAGGCGTTGGTTCTTTTTCTTTCAAAAATCTACATTCGACCCGATACTTTTCATCGGGTTTGAAAAATCTAATTTTTGCAATGTCTTTTTTATCTTTTAATGGCGAACGTTCTTCTTCCAAAAACTTGTATTTGTAGTCAGCTCTGAAATCCTTTATCTCAGATTTATAACTTTGAGCATTCAAATTCAAGCAAATTGTAGCAAAAAAAAGTAATAAAAATAAACGCATAATTAGTGGATTATAATAAGTGTATTTAAAAAGATTTTGTTAGTAAATAGGTAGCGTAATCAGTCTAAAATCTAAAAGCACAGCGGTCTAGGATCTAGTATCCAAGATATTAATTGGCAACTAAAGCAATTTTACCATTATTTGGACTAATTGCAATTCTTGAAATGTTATTCATTCCAAAATTCGAAAAATTAGCTATTTCTAACCAATCTTGATCTTGGTTTGCTTTGTACTTGTATAGCTTAGATCCTTTTGCCATCAGAAATGTACCATCTTTTAACACAACAAAATCCTCACTTTTAGGAATTGTCTGAATAATGGCACTTTTTCTATAATTCAATAGGTTCACTTCTTTTAACTCCCAATTGCTATCTGATATTTTGTGAACAAAGGCAAAATTCCCATTTGGCAAATTAGAAAAACATCTTCCTATTTTGTCTGAGATAAAAACCTCTTTATCATCCTTAACGTTTCGAATCGCTAAATGATGTGGTTGACCTACTATAAATAAAGCAGTTTCTTGATTATTGATCCAACTATGATATCCAACTCCAGTTGTATTTTCATAAACTCGTTCTCCATTATTGGACTGATTGATTGGAAATTTCCACAATCGTTGTGTCTTTTTTCCATCCGCTTCTTCTCTGATACAAGTAAAAGAATTTCCATCTGGAGTAGGATTAGGGGAGTATTCGCTGTCGACTGTCTGTGTTACTTGACGTCGCATTTTAGTTGTCAAATCAAATGCGATGATATCAGTTTGATCGGTTCCAGCTTGTTGGGAAGTGATGAATAACTTATTGTTCCCAAAAAATTGTGGTTGATTATTATACCCATTGGCATTAAAGAATGTCAAAAACTTAGGGCTTTTAAAAACGAAAATACTATCGGTATACTGCTTTAGGTCAAATAAATAAATATTTGTCTTAGGAAGTTGAGCTGACATTATTTGAAAGCTGAAAAGGAGTATTAGTATTGTGATTATGTTTTTCATTTAGCTTTTTTGGTCCTAGAATTTCATTCTAGGTAATTTAGGTTTAACGCCTTCGGCGTTCTTCGTTTTAAAGCCCTTGGGCTCTGTATTTTTTAATTGAATTATCAATTTCTTCTAATCTATTCTCTGGATTTGGGTGTGTACTGAAAAATTCTGGTTGACGATTAGGGCCTGCTGATGCCGCTAGTATTTCCATGACTCCTTTCATTTGATTAGGGTCATAACCGGCTCTCAACATAAAACGCACGCCGAGGTCATCACATTCTAATTCTTGGTCTCGCCCGTACTTCATGTTGATTACATTTCCAATCATTCTAGCAGCTTCTGCGGTGTTGTAATCACCACTTGCCAAAACTGCCGCACCTGTCAATCCTTGTGTTAATTCTTGTTTTGCGATTCTTTGTGCAGAATGTCGAGCAACAACATGACCGATTTCATGACCTAGTACACCAGCTAGCTGATCTTCATTATGTAGTTGCGCAAATAGCGCTTCTGTAATAAAAATCTGTCCTCCTGGCAGGGCAAAAGCATTGACCATTTTCCGATCTGCCAACAGATGAAATTCGAATCGATAGCCTGTGTTTTTTGCTTCTGAATTATTTACCAATCGAGCACCTACCTTATCTACTAGATCTTGTGCTTCTTGATCCGGAAGCAAACCTCCATGTTGTTGCGCCATTCGAGGTGCGCTTTGAAGTCCTAGTGCTATTTCCTGTTCTTTGGTAATGCTGATGTATTGTTTTTCACCAGTTAATTCGTTGACTGTAGCTGAGCTGAAATATTTCATGACAGAAAAACCAGCCATGACGAGACCGATGATCAGCATCATTTTAGTGGAGCCACCACTTCTTCTTCTACCGTACATGTTTTTTTATTGTTATTGCTTACAAATATTTTGCACTAAAAGTATCCCCTTGACTTAGATCTCCTGTTTCCAATCCTTTTCTAAACCATCTCACTCGCTGCTCGGAAGTACCGTGTGTAAAAGAATCCGGTCGAACGGTTCCAGTCGATTTTCTTTGAATATTGTCATCACCAATCGCATGTGCTGCTTTCATCGCTTCTTCAATATCACCACCTTCTAGTATACCTTTCATTTGATGTGCATGATGTGCCCAAACACCCGCTAGGAAATCTGCTTGCAATTCTAGACGAACAGACAAATCATTATAAGCTTTTTTACTGACTCTACCTCGTTGTTGAGCCATTGCATCGGTGTATCCCAACAGGTTTTGCACGTGATGAGCCACCTCATGTGCTACCACATACGCCATCGCGAAATCACCAGAAACATTAAAGTTTCGGTTGAGTTGTTCATAGAATCCTAAATCGATATAAACTTTATTATCAGGAGGACAATAAAAAGGTCCAGTCGCAGCAGAAGCATGTCCGCAAGTCGAGTGTGTTCTATCTGAGAATAAAACCAATGTAGGCGCTTGATATCTCTTTCCTAATTGTTCCGGAAATAAACGATTCCAAACATCTTCTGTGTCTTTCAAAACAACGGAAACAAATTGAGCTAATTCTTCATGCTCACGAGCACCTTGTTGATTGCTTCGAGGTTGTTGCTGTTGTTGATGTTGCTGTTGTTGAGCAGCTTGCTGAAGGACTTGTTGTCCATCACCACCGAGCAGACTTACGACCAATGCAAGTACCAAAACTCCAGCTCCAATTCCGACACCTGTTTTGGCACCTCCGCTCATTCCTTGACCTCTCCGGTCCTCAATATTTTCACTTCCTTCTCTTCCTTCCCATTTCATAATTTATGTATTTTATTGATTGAAAAATTATTGACTTACAAAGTGTTTAAAAATATACTTGAAGATAGAAATTTTGAATAGGTTTTTAAATTAAGGTACTTTTGTAAAGCATGATTTTAATCAAAAAATGCGCTATTTATTAAGTTTTGTACCTTTTTGATGAACAATAAGACTTCATTTCGCATTTTATAGCAGATTAACAAAAAATCCTTCTTAAGGAATTCGAGATATGATTAAACAGGGAAACGCAACAATTCCAACCCAATGGGGAACTTTTAATATGGTCGCTTATGCGGATAATCCAGCGGAACCTTCTCCTCATTTAGCATTGATTCATGAAAATTATAAAGCGTCCGATAGCACTTTGTTGAGAATACATTCTGAATGTCTTACTGGTGATATTTTTGGATCCAAACGATGTGATTGTGGTGAACAGCTAACCAATTCTTTAGCGATGATTGCCAAACAAGGTGGTGTTCTTTTGTACCTCCGTCAAGAAGGTCGAGGCATTGGTTTAATCAATAAATTAAAAGCTTATAATCTCCAGGATGATGGCTACAATACTGCCGATGCCAATACTCATTTAGGCTTTCAAGAAGATGGTCGAAATTACGGTGTTGCTTTAGAAATGCTGAAAGATTTGGGTATTCAAAAGGTTCGGTTAATTACAAATAATCCTCTGAAAGTCGCTGCTATTTCGGATAGTGAAATTGAAATTGTGGATCGGGTTCCTATTGTTATTCCGACAGTTGAGGAGAATGCGTTTTATATTAAGACCAAGAAAGAGGTTTTTGGACATTTGTTTTAGGAGGTTCTTAATAGTTAATTTATTTTTTAATTAGCACTACAATATCCCCAAGTTCTGATACAGGTTCATTGTTATAGGCTAAACTATCTAAAAAATAATTCTTGCAAATTTCACTTTCACCATTGGAATGCCATTGAATTGATATGGTATCCGTATCCAATGATGAAAGTTCAAGGAAATATGCTTCATTTGATTGAATCAACTCAAACCCAATGAACAATTGATTTTCATTTCTCCAAGAAATAGGAATGGTGTCATTATCACGATATAATTTAACAGCGTCTTGATTAAATTGATTGTCAAAAATGTTATTCCCTTGTGTGTCTTGAATTTCAATATTGAAGGAATTAGGTGGAGGGTCACAATGGGTGTTGTCTTTTTCGCAATTAGTGAAAATGAAGCAAAACGTAATCAATAAAATCAGTTCTAATTTGTGCATATTATTTTTATTGCTGCTAAGCGTCTAAGTATATTTCTATCTACTTTGTATTTCTGCTTTCCTAATTGCTTACCACTGATAAACAGCTCCCAAATTTAATTCAATCTGTTGGTGTTCTATTTTAATATCTGATCCATCGAAATTCTTATGAGTAAAAGCAGTAAGTCTAGGTTGAAAATTCAATCTAAATTTATCTGATAATTGATAGCCTACATAAGGACTTATTCGGTATCCTATATTGAAAGCATTTAGATACTTTGCACTTGTGTTGTTATCAAAATCAATAATTTCTTCGTTTTTATTTAGCATCCTTCCCGATTGAGCAGTTATAAAATTGAAGTTAATACCACCAGTAATTCCAAGCATCCACTTGCTTTTTTGAGTTTGCCAGCCCACTTCGATTGGAATACTGAATTTATGTATTTTGTTGTAATGCCTTACATTTCTCGTTTCTACCGCACTGACGGTCGTATCACCGAAAGCTACAATTTCATTACCTGAAGCAGGATATTCCCAAATGGTCACTACTTGATTTTCAAGCAGTATGTCTATATTTCTAATGCTTCTATATTCAAATTTGGATTGCAGTTGATGATATTCCAAACCACTTTGAACCACCCATTTATTTTTAAATAAATAGGAAACATTCATTCCAAAATTGGTGCCCAAAATTCCTTTTTCTGTTTGTTCTTTTAAACGCACCAAATTGTTGTAAGTGTTTGATTTGTAGGTCGGTGTAAAGGTGTTGATGCCTCCGAAAATGCCGATATTCCATTTATTAGCTCTTTTGGAATCTTTGTCTTTTGAATTCGAATATTCTGCTAGAATAGGGTCGGTAGGCGTTAAGTTATGGGAACTATTATTTTGCCAAATCAATGGAACTAAATTAATTGGCAGAAAAGATAATGTAGTTGTATTGTTCTTGAATTTTGGAATATCTTGGTTTTTAACGACAGATAAATTTGTGAAAGCATCTTTTATATCTGTATTTTTTGATTTCAATAATTGATTTTGTTTTGATGAAATATGCTCGTTTTGTAAAGACGATTCAAGTCTATTCTCGTTGTCATTTTTTGAACTATTGAATTCGAAATTTTGAGTTAGTGTTGAAATAATCTTTTTGCTTGTATTCGAAAGTTGATTTTTATTCAAATAACTATCAGCACTTGATGAAGCAGTTGACTTATTGGTTGTGTTTTGATTGTTATTTAATTGTGGAAGTTGAATTTTATCGTCAGCTTTTGCTTTTGAAATGGGTGAGTTATCTGTAATAATATTTTTTTGAGTAGCTGAAATTATGTTGTTATATTTACTGGTTTTCGTGTCTTTTTTAGTTGCGTTTTCGGAAATAGCTGTAGCCTTGTCAATGTCAATTTTATTTGCTGATTCAACGCTTACCTCATTATTTAATTTTGAATCCGAATTTGTAGTCATAACCGCATCCTCTGCATTCCAATAAATGCCACCAATAATACCCATTCCAATCAATAATAAAAGGAAAGTGAAAGGAATAACTTTGCGGGCATTTGGTTCCTCAGGATGAATATCCTTTGATATACTATTCCACAAGTCTTCAGAATCAAAACCATCATTATTAAGCTCCTGATCTGAAAACCTTTTTTTGTATTCGTCTTCTATATGGCTCATGATATTTTATTTAAATTGGTTTTGGAGGAATTAAATGAAGTCAACAATCCTGGATTTTGATGAAGTGCTTTTTTAATCCAATTTTTTGCTCTTGCCAATCTTTGTCTAGATAACTCTTTTTTGATATTTAACATCGTTGCAATTTCTTTGTGCGCATATCCATCAATAACATGTAAATTGAAAATTTCAAAATATCCAGTTGGCATTTTCTTCAGAATAGATAGTAAATCTTCATTTGATAAGCGTTCCAAAACTGCTGGCATAACAATTTCTTTACATTGCTCATCAATAAATTCCTCATTAGGCATCTTGATCACTCTAGTATTTAGATTTAAACATTGATTAATGGTTATTTTCGCTGCCCATTTTTTGAGTGGTGCTTTATCAAAATCGTATTTGTCAAGACTATTAAATATTCTAACAAAACTTTCCTGTAATGCATCTTTTATATAAGAAGTATCTCGTAAATATCGAGTTGCAATAGCACGTAGATAGGGCACTAGCAATTGATACAACTGCTTTTGGGATTGCTTTTCATTCGCAATACAGGCCTTCACTAAATCTCTAGTTATTGATCTCACATTTTTAGATACTTAAATACATTTTTTAAATAAAACCCAGTTCTCGATAAATTAAGAACCGGGTTTTTACGCATATTAATTAGATTAATTCACTTGAATTCCATGTTCGGCAATACAACCATTTTGATCGGAAACAATGACTACATATGTACCAGGTCCGCTGACGGTAATTGAGGCTGTTGTTTCACCAGTTGTTATCCAATTGTATACATAAGGTTCTACTCCATAAATTGGATAAAGTGTGATGGTATATTCTATCACTGACCATTCTAAATCGAAAAATTCATTACAACTACCAATTGTTACGGGCAATATGGTTGAACATCCGATTGCATCCGTAATAGTGACGGTATACGATTCATCTAATACACCATTTTGAAGTGTATTGGTTGTTTCTCCATTACTCCAAGTGTAACCAATAGGTTCGATTCCATTAATTGTATAGGCAGTCAACATATCATTATCAAGTCGCAAACCACCCATAAAGGATCCACAAGGATTGGAACCACCGCCTTCTGCTATGATAGAGCCTTCTGCGGTGCAACCCGCTGCATCTGTTACCGTAACACTATTTTCCCCTGCATTTGCACTAGGTCCGCTGATCGTTGCTCCATTTGACCAAGCATAAGTATAGGGTGGTTCTCCTCCAATCACAGTAGTACTTAAGGTGCCAGGAAAAGGTTCTGTTATCTCGACTTCCATTTCACATATTATTGTTACAGGATTCAAATCTTCGGTGTCAATTGTTGTGGTATCTAAATTTTCTTTTCCGCATGAACAGACAACAGTCAATCCGATTGCAATCAAAAACAGGTTATAAGCTATCGTTTTTAAATTCATCTTGATTTTATTTAAGTAGTTCTAATTTATAGATTAAAACTTGATTATTAATTTTTGACTAAAAAATTGCTAATTCGAATTGCGCTTACAATACGAATACACAGCTTTTGAAGTGAGCGTGACAAAAAAGAGAAGATTTTTTATGCTTAATGAAAGGATACTAAATACCTGAAAGCATTTAATAGTAAGATATAGTAAGAAAAGCTATTTAAA
This sequence comes from uncultured Saprospiraceae bacterium, assembly GCA_937941765.1. Classification (GTDB taxonomy): domain Bacteria; phylum Bacteroidota; class Bacteroidia; order Chitinophagales; family Saprospiraceae; genus CALDGQ01. Next base: position 36,068 of record CALDGQ010000002.1, read on the forward strand.
CTTATTATTGGAGATTCGTAATCATGCGCTTAGACAGACTGAGCAGCATACCAGAAACTTTACAGATTTGAATATTCGTAAAAAAAATTAGGAAAAAATAAAAATTTAAAATAACTATTTACCCTTTATCAACTTCTGGCATTTTACAAGCTTCATCCGCTTTCTTACCACAAACTTCACAGTCTCCAATTTTATTTTTCAGCATCGGATTGTTGCTCGAACAAGTGCCACGGAATTCATTTCCAGTCACTAAATGGCGGATATTAATTAAGGCGAATGCAATTCCAAAAGTCATAAAAATAATCGCAAAAGTATATAGGAAAGTCATGATGGAAGTTTTTAATTAACTACTGTAACTATTAAACAACTTATAACTCAAAAGAGTTTAAATTTGAATTTTGATATCAATTTGAATACAAAGATACGGGATATTACTGAATAATAACTTGGGTTATTAATAAATTAAAAACTTGATTAATTTAATCACAATGGAGAAAAAACTGGAAGCATTTGGAAGACTTTTGACCATCATGGACGAATTAAGGGAAAAATGTCCGTGGGATCGAAAACAAACCTTCGAAACGTTGAGAATGTTGACGATTGAGGAAACGTATGAATTGGCCGATGCTATATTAAATGAAGACTTGAATGAGATCAAAGAAGAATTAGGAGATTTGATGTTGCATATGGTTTTTTATGCAAAAATAGCAGAAGAGAAAAAAGCTTTTGATATCGCTGATGTGTTGAATGCGGTTTGTGAAAAACTGATCAATCGGCACCCTCATATTTATGGAGATGTGGAAGTAAATGGGGAAGAAGATGTGATGAAAAATTGGGAGCAAATAAAAAAGAAGGAAGGTAAAAAATCCGTTCTTTCTGGTGTTCCTAATTCGCTACCAGCCATGGTCAAAGCGTATCGGATGCAAGACAAGACAAAGCAAGTTGGTTTTGAATGGGAAAATAAAGATCAAGTTTGGGAAAAAGTTGAAGAAGAGTTGGCCGAAATGCGTGAGACGATTCAAGAAAAAATGTCGCATGAAAAGAAAGAAGAAGAATTCGGAGATGTATTGTTTTCTTTAATTAATTATGCCAGATTTGAAGGTATTGATCCAGAAACTGCACTTGAAAGAACGAATCGAAAATTTAAAAAACGCTTTGAATATATTGAAGCAAACGCTACTCAGGATTTGAATGATATGAGTTTGGAGGAGATGGATAAATTATGGAATGAGGCGAAAGGTATTTGATTTCACAAGAATAAAAATTATGACAAAATTTCAAGATTGCAATATTGAAAACTGACAATTTTACCCAAAAAACTGACAAAATTTCTTTAATAAAATATTGGCATATCTCTTGACGTTAGTAGAGTGTTATTTCATTTATTAACAATTAAATTTTTGAGTTATGTTACCAGTAAAAGCAAGGTTACTACCATCAGTCACAAGATTAATTGATGACGATTGGAAAACCTATTCAATTGGAGTAATGTAGATTTTGCTCCAAAAAAATTCACAATACCTTCTGTAAACATTCAGGAATTGGATGACAAGTTCTTGATCGAATTAGCGGCTCCTGGATTGAAAAAAGAAGATTTCCAAATTGAGCTTACCGATAATGTACTTACGATAAAAAGTGAGTCGAAAAATGAAAATGAAATATCGGACGACAATTTTCACAGAAGGGAATTTAGCTATCAATCTTTTCAAAGATCATTCAATTTTGCTTCAGATCTTGTAGATGAAACTATGATTGTTGAAAAATGATGAAAGAAAATGAATTAGCTCACGCTACTTCTTAACATAATTTATTGAGGCAAACGCAAAATGGTTAACCATCTTTTCCAATTCTTTCATGGTCTTCTTTTTACTCAAACTAGTTAAACGAGGCAAATGCTCTGCATAATATATTTGATTGTTAATCATCTCGTAGAGGGTAGACCCAAGACTCTTTGAATAAGGATGTTTTGGGCTTATTTCTTCAACGAAACTGGAAATTCTTGCAATTAATTCTTTGTAAGATAAGAACAGACCGTACTTATTTTCTTCATCAATAGAAGAGATATGATACGTTTTAGATGATTCTTTCATAATGATCTGAAACAATATTTTTTCATTGATATAATCGGTCAATTCAGATTCAGTATTAGCGTGAATCATACAATGAATGGCTCTTTTAAGTTTTTCCTCAGAATCTTTTACATTCATTGTTTGCATGTCTATAAGATAACTTACCCATTCACAGTACCAACAATTTAGATACAAAAGCAATAGATGTTTATTTTCGAAATATCGATAAATCGATACTTCTGAAGATTCCATTTTTGTTGCTAATTTTTTGAAGGTGAAGGATTCAAAGCCGAGTTCATCAATTAATTCAATGGCATTCGATAACAATCTATGACCATATGGTGAATCTTGTGGGTCCTTCAAATATAGTTTTTCAGGTAGTTTGAAATTTAATTTAAGAGACATTTTAGATTTTTTTTACAATATAGTAATAATTATTTAAACAATTAGCTTAACTTCACGTTAAGTAAGTAATACTAACTGATTGATAAATATTTACTAACAGAATAAAAATTTGAAATTATGAAGTTTACAGTAAGAAATCAAGCAAAAATCGCAAACAAGTATGTAAGATTTGCCAAATGGAAAATCAGGAAGTTAAGCGGTAAATTCAATAACCTTATATATTCTGAAATTTATATAAAAAAAGAGTCGGCAGTTCCAGCTGTTTATTTGGCAACTGTAAAATTAGGAGTTCCAGGTCATGATATAGTACTATCTTCCAAATCGGATAATCTCAAAAAGTTATGGTCTGATTTGTCATTTAAGATTAAAAGGCAATTAAGAAAGCATGCTTCAAAGCGTAAAAAGTAATTATTTAAAAATTTAAACCTTAAATCATGATTAATATTTCAAGAAAACTTCCAGTAGTGATATTGACAATTTTAGTTTGTGTTTTGGTCCTGTTACAAAGTGCATGCACGAGCACTGTAAAAAATTCAACTGCTGCTGCCCCGATCAGACAGTCTGAGATAATTGCTTTCCAACAAGGTTTTGGTGTTAGTTTGAATGGGATTTCAAATGCGTTTATTAATAAGCTTGATTACACAACGGCTGCAAGAAATCATATTGAAAAATATTATGGTTTTGATTTTAATGAGGTGCTCTTTAAAGCAAATGATTCTGTAGAGGATCCTTTTCGCTCTACATATGAAGGGATTTTGTCTTACCTAATTGGTGGTAATGATTCCTTCCCAGATGACAAAGGTTTTGCACTACAAAATTTGATCAAAGTAAATTGGAAAAATGCTGGAATCATCAATGATCACAACATAGCAATTGCAATTGGTCAATCAACCTATCAAAAAAAAGATGGTTCTGTAGTTAAACAAAATTACACAATGTGTTTTAAAAAGGATGTGCAAGGAAAATTAAAATTGATAGCTCATAAAACGGCATTGCCGTGTGAGGATTAATCAAACTTTAGGAAAACGAAAAAGTATAGCAATATTTAAACAGAATAGTGAAAATGGAGACAGCAATTAAATCACCTTTTTGGAGGTTTCGGAATTTATTAGCATTAGAGAGAAACGATATTTCGCAAGTATATATATATGCCTTTTTCAATGGCTTGGTCAATTTGACATTACCGCTTGGAATTCAAGCGATCGTTAATTTGATTCAAGGAGGAGAGATTACTACTTCATGGTATGTACTCGTTGCATTTGTAATTACTGGGATTGCGCTTACTGGAATTCTGCAAATACTGCAATTAAGGATTGTAGAGAATTTGGCGCAAAAAATATTTAGTAATGCTTCGTTTGAATTTGCTTATCGAATTCCAAAAATAAAATATGAGTCTTTTAGAGATTATTACGGCCCGGATTTGGCTAATCGATTCTTTGATACACTTACATTACAAAAAGGATTGCCTAAAATACTAATTGATTTCTCAATTGCAATTTTTCAAATTATTGTTGGGTTGATTGTATTGAGTATGTATCACTCATTTTTTATCATCTTCAGTGTATTGTTATTGATTGTTGTGTATTTCATTATTGCAGCAACGGGACCGAAAGGATTGAAGACTAGCTTAAAGGAATCTTCTATGAAGTATAAGATTGCATTTTGGTTAGAAGAAATTGCAAGAAGTAAACTTTCTTTCAAATTGGCTGGTGACAACAATCTGGGTTTATCAAAAACAGACGAACATGTAGAAGCTTATTTAAATGCCCGTGAAAGTCATTTTAAGGTAATCGTCTCACAATCTGTTTACTTAATTATATTCAAAGTGCTTGTCGCTGCAGGTTTATTAATTACTGGTAGTGTTTTGGTTTTCAATGAGCAAATGAATATTGGACAATTTGTAGCTGCTGAAATTATTATCATTTTAATTATTGCATCCGTTGAAAAATTGATAAAAACTATTGAATCTATATATGATGTATTGACAGCATTGGATAAAATTGGGTTTGTATTTGATAAGCCAATGGATAATTTTCAGGGTGTGGAATTAAAAGAGTCAGATGATTCCTATGAAGTGACTTTAGAAAATGTTTCCTATAGGTATGAAGGAGCTCCATCATCTACACTTACTGATTTGAATTTTGTATTGGCTAAAAATCAATCCACCATAATTCATGGACCACCAAGTTCAGGCAAGTCGACTTTACTAAAATTAATTTCAGGAGTAATTGAACCGTCTGATGGGATTGTAAAGTATAACGGCTTTCCTATTGGATCACTGGATTTTGAAAAGTTGAAAGAGGAAGTAGGCTTTTATATTAATAACACTGAAATATTTCATGGAACTATTCTGGAAAATATCTCAATGGAAAGAAGTAAAGCTACCCCGGAAAGCATTAATGAGGCCATTAGAATTACAGGACTGTCGTCGCATTTGTCCAAAATGCCTTTAGGATTTAATACACTTGTCGATCCTGAAGGAGCAAGAATTCCGAGAAATATTCAAGATAGAATTTTATTGGCAAGAGCAATAGCTACCAACCCGAGAATGGTCATTTTGGAAGATCCATTAGATCATGTGCCCCATGAAGAAAAGCGGGAAATTCTAGAACGGCTTACAAATTCATCTAATCGATGGAGTATCATTGTTTCATCCGTAGACGAAATTTGGCAAAAATACATTGACAACATTTTATCGTTGGAAAACGGAAAGGTTTTGTCATCAAATAAAAATAATTAACAATGTTGAACATAACTTCAAATTCAATTTCACATAATATCAATCGGTCTGATTATAAATCATATCAAATTTTAAATCAGCGATCAACGTCTAAGTTTGTGATCAAAATTATGGTTGTTTTGTTACTGATTGGGATCCTGATTATGTTTTTGCCTTGGACACAAAATATTCGTTCTAAAGGATATGTCTCCTCATTAAATCCATATGATAAACCTCAAAATATTCAAGCGCTGATTGGAGGGAAAATTCAAAATTGGTATGTAACTGAAGGAGACGTAGTTGCTATAGGAGATACCATTGCCATACTTACCGAAGCAAAATCAGAATACCTGGATCCAGAATTGTTGCAAAATACAAAAGAACAACAGGATGCAAAAGCAAAATCGGCGAATGCATATCTAGAAAAAGGAAAGTATTTAAAAGAACAATTAATTGCGTTATCTAACAATAGAGATGCAAAACTTCGGCAGCTAAAAATTAAACAACAGCAAATCGAATTGGAAATTAATTCAGCCAAGTTGGATTTAGAAGCAGCTGAAATATATGTAGAAAATGCGACAAATCAGTTGAAACGTATGGAGACAATGTACGAAAAAGGAATTAAGTCTTTAACCGATCTCGAATCGAAAAAATTATCAATTCGAGAGGCAATTGCTAAGAAAATTTCCGTTGAAAATAAGCTAAGAAAATTCGAAAATGAAGAGAGCAACATCCTCCAAAAAGTTGAAGGAGTCAATGCAGACTATCAGCAAAAGGTAGCAAAAACGGAATCAGAAATTCAAAGTGCAGATTCGTACCGATATACTGTTTTGGGTGAAAAAAGTAAACTGCAGTCTAAGTTTAATCAAATCAAACAAAGACAAAGTGGTTTTATTATTACTTCACCAATTAACGGAAGAATTACCAAAGTACTCAAAAATGGAATTGGAGAATTTGTAAAAGCACAAGAAAATATTGCAACGATTGTTCCTACCAATTTTCAAAGATCAGTTGAGTTATTTGTCGAGCCTAATGATATGCCATTGATAAAAGAAGGCAAAAAAGTTCGACTTCAATTTGATGGTTGGCCTGCAATGGTTTTTAGCGGATGGCCAAATAATTCCTTCGGAACTTTCGGAGGAGAAGTCTTTGCAATCGACAACGATATTAGTGATAATGGAAAATATAGAATACTAGTAGTTGAAGATGGCTCTGATAAATCATGGCCTGAATTGATCAGAATTGGTTCTGGAGCACGAGGATTATTATTGTTGAATGATGTAAAAATTTACTACGAATTATGGAGACAGTTAAATGGATTTCCGCCTGATTTCTATACTCCTGAGAAAAACGAATCTATTAAAAGAAAAGCACCAATTAGAAAATTCAAATAATGAAATATCAAACGAAAAAATTAATCAAGCCTGGAGATTTAAATGCCAACAACACCTTGTTTGGTGGAGCCTTGTTGAAGTGGATTGATGAGGATGCGGGGATTTATGCGATGACAAAGTTGGATACTAAAAAAATTGTAACCAAATTTATTTCAGAAATAAATTTCGTCAGTTCAGCAAAACAAGGTGATGTGATAGAAATTGGTTTAGAGTTTAAATCAATTGGTAACACAAGTATTACGTTGTCTTGTAGTGTGAGAAATGTTTTCACCAAGAAAGTAATTATTTCTATTGAGAAGTTAGTATTTGTAAAGATAGATGAGGAAGAAAAACCAGTCCCTCACGGCAAAACAATTGAGAATCTTGGTTTCACAATATCTAAGAATTAATTAGGATCAATGAAATTATTTAAGTCTTTCTTATTATTGTTTTTATGGATGACGATGGCCATGAATGCGATTAGTCAAGAAACAATGACACTTCACCAATATTTGGAAATCATCAACAGAAATTATCCGTTGATTCAGAAAGCCAATTTATATGATGAATTTGCACGTGCATATGCAAGTAAAGGAAAAGGTGCATTGGATCCGAAAATTAATTCAAGTTACCAATCCAAAAATTTCACAGAGAATCAATATTATACGGTATGGCAAACGGAAGCTAAAATTCCAACTCGATTGCCCATCGATTTTTCTGTTGGCTATGAAAATAATGGCGGTGATTTTTTGAATTCGGAAAACAGTGTTCCTCAAAATGGACTTATTTATGGTGGAATAAATGTGAGTTTATTGAGGGGATTAATGTTTGATGAACAAAGATTTAATCTTCAAATGGCTGAATTGAATGGCTTGAAAAGTCAGATCGAAAAAGACATGTTGATTCGTGAAATTTTGATTGAAGCCATTGCGGTTTACTTAGATTGGTCTGCTGCATTTGTCAAAAAGAATATTTATGAAAATTATCAAGATGCCATTCAAGTTAGACATCAAAATGTAATTACATTGTTTCAAAATGGAGATAAACCTGCAATTGATACAATTGAATCAAGGATAAATTTGAATACCGCTACAAAGTTTGTTATCCATTCAAAAGAAGAGTTGAGAACGAAGCAACAAAAGCTAAATTTATTTTTATGGGATGATAATAAAAGGCCGATTAACTTATTAGACACAGTGATACCTGAGGTTTTGGAAGATGTTGTTGACCAAATAGATGAATTATCTTTTTTCGAGAATCCAGAATTCATTAATGATCCACTCGTGAGAAAATTGGAAAATCAAATTGATCAACTGAATATGCAAAGTCGACTTGAAAATGAACAGCGTAAACCACAATTGGACTTAAAATATAATACGATCTTAAGTTTGGGTAAAGATGAATTTGACCCGACATTTAGTTTAAACGACTACAAGTACGGAATTAATTTTGAGCTTCCAGTCCTCAATCGAAAGGTAAAAGGAGAGTTGCAATTGATTAATGCGCGCTTGGAACAAAATCGTTTGGATCAACAACAATATCATCAGAAATTAGTCAACAAGTTTCAAAATTTGATTTACAGCAAACAATTGCAACAAGATATAGTCGAGGTTGTTCGTGAAAAATTTAGCAACAGTCAACTATTGTATGATGCTGAAAATTTTAAATTTGACATCGGTGAATCTTCTATTTTTTTATTGAATCAAAGAGAACGTAAGTTACTGGAAGCGGAGTTAGAAATTGTAAAAGGGCTTCATGGCCTTGGCGCGATATTAAATGAAATGTATTATTTGAAATTGGGACAAGCGTAATTAATTGTATGCAAAAGAAGGATCAGCAAATTAAGTTCTATTCATTTTTTACCAAGTATTCCTTGATGGAGGACTATGGTTTTAGTTCTGGTTTTCTGCGTCGATTGTTTAGAAAAATTCTTCCTCAAATTCCAGATGAAAATACAATTGAATACTTTTTACTCAAATCAAAAGATCCAAAAGCTGAAGGATTAGCGTTTATAGATTTAGAAACTATTTCTAAAAGTGGTATTTCCGATGAACTTGATTTAAGTATCAAAGCATTGGGTGCAAAAATATGCACATTTGGATTAGATAATAATATTAAGACCAAATTTAATTTTCTAGAATTGGATGTCAGTCCCTTTGAGGCTTTATTGTCAAAATTCAGCGCTATCAATACCTCCGATGAAGCATCAATTACGGAATTGATTGGTTATTTAGAAAAAGCAAAATCGTTGGTGGAGCTTTTAAGAAAAAACAAAAATAAAATAGGCACTAATTTTCACCTAACCGTAACGACCAGAAAAATATTAGAATACATTATTCAAACAATACATTTGCTTGAATTGAAAATTAACATTGATTCTAAAAAACATTGGGAAGCTGTTTTTATAAGATTCATTGAGTATTCGAAAACCAAAAATAGCATTCGAAGGTATGCGGTCAGGCATGGAGATTTGGTTGCGTTGGAAATAGTAGAACATACTTCGAATAAAGGAGGAAAATATATTGCAGATGACCATGCTGAATATTGGTCATTTTTCTACAAATCACTTTTGGGCGGTGCTTTGATTTCTATTTTTGCATTGGTTAAAATCGGTGTCGAAAGTTATGAGTTTGGTCAACTAAAAAATGCATTATTTTTCAGTATTAATTATGCGATTTGTTTTATAGTAGTCAAGCAATTTGGTGGAATTATTGCCACCAAACAACCAGCTGTTACTGCATCGACCATTGCTAAAAGAATTGATAAACAAGATGACTTAGAAATTGATTCTATTCAAACAATCACCACACTAATTCGGTCTGTTTCAAGAAGTCAGTTCATATCTATTGTTGGTAATTTTGTAATGGCCTTACTATTTTCTTGTGTCATTGCTTTTCTTTTGAAGCTATTGGATTATGCTGATTTGCTTACAGCAATAAACTCCGAGTATCTCATGAAAAAGACGATTCCATCCGGCAGTCTAGTATTTTTTGCTATGATAGCAGGTTTTTTCTTGGCATTATCAGGCTTGATTTCTGGTTATGTTGATAACAAGATAGTTGCATCAAAGATTCCTTTTAGAGTAAGGAATAGCATATTTAAAAGTAGTCGATTAGAGTATTTTATAGAAAACAAAATGGGTTCGTGGATTGGAAATATAGCGCTTGGTTTTTTTCTAGGTTCTGCTTCTTTGTTCAGCACACTATTACCATTTTCAATTGATATCAGACATATTGCGTTTAGTTCTGCAAATATTGGATACGCTATTATGAATTTTAATTTTGATTATCAAATGATTTTTTATGCTATGTCGGGTGCTTTATTGATTGGGTTTATCAATTTTATAGTGAGCTTTTCTATTACTCTTTTTTTAGCACTAAAATCCAGAGGCGGCAGATTCCGATTATTGCCAGTGATTTTGAAGAATGTAGCGATAGATATATTACGAAATCCATTAGCGTATATTCATTTGCGTAAAGATATTGTTGTTTAATAAAAACATCTCTATGAAAGTCGAGAATTTTAAGGAGGAATTTTTTATTCCCTTAGTTTTTTCTATTCACTTATTTGCAAAAAATCTAAAAAAAATCCCACCCAATAAGTAAAAAAAGTAATCCCAAGGATCATGAGTGAATTTGTCTGAAAAAAAAGTAAATCCTTCCTCAAAAAGAACTGCAAGCACAATCGTAATAATTACTATTTCCAAATTTGAAAAACGAAAATCAGGTTGCTTCAACAACCATCTTCTTTCTAGTAATAGGCAATTCAAAAAGATAGGAATACTCAAAAATGGGTCTAAATAGGAATCCGCAAAAGGAATGTTGTAATTAAATACTTTCTGTAAAATTTGGTGCAATAAGAAGAGAATTAGACAAACTATGAATGGTGTATTTCGTAAAGTATTCATCTTATTTTCAATCAAAAAGCAGCAAATAGACCAAACAGTAAACCAATAATCAAAAATGGAGATATGGCAATAAAAAACAAGATACCTGCAATTCGAATTCCGATTTTAATGATACTGGCACCTAATGAATCGTCTTTGTTAATCGCTGCCGCTTTTTTCCAGCGCTCGTAGTAGATTCCAAATTTTTCAATTAAAATATCAAAGCTATCCTTTTCTCGAATAGGTTTATCTTCTTCTTTCATGTTGAAATATAAGAACTTTGGAAAAAATCAAATGTATGATGTGAGATAATTTTTTCAATCATTGAAGTGCTTTCAAAGACCCACGAATCACCACCGCGTATTTTCGTCTATCATAAATCATATATCATACATCATACATCATACATCAAACATCACACATCATATATCATACATTCGAACCGACTTTAGAAGGTGAGAAAATTATTATTTCTCCAAAGAGTAGAGTGGTGGCGCGTTTCTTTCAATTAAGAAATTAGAAAGTAACTGCAAGCTATCAGAGTTGATGATGTCCACCCCTTTATCAAGCAAAGCATTCCAAGTGTCCGTATTTTCTGGTGTTTTCCAAATCCGTAATTTCTTGCCTTCAGCAGCTACCTTTTTTGCAATGGTGCTGATGTTTTTCAACTTGATGTGATGACATTGTCTAAATAACCAAGGAGCATTACAAATATCATCGTAATGACCACTCACAATTGGCATCAATTCAGGATCATAATGTTTGCCTAAATCACAAAGTCGACCATCCAATTGTACCCATCTTTTAGTTTCATTGATAACTTGTCGAATCGGTCGTTTGCCACTCAGGATAATATTGACACCTCTAGTGCATGCAATGTTATTTTCCCAAGAGCTTAGCATCTCATGAAATGGTTCGATTGCCTTTTTGAGTGCCTCATAAGTTTGATGTCTACGATTTTTGATATCAATCATTAGTGAGATAGGCTGATTGGAGTTTTTGAAAAATTTTCCGTCATTTGATTGATATCTTTCTAGTAGTGGCTCCAAATACATTTTGGAAAGTGTCTTTTGAGAATTGGGAAAAATAGGTCGGTTATGAGTGACATATAGCTTCCCTTTCATCAAATAGACATCCACCTCTATTGAAGTAAAGCCATAGTTTAATGCATCTGAAAGTGGATTGGGATGTTGGTAATCGTTATGTGCGTGCGCTTGTGAAAGTGGATTGTTAGAATAGTAGGTAGTAGCTACATTTTTTGTAGTAGGAGCATTTTCAATTCCAACTTTTGTAAGCTGATAAATAAAAAATGCACAAATGCAAAATGAAAATGCATACCCTTTTATTCTCATGGTTGTTTAGTGTCTCAAGTATTAACTACAATCTATATAAACTAAACATCCATTTTTATTCCATGTTTTTTTTAACAATTTGTAAGTGATTGATAATTTTTTTTCAAATAAAAAAAGTGCGTCTCGAATTTATCGAAACGCACTTTTTTATTTTCAAGATTTTGCTCTAATTTATAACTACTAACTTTCTGGATATCAATTTGTTATTAACATTCATGCGAATGAAGTAAGTGCCGTTATTTAGCGACATTGTATTAATTTGCATATTATGTTCGCCCACTGATTTTGGTTGAGCGCTTTGGATTGTATGAACCAATTTTCCAGTAATATCCAATAGCTCAATCTTTATATTTGCATCTTCTTTTAATTTGTAAATCAAGGTTGTAAATTGTTGAGCAGGATTTGGCGATAGCTCAATATTGCTCATTTCATCTACCTCATTCGTAGACAACCAATAATCAAAAATAGTTAGGACTTCATTAGTAATAATTGGCGAATTATAATCAAAAAAGATGGCGGCATCGTTTAAAATATCATCTCCTTCTTGCACGTTGGTCGTATTGATATCAACATTTACGTCAAAGAACACATAACCATGACTCTCGGCTTCATTGGTAGTGCTATCCGGAAGTAAAATGTTGTCAAATGTGAAAACCAATGTTTTTCCATCACGCACATCAAGCTCATATCCATGTGAGGAAGGGCCAGGTGTAATGTCGCGTATATCAATAACTTCATCTAATTCATCTTCAATCACAACTGTAAAAGCAGTGTCAGTTCCTGTGTTTTGAAAACGTACCCGATAAGTTAACAAATCAGTTGAACCCCACCACACAACATTAGGATCACTACCCCAAACTTCACCATCATGCATAGCAATCTTGTCATTAGGATCGTATGAACCAACGACTTCCGAAATACAAGTTGCTACATTATTGTCGGGGTCTATATCTCCTGTAGTCGGGTCAACATTCCCATTTACTTCTATTTCAGTACCCAATGAAATGCTTGAAGGAACATTGAATTGTGCAAGAAAGACAAAATTTTCTAACGGATCTAAATTGTTATAATCCCATGTAATCGTTCTTGTGGATTCGTTATAATTTGTAGCAGGTGGTTGTGATACAATGAATGTTTGATTCGGATCATGTACCAAAGTGTAGGTCCCATTTATAATTTGATTGCCATAATTATAGACATTGGAAGTAACATAATGATTGAATCCAGGTCGAATGGGTGTCTTTGTAATGTATAGTTTCAAATCCGTGATGTCATTTTCATAAACGAAGAAATTGTTTCCATCTGAAACATCTCCAAAATTAGGAACACTAACATCAATAGGCGCAATACAAAGCGGCTCATACAGCAAACTTTCAGTTAAGTAATATAAAGTGTGATTTCCAGGAGCTGTTTGAAATTCGAAGTACCCATTCACATCAGTGTATGTATATTCGTTTTCATCTAGACTTATCAAAATATTTGGAATACTGTCGGTATCTGCATTGCTGATACAATCCAAATCATTATCTACAATTACATATCCAGAGATCGTAACATAGCAACCATCTGCTTCTACAATCAACACATTTTCGTGACTTTCACATCCATTTACCTCATCTGTCACTGTTACAGAGTAGCCACCAATTGCTAGTCCCGTAGCAGTTGCGTTGGTGTCTCCATTACTCCACAAATAACTATAGGTAGACGTGCCACCAGGAACGGTTGCAGTTGCCGTTCCATCTGACATATCACAGGATGCAGCCGTATCTGAAATGAGTACATCAAAAGGTCCATCAATTGTAACAATTTGCTCAATAGTACAACCTGAGGTAAGATCCGTTACCGAAGCTGTTACCTCTCCTTGATCTAAATCGGTCGCTGTATTAATACCTACTTGAAATCCATTAACAAAGTAATTGTAAACACCAGAACCTTCCAATACATTGAAAACCAAAGTACCGCCACTATCACAACTAGCATTGGTCGTTATTGTTTCAAAAGACAAAGGACTAATGTTGACAACTGAAGCATCTGCAGTACCAATAGCGCCTAATGCATCGGTTATGGTAACACTATAATTGCCAATGCATAAATCCGTGATGGTTGCTCCTATTTGGCCTGTTGACCAAAAATATTCAAAAGGAGGAGTTCCACCATTCACAAAAGCTTCTATTTCACCGCTACAATCCTCAGGGCAATCTGGATCTAAAACGAATGCATCTACTTCTAAACTACCATTCGGAACTATAACTGTAAGTTCAGCAATGCATCCAACGATATCCGTTACAAACACCGTGTAGTCGCCTGCACAGCATACACCAATAAGGTCCTGATCAACTTCTCCATTAGGTTGCCATTGAAAAAAGTAAGGCGCTTGTCCACCAGCAACATTTAGAAAGATACTACCATCGCAATTTCCTGCACTTGTTTCTGGCTCAACAAGGGATGCACTTAATGAGAGTTGAGGTATCACTGTTAAATTGGTAACAGCGGAGGCTGAACACCCATCTTGATTCACTACGTTTACAGTATAAGTGCCAGGTGTGCATATTGTTACTGTTTGTGTGTTAGCAAATACAACTCCTGTCGGGTCAATCCATTCAAAAGCCAGCCCGTTAGCTACACCAACAATTTCTGCTTCCGCAACAAAACAGTCACCTTCGCAAATTTCAAAGTCAAACAAAGAGACTGTGAATGGGTTTTGAGAATCCGATTCAACTGGGATGTTTAATTCTATGAAACATCCAGTTGCATCTGTAATCGTTGCAGTATAATCACCTTCACAAAGACCAGTAGGGTCTTCCGTTGTTTGTCCATTACTCCAAATGAATTCATAAGGAAGCGTTCCACCACTAACTAAAATGTCAATAGCACCTTCACAATTTCCACACGTTTCATTCTGTACATTAGAAAGGTCGACTGTAAATGTTGAAGAGTTGTTTTCAACTCCAACACTAGTTTCTATAAAACATCCAGTTGCATCCGAAACTGTTGCAGTATATTCACCTTCACAAAGACCTGTAATATCTTCCGTTGTTTGTCCATTACTCCAAATGAAATCATAAGGAGGTGCCCCACCATTAACTAAAATGTCAATAGCACCTTCACAATTTCCACACGTTTCATTTTGGATATCTGATATTTCTACTGTAAATGTACCAGACGTATTTTCAACAACAATGCCGGTTACCATAAAACATCCCAATCCATCATCATCAGAAACAGTAACATCATAAATCCCAGCACAAAGGCCAGTTAAATCTTCAGTGGTTGCTCCATTACTCCAAGTAAAGCTGAAAGGGAAAATACCTCCTATAATATCAATGTCAATAGCGCCATCGCAATCTCCTGAACACGAAGCATTATCTACGTTTAAAATGTCGATTCCAAAACCGCTTGAGGTGTTTGAAACTGTAATGTTGGAAATGATACTTTGGCATCCATCACAATCAGTTCCTGTAACACTATAGGTACCAGGATCACATGCAAGTGGTGTGTTGCCAATCGCACTATAACCATTTGGTCCAGACCATTGATAAGTGTATGGCATACATCCGCCTCCAGCTGCTACGAACATTTGAGCACAACCTCCTTGGCATGTTGTTACATTAGTGAAAGCATCAATTTGAAAGTCACCTTGTGTAAGGATAGAAGATTTGACAGCACTGCAATTATTGACATCCGTTACTGTTATCGCATGCCATCCAATAGCTAGGTTAGTAACAGTATATGCACCATTGGTTTGGGTACTTCCGCCAATCCATTCGTATTGATAAGGAGGGACTCCATTTTGAGGTGTCAGTTCTATCATCCCGTCTTCCATGCCACAGGTTGGATGTGTAACATTTCTGTCAACATCCAAACATTGTGCACTAATTGTAAAGCCAATTGCTAAATTCAATAGTAAGAATAAAAATGTACGAAGCATATGTTTAAAATTTTATCAGGGAAATTTTTTCTATTCATTCTCCTTGATTCGATCTGGCATCATGAATTACAAATGATTGCACCATTTTGTAAAGACAAGGAAATTGATATTTAAGCTAGAAAAGAAGTATTTAAAATAAAATTAATCTAATTCTTACAAGTTAAATAGAAAATCTAGCTGGAATAGTGACATTATATAGCCATTTTTCATATTGGTGAATCAAACCATTCGTTTCAGTATTTGGTAGCTATATTTAGTTGAACCCGTATTAGGTGTTCATTCTCTTTCCATTTCTCATATAAAAGTGTACATTTGCACCGCTGTAACTGATTTCAGTAATCACTAATGGTAAAACTTTAAAAATATGCCAGTTTATTTAACACCAGAGAAGACCGGAGAGATCTTCGCAGAATTCGGAGGAGATGCCAAAAATTCAGGATCTACCGAAGGACAAATCGCTTTATTTACCTACCGTATCAAAAGCCTTTCACAACACCTTGAACGTAACAAAAAAGACCACTCTTGTAGAAGGACTTTGTTGACACTCGTTGGTAAGAGAAGAAGACTTTTAGCTTATTTGATGAAAAAAGATATTACTAAATATCGTGCAATCATTGAGAAGTTAGGTATCAGAAAATAATTTTTAAGGGGAGTATTTTGAAGACATTCAGGATACTCCTTTCTTTTTTAGTGTGTGGAATTCTTGTGAAGAACGAGGTATCTCAGCCTACACCTGTTTCATTATATGGTTAATGCTTTCCTGCCTCTTGAATCCACTCGATTCATAATAGTAAACTTATGTTTTTAAGTTTACTAATTCCTATTTGATTATAACGAGATTTAAAATAAATAAAATAAAGAAACATGGGAAAAAAAATTCCTATTTCAACTTCATTCAATTTACCTGATGGTACAGAGGTAACACTTGAAACTGGAAAGTTGGCGTCATTTGCAAATGGCAGTGTCGTAGTAAAAGTTGGCAAAACTATG
>CALDGQ010000003.1 GCA_937941765.1 uncultured Saprospiraceae bacterium
ACTTGGATTTTGTTGCGGGAGGCCGATTTTATATGTTCGACGGAGGAGTTTATAAAATCTAGACTTTTTGTTTCTTTTTTGGCAATGAAAAAAGAAAAAGAACTAGATTCCTCGAAAAATCAAATTAGAAAAAGCAGGGATGTTGATGATTATTCAGATTAAATGTAAATCGTATTTAGTGCATCCAAAATGATTCAGAAAGACGGAATTTGTTACTCCTGAATATCCCCATCTATGAATTAAATAATCGACATTGAATTTGTAATGTTAGAATAATTTCATTTCATCATTGAAGCTACTCAAAACTCATCACTTTTTTTAATTTACAGTGTTATGCTTATCCAAAGCCCGCTGGGCAAATTGCAACAACCCAGTAGGATAAAGCGCCCCCTCTTTCTTCTCGACCACTTGACCTTTGTCATTTAGAAAAAGTAATGTTGGATAAGCGCGGATTTCAAATACCGTTGCAAGATTTACACCATTCCCTTTTTCTGCATTTACTTTGTAGCTGATAAAATTATCATCAAAGAAATTTTTAACTTGTTTGTCTGTAAAAACATCTTGATCCATCAATTTACAAGGCATGCACCAGTCTGTATAGAAATCGACAAATACCAATTTATCTTTTCTTTCTGCTTCTTCTAAAACCGCTGTTAATGTTTTTGATTTGACAAATTGAACACCGCTTTTTGAAGTTGGTAAGGTGGTCGATGAAGTCTTTTTAGAACCTTTGCAACTGAATATCAAAAGTGCAGGAACAAATAGCAGAAAATATGCGAATTTTTTCATGAGAAGTCTGTGTTGATTGTATATATAAACGTATTGATTCAATGCTTATTTTTAAGCAGCCGCAAAATAATCATATTTAAATTAATCTTAACGTGATAATGAAGAATGGATGATAGATTTCCAGTAAGAAAAATTTTATGACCAATAATGTTCAATAAAAAAGACCACTTTCATTCAAAATGTAAAGTTTCAGTCAAAGCTTAATCCTATAAATCAGAAATATTGGGCAATTAGTATTAAGTTAGATGTAAGTAATATGTTGTAAATATTTTCTGTACAATGCTGTAAATATTTTATATTTTCTGTCACAGGAAAATTATTTTGAAACTTTTAAAATTAGGAATGTCTTTTTGGTGAACTTTAAAAAAAATGCTATGCAAAAAAATATACTTTTTTTGTTGTTTATGACAACTTCATTTTTTGCTCAAAGTCAGATAACTATCGATTATGGAAAACAATGGAATGTACATGATTATAGACTTTTTGAGCCAATACAAATTAGCTATATTCATGAATTTAGAAGTGATACAATATATAATGGAGAGGAATATTTAGTGCAATACTACAACACAGATTCTTTACAAATTGCTGAATGGATACCAACAGGGTGGTTTCTTCGAGAGGATGATGAAAACAGAATTTATACCGTATATCCAGGTTTTGGCGTTACCGATGAAATATTATTATATGATTTTAGCCTCAATGAAGGAGATACAATAACGGTAGGTATCCCTGGTTTTGAATGTGAATTTATTGTTTCAGAAATAGATTCATTAGAATTGTTGAATGGTGATTTTCGAAAAAGATTGAAATTGCTGCCAAGCAATAATTCCGGTGAAGTCAACTATTGGGTTCAAGGAATAGGAAGTATGTCGCATTTAACAGGTTTTCCATCGTCGTGTTATACAGATTATCCTTATGATTTATTATGCTATTATGAAGATGATGAGTTGTTATACTCAAATCCAAATCATGAGCCGTGTTTTTATGTGCTTCCAACAGTTGATTTACAAAGCAATTTTGATCTTGATATTTATCCGAATCCGGTGCGTGCAGAAATATTTATTGACACAGACTTGCAAATTGAAAATATCACTTTGTATAATAGTTACGGCAGTAAGTTGTTGAATAAAAATAGCCACCAAGAAAGATTGGATGTAAGTGAGTTTCCAAATGGAGTCTATTTTTTGGAAATAACAATTGATGATGAAAGAGCAATTCGAAAAGTTGTTATTCAGAAATAATAGGTAAAGTAGGATTGTCTATTTGAGTAACTTTTGAAGATATTCATATCGCCGCTTTACACCCCAAGCCATAATTTTGCTAATTTGATAACCAACTTTACCATCCAAAAAACCTAATTGTAAAATGTAATGTTTCAAAAATCGAGCAGTAGGTTTGACATTTAAATGAAACCAAGTAACCTTTGGTGTTTTGGATAAATGATCTTCAGCGGACCACTTGGCGTAGCGATCCATCTTGTCCATAAAATGATCCATACTTTTGTAAGTGTAATGAACCATTTTTTCTTTTAGCACGCCAACTTTAATATTGGTGGTATCGATTTCTTCATGGACTTGCTTCAGGTTATATCTACAGGTGTCACGTCGAATTAGTCGGACTACCTTATCTTTTTGCCAGCCAGAATAATTTACTTTTTTACCCATGAAATAACTTTGACGTCCAATCCAGAAGGCATCTTCTTCAATATTTTTGTTTTGTAGAAGCGTTGTTATTTCTTTTGCTAATTCAGGTGTCACTCGTTCATCTGCGTCTAAGATAAATACCCATTCATGTTTTGCTTTTGGAATTGCCCAGTTTTTTTGATCTGCTGGTCCTGTATATTTTCGTTGAACAACATTTGATGTAAATTGCTTAGCAATCTCAACCGTCTCATCTTCACTAAATGAATCCACAACTACCACCTCATCACAAAACGTCAACGATTCAATTGCAGCTGCAATGTTATCAGCTTCGTTGAAAGTTGGTATGATGGCGGATATTTTTGGCATTTCAAAGGATTAAGTTTAAGCCAAGAAGTTTAAGACAAAGACTAAGACTAAGTCGAAGTTTAAGTTTAATTGACCGTTACTACGTGAGGTCGTTAAACTTAAACTTCGGCTTAAACTTAAACTTAAACAATGTCTCCGTAAGCAATAAAATGCGGATTCAATAAATCTTCTTTGTTATATGAAACAATAGAAATGTTATTCTGATTGATCACATGTCCATTTGCTTCTTCTAGAATAATATGCGCAGCGGCAGTATCCCATTCCATGGTTGGTGCCAAGCGAGGATAAACATCTGCCTTTCCTAATGCAATCAACATAAACTTTAAGGAGCTTCCTGTAGGTACAATGTTAGGTTCTCGGTATCGAGTGACATAATCCTTGGTCTCATCATTCATATGTGAGCGAGAAGCAACGATATTGATACCTTTATTTTTTAATTTATTTTTGCTAGCATTTAACTTGGTAGTTTTGCCGTTTTTAACCAAAAAAGCACCGCCACCTTCAACTGCATAATACATTTCATCTGTAACTGGCACATAAACAATTCCCATTACTGAACGATTGGCATGAATCAAAGCAATGTTGACAGTGAACTCACCATTTCGCTTTATAAATTCTTTGGTACCATCCAATGGATCGACCATCCACACATAATCATAATCTTTTCGAGTGGCATAAGGGATTGCTTTGTTCTCTTCTGAAATTATCGGAAATACGACTTCCAATTCTTCTAACCCTTTGCAAATCACATCATTGGCAGCTTTATCCGCTTTTGTTAAAGGAGAGTTGTCAGATTTGTACTCAATATCCTTTGAAGTGGCATTATTATAGATGTTTAATATTTCAGCGCCTGCTGCTTTGGCAATTTTCAATAAAGGTTCGATAAGGCGCTGTTTCTCTGTAAGGTTCATATATAAATTTGTTATTTTTGTTTCGTATTATTTCACAAAGTTAATCAATATTCAAGATGAAAAAAGTTTTAGTTACAGGAGGTTGTGGATTCATTGGCAGTCATACAATTGTGGATTTGGTAGAGAATGGATTTGAAGTGATTTCAATCGATAGCAATATCAACTCTGATGAAAGTGCTTTGGCTGGAATTGAAAAAATTACAGGGAAAAAGATTAAAAACTATAAGGTTGATTTGTGTGACTTGAAAGCAACTCGAAAGGTTTTCGAACAAGAAAAAGACATTGCTGGAATCATCCATTTTGCCGCTTTGAAAAATGTTGGAGAATCCGTTGAGATGCCTACCTTGTATTTTCATAACAATATGATTGGTTTAGTGAATGTGTTAGAATGTGCGACCAAATTTGGGTTTCCACAATTCATCTTTTCTTCTTCTTGCTCTGTTTATGGAAACGCTGCACCAGAAGATTTACCGATTTCTGAAACAACAAAATTGCAAGAAGCGGAATGCCCTTACGCACGTACGAAGCAGATGGGCGAAATGGTTATCCGTGATTACGCAAAAATATATCCTAAGTTAAATTCAATTGCACTCCGCTATTTCAATCCTGCAGGTGCACATGAATCTACTAATATTGGTGAATCCCCAATTAATCCATCGCAAAATTTAGTGCCGATTATTACCGAAGCAGCGATCGGAAAACGAGATAAATTATCTGTCCATGGTAGCGACTACGAAACACGTGATGGCACTTGCATCCGTGATTATATACACGTAATGGATATTGCAGATGCACATACCAAAGCATTGCAATACCTTTTTGAAAAAAATCAGTCATCAAATTACGATGTTTTCAATTTAGGTATTGGAGACGGAGTTACAGTGTTGGAAGTAATTAAAGCGTTTGAAAAAGTAAGTGGTGAAAAATTGAATTACAACATGGGACCTCGACGCCCAGGTGATGTAGTTTCTATTTACGCCAATTATTCAAAAGCAAAAGAGACACTTGGTTGGATTCCAAAAAGAAATATCGATGACATCATGAAGTCAGCTTGGGATTGGGAAAAAAAGAGAAGCGAAGTTACGGTATAAGTTCAACGAATACTCAAGACAACAAAACAAACAACATGAAAATCATCTTAGGGCTATTTCTTGCAAGCTTATTCATCATTATTAGTTGTACTAATAAATTACCCGATGGAAAGACCACCAATCAATCACCTGCCAATGAATTTGGTAAGGTGCTTTTTCTAAAATACGGCGAATCCTTACTCGTCGGTAAAGAAAATATTAAAATCTCATTTCTAGATATCAAAGAGTCTCGTTGCCCAAAAGGAGTGAATTGTATCACCGAAGGCAAAGCTAAAGTACAACTGCAAATCCAAGGAAAAGATTTAAATGAAACCATTCAGTTAGTTGCGAAAGGACTTTGTTATAAAATAGATGGTAGTTGTGGAAATGAAGTGATGGCCAATGAATATAAATTCCAAATGATAAATGTGGATCCTTATCCTGTCCAGAAACCTGTGACGAAAGAAGAAAATGTTGTGAAGTTTGTGGTGAGTAAATGAATTAAAAACAGTTGAAAGAGTAAGATTTCTTCGCACCATATACGCACAGCGACCGGAACCCACTCAGGATTCGGTAAAAGTCATAAGTTTTATTTGAGTCCTTGTCATTCTGAGCGAAAATCTTGGCCCAAGCCAAGATCGTAGTCGAAGAATCAAGGACGAACCACTTTTCCAATTTCGACTGGAGTTTGGTGATGATAATCAACAAACGGAGTGGAGAAATCTACTTCTGATTGAACTCGAAATGAAGAAGTTTTTGAGTTGAGCAAGATTTCTCCACAAGGTCGAAATCTGAACCATTTAATGACTCTTGATTCTTCGACTCTTTTGCTAAGGCAAATGTCGCTCAGAATGACAAGAGTCATTAAATATAAAAATCGGTGATATATGTGTTGCAATTTGTTAGCAACTGAAATCACATCCGCCCCAACAACGCCCGCTGCATCACATTGATAGGAAAAGTCTGAACAGGAGATATCGTATCCGTCCCCATAATAGTATCACCTGTGACACTCACAGGTTCCATATTACCAGCAAAGATTTCCCAAACCAATTGGTTACCTCTTTTTTCAACTGAACTTAACAATAAACTTCCTTCTACTTCAAAAAGACTTACAAACTTATCTGCGAAATAATAAGTCTCTATCGCAATAGAATTATTTTCATCAACCTTGTATAGACCTTTTGACGGATCAATAATATGCAAATCATAAGGACGTAATCCTTCCACTTTGTCCTCACCATAAATGATGTGCCAACTGTATTTTGTGCTATCAGCATCTGGTAAAATATGTAACTCCATTGGGGTCTCATATCCTTTTCTGAAACCTTTGAAAATTTCCAGAGTGCCACCCCATTTACCTTCCCATGATTTTGGAAAAAGTTTATCAATCTCGGTAGTATCTCTTTTCGCCTTTTCTTGAAGTGTTTCCATCGTTGAAGTGATTGCGATTTCAGGAGTTGATGTCTTAGTAGTTGAATTATGTTTGCCTGAGTCAGCAATTTTATTTGTACAACTAAGCACAATTAGCACAACCGCAAAAAGAAATGGAATCTTCATTATTTTTATATTAAAAAGTTATTTAATTTGAATCTTATTTGGTACAAATTAATCCAAAACAAAGTAATAATGAAAAGACTTATTTTATTTCTAGCACTGTTAACAATTTCGCTTCCTTCTTTTGCTCAAAAACCATACTTCCAACAAAAAGTAGATGTCAAAATGGAAGTCGTTTTGGATGATCAAAAACATATGTTAGATGGTAATATAGAAATGAAGTATACCAATAACTCTCCAGATAAATTAACTTTTATCTATTTGAATCTTTGGGCAAATGCTTACAAAGATCGGACTACTGCTTTTTCAAAACAAGAACTTCGTTTTAGACAAACCAAATTTTACTTTGCGAAAGATTCATCTTTAGGAAATTTTAGTGGACTATATTTTAAAGTAGATGGCAAACCTGTTGTTCTTGAATTTGACAAAAAAAATCCGGACATCGCCAAATTGAATTTAAACAAATCTATTAAACCAGGAGAAACAGTTACCATAACAAGTCCTTTTGTCTTGAAGATTCCAGCATCTTTTTCTCGGCTAGGCCATGTTGGAGAATCTTATCAAATGACTCAATGGTTTCCTAAGCCTGCGGTTTATGATAGAGACGGGTGGCACCCAATGCCTTATTTGTCTGCAGGAGAATACTATTCTGAATTTGGAGATTATGAAGTAGCAGTTACATTACCTGATAATTATGTTGTTGCTGCAACTGGGACGGTACAAGAAGCATCTGAAATCGCATTTCTAAATGAAAAAGTCGAAGCAACAACCCGATTGATGAAAGGCGCTTTTGAAAATGATAAAACATTCCCAGCATCATCTACTACCATGAAGACAATTACTTTTACCGCACAAAATGTACACGATTTTGCCTGGTTTGCAGACAAGCGATTTCATGTACAAAAAAATGAAGTAAAACTAGAGTCAGGAAAAACAGTTGATACTTGGGCATTTTTCACTAACACAGAAGCGGATCTCTGGCGAAAAGGAAATTTTTATGTAGATCGTTCCGTCAAGTTTTATTCAGACCTTGTTGGAGAATATCCTTGGCCACACGCAACTGCTGTTCAAAGTGCACTCAGTGCTGGTGGAGGAATGGAGTATCCGATGATAACTGTAATTGGAGCAATGGGAAAGGCACAACCTTTAGATGAAGTGATTACACATGAGGTCGGTCACAATTGGTTTTATGGAATATTAGCTTTTAATGAAAGAGATCATGCCTGGATGGATGAAGGAATGAATTCTTACTACGATCATCGATATACTGAAAAATATTATCCAGATTCTAAGTTAGAAGATCTTCCCAAATTTATTGTTGGAGATAGCGATTTGTCAATTGGTGAATTGGCTTATTTATTTCAAGCAAGAAAAAATAAAGACCAAGCACCCAATTTACACTCTGATGATTTTACAATGATCAACTACTTTTTATCGGCTTATGAAAAACCAGCCATCTCTTTCAAAATTTTGGAACGATATCTAGGTACTGATAAGTTTGATTCCATCATGAAAAGTTTTTATGAGGATTGGAAATTTAAACATCCAAGTCCCATTGATTTTAAACAACATGTCTTGGCAAGAACAGATAAAGACCTCACTTGGTTTTTTGATGGGTTAATAGGTTCGGATAAAAAAATGAACTACGCAATTACAAAGTTGGAAAAAGGAGATACTTACAAAGTGACGGTTAAGAATAAAGGAGAGGTAAATGTTCCTTTTCCATTGACAGGGATAAAAGATGGAAAAGTAGTTCGCAAAACTTGGTTTGACGGCTTTGAGGGAAGTAGAGCGTTGCTTTTTGAGAATGGAGATTACGATAAAATTGTAATCGACGGAGAGAAAATTACTTTAGATGTCGATCGAAAAGATAACAATATAAAAACAAAGGGTGTTTTCAAAACACTGGAACCATTGAGGTTTAAGTTTTTAGCAGGACTAGAAAATCCTGAAAAGAGAACCCTTTATTATACGCCTTATATAAGTTGGAATAATTACGACAAAACCATGTTGGGTTTGGCTTTATACAATTCTACTATTCCTGAAAGAAACTTTGAGTTTGCATTGGCACCTAGTTATTCATTTGTAACCAACAAAATAAATGGAGTAGGGAATGTCAAATATCATTGGTATCCAAAATCGGGTGTGCCAAAGGTTACTTTCGATATCGGAATGAAACGATATAATGCTAGTTACAATTGGAGGCATGACTTTTATATTGAATACAAAAGAATTCATCCTTCTATAACAATTGATTTACCATCGAAAGCGACAAGTAATTTTTCCCATGGTATTAAATTACGAACCATTCTTTTGCAGGAAGATGAAGCAAAATTTAATCCTACTGATGGAAGTTTTATTTCAACGGTTGGAGCGGAAAGTATGATGCACGAAATTTCTTATTATGGAAAGAAAAATACTGCGTTAACTCCAACATCATATAAAGTCGCAATCGAACAACAAAGTTATAAAGCATTTGAGGAGGATCAGAATTATTTGAAATTGACTGCAGAAGCAACTAGGAGCTATGTCTATAAAAGAGGACGAAAAATACAAGCAAGAATCTTTGCAGGAGGTTTCCTAAATAATACCAGAAAAAATGCAGGAAATGTTTCAACAAGAAATACTCGTGGAACATTCCCGATGGCATCACAAGGCTTTAATGACTATCGATATGATGATTTCTTTTTTGGAAGAAGTGATGATAGTGGTATATGGTCACAACAAATTGCATTGAACAATGGCGGATTTAAAAATGCTTTTGGAAGTGCTTTCGGATTTGGGCAAAGTAATAATTTCATTGTTTCATTGAACCTTAAATCTGATTTGCCAATGAAGTTGCCAAAAATATTACCTCTGAAGCCTTATTTCGATATTGGTTATTATGACAATGCACAGCCGACAGGGAGCGATGATACCTTTAAAGATCAACTACTTTGGTCAGGTGGTTTAATGTTGGATTATGGAAATGGTGCTTTTGGAATTTATTTTCCGCTTTTCAATTCGGATAATATCAATAGCATATATAAGCAGCGAGTTAATGACAAATTCCTATCAAGAATCTCATTTAGTTTTGATTTACACAAAATGAACCCGTACACGATTATGAACAATTTTAGTTTCTAACAGCATAATTTCAAAGATATATTGTAAAAATTACACCTATCATTTTGTGACATGCAAAATATTTGTTTTTAATTAGATTGTCTTTGTATTTAATTATTTTTTTAATTGTTTTGTATTTAATCGATTGACTTTCAGCTTATTATTTAAGTATAGGAATTGACAAAATTTTATTTTTCATTCTGTAACTTCGGCACGTTAAAAAATGCCAGATCTATTTAAAGGCAATTTTTACATTGATTTCACCTTGATTATCTAACCAATTAACAAAATTTATGAATCTAAGATTATCACTCTTGTTGTGTATGGCAATGCTATGCTCAACATTCGCTTTTGCTCAACAAAGAAATTGTGGTTCTATGGACTATCTCGAAGCTCAAATGCTTGAGGATACAAAAAGAGCTACTAAAATGGAGCAAATTGAATTGCAAACCAAAAATTGGATAACAAACAACTCTCAGCAATTTAATGGAGCTATTGTTACCATTCCTGTTGTTGTTCATGTTGTTTACAACACTTCTGCTGAAAATATCAGCGCATCTCAAATTAATTCTCAAATTGATGTTTTAAACGCTGACTTTAGAAGATTGAATTCAGATGCAAACGGCACTTGGTCTCAAGCAGCTGATACCGAAATTGAATTTTGTCTAGCTTCTGTTGATCCTAACGGAAATTCAACTAATGGTATTAATAGAGTCAGTACCAACGTTTCTGCTTTTGGAACAAATGATGAAGTAAAATCAACAAGTACAGGTGGAGCGAATGCTTGGCCTGCTTCTGATTACATGAACTTTTGGGTATGTGATATAAGTGGCGGAATTTTAGGTTACGCACAATTTCCAGGCGGTAACCCTGCTACAGATGGTATTGTTTGTGATTACCAATATTTTGGAACAAATGGAACAGCAACTGCTCCTTTTAACTTAGGAAGAACTGCAACACACGAAGTTGGTCACTGGTTAAACCTTCGCCACATTTGGGGTGATGGAAATTGTAATGCGGATGATTTTGTTTCAGATACACCTACTTCTGATGCTGCCAATTATGGTTGTGCAAGTGGACACGTTTCTTGTAGCTCTACTGATATGGTTCAAAATTATATGGACTACTCTGATGATGCATGTATGAATTTATTTACTGCCGGACAACGTGATAGAATGCAAGCACTTTTTGGTGCAGGTGGTTCAAAAGCAAGCTTATTAAATTCTAATGGTTGTGGTGGTGGAACGACTGCTTCTTGTACGGATGGTGTTCAAAATGGAAATGAAACAGGCGTTGATTGTGGTGGAAGTTGTGCACCATGTTCTACTGCTTGTAATGATAATGAAGTAATTATCTCCATTACTTTAGATAATTATCCTGAAGAAACAAGCTGGTCATTGAAAAATAGCAGTGGTGCAACAGTAGCTTCAGGTGGAACTTATGGAAGTCAACCAGATGGTTCTACTGTTACGGAAACACTTTGTGTAGCTGATGGTTGTTATGACTTTGTAATTTCTGATGCCTATGGCGACGGTATCTGCTGTAGCTATGGAAATGGTTCTTATAGTGTAACGAGTGGTGGTTCTTCTCAAGCAAGTGGTGGAAGCTTCGGTTCTTCTGAAACTACTAATTTCTGCTTAGGTGGAGGCGGTGGTCCAACTGCAACTTGTAATGATGGAATTCAAAATCAAGGCGAAACAGGTGTTGATTGTGGTGGTCCATGTACTGCGTGTGCATCCTGTAATGATGGTGTTCAAAATCAAGGCGAAACAGGTGTTGATTGTGGAGGACCATGTTCAGCTTGCCCTTCTTGTAATGATGGCGTTCAAAATCAAGGCGAAACTGGTATCGACTGTGGAGGTCCTTGTTCAGCATGTCCTTCTTGTAATGATGGCATCCAAAACCAAGGCGAAACAGGTGTTGATTGTGGTGGTCCTTGTGCTCCTTGTGGAGGCGGTGGAAGTACTGTTATAACAGATGGTTACTTTGAAACTGGATGGGACGGATGGACTGATGGTGGTAGTGACTGCTATAGATACAGCGGTTCTAGATCATTTGAAGGAAATCGTTCAATCAGAATCAGAGATAACTCTGGATCTGCATCTGCAATGACTTCAGGATCATTTAATGTGACCGGTTATTCTTCAATTGATATCGAATTCTATTTCTATGCTTATAGTATGGAAAATGGTGAAGACTTCTGGGTACGTTTCTACGATGGTTCTTCTTGGAATACAGTAGCTGCTTATGCAAGAGGTACTAAT
The DNA here is from genome assembly GCA_937941765.1 of uncultured Saprospiraceae bacterium. GTDB lineage: Bacteria > Bacteroidota > Bacteroidia > Chitinophagales > Saprospiraceae > CALDGQ01. The sequence continues at coordinate 11,709 of CALDGQ010000003.1, forward strand.
TTTAATAACAATACTTTTTACACTGCTACCGTAACCATTACGAATGGACAGTACAACTTCCCATCTAACGCTCAATTTAGATTCCAATGTGATGCAAGTGCAAATGCGGATCACGTTTATATTGACCAAGTTACAATTACTGGTAACGGAAATGGTTCAAGAGTCAATGGTGAAACAGTTCAAACTATTGAAGAATTACATTCTTTATCTGAAAGTTACAGAGAAATGAATGGTGAAGAAACTGAATTAATAACGTATCCAAATCCAACAAGCGATGTTTTAAATGTTGTTGCGGATGAAGAAATTACTAGTATTAGAATTTATTCTTTGACTGGAAAATTAGTTCAAGAGGTTTCTGTTAACAATATAGAAGCAAGATTGAAAGTTGACAACTTATCATCAGGTATGTATTTGATGCAAGTAGAGACAGAAGAGGAAATAATTAATCAGAAATTTATTAAGGATTAGAGAGAGATTTAATAAATCTAAAAACCTCGTCTTGACTTCATTGTTGAGACGGGGTTTTTTTTATGAACGTTGAACAGGCAGGATGTCTGTTTAACTTTTCGCATTGGTATAAACGACCTTAGAACAATTAATTCGTTTTAAAATATCATTAGCCACCCGATTAAAATCTTCAACAGTCACCGCTTGATAATTTTTTACTTCTTCATTGATTCGATTGGCATCTCCTAGCATTTCATAATAAGCTAAATTAATCGCTTTATTCATCACACTCATTTCTCCAAAAACAGTAACCGTCTCTATCTTGTTTTTTAGTTTTTGTAATTCTTTAGCTGTGATGCCTTCCTTTTTTATTTGTTCTAATTCATTCCAAATTGCTTGTTCCGCATCTTCCAAACTTACTTCATCAGATGGTTGACCTTCAATAATCAATAATCCAGGATCAACACATCCAGAAATGTATGCATCGATTTCATTGAAAACATTTTCTTCTTTAAATAATTTGCGATACAAACGAGAGGAACCACCATTGCAAAGTAAGTCAGATAATAAATCAGAAGCATAATAGTCAGGATCCAATCTGCCAGGAGAATGAAATGCTAGATTTAATGAACGAGAAGGAACTTCATTTTCATTGATCAATTCTCTGAATACATCTTGAGTTGGTTCAACAGGAATTACACGTTTATTGACAGCGCCTCTGGGAATTTCTCCAAACCATTTAACAACCATTTTCATCACTTCATTTTCATCTACATTTCCAGCAACAACTAGAATCGCATTATTGGGGCAATAGTAATTTTGAAAAAATGTTTTTACTTCTTCTAAATTTGCTTCTTCAACATGCGCCGGTATTTTTCCAATCGTCGGCCATTGGTAAGGATGTTCCTTATATGCCAAACTACTGATTTGGTGCCATGAATCTCCATAAGGTACATTCAAACAAGTTTCCTTGAATTCTTCAACAACGACCTTTTGTTGCACCTCTAACTTTTTCTGATTGATATTTAAATGCTCCATTCTATCTGCTTCTAGATAAAATATCGTCTCCAGATTTTCTACTGGAACAATGTTGTAGAAATTTGTGATGTCCGTATTTGTAAAGGCATTGTTTTCTCCGCCAGCATTTTGAATGGGTTCATCATAGTCAGGTACATTAGGTGTTCCGCTAAACATCAAATGTTCAAACAAATGCGCAAACCCCGTTTTGTCAGGCGATTCATTTTTAGAACCTACATTATATAGTAGACTCACTGCTGCCATCGGCGTGCTCTCATCTTTGTGTATCAACACGCGTAACCCATTATCAAGCACTTGTCTGGAAAATTTCACCATTTCTATTAAAATTTGAACACAAAAATACACGATTAAACAAAAGATCGCTACCTAATACACCAAAAAGAATCTTAGATGCATCTTACTAATACAAATAGTAATCTAAAAGAGTGGTTATTTTAGAATGTTGCAATTTTTAACGAATATTTGTAACACAAACACGTCGTCGTCAAACTTTCCGAATAACTCCCTTTGAGGGCTAAAAAATTAAAATTTAAAGCTATTCACGCTTTATCAATAGGATTGGTATTTCGATTTGAAAAGTAAATTGCCCTCGAAGGGATATGTCTGAAGTTAAATCTCTTCGAGGGCTGCAAGAAACATAAATGAAATTGTATAACAATATGTATTTGTGATTTGTGAAAAATAGCAAAACGTTCAAAGAGAGCTAAAACAACAACAATATTTTTAAACCAATAAAAATACCTATTATGAAAAGTTCAGAAATATCAGGATTAGAAAAATATAGAAGCCGCAACTTTTGTATTGGATTGATTGCCTCATTGTCATTTGCATTGGGTGCTATTAATTATACAACTTTCGAAGATCCTAATTATGACGTTTATGAAGAGCCAGTAATTATAGACGATTCAGTTCCAATCATTAGAACAGCTCCTGAAAAAAAGAAAGTATTGCCGCCACCACCAAAAATGACTGTTGCCGATAAAATAGATATTGAAGAAGAGATAGAATTCATTGAAGAAGAAAAACCAAAATTAGAAGAAACATTGTTAGATGAAAATATTGTAGAAAAAGAAGAAGTGGAATATGTTCCTAGACCAACTCCAAAACCTCAACCAAAAGCAACACCACCGCCACCACTTCCTCCGGTTGAAGAAGATGAAGGGATTAAAGAATTTTGGACAGTTGTTGAAAATATGCCACGCTTTCCAGGATGTGAAGACAAAGAAATGTTGAAAAAAGACAAAGAATTTTGTGCGCAAAAATCAATGTTAGCATTCATTTATAAAAACATTAAGTATCCGAAAATTGCAAGAGAAAATGGGATTGAAGGAACCGTTGTTGTTCAATTTATTGTAGGAAAAGATGGAGAGATTTCAAAGTTAAAAGTTGTAAAAGAGATAGGTGGTGGATGTGGAGATGAAGCAGTTAGAGTTTTGAAAAAAATGCCTACTTGGATTCCTGGAAGTCAGCAAGGAAGAAAAGTCAAAGTGCAATACAATATCCCAGTAAAATATAGACTGAATTAAAATTTTTACGGTAGTTTTTCGACGATAGAGAAAAGAGTCCGGCGCTGATGTGCGTTGGCTCTTTTCGTTTTTTTTTTGATTACCACTAAGGCACTAAGAAAGTAAGGGGTATTAAGAGAAGTGGCAGAGGACTGGTTGCTATTGGTGTCTTGCAAAGTTGCTGATTAAAAGATAAAACCTATTAATAATTACATATGAAATTTAAACCAACAATACTTACCCTAATTTTAATTGGGTTGCTATCAATTTGTCAAAAAAATTTATCAGCACAAAATCATTATCAAAATCTAACATTCTTAGAATTTCTGAATCAAAAGGTAGAAAATGACACCAATTTTGTCCGTCAATTATACATGAATCTTAAATTTCCTTTGCAAGCAAGAATGTATGATATGGAAGGGATAGTTGAATTTAGAATTATTATCGATGATGAGAAAAACTGCGAAATATCTATGGTCGGTCTAGATTGGCCTTTTACAAATGGTATTACTGAAATAAAAAAAGCAGTTAGTCAAACAAAAATAAATCGATCTCAACCTTTTGTTACAACACTATTTGTGAATTATGGATATGATGCTAAAGAAATACAAAAAGCTTCAAAAGATTTACATCTATGGCTTTATAAAAACAATACAATTTCGATAGTAGAATTTAAATTTCCAGATAAGTGGTTTATCAACGGTATATGGCAGTATGTTGCTGGTATATACAAATTCAATGATAAAGATGTTCAAAACAAACTAATTCTTAAGAATGACTCAACATTCGTATTGACAACTTTTGCAGTATCACCAGATCAAATAATTCCAAATGGTATGCTTAGTGAAATTAGAGGTAAGTACAGCGACCATGGCGACCTAATTAAATTATATCCTTCGAAATCCAGATTGGCAGTTTCAACTTATAAGCGGAATTTAAAAGTTGTCAATAAACTGAGTTTTATAAGTGGTAATTTGACAAGAAAGAAAACAAGTTTAAGTCCAGAAGTAGTAGTTATGGGGGATTTTCAAAAGTATGAAAGTAAAGTAGAAATCGATCTAAAAAAGAAGGTTGATAATTGGGGTTTGGCTTTACAGAATGAAAAATATTTTTTTTACCGATGGGTGAGATAAGTTTTTTTCGCTAGATGTTTAAGTTGCTTTTGGCGTCCCAGCAAAGAGGCAGAACAAGAGATAACTATCCCAGCGTTGAAAAAAAACCCTATCTTTATCCCAATGAAAAGACCAGACTTCACCAAAATAAAATACACCCCAAATCCTAAAAAGGCGACCGCAAAAAAAGCCAAACCACTTTTCGAAACAGCCGAAAAAATAACCTTGCGTTCCAGCTATTCAAAAGCAGATTTAAAAAAAGCTGAACACTTAGGATTTGTCTCAGGAATTCCACCATATCTTCGTGGACCGTACTCAACTATGTACTCGATCCGTCCATGGACCATCCGTCAATACGCAGGATTTTCAACAGCAAAAGAAAGTAATGCATTCTATCGACGAAATTTAAAAGCAGGACAAAAAGGATTGTCAGTTGCATTTGATTTAGCGACTCATCGAGGATATGATTCTGATCATGAACGTGTAGAAGGTGATGTTGGAAAGGCAGGCGTTGCAATCGATACCGTTGAAGATATGAAAGTGTTGTTCAACAAAATTCCGTTGGATAAAATGTCTGTTTCTATGACCATGAATGGAGCTGTAATTCCGATTATGGCATTTTATATTGTAGCTGCGGAAGAGCAAGGTGTGAAATCTGATCAACTAAAAGGGACCATCCAAAATGATATTCTCAAAGAGTTCATGGTGAGAAATACGTACATCTATCCACCAACTCCTTCCATGCAAATCATCGGCGATATTTTTGAATATACGGCGAAGTACATGCCGAAGTTCAATTCCATTTCCGTATCCGGGTATCATATGCACGAGGCAGGTGCAACGGCTGCGATTGAGCTAGCGTACACCTTAGCAGATGGATTGCAATATTTGAAAACAGGAATTAGCAAAGGGTTGAAGATTGATGAATTCGCACCACGTATTTCTTTCTTTTGGGGAATTGGGATGAATCATTTTATGGAAATTGCAAAGATGAGAGCGGGTAGATTATTGTGGGCAAAATTAGTCAAACAATTCAACCCCAAAAATCCGAAGTCAATGGCATTGCGTACACATTGTCAAACAAGTGGTTGGAGTCTCACCGAACAAGATCCTTTTAATAATGTGGCACGAACTTGTGTCGAAGCATTGGCGGCAGTTTTTGGCGGAACACAATCTTTACATACCAACTCATTGGATGAAGCGATTGCATTACCGACGGATTTCTCAGCAAAAATTGCGCGTGATACACAAAAGTATTTGCAAGAAGAAGCAACTGGAATTACAAAAGCAGTTGATCCTTGGGGCGGTTCCTATTATGTTGAATATTTGACAGATCAATTGGTGCAAAAAGCATGGGCCTTAATTGAAGAAGTTGAAAAATTAGGTGGCATGGCAAAAGCAATTGAAAAAGGAATTCCAAAACAAAGAATCGAAGAAGCGGCAGCCAGAAAACAAGCAAGAATAGATTCTGGAAAAGATCAAATTGTTGGCGTCAATATATTTCAAACAGCAGATGAAAAGCAAATTGATACTTTGGATGTCGACAATGCTGCAGTTCGTAGAAATCAAATCAAGCGAATTAAAATAACAAAAGCTTCCCGAAACGATAAAGAAGTTGGGAAAACATTGTCGACTATAACAGGTATCGCTAAAAGTGGAAAAGGAAATTTATTGGCAGCAGCAGTGAAAGCAGCAAGAGCAAGAGCAACATTAGGTGAAATTTCTTTTGCAATGGAAAAAGAATTTGGTCGTTACAAAGCAAATACTCAAACAATTAGTGGTGTTTACTCAAGTGAAATAAAAATGGATTCAAAATTCAAAAAGACTTTAAAGCTTTCTGATAAATTCGCCAAACTAGAAGGTAGACGAGCTCGTATCATGGTTGCGAAACTCGGACAAGATGGTCATGATCGTGGCGCAAAAGTGATTGCGACTAGTTTTGCAGATCTTGGTTTTGATGTAGATGTCGGACCTTTATTTCAAACACCGGAGGAAGCAGCATTGCAAGCAGCTGAAAATGATGTGCACGTATTAGGTATATCTTCGCTTGCCGCTGGGCACAAAACTTTGGTTCCAAAAGTTATCAAAGCATTGAAAAAATTAGGTCGTGAAGATATTATGGTCGTTGTTGGTGGCGTTATCCCGAAAAAAGATTACGATTTTCTTTTTAGTAAAGGTGTTGTTGGAGTTTTTGGACCTGGGACGGTGATTGCGGAAGCGGCTGGGGAAATATTGGAGGTTTTGATTGAGGCTGGCTTGGCCTAGGGAGAAGGGATGCTCCCTTCTCTGGCTGGTTATGTCGTCCAGTTGGAACTTGTGGGGCTTGGACTCTTCGAATTTTTTCTAAATCTAATTTATGTTGGGCTTAAGTATAAATTTTTCTTAATAATGTATAAAATACTTTGTTAAATGCAACATTGTTGCATTTAAATTTGTTAGTTTTGCGTTATATTAATTCATCAAACTTGATATTATGTTTAGGAAAAATTTAATTGCGCTATTAGTACTTGCAGCTGTGTTTACCTTCAACTCATGTGATAAGGATGATCCAGTAATCCCAAATGAAGAAGAATTAATTACCACAGTCAATTATATGTTGGCTCCTTCAGGTGGTGGTGATGCAATCACTTTGAGCTTTTTGGATTTGGATGGAGACGGTGGTGAAACGCCAACAATTACAGGAGGTACACTTGCTGCTAACGAAACTTACACAGGAACAATGGAGTTATTGAATGAGGCAGAATCTCCTTCAGAAGACATCACTGAGGAAATACAAGAAGAGGATGAAGAGCATCAATTCTTTTTTCAAACGGATATTGCTGGACTGTCAGTAGCTTACAATGATCAGGATGCAGATGGTAGACCAGTTGGACTTAGCACTACTTTGACAACAACTTCTGCTGCTTCTGGTAACATTACAATTACACTTCGTCATGAACCTGTCAAAGATGCTGCTGGTGTGGCTGACGGTGATATCACCAATGCAGATGGAGAGACAGATATAGAAATTACGTTCCCTATTAATGTTCAATAAAAAGTACGTCTTATATTTCTTTGTTTTTTTTGTAGTACTTCAATCTGAAGCACAAGTTTGCGACATCTCTGTGCAAGGATCTGTTTATGATGAGGTATCTCAAGCGCCATTATCATTTGTAAATATTTTCATTCAAGAAACCCAAAGTGGAACGACTACAGATGATAATGGCAACTTTTTATTTGAAAATATTTGTGAAGGACATTTCCATTTTATTGTTTCTCACATTGGTTGTCAAGATGAAAAATTTCATTTTGATATTGATCGAGACACAACAATTAATATCAGTTTGTCTCACACACCAATTGGTTTGGGGACGGTAGTAGTAGAAGGGAAAAAAGATAATTTCAACAATCAATCGAACCTTTCTGTTAATAGAAAAGCAATAGAAGACAATAGTAATCAAAACTTGTCGGGTATCCTCGAGAATGAAACAGGTGTTCACTTAATCAAGAATGGTAATGGAATTTCCAAACCTGTTGTGCACGGTTTATATGGTAATCGATTATTGATTTTGAATAATGGAATTCAACAAAGCGGACAACAATGGGGAAATGATCATAGCCCAGAAATTGATCCTTTTGCTGCAGACAAAATAACGGTATTAAAAGGTGCAAGTGCCATTGAGTTTGGTGGTGGGAATTTAGGTAGTGTAATTTTAACCCAACCGAAAAAAATTGAACGAGAACCACATCTACATGGTCAGGTCAACTATATTTTTGAAACAAATGGATTGGGACATACTTTAAATACTCGATTAGAAAAATATGCGGAAGTATTTGCTTGGAGAGTTTCAGGTACTTTGAAAAAGTATGGAGACAGAAAAACAGCTAGCTATTTACTCAACAATACAGGTACGGAAGAAGCTAGTCTGTCTTTGCAATTAGAAAAAACCATTAATGACCGATTGTTTATTGATTTTTATGCAAGCACATTTAATACGCGACTTGGTATTTTAAGAGGATCGCACATTGGGAATCTTACAGACCTTGAACTAGCATTGGTCAGTGAAGTACCATTTTTTACAGAATCTGAATTTAGTTATGACATTGATGCACCTAAGCAACAGGTGTCTCATCATTTTACAAAAGGCAGTGGGAAATATTTCATAAATGACAACCAAGTACTAGAATTCACCATCGCTGGTCAATTGAATAATCGTAAAGAGTTTGATGTAAGGCGTAGTGGTCGATCGGATATTCCAGCTTTGAGTCTTGCTCAATATACTTTAAATACTGAAGTTAGATATGCAGTGAATTTTGCTGAGGGTTGGAAATTAAAATTGGGTCAACAAAATATATTGACGGATAATACTAACAATCCGGAGACGGGAATTTTACCATTGATCCCAGATTACATTTCTTTTAGAAGTGGTTTGTTTACTACAATTGCAAAGAATGGGGAAAAGTCATCTTTTAATTTTGGTATTCGTTATGATTTTGAAGACCAAACAGTTTTGACAATCAGCAATGGTATCCCAAAAGAAATTATAAGATTTGAAAATCAATTTCATAATATAAGTAGTCTGCTCGCACTGAAATTCAATATTACTGACCAACAATCTATCAATTGGAATGTCGGATATGCAATGCGAAATCCTGCTATTAATGAGCTTTACAGTAATGGTCTGCACCAAGGAGTTAGCGGAATTGAAGAAGGAGATAACAACCTTGAAACGGAGAAAGCAATCAAGAATACTTTAGAATATAAATGGGTTCCAAGTTCGAATTTTGCTTTAAATATATTGGCTTACCATCAACATTTTAATGACTACATTTATCTGAAACCACAAGATGAAATACGTTTGACAATCCGTGGTGCTTTCCCAGTATTTCGTTATGAACAAACGGATGCGAATATTTATGGATTGGATTTTTCTACTCAATTTACGGTCGGTAATTCGTTGTTAGGTTTGGTAAAGTATAGTTATCTTAGGGGAATGGATCGAACGAATGATTTGCCTTTGATTTTTATGCCTCCGAATAGCTTGTTTGGTAGTTTGACTTTCCGATTACCGAAGGCAATTAATTTTACTAAAACGCGAAAGATGGAAGATTCTGAAATAGAAATTTCCAATCGATTTGTATTTGAACAGGATAACATTTTGGAAACACAAGATTTTACGCCGCCGCCTTTCAGTTACAATTTGCTTGGATTAAAGTTTTCTAGTAATTTAATTTTCCCAAGAACAAAAATTAGATGTTATGTCAAAGCCGATAACTTATTCAACGTCCGTTATCGAGATTATCTAAATCGGCAAAGATATTTTGCAGATGATATAGGATTCAGTCTGACAACAGGCATTAACCTTAAATTTTAAAACAATAGAATAATGGATGCCCAATATTTTACAAATTTGCTTCGCGAAAGAGAATTAAAAGCAACGGGTCCTCGACTGAACTTGTTATTAAAAATGCAGGAATATGAATCGGCAATGCCTTACTCAGCCATTCAAGAATCAATGAAATCAATTGATCGGGTAACTTTGTATCGAACTTTGGAACACCTAAAAGCGCAAGGAATCATCCATAAAGCTTACCAAGAAAATAATGAAATTTACTATGCAATTTGTGGGACGACCTGCAAAAAAGAAAAGCATGAACATGAACACCTTCATTTTAAATGCACCAAATGCGAAACAGTTACTTGTGAAAAATCGAGTAAAAAAATAAAAATATCTATCCCTGATTTTAAAATCAGTAGTACTTCGATTTATCTAGAAGGTGTTTGTAAATTGTGTAATGTTTGATTATTACAATTTCGTTTATCCGTTCAGCATGAGAATTCTCTTTCTGTCGTTATTGATAATTTTATGCATTTCTAATGTTATAGTTGCGCAAGGCGAACAGATACTTCCACCTGAAGGAAAAGCGGAATATAGACATCGTTGCAACCTTCACAAAAATGAAATCGGCATCGCCAATGCTCCCGTCTATTTTTTGAATGAAAAAGAATTTACCTACGGCTTTCACTTTCATTATATCCGCAATATTCAAAACTCACTTTTTGGAATCGGTATTGGATACGAACGAATTTTTGACGAACATCAGCATCAAACTATTGGCATTGTTGGAAGTTATCGAATAGGATATTTTATTTTCAATATCGCACCTGGTATCACTTTCGAAAAAGAAGAAGGTATTGAAACAGAGATTCTATTTGCTGCCCATTTTGAAGTTGCTTATGAATGGGATATCGGAAACTTTCATATTGGACCTGTAGCTGAAATCGCTTATGATCCAGAGGATATTCATATGGCGTTGGGGTTGCATGTTGGGTATGGGTTTTAGGGTTGGGCGGTTATACCATTGATTTTAGGGTCGAACGGCTACACCATTCTCTGGTGTTTATGTCGTCCTGTTAAGACTATTGTACACGTAGTTCTTCTGCGATTTCCCTGCGTATTATTTCACGTACTGTTTCTGTGAATTTCTGCGACTTCTGCGTGAGGAAATTTTACGAAACAAGATTCTTTGTGACCTTTGTTTCTTTATGGTCTTTGTGTTAAATCACGCTATGGTCTATGTTGCTATATGTTGAAATACTAATAAAACAAAGCACCAGCAATCCCATCCGCAAACAATCGACCTTCTCTAGTTAAAATAAAATTCCCATTTTTCTTAATCACTTTTCCAGTGTCTATATATTGTTGAATTTCTTTTTTGAAATGAGCAATGTAATCATCACCCCATTTTTCAATTACACTTAAATTCGTTCCCCACATCGTTCTTAGTGAAGTTAAAACATACTCATTGTATTGTTGTGCTGGTGTCAATTTCTCTTTTTCAAAATCAAGTTGATCTTCCCGTAGCGCATTGATATATTTTAAATTATTCGCCACATTCCATTGTCGAGAAATTCCGTCAAAAGAATGAGCACCTGGACCGATACCTAAATATTTTTTTCCTTTCCAATAATTACTATTGTGAATAGAGTAGTGGCCTGGCTTAGCAAAATTTGAAATTTCATAATGATCGTAATCATGTGCATACAATGCATTCATCAAATACTTAAATTGTTGATTTGCTATTTCATCATTGACAGGTGGTGCTTTCCCAGTTGCTACAAATTTATGTAAAGCCGTTTTTTCTTCTACGGTCAAACAATAACAAGAAATATGCGGAATGTCCATTGCTAATACTTTGACAATATTATCTTTCCATTGTTCATCAGACATCGTTGGCGTTCCGTAAATTAAATCTACAGTTAGATCTTCAAAACCGGCAGCTCTTGCAAGTGAGATACAATTTTCTGCTTCATCAGCATTATGTGCACGATTCATGAATTTCAAATCCTCATCCGAAAATGATTGAATACCAATACTCAATCGATTGATTTTACTCCACTTGAGTTCTTCCAATTTTTCTTCATCCAAATCATCTGGATTCGCTTCAAGTGTAATTTCTGCTTTTGGTGATAAATTATAATGAAACCAAACCGCATAGAGGAGGTCGTTGATTTCTTTGGTTTCAAGAAGGGAAGGCGTGCCACCACCTAGATAAACAGTCTCAATTATTTCTTCACCAATATAATCTTTTCGCATTTCAAGTTCGTGAAGTAAAGCCGCTACCAAGTCGTGCTTATAATGTAGCGAAGTAGAAAAATGGAAATTGCAATAATGACATGCTTGTTTGCAAAAAGGGATATGAATGTAGATTCCTGCCAATTGGTTGAATTAATTGTAATAAAAAACGCAAATTAAAGTTTTAATTTCAATAATTGTTTGCTGAAATTCATTTAGGTCAAAAGCGCTTCTTACTGACCTTAATTTGCTTAACGATTTGAATGGTTCAAAAAAATACCCAAACATTTGAGTAATATCCAATATATAAAATACATTATTTATGCTTGCCTACTATTTGGATACACTTTGTCAAATGCGCAAACTTATAATTTAGCATTATTAGCCACAGATGAAGAACAAAAAATTCTAGATAAATTAGAAATTGAAAAAACCATAACGGATAGTTCTTTGGTCAAAAATTTACTCTCCTCAATTATACTTCAACTACATGGTCAATCCTATCTTGAAGCTTCCATCGATAAGATAGAACAAAAGGATTCAACAATATACGCACAATTACACATCGGTGACACTTACGAATGGGCGCAACTAAAAAATGGAAATGTAGAAGAGGTGTTTTTAGATGCTATTGGTTTTAGAGAAAAATTATATTCCAAAAAACCATTTCGATATAATGAAGTGCAAAAGCTTCAAGAAGAATTATTGACCTATGCCGAAAATTATGGCTATCCATTTGCTTCCGTTTATTTGGATAGTATTCAAATTCAGGATAACCAAATAGCAGCACAACTCAAAATGAGTAAAAGCAAACTCATCACCATTTCTAAAATCAATATAGAAGGAAACCTGAAAATTTCACAAGCTTACTTACTGAATTATTTAGGATTGGAAAAAGGAGCTGCTTATGATAACTCCAAAGTCAAACGAATTCGACAACGATTAAAAGAGCTCCCATTTTTGCAAGAAGAGAAAGGATCGACCGTTTCTTTTAAAGGAGATAAAGCCGAGATTAATTTGTTTTTGAAAAAGCGAAAAGCCAGTCGATTTGATTTTTTGGTTGGGGTACTTCCTAATTCTACGAGTCAACAAAATCCAAATACACGGCAATTTTTGATTACTGGTACTTTTAATGCAGACATGTGGAATCAATTTGGGAAAGGCGAACAATTGTATGCTGAATTTCAACAACTGCGACCACAGACACAAGAATTGGATTTGAGATTTAATTATCCGTTTGTTTTCAATTTGCCATTTGGTGTCGGTGTTGAATTTGAGTTGTACAAAAAAGATACTTCCTATCTCGATGTCAAAAACGATGCAAGTATTCAATATTTATACGAAGGCGGCAATTATCTAAAAGCTTTTTGGAATAATCATACGACTACCTTATTAAGTGTCGATGAAAATCGGGTACGTAATACTAAGCAATTGCCCTCCAATTTAGATATCAGACTTTCTACATTTGGATTAGAATATAATTTGCAGAAATTAGATTATCGTTTCAATCCACGAAAAGGGTGGGGCATCTTACTTCGTGGTGGAGCAGGTTTCAAAAAAATAAAACCCAACAATACCATTCTGAATATCGAACAAGCTAATGGAGAAAATTTCAATTATCAAAGTTTGTACGATTCGCTATCACTCAATTCTTTTCAATATCGGCTAGAATCAAATGTAGCCAAGTATTTTCCAATTTTCAAAAGAAGTACTTTCAAAGTCGGAGCTCGTTCTGCTTGGATTATTTCCGAAGAAGATGTCTATCAAAATGAACAATTTAGAATAGGCGGAAATAAATTGTTACGTGGTTTTGATGAGGAAGCGATTTTTTCGACTTTGTATATTGTCGGAACTTTGGAGTATCGATTGCTATTGGGACGAAATTCTTACACTTATCTATTTACAGACTATGCCTATATCGAAGATGTTACCAGTGAAAAAACGGTTTATGATACGCCCTTAGGATTTGGAGCAGGTTTGACTTTTGATACAAAAGTTGGTGTTTTTGGAATTAGCTATGCGCTCGGGAAACAGTTGGGAAATCCGGTTGATTTTCGGGCTGCTAAGATTCATTTTGGGTATGTTAGCTTCTTTTAGCGGAGCTAAAAAGCGATTAATGATCGTTTTCTTATGCGGCTAAAGCCGATTCGAATGTATGATGTATGATATGACGACTAGGCATGAAAACGCGAGCAATACGTAGGCACAAACTAAGGTCGTCATATCATACATTCGAATTTCGATTTAGCGAATAGTGAGAAAATAATCATACATCATACATCAAAAAAGCGCTCCAATTTCAAGACCGAAACCTAGTGATTAATTCAAAAGCTTTACTCCGATGCTGCACCAAATTAAAATAAGCTTTTTTCTCCGCCCCAAACTGTTTCCGAACTCGCTCAATAGGAGGAATCATACTACCTTCAAAATCGAAAATATTCAAACCCAATTCATTCTTGGTGTATTGAATCACTTCCCAAACCAATAAAATACCACTTCCACTTTTTCGAAGTTTAGGATCGTCACCAGCAATGTGATAATAAGCAGAAGTATGATCCCAAATTAAATAAACAACTGAATGTATATTGTTATCTGCATCTTTAGCGTAGAAAATTTTTCGTTGATTTTTGGCTGCTAATGCGTTGTCCAAATTTTTAAGAAAGGGTAGTGAATAAGGAACTGGAATTTCTTGTCGATCAAAACTCATTTTGTTGACACGATAAAATTCTTCAATTGACAAACCGTCGTGAATGGTAACTAAAGATTTCGCTTTTTTGATTTTATTGTTTCGATAATCACTACTGAAGTTTTTAAACACTTTTCCCAAATCACTTAAGTCTTCCAACCGATAAGAATAACAATCCTTTTTCTCATAATTTTCCGAAATAAAAGAATCAACATTTAGAACCTCGTAATGAAAATTCTGATTGAAGTGATCCACTTTAGGAAGTAGTTGGATTAATTTTCTATTGATCTGACTTTTTGTGGATGCGTCTTGAATTTCTTTAGCATATAGCGGTCCCATATATTTGCACAAATGCGGCATAGTGATGTATTTGAATGGACCTTTCTTTTTTAGGAAGTACGGATACGCTGCAATGGTTTTTCCATTTTCTTCTAACAATACAACCTCCCAATGCCCTTCTTGACATACCGCATCCAAATACCAATCCATTACAAAAATAGGAAGGTGTAGATGCTCATTACAAAATTGTCTATATGCTGTTTTATTATCCATTCACTTTTTTAGCAATCGTGATTCCATCATTGAATGGAAGCATTAAATTTTCTACTCGTGGATCTTCGTTGATCATTTTGTTGAAGTCGTCGATGGCTTGTGTTTTCGGGTCTTTATTGTTATTTAAAACTTTACCATCCCATACAACATTGTCTGTCAAAATAAATCCTCCAGGACGAACTTTATCAATCACCATATTATAGTAGGCATCATAATCAGTCTTCTTGGCATCGATAAAAACGAGATCAAATGTTTCTTTTAAGGTTGGAATAATTTCCAAAGCATTTCCTATATGTAACGTGATTTTATTGTGAACATCGGCTTTTTCAAAATAAGTATGAATCATCGATTCCAATTCTTCATTGATTTCAATAGTGTGAATTTGACCACCTGCTTGCAATCCTGCTGTCCAACAAATCGCAGAATATCCAGTAAAGGTCCCAATTTCCAAAACATATTTTGGTTGTATCATCGAACTTATCAACTGCATCAATTTACCTTGAAAATTTCCACTAATCATTTGTGGAACCAACTCCTTTATATGCGTATCTCGTTCTAATTCCAATAATACCTTGTCAACAGAACTAGAATGTGCTTGACAATATTTGATCAATTCTTTATTCCACATTAACCCTTTTTCCATTAGTCTATTTAGTTTTTTGATTTTTAGGAGCTAACCAATTTCTTACAAAAGGATAACTGAATACAGCCAGCAAAATTATAAAAACCCCTAAGTAGAAACCTTGATTCAATTCTTTATTTTCATTTAAAATCCAAATCGCTAAAAATATCCCATAAACAGGTTCTAAATTGACCGTTAAATTTGCAGCGAAAGCGGAGATATATTTCAGGGCACGCAATGCCAATACATAAGCAAGTGTTGTACATAATAGTGCAAGAACGATTAAGTAAATCCAATCGGTGCCAACTGGCCAAAAATTATCGTCAGGAAAATATTGGTAGTAGGCTGGAAAAAGTAAAGAGATAAATAAACACGCACTACTCAATTCTATAAAAGTAATACTTAACGAATCTGCTTCATTAACCAACGATTTATTAAAGATGGCAAACAAACTTGCTAACAATGCTGATACAATTCCCAACCAGACTCCAGTCATCATCCCTATTTCAATATTGTTGACCACCAAAATCATCCCAGGAATAATCATAGCGCCAATGACCAATTCATACCATTTGAATTTTGACGAAGTAAGTAACGGTTCTAGAAATGCGGTAAAAAAGGAAGTAGTAGCAAGACATACTAAGCAAATAGAAGCATTGGAATATTTGATAGAACCAAAAAAAGTAATCCAATGTAAGCCCACTAAAACCCCAATTCCCATAAACTGGAAAATTGTTTTTCGAGGTATATTTTTCAAGGTTTTGCCAAATCCGATCAAAATAAATAGGCTGATAGAAGTGATAAACACACGCCACCAAACCAATGGAACTGCCTTCAAAACGATCAAATCACCCAAAATAGCGGTAAAACCGAACAATAATACTGCAATATGGAGTTCTAAGTATGCTCTTTTCTCTGCCTTCATTTAGACGTTAAATTAAGCTTAAAAAAATAAATATTGTTTCTTAAATAACCTATATTTGTGAAGCTTCAGGGAAAGAAGCTATTTTCATTCCACATACATTAAACTGAAACAGACTATGATGATTACCACCGGAGATAAAGCTCCTAATTTCTCTTTGAGAGCAACAGATAAATCTGAAGTATCTCTTGAAGATTTTAGAGGACAAAATGTTGTTCTTCTTTTTTTTCCACTGGCATTCACTGGTGTTTGTACCGATGAATTATGTACCATGAGAGACAACCTTGCCGATTATGAAGGGCTCAATGCAAAAATATTAGCTGTTTCTGTTGACTCGTTATTTACACTTGAAAAGTTTAAAGACATCAACAACTACAACTTTACAATGCTTTCTGACTTCAACAAAAATGTTTCTCGTGCGTATGGTACATTGTATGAAAATTTTGTTCTAGACATGAAAGGTGTTTCGAAACGTTCTGCATTTGTTATTGACAAAGATGGAACGATACAATACGCTGAAGTGTTAGAATCTGCAGGTGATTTGCCGAACTTTGAAAAAGTAAAAGAAACTTTATCATCGCTGAACTAAACCTATTTTTTAACTACACAAAATTTAACGATTATGTTAGAAAACCACGGCACCCAAGGACTTGAAGAAACGGATGTAGCAATAGAAGACGAAATATCAGACACAGGCTCTTTTTCTCAATTGATAGTATATAATGATGACGTAAATACTTTTGATTGGGTAATCCAATGTTTCATAGATATTATTAATCATAGTTTTGAACAAGCAGAACAACTTTCGCTTATCGTACATTACAAAGGGAAAGCTACTGTGAAAACAGCTCCAAAAAATATTCTTAAACCTCTAAAAGATGGTTTAGTCGATCGCGGTTTATCTGCTGTCATCGAAGAAATGGATGCTTAAAAAAAATTAAAAATTTTTTATTTTTGGAATTGCAATGACGAGATGTTGTCATTGCAATTCTTTTTTTTGAAGCACAGCTTCAGTTAAATTTATCGTTATGACGTTGGATCCATCCCTGTACCTTCGGACGTCCCTTACCTTTTTAAAAAGGAAGGGATACGACGTGAGTGCGCGAGTCCAGGTGCTCCCCTTCCTTTTTTAAAAGGAAGGGCCTATCCCGAAACTTCGGGATTAGAGGATGGATCCCCAAAAACAATAAAAACACGTGCCAGTATTTTGGTTATCAGAAGACGAGATTTCATTCCCCAATCCGGAACACGCCAATCCAGATGGGGTTTTAGCAGTTGGAGGAGATTTGTCTTGTGAGCGATTACTGAAAGCATATAGTATTGGTTTATTTCCTTGGTTCAATCCGGAAGATCCAATTATCTGGTGGTCACCGGATCCACGATTCGTATTATTTCCTGACGAATTGAAGATTTCAAAAAGTATGCGGAGTTATTTCAACAAGAATAAATTTGAAGTAACCTATGATCAACAATTTGAAACCGTAATGCGGAATTGTCAAATTCAAAAAAGAAAAGGACAAGCTGGTGGTACTTGGATAACTGAAGATATGGTCAATGCTTATGTTGGCTTACATGAAAAAGGAAAAGCACATTCGGTAGAAGTATTGCAAGATGGAAAATTAGTCGGTGGTTTATATGGTGTTTCATTAGGAAAATGTTTTTTTGGAGAAAGCATGTTTACTCATGTCAGCAACGCTTCCAAATTTGGTTTCATTTCTATTGTCAAAAAATTAAAGGAACATGGTTTTTGGTTGATTGATTGCCAACAACAAACAACCCATTTAGAAAGTTTAGGAGGAAGAGCGATTCCTCGAACAGATTTTTTAAACTATATGCAAAAGAATTCTTTAGAAAAATCGTTAGAAGGTAACTGGAACGAACTATTTATTACACAAACCTAATCCTGATCATGCGCATTTTATTTTTTAGTCTTTTCTTTTTCTTTTTTTCAAATTCCTCAACAACTACAAAAGATTATCCTAAGGATTATTTTCGATCTCCAGTCGATCATGCGATTAAGTTGTCAGGAACTTTTGGAGAATTGCGATCCAATCATTTACACGCAGGTATAGATATCAAATCGAGAGATGGAAAAATCGGGCAACCACTTTATGCAATCGCGGATGGTTATGTGTCTAGAATTAAAGTAAGTTCTGGAGGATACGGAAAAGTATTGTACATCGATCATCCGAACGGATACACTTCTGTTTTTGCGCACCTACATAATTTTAGAAAAGATATTGACGAATTTGTCAAACAACAACAATACGAAAAACAAGTATTTGAAATCGAGCTCTTTCCTCAACCAGGTGAATTCAAAATAACCAAAAGTGAGGTGATTGGCAAAATGGGATTGTCCGGTCGTTCTTTTGGTCCTCATTTGCATTTTGAAATCAGAGATACTAAATCTGAAAAACCAATTAATCCACTACTTTTTGGAATCGCTGTCAAAGACAATATTGCACCCAAATTACACAACTTAAAAGTCTATCACCTCAATGACAAAAGAGAAGAGATGGGTTCCAAAGCATATAGTTTGGTCAAGTCAAAATCTGGAAAATATAGAATCAAAGGCGATACGATAACTGTAGGAGCATGGCGTTGTGGATTTGCATTGAAAGCCTATGACCACATGCCAGGTGCCTCCAATTGGAATGGAGTGTACTCCATCGCAATGGCAAAAGATGATGTTCCATTTTACGATTTTGAGATGGAAACTTTTTCATTTGATGAAACGAGATACATCAATGCGCATATGGATTATGGCGAATTGAAAACTAAAAAAAGTTATTATAACAGATGTTACGCGTTACCTGGAAATAAATTATCCATCTACAAAAATGTCAAGGAAGAACGAGGGGTTGTAAAATTGTATAAAGATAAACCAACTAAAATTGTCATGGATGTCAAAGATACGCATGGTAATACTTCAACATTAACCTTCTGGGCAAAACGTGGAAAAGTAAAAGAACCTAAAGCATCCAGTTTCAATTATATTTTGAAAATTGGAGAAGAAAATATAATTGATAACAACAATCTATACCTCTATTTTCCTAAAGGAGCATTGTACGAAAATCTATACATGAATTATCATACTTCTTCGGAAGCATCTTACAATATTTATTCTCAAGTGCATCATATTCACAATTACAAATCACCAGTTCACAAATATTTTGATATCGGAATCAAAGGTCATACCGTTCCTGATGAATTTCGGGATAAAGCATTTATCGCCAATTGTGACAAAGATGGTGAGATCAGTAACTGTGGTGGAAAATGGGATGGTAATCAACTAAAAACTAAAGCAAGAGAATTCGGAGATTACTCAATCATGCTAGATAAAATTCCCCCCAAAATCGAACCCAAAGCATTCAAAAAAGACCTACGTGGTGTTTCTAAAATGACGTTTAAGATTTCAGATAATTTTGAAGTCGCACGGAATGTCCCTAATCTAAAATATTATGCAACTGTAGACGGCAACTGGATATTGATGGAATACGATTCTAAGAAAGATTTGTTGATTCACAACTTCGATGGCACAATTGGAAAAGGGGAACATCAATTGGTAATCACTGTTTCAGATAATTTGGGAAATACTTCCGTGTTGGAGAAAACATTTTTGAAGTAGTCTTGTTAATATAGCGCACGAAAAGTCTATTAACATAAGTTGTGTTGCTAGAAGTTGTTACATGAAGTTGTTGCTTGAAGCGTCTCCGCTGCAGATGCCATATACTGCGAACTTCCATTATCTAAACAAAAACAAATCAAAATGCCAATTTTACAAGCAGGTGAAAAAGCACCTAAATTTAAAGGTCTAGACGAAAACGGAAATACCATTAAACTTTCCGATTACAAAGGGAAAAAACTAATCCTCTTTTTCTATCCAAAAGACAATACGCCGGGTTGTACGTTAGAAGCATGCAACCTACGCGATCATTTTTCAGAGTTACAAGATTTAGGATTTGAATTGTTAGGTGTCAGTCCTGATTCAGCTAAAAAGCATGCAAAGTTTATTGAGAAGTTCAACTTCCCATTTCCATTATTAGCAGATGAAGAAAAAGAAGTAATTAAAGCATTCGGTGTTTGGGGACCTAAACAATTTATGGGTAAAAAATATGAAGGTCTACTTCGTACTACTTTTATCATCGACGAAAAAGGAAAGATTGAAAATGTGATTGAGAAAGTAAAGACGAAGAGTCATTCTTTGCAGATTATGGAGATGTATGAGTAGTGATGTTTGTGTTGAGAGGAGCGGTTGGACCTGTGTGACGAAAAATGAGAACGGTTTCACCATTCTCTCGCAACTATATCGTTGCGTTGCGACTCTGTAGGTCGTCCTTTCTGCGTTTTATCTACTCGCAATATTCACGTTCTCTTTTTTCTGCGAATTTCTGCGACTTCTGCGTGAGGAAATTTCACAAAACAAGAGCTTTGTGGTCTCTGTTTCTTTGTGCGCTTTGTGGCAAAGTGTGCTTGTGTATTTGCGACTTGTCGCTGAATGATCTATGTGTTAAAACAAGTCCTGCACGTATCACCGCTTAGGCGACCCATGATAACTAGCAATAAACATCAAAGCCACCTTCATCGTAAACGAAATATCCTCCTCCAATTTATCTACAACAACCCAATCACGAGGATCCTGTTCATATTCTGTATACATATGAAAGATGCCATTATTTTCATCTTGTAGAATCCATTCGTCCAAACTATCTCCATATCGGGTGATTAATGTTATATATTTTGAATTGTTAGTGATTTTCCAAGTGCGGATATCATCATAACCTCTGATTTCCCAATGTGTCGGATCGCCTTTTCTTTTTTGTCGAATACTACCCGTTTCTTCACCAATCCGATAGTCCCATTCAGACCAGTCATCGCGCATTTGCCAACGACGAGTCACCTCACCTTCAACATCTTCATCGTCTGTCCAGACCGTCCATTCAGAAAATTCATCCGACCACTTGGTGCTGATACCGGTGATCATTTGCGCTTGTAGATTAAAGCTGACGATTAGAAAAAGAAATACAAAATATTTTTTCTTTGAACTTTGCATAGAACTTACTTTTTTAGCTGTATGATTTAGGATTCTATGATGTATGATATGACGAGTAGGGCATGAATGCTCGAGTAATACTTCAGACTTTGCGAAAAGTGCTTTTGGAAACTGAACCGCAGAATATCCAACCGCAGAATGTCCAATGTCGAAGTAGAAACATGAATTCGTTAATACGTGTGGACTTGCGTACTCAACTTCGACATTCTGCGGTTCCTTGTTCGATATTCTGCGGTTCAATTTCGTTTTCGCACAGTCTTACTTTTGCACAAATTTAGGTCGTCATATCATACATTCGAGTCAGCTTCAGCTGGCAAGAAAATAATCATAAATCATTAATCACTCCCGCGTAATAACGATCTTATCATACATCACTAATTAAGATACGAACAAAAAAAGAAAAGCGTTCTTTTCACGAATGAAAAGAACGCTTTTTAAATTTCTTTTAACAAAGAAAAGCTTCACCTAGAATGGAAGATCATCATCTGCCTCAATAGCTGGTGCATTTTCAGCTTTAGGAAAATCCATTGAATCTGCTGCTGGAGGTGTCTTAGCAGCAGGTGCGCTAGCTGCACCAATTTTCTCTAATTTCCAAGCATCTAAGTTGGTGAAAAATTTATCTTGCCACTCACGTCCTCTGAGGTTGAAGTGAACTTTTACTTGATCACCAACCGCATAGGAATCAATTAGATCACACTTATCTTGAACTAATTGAAACTTAACATATTGAGCGTAACTTCCATCTTGCACTTCTAAAACAAATTCTCTTTTTTGAAATTTCTCGCTGACAACTTGAACGTCAAAAATCTTGTAAATGGGAGCTTCTATTGAAAAATTCATAGTATGGTATTATTCAGATTATTAATGCTGCAAAGATAAAGAAATATTGTGCGTTGGCAAAGTGCAGCAATAAGTTATTAAACGCTGCGACAATAAAGTTTAAGAATCCTTAAAGGCTTCTCAAACTCGGGCGTTTCTTAAGCCTTTAAGGATTGAGAAGCGTTTTTCATTATCTTTTTGAATTTACAATGACAAGATGGGTGCTTGAAGTTGGAGATAAAGTTTAAGAATCCTCAAAGGCTTCTCAAACTCGGACGTTTCTTAAGCCTTCAAGGATTGAGAAACGTTTTTCATTATCTTATTGAATTCACATGACAAGTTGGGTACTTGAAGTTTTGAGATTAAGTTTAAGAATCCTTAAAGGCTTCTCAAACCCAAAAAATAAGCACCAATACAAAGGACTCATATTGGGACTTATTTTTTGGCAGCAATAAATAAAAATTAAGTGGAGGCAGATTGATCAGTTAATTGGTAGATGTCTGTTGGAGTTAGACAAAGGATGGCCCGCTTACCACGAATGGCAATGGGTGCTTTAATAATATCGGGATTGTGGGCAATTACCTTTAGCCAGCTTGATAGACCAAATTCTCGGCCTCTAATATGTTCTTGATAAAATGGGTGTGCCTTATTTAATAACTCTTTTGGATGCACATCCAATGCATTTAAAACCTCTTGCCAACTCCTTCTTGTTTTCAATCCATTATAAAATGTAAACGCTTTGACATGATTGACAAGCGATTTTGCATGAACAACTGTTTTGCGATCTCTTTGAGAATCAGCATTGTAAAAAATTAATATTTCACGTAAATGCGTTTTCATACTGCAAGTTTAGAGGTTGGAGATATTTGGTAGACTAATATATGGTATTTCGATAAGATATCAAAATAAAAATAGCCACCAACTTTAAATTGACAGCTATTGTTTTATATTTTATATAATTTGACTAATATGATTTGGCAAACAAAACTCTTTGTTTAGATGGCTTTCCTGTCAATACACAAACACCGTCTTCCAACTTATTATCAACTGGAATACAACGAATGGTCGCTTTGGTCAATTCTTTAATCTTAACTTCCGTTTCTGTAGTTCCATCCCAATGTGCAGAAACAAAACCACCTTTCTTTTCTAAAGCACCTTTGAAATCATCCATTGAGTCAACCGAGGTGATTCGTTCATCCCTAAATGCAAGTGCTTTGTTGAACAGATTTTTTTGAATTTCGTCCAACAAGTTTTCGATGTAATTTTCAATTCCGTTTATTGAAACAGATTCTTTGGTTTTCAAATCACGTCTTGCAACTTCTACTTGACTTTTCTCCAAATCTCTTTTGCCTATTCCTAATCTAACAGGAACACCACGCATTTCGTATTCTCCAAATTTGAAACCAGGACGTTTTTTGCTGTCCATATCATACTTGACAGAAATCCCTTTTGCTTTTAAAGCTTTCATGATTTTTTCTGCAGCTTCATCAATCACAGCATCCGGTTTTGGAATCGGAACAATCACAACTTGAAGTGGTGCCAACTTTGGAGGTACAATTAAACCATCATCATCAGAGTGTGTCATAATCAAGCCACCCATCAAACGTGTTGAAACACCCCATGAGGTAGCCCAGACATATTCTTCTTTTTGATTTTCATTTTGATATTTGACATCAAATGCTTTAGCAAAATTTTGTCCCAAGAAATGGGAAGTACCTGCCTGCAATGCTTTCCCATCTTGCATCAATGCTTCGATAGTGTAAGTATCTACAGCACCTGCAAATCTTTCATTCGCAGTTTTGACACCTTTAATAACGGGCATTGCCATATACTCTTCTGCAAATTTTGCATAGAGATCCAAAATCATTTTTGTTTCTTCAATTGCTTCATATTGTGTAGCGTGTGCAGTGTGTCCCTCTTGCCATAAAAATTCTGCAGTTCTAATAAAAGGTCTAGTTCTAAGTTCCCATCTAACAACGTTTGCCCATTGATTGATTAATAATGGTAAATCACGATAGGATTTGATCCAGTCTTTATAAGTGTTCCAAATGATTGTTTCAGAAGTTGGACGAACGATTAGTTCTTCTTCCAATTTTGCAGTAGGATCAACAACAACTCCTTTACCATTTGGATCGTTCATCAATCGGTGATGTGTTACTACTGCACATTCCTTGGCAAAGCCCTCAACATGTTCAGCTTCTTTACTTAAAAAGCTTTTTGGTATGAATAACGGGAAATAGGCATTTACGTGGCCAGTTTCTTTAAACATAGTATCCAGTTGGGATTGCATTTTTTCCCAAATTCCAAATCCATAAGGTTTAATTACCATACATCCTCGGACTGCGGAATTCTCTGCAAGATTTGCTTTTTTTACAATATCAAGATACCATTGTGAGTAATCTTCGCTTCTACTTGTAATTTCTTTTGCCATTGGCCGTTATTAATTTTAGGTCGCTTTTTTAGAACAAAAAAGAATATTATATGAGGATATTTAATACAATCTGCTATAAATCAGCACGTTAAATGTTTGTGACAGAACGACTGATTTTACGTCTAAATATTGATAGTCAAATGTTTATGTTAAAACTTTTAACTTGACAATCCGTCACATTTAATAGATCATTAACAGAAAATTAGGCACAAAAGTAATAAATTAGACCTTGAACTAATTAACGGAGTCCAAGTAATTACATTAAACTTATTTCAATTATGAAAAATATCAAATTCAGCTCGTTGTTATTCATCCTAGCGATTTTTGGTCTTTCAACTTCTGCAAATGCGCAGAACGATGATTTGTACTACAATCCTGATGCAGACGCAACAACTACAACGACCATTTCAAATGATGAAGATTATGATTTCGATGAAGTAGATGAAAATACTTATGCTTCGGAAGATTATGATTCTGAAAGCTATGCATCTGAAGATTATGACAACTTCAATGAATACGATGATGATTACGATTATTACTATTCATCTAGAATTCGTCGTTTTTCTCGTCCTTACGGAAACTCAGGATTTTATGATCCTTGTTATGTAAGCACTTCAAACTATAGTCCTTATGGAACTTATTCGCCTTATGGTGGATCAAACATCTATATAACTTTTGGTAACTACAATGACTATAGACGTTTCAGAAGAGCTCAGTTTAACAGAAACCGCTACAATCGTTACAACTATTTCAACAACCAATTCTTTGGAGCTGGTCAATATGGATACAACCCATATGCTGCTAACAATGGATACGGATGGGGAACCAACTACGGCTATGGAAATAGCTACGGAAATGGATATGGTTACAACCCTTATTCTAATAGCTACGGATATGGATTCAGTGGTGCAGGTAGCGGATATGGTTATGGAAACAGTTACAATGATTGTCTTCCTTGGAACTATAATGCTAATAATGTTAACAACGTAAATACATCATCAAATCCTGGGAATGGAACTTACAATGGTCCAAGAACAAATGGTAGTGTAAATACAAATGGAACACCAATTAGAACGGTAAGAGAAAATAGACCAACCAATGGTACTTCTACAAAGTCTTCTTCAGTAAGAACTGTTCGTAAGACTAGAACTTCTCCTACTTCTACAACTACGAAAAGATCTAATACAAGAAACTACGATTACGATAGAACTAAAAAATCTACTTCTACTAACAGAGTAGATCGCAGTTCAAGAAAGAGAACAACAACAACTAGATCTTATGACAGACCTAGTTCTAGTAACAAGAGAACTTATACAAAGCCAACACGTACGAAGCGTTCTTCATCTTCTTCGACTAGAAGTAGTAGAAGTTCATACAAGGCGCCTAAGTCTTCTTCAAAAAGATCAAGCGGTTCTAAGAAATCATCAGGTGTAAGAAACCGTTTCTAAGAATCTTTTAAGATATTTGAAAATGGGTGTGTGGATGATTTCACTCACCCATTTTTTTATGGTTCTTTGTTACAACATTTCATTTAATTAAGTCGGCGTATTTTGAAAACACTTTTCATTAAGTGTTACCAATAATTTATTTTTGCTATCCAAATGGAATCAATTATTAGCTCTTAAAAAAAACCTATCCATGAAAAATATATTTCTGTTATTTTCAGCTATCATTATTTTCAGCTCTACCTCATTTGCTCAAACGGTAGAAGATGCCATCCGATATTCTAATCTCAGTGTTGGAGGTACAGCGCGTACAGTTGGTGTAGGTGGTGCCTTTGGTGCGCTAGGAGCAGACTTTGCGGGTATCAGCATCAATCCAGCTGGATTAGGGATGTATCGCTCATCTGAACTGGTAATGACGCCAACTTTCAAAATCACAAATACAGAAGCAACTTTAGCTGGTGCTTCTAAGCAAAAAGAAAATAAGAACAATTTCAACTTCAACAATGTTGGGGTTGTGTTTCAAAATGAAGGAAGAGCAAGTGGTAAATGGATCAGTAATGCAGTTGCAATCGGTTATAATCGAGTTGCCAATTTTAATCGAGAAGTCTACTATGAAGGTGAAACATCTGGTAGTTTTACCGATCGATTTTTGGAGCAAGCTTCTTCATTAGGTCCTGATCAACTAAGTGAGTTTGAAAGTTATCTTGCTTTTCAGACCGGCGCACTTTACAGAACCGATCCAGATGATAATTCAACTTGGACAACAGACTACTTACAAGGCGGTGGAAACCAATCCATATTTAAAAAGCAATCGATCACCCAAAAAGGAGCGATGAATGAAATGGTTTTGGCATTAGGTGCCAATTACAATCACAAATTAATGGTTGGGGTAACAATCGGTGTTCCTTTTATTTCCTTTGAAGAAACCAAAATTTATGATGAGGAAGACACTGAAAATGAAATCGATTTTTTCAATGAAATGCGTTATGAAGAAACACTAAAAACTTCTGGCGTTGGAATTAATCTAAAGTTAGGTTTAGTTTACAGAATATCGCAGATGTTTCGTTTAGGTTTGGCTGTACATTCTCCAACTGGAATGTCTTTAAATGATACTTACTCATCTAGTATGAGATATGATTTTACAACACCTGATTTGAATGGTGCCATTGAAGAAGATTCTCCTGACGGCTCTTTCGATTATGGTTTGGCAACACCATGGAAGGCTATTGTTAGTGGAGCAGCAATTATTGGACGAAGTGGTTTCATTTCTGCTGATGTAGAATATATGGATTATGATTTTGCAAATTTTAATTTTACTGGAGACACCGATACAGATGACCTAAGAGAATTTGAGCAAGAACTAAACACGGATATTGATGACCAATTGACAAGTGCTATTAATTTAAGAATTGGTGGTGAATATGCGATTAAGAATTATAGAATCAGGGCTGGATATAGCAACGCTGGAAGCTATCTTGATCAATCAGATATAGAAAAAGTACAAGCTATTACAGCTGGTATAGGAATCAGACAAGAATATTTTTATGCAGATTTAGCATTTAAAAAATCCTTTACTGAGAGCAATTATGTCCCATATAGATTGATTAATCCAGAAGATGGGCAACAAGTATATAATCTGACCAATAATTCTCGAATAATGGTAACATTAGGCTTTAAATTCTAGAACAAAGCAACTTTTTCCCTCGTATAGGTAAGAATAGAAATACGTTTCTTATTTTTAGATTAGTGAGAATTTTAATATGTTAAAATTTTATTCTCAATTTGCCAAACAGACTATATGAGATTGAAGTTCATTCATATCGTTTTATTCGTCTTACTTTGTTTCTGCTGTAACAAATTAGTTGCGCAAGTAGACTCTACTGTGATTCCACTTTATGCGATTGATGAACGAAAAATTATCGAAACCAAGTGGCGATACACTTACGCATTACATCTGCAATCTAACACTATACTTCACAAGGCTGATGAAGAGTATGATTACTATCTCAATTTCAAATTCGACTATACCTACGAACAATATCTAAACGGTGAAATGACCAAAGGAAATTGGAGTATGAATGAAGATGAATTGTTTTACTCATTTCGTCATATCAAAAAATGGAAAGTTGTTGAAATCAATAAATCCACTTTGGTTTTAGAATTTAAACAAGCCAATGCAAAAGGTTCTTTTCAATATCATTTTGTCAGAGTGACTAGCGATGAAGCTCCTTTTATTAGACCTGCCAATCAACTACCCGATGTCAACGTTGATGCTGAAGATCCAGGCAAATGGTTTAGTCTTCGTAAAAGAAAAAATAAGAAAAAACGGAAACGTAAAAGAGATCGAGAACCAGAGGAAAAACCAATCTACATCAATATAGAATTAATTGGTGGTGGTTACTATGGCGGTATCGATCCTGTCCTCAGAGATTATATTCAAATCAAAAGTTCTGGTAGATTAATCAAAGAATTTAAAAGTGTCGCGAATGGTCTAATCGTCACTAAAAAAGATATTCCACGAGAAGAACTAGAACAGTTTGCAGAATTCATCATCGCTCAAAAATATTTTGAGATGGATCGGATTTATGATTGTACTTCGGCAATTTGTCAAAAAAGAAAACAAGAAAAACCTACACCAATTCCACTTCGATTGTCAGTTGCTTATGGTCAACGGAAGAAAGTGATCACCGTTCCTATCTGGGGTAAAGATGAGTCGAATGCACAGTATATTGACTATCCAGTTTCTTTAGATAACATTATAGATGCGATCCAGCGGATGGCTCATCGGAGGGAGTGATTTCTCGCTTCGCTTAATTTTGTTTTACCATTAAGATCACATAGTAACATAGAAGATCACAAAGTCGCTCTCGGGTATTCGAGTGATTTATTTCTGGGGCAAATTTTCATAAACATACTTTCTTGGGAATTATTTGAGTTGAACGGATTACACGTTTTCTTAAACACCTTATAGGTCTATCAGAAAATGAATGTCAACTTAAATGCCTTATATGGTGAAAAAATTATCACAGTTTCAACAATTTTAATAAAAATTACTTAACTTACGAATAGTTAGTACAACAACTAAATATGAATCATACAGAAGTATTACAAAGTAAATTGGACATTTCAGGTGCTGTAATCGAACGGACTCAACGTAGAATGAAGCAAAATTTCCAACGTCTTTTGAAAGATGCTGGAACGGATATCACTGTTGACCAATGGCTTTTACTTCAAGAACTAAATAAAGAAAATGGTATTAGTCAATTAGAATTAGCACAACGAGCATTTAAGGATGCGCCAACTGTAACTCGAATTTTAGACTTGTTGGTTAAGAAAGATTTGATTGAACGAGTGGCAGACGAATCAGATCGCAGAAAATTCAGTATTGAATTAACAAAGGCTGGCCACAAAAAAATAATAGAAGTAACACCAGTACTGCGTGAATTCAGATCAAAAGCGTGGGCTGGATTGTCGGACAATGAAGTGAGCAAACTCACAAAAGTATTGAATCGCATTTTTACAAATTTAGATTAACACACTATTCCAAAAATATAAGTCATGCATTACTACACTTTAGGAAAAGTACCTGCAAAACGACATACACAATTCAGGAAAGAAGATGGGACGCTTTACAGTGAACAACTTTTTTCAACCGAAGGTTTCAGTGACAACTACTCATTGTTATATCATTGTCATCCGCCTACACAAATCGTACAAGTAGGAGATCCATATTCTGTAGCACCAAAAACAATTCATGACAAACAGTTAAAACATAGAAGTCTAAAAGGGTTCAATGTACCTGCAACAGATGATTATTTGAAAAGTCGAAAGCCAGTTCTAGTTAACAACGATTGCAAAATTTTATTGGCAAGCCCTAG
The DNA here is from genome assembly GCA_937941765.1 of uncultured Saprospiraceae bacterium. GTDB lineage: Bacteria > Bacteroidota > Bacteroidia > Chitinophagales > Saprospiraceae > CALDGQ01. The sequence goes on from CALDGQ010000003.1 coordinate 41,775, forward strand.
AAAAAGTATGATCGACTATTATTTCAAAAATGCGGATGCTGATGAAGTGATTTTTATTCATGAGGGAACAGGTACTTTGAAAACAATGTACGGCAACTTGCCATTTGAATATGGTGATTATCTGGTAGTTCCTCGTGGTACAATTTATCAAATTACTTTCGATACTGAAGACAACCGTTTGTTGATTGTTGAATCTGCAAGTCCAATTGTAACTCCAAATAGATATAGAAATAAATTCGGACAACTAATGGAACATGCTCCTTTCTGTGAAAGAGATATTAGAAAACCTGAGACGCTTGAAACACACGATGAAATTGGAGACTTCAAATTATTCATCAAAAAGCAAGACAATATTTATCCTTACCATTATAAGAGTCACCCTTTCGATGTAGTTGGATGGGATGGGTATGTTTATCCTTATGCATTTTCTATTCATAATTTTGAACCTATAACAGGGCGTTTACATCAACCACCTCCAGTGCATCAAACTTTTGCCGCTGCAGGCTTTGTAATCTGTTCTTTCTGCCCGAGAATGTATGATTACCATCCTTTGTCCATTCCAGCACCTTACAATCATTCTAATATCGATAGTGATGAAGTGTTGTATTATGTCGATGGAGATTTCATGAGCCGCTCACATGTAGAAAGAGGAATGATAACATTACACCCAGGTGGGATCCCACACGGACCTCATCCTGGAACTGTAGAAAAAAGTATCGGTAAAAAAGAAACCGGTGAGTTGGCTGTTATGGTTGATACTTTTAGACCGCTTTTGATGACAGAATATGCCGCAGCAATAGAAGATAAAGATTACTACCTAAGCTGGTTAGGTGATCACAAATAAATATTCAAATTAAAATAGAACCGTTCTTATGGGTTCTGGACAAACGATTATCAAAAATTATAAAATTCTTAATAAATAAAATGGATACTTTAACAAAAAATACGACGGAAGTTACAAAAGACCTATTCCCACTTTTGGGAACGGACTACGTAGAATTTTATGTAGCGAATGCCAAACAAGCATCGTACTACTATCAAACCGCTTTTGGTTTTGAATGTGTTGCTTACCGTGGACCTGAAACGGGTTCAGCAGATACGATAACTTATGTCTTACAACAAGGAAAAGTTCGATTCTTAATCACAAGTTCTTTGAATCCGGAAAGTGAGGTTGCCAAGCATGTTGCGTTACATGGTGACGGAGTTAAAGTGTTAGCTTTGTGGGTAGATGACGCTAGCTACTCTTTTAAAACTGCATTGGAAAGAGGTGCAAAGGAAGCAATCGGTATTCAGAAAATATCAGATAAGGACGGTGAAGTAGTAACAGCATCCATCCATACCTATGGTGATACCATCCACACTTTTGTAGAAAGAAAAAATTACAAAGGTATCTTTATGCCAGGATTTGTTCCTAAAACAACAACGGTTCCTTATAAGTCCGTAGGGCTTCAGTATGTAGATCACTGTGTCGGAAATGTAGAGTTAGGAGGAATGAATAAGTGGGTTCAATTCTACCAGGATGTAATGGGTTTTAAATTGTTGATCACTTTTGATGACAAAGATATTTCTACTAAGTATACTGCTTTGATGAGTAAAGTTGTATCAAATGGAAATGGTTATGTCAAATTTCCAATCAACGAACCAGCTCAAGGTTTGAAAAAATCTCAGATTGAAGAATATCTAGATTATTACAAAAGTGCTGGAGTTCAACACATCGCAATTGCTACTAATAATATTATTGAAACTGTAGATCAGTTACGTAATAATGGTGTTGAGTTTTTGCAAGTACCAGATACGTACTATGATACGGTAATGGATAGAGTAGGATCAATTCAAGAAAGTTTGGCCGAACTAAAAAGATTGAATATTCTAATCGATCGTGATGAAGAAGGATACTTACTTCAAATTTTTACCAAACCAGTTCAAGATCGTCCAACGGTATTTTACGAAATCATTCAGAGAAGAGGAGCGAAGTCTTTTGGTAAAGGAAATTTTAAGGCTTTATTTGAAGCGATTGAGAGAGATCAGGAATTGAGAGGGACTTTGTAGGATTAAAGAATATCGAATATCGATCAAAGAATGTTGAATTTCGAAGTTGAGCACGTAAGCACTTAATGAGGGCGCGTACTCTACTTCGACATTCGACATTCAATATTCTGCGGTTCAAATTAGATATTAAACACCAACCATCTTAGCCACCTCACTAGGCACATACCCACAAACCGAATCCGCCAATCGAACCCCTTGCAATTGCAATGTTTGAATACGATACAAATATGCAGCACCTTCCATAATGTGATTGGCCAAATCAGCCGCTTTTCTATTTTGATAAACTTCTAAGTACGTATCTTTTACCCAATCATTAAAAGCTCCCATGGATGGACCACACCAAATTTGATAATCAGTAGCACGATCAGTAGTGCCAGCATTTGCCCAATTTGAAGACAAACCTAAGTACCAACGGAAAATCAATGCCATCTTACGATGTGGATTGTTTTTCGCTCTTTCGATTTGATGTGGATCTCGTTGTTGGAAAAACTCAATACAACCTTGCCATATTTCCTCAAGTGGTTTTTTGAAAACTTGCTTTTCCAATTTCAACCTTTCTTCAGTTGGAATTTCATCAATCGATTTATACTTTTTATAATATTCGTATAATTTTTTTGCTCTTGGTCCAAATAACGTTCCTCTTTTGAGTACTTGTAATTCGACACCCATTTCAAACATATCAGAAGCAGGTGCCATCATAACATCAGTAGATTCAACCGTTGCTAACAATTTACGTACATGCTCTGAAGTGCCAGCCTCAACACAAGCTTGATTGATAGAACCCGTAACTACATACGCCGCACCCATCATAAATGCAGCCAACGCAGAAGCAGGAGTTGATATTCCACCAGCTGCACCAATTCTAATTTTTTGTTGAAATTGATGTTTCTTTTGCAATTGATCCCGAAGCAAGATAATACTAGGAAGTAACGCCACCAAAACCCGATTATCCGTATGTCCACCAGAATCTGCTTCTACTGTTATGTCATCTGCCATTGGAACCAACTTCGCTAATTGGGCTTGTTGAGCTGTAATTTTTCCTTGTTTCAATAAGCGTTCTAAATATTCATCTGGAGCCGCTTGCATAAAATGAGTAGCCACTTCTTTGCGAGAAATTTTCGCAATTACACGATTTTTAATGTTGATAGTTCCATCCGCATTTTGACTCAATCCCGCCACACGATAATGCACAATATGTTCGGTCAAACTTAAGAAAGCTGAAGCCTCAACAACATGTACACCGTTCTCTAAAAATAGCTGCACAGCTCCTGCTTCCAATGCTTCTTCATTGGGGCTATGTATCAAATTGAAAGCATAACTTTCTGTTTTTAAATGATGTTGAATTTTTTCAATCGCTTCTAAGACTCGAGTAGGTACCAAACCTGCCGCTCCAAAAGATCCTAAGAATCCTGCTTTCCCGATGGCTATCACTAATTCTTCTGAAGCAATTCCATTCGCCATTGCACCCGTTTTATAAGCGTATTTTAAATTGTAATCTTTTCTGAATGTTGGATTTCCTAGTTGGGATGCAGTCATTGGATTGGCAATTGCTAATACTTGTAAACCACGACCTTTGGAAACCAATTCGCCAGTATTGCTGACACCAATTCTACCGTTGAAATCTTTCATTACATAACAAGGTGATTGAGTGTTGGCTATTTTTTCTTGAATAGCTGCTGGTTCAAAAACGATGTCTCGTGGTGAGCCTTTCCAAAATATTTCTTGTGGTGTTCCTATAAATTCCATTTACTTGTTTTTTGCTTTTTTTAATGCGAAGTAAATTACGCTTCTTGAATTCCTAATGATAAATCAGTTACTTGATAAATTCTTACTTCATCATTCCATAAGGATGCATCCGCAACAATTGCTAGTTGATTTCCACGCATCTCGACTTCTTTGATGTGAACCTCCAACTGCATTTCTTTCACATGCAAAAGTATTTGTCCACGATATTTCCAAACCGTTTTGTGATTTTCTAATTGTACAAAAGCAGGATTGTTGAAATCTTTTCCTAAATCTTGCTGCAACGCAAATACTTGCATCGCTTGCAAAATTGCTTCGACTCCTAATGAACCTGGCATCACTGGATCTTCGTAAAAATGGCAAGTGAAAAACCAATCGTAGGTGTGAATTTGTCTGGTCGCATGAATGTAGCCTTTACCGAATTCTCCGCGATTTTTTGCAATGATTAGTTTGTCTAATAAATTTAGTTGATCACTCGCCAATCTATAATGAGCTTTATTCTCTGGGGCTTTATATAATTTCATCTTCCCATAAAGAGAATCTAATTTGATTTGTAAATATTCTGTTGGTTTAAGCTGTTGTTGAATAAACCAAGGTTGAATCATTTGGCCGTTGTCCAACCCTACTTGGGCAGACAACATTTCTGCCGTAAAGAATCCGAATGAAGATTTTCCTTTGTAGAATATATGTCCGTCTATTGATAACTCGAAAGTGTAGTGTTGTAAAATAGTTCCACCCATTCCTATTGAAGAGGTGATGACAGATTTGTTGGTAATCACTTTGCCTCTAAAGTCAGTTCCTGTTGGTAAATCAAAACTAGTTCCTTCACCATCCAAATTTCTTAAGAACAAATTTTTGTCTGGGAATTCAAAAGTACTACCTAAGTAAGCACCCAATAAACCACAGGGTTGTAGTGCGATTTCCATGATCATTGAGTACGGCATCGTGATGTTGGAATTTTGGTCGTAATACCAAACCTGATGAGGTACATCGTATTCAGAAATAATAGTGGAGGGTTTTGAAAAATCATGTCGCTCTCCATCCACACTCAATACTCTAGAAATTAATTGTAAATCGGTATTGGGTTGATGAGAAACAGCACGTCCATCGTATAACTTGTATTCAGGACCAAAACATTTTGAAAGATCATCTAAAGCAAAAGTCGTGATGTCTTTTTCATTCATTAATGCGCCTTCCGATCTTGGTGAAATATAAACATCAGCATTGGTTTCTAAGTATTTAGGATTGTCTTTTTCACGCAATTGCAATCCTAAGTTTTCAAAATGAACTGTGATGATACCATCGGAAATAATTTCAAGATCACCAATGACATGTGGATATGGAATCAAACTAATTTCTTTAATCTCCAATTTGTAAATCAACTTAGTGTCTTTGCCTGGCACTACTTGTTTCCGACATCGTACTTTTTGAGGTAGGTCAAATATCGGTTGAAAACGTGCATCTTTTGTGAAACGTTGTAATCCCAACATCAACATATAAAAACGCAATAAATTGCCGCCACCTTCTGCTTGCAGTGAACCAGCCAATACTTCATCATCACGGAAATGACAAGGGAAATACCAATCATCTGGCGCCAAATCTTTCTCCGCAATAATCATCCCGAGTCCATATGCACCACCTTTTAAATCAACAGAAGTAATGCGATCCAACATCAACATTTTTTCTGGTGGTAAACGAAGCGATGGATTTTTGCCGTTTGGAAAATAACTTTCATTTCCAAAACATTTGTCAATATTTCCATTGATTAAATGACGTAAATCTTCCTTTGAAAATGCTGTTTTATCGGTCTTCAACATTGGGGTAAAATACTTACGTTCTGCATTTGCTTTTGCTTGAAGTTCCTTTTCGGAATACACGACACCTTTTCCTTCTTCCAATTGTTGATCATTAAAAAATCCTGCACAACCACCATTCATTTTCAAGACCAATCGATCTTCAACATAACATCTGTAACTAAAGAAAAACAACAAATTGTCTGCATTTTCAACAAACGAATTGATCGAAATGTCATAGCGTAAAGTCTGTCCTTCATAAGGCAAATCATCCATAAATGTCAAAGTGCAATCTAACAAACGGTACACTAAATCTCCTTTGTTCTGGAAGTCAATACCTAAATAAGAGATTAGCAACAAATCACATTGACCAGATTCTACAGATACTGCCCAAGGAATTTGACCGTCTGTTGTAAACCAAGAATTGTAAGGAATATCAAATTCCGTTTGCATGGTCGATGGTTTATATTCACCTAATTTTGCATTCAAACCTGTGACCCGACTTACCAATAAATAAGGATCCATTGGTAGCATGACTCTTCTTTTATAGTGGTCGATGATGCTGTATTCAGGACCGAAAACATTGGCAATTTTTCCATTCGCAAATTCTACCAAATCTTCTTGTGAGAAAACGATTTGTTTATTAGCCAAGTGTTCGCCCGAAGCAAAGTTTTGTTTTTTCAATCCATTTTCAGCAACATCAGAAGCTTGGTTGGTTGTTGTGTTTTTTTGTTCCACTAAATTGGTTTCCATAACTGAAATGGATTTATTTTTTTGATTAGGAAGGACTGCAATGGTAGCTGCTTGTGCTTCACTAGAAATAGTTTCTAATACGAGTTGTCTTTGGGGGGAAGTAGATTTTGTCGAAACAGCAATGTCTGCAAATAGTGCTTTCATTTCAGGATTCAATAACAAATCATAAATACGTTTTCCTCCAGGAATTATTTTTTTGAAAAATGATCTTTTTAGGTTGGCTGTTTTTTCTTTTGGATACAAACTTGATAAATCTAATTCCAAACCATGGGATAATAAGGTCGCCAGCAATTCTGCAATCGATTGAGCATCTGACTTTCCTTTTTTATTGATTGAAATCGCACAATGAGGTTGCTCTTTCAAAATAGTTTGAATCCAGTTTGTACAAGTTGCATTGGCACCGACTTCAATAAAAATTCTAGCACCAGCATTATAAACAGTCTGAACTGTTTTTGGAAAATCCACTTTTTCAAAACAAACTTGTGTTGAATTTTTTGCAATTGATAAACTATTAAGCGGAATTTTTTCTTGAGAAATACTTGAATAGAAATCAATATTCGGTTGCGCTTGAATCGGAAAGTTGTGCATTTTCAACAATCCTGTTTCTTCTTTCTTACAAAAATCATGATGAATGATATTCTGAAAAGGAATCTCTATTGACTTGCAATTTAATTGTTGTGCGATTTTAAGGCAAGCTGTTTTATTTCCTGAAATAATGACTTCATTTTCTGTATTGACAAATGTCAGGTAAACCTCATCATATTGTTTTACTAGTGATGACACTTTATTTTTGGGTGCCAATAAAACCAAACTTATCCAATAGGTTTTGGCAACTTCAGAGGTGGTATTCCAATACTCAGCAAGTAAAGTTAAATCTCCAGCAAATCTATTTTTGAAAATAGGAGAGTTTCTAAATTCCTTCGTTTCATCAGGACTCCAAACATCCAACGCATACCACATACTGCTACACTCACCCATGCTATATCCAAATGCCTTTTTAGGTTGAACATTGAATACTTCTCGCAAAACATTAGTATAGCAAGCAGAATAGAATACACCCACGGACATCATTCCAATTGAATTGTTATGGATGTTTAGGGTTGCATCATTTATAGAAGTTGTTTTTGGAAATAAATAATCTGAATTTACATAAGTATCCAAACTCGGTTGGAGGTTTGCATGTTTTTGATTTAAATGTGGAAATAGTTGAAATAATTCTTTTCCTAAGCCTTCATAAGCGGTTGATGATCCTGGATACACAAAGGTAACCTCCGCATTTTTTCCAAATGGTTGACTAGTAAAATAGGAACCTTTTGGTGTTTTAAGAATTTGATGGTTTTGAAATGCAATAGTTAACCCACTTTTGAAAAATTTAATTTCCTGTCTTACTGCTTTTGTAGAATTAGCAACTAAAACCAAGCAATGACTTTTTGTTTTTTCTTGAAATGTTTGATAAAATTGTTTAGCTAGGTCATTTAAATTTTCATCGTTGTCAAGTGCAATTTCTAAAGCAGAAAGTTGGGTTTGTAATTCCTTTTCATTATTACCTTTGAGTGGAAGAAGTTTTGGAAATTGTTGAAGTAGAAATGTAATGTCGTTCGCATTTACATTCGACGATTCTGAAACTTGAATGCTGATTCCATCTAATCCATTTACTTTTGCAATTCTTTTGTTGATGCCATTTTGTAAAATCCAAGGTCGTGATTGGGTAGGGAAGTAGTAAGGTGAATCGGTAAAGTGTTCTTTATTTTTTGGTTCGTTCCAATTTGGAATTCCTGGAATAAATTGGTGTTGAAGACACAAAACCGTTTTGATTAAACTTGCAATTCCAGAAGCAGCATAAGTGTGACCAATGTTAGTTTTGATACTTCCAAGTGCTACTTTTTGTTGTAGAGCATTTGCTTGTTGATGTAATCTTTCGAGTTCCTTTTGATCTTCTTGTTCAATACCTGAAGCAACTAATTCTTGATAGCCAATTTGGCTCGATTGGAAGTCAACTTCCTTAGCTATCTTATCAATACATGCATATGAATTATCATTGTTGGAATCCGCACGTTTTAAAACAATCGCCCCGGCTCCTTCACCGATCAACCAGCCTTCATCCGAATTGTTCAATGATAAGCTTGGTTTGCTATTTTGATTGATTGCATTTTTTTGTTGTCTCAACAATACATTTTCAATACCACCAGAAAAATCAACTCCACCAACAACAACCGCATCCACTTCTCCAAGCGACAACATATTCTGAGCAATTTGCAATGCTTTAAAAACGGAGTTGTCTCCACAAGAAACTGTAAATGCAGGTCCGGAAAAATCCCACAAAGCAGCGATTCTGCTCGCCATAATATTTCCTACAAAACTGGTATGTTGACTTGGTGCTTGTTTGCCTTGTAAATGATATACTGCATTTTTCGAATGTTGATCTAATGAATTGAGCTGTTCATGATTCAGTTGCAATTGATGACTTTGAACAGCTTCCTCTAGTTGCCAAGACACATCCCATCTTGCTAGATATTGATGGACTCCTAGTTCTGGTTCCATTGCAATGATGACTGCCACATTTTCTCCTTCTTGAAGATCTGCATCTTGGATTGCTTTGTCTGCAACTTTTAGAATTAAAGCTTGTTGAGGTTCTAGTGTTTCTGCTTCTGTAGGTTGAATTTTGTAACGTAACAAATCAATTTCGAAATCGTCAATGTAAGCTCCTTTTGGTGCTTCTCCATTCTCAAAACCGTAACTTTTTAGTAATAACTTATTGTCTTCAAATCCTTTCCATCGCTCTGAAGGTAAGTCGGTAAAGTGTTGTTTCCCGTTATAAATTGTGGAATAAAATTCAGCTAGATTTTTACAATTTCCAAAATGAACCTCCATTCCTACAACGTTCATTGGCTCCAAAGGAACCGGTCGGTTGGTATTTAGTTCACTATTATTTAAAGGATAAGATTGAAGAACCATATGCGCATTCGTTCCACCAAAACCAAAAGAATTAATTCCTGCTTGCTTTTCATTTTGATTCCAATCAACTGCTTTTGCGATCATTTCGGAACCACCAATCCAGTTATTATCAGAGGTTAAAGCTTCTGTAAGATTAATGTTGGAAGGAATTTTATTTTTTTGCATCGACAATAATACCTTCATCATTCCAGGCATGCCAGCAGCAGTCAACAAGTGTCCCATGTTTGATTTGACAGAACCTAAAATGGGTTTGGTATTGTGTAGTTTGAAAAAATCCGCGATAGAATTAATCTCTGTCATATCACCCAATGGTGTTCCAGTTGCATGACATTCTAAGTAGTGTGTATCTTTTGGTTGAATTTTATTCCCTTCATATGCACGCTCGAAAGCCAGTTTTTGACCTTTAGGATTTGGACTTAATAGAAACTTTCCTTTTCCATCATTGGACAATCCGATTCCACCAATTACACCTAAAATATTATCTCCATCTCTTTCAGCATCTTCCAATCTTTTCAAGACAACCATTCCTGCACCCTCCGATGAAACAAGTCCCGCAGAATTTTTATCTAATGGAACAAACTTTTTATCATTCTCAGCATAAGCTTGAAAAATCGAAAATCCCATGTGAATAAACAATTGGTCAGATGCACAAACCGCACCCGCCAACATTAAATCGGATTGACCAGTTTGCAATTCATCGGACGCTAATTTGACCGCATATAAAGAAGTGGCACAAGCTGCATCCAATGCATAATGATTGGGTTGCAGCCCAAGTGCTTCCACCACCATTTGCGATGGCGTATAATTGATTACCTCATTTTTAGGTGTTTCCCATTTATGGTCTTGAATTTTAAAAGTATCAGATTGAATTAATTCTTGGATTCCTGTTTCAAGAGTGTTGGAATAAAGAGAGGCTAATAATTTATGGGAAGACGTTGTTGGAAATGATAAATTGCCAAGAATTAATCCACATTTTTTCAATAAATTTTTATCTTCCAAATAACCACTATCTTTCAATGCTTGCTTGGCAACATACAGTGACCATTGGTAGAGTTTATCTTGTTTTTCTAGAAAATCAGCTGGTAACTGATAGCCATTTGGATCAAATTTAAAGTCTCGAATATAGCCACCTCTTGTTGAGTAACATTTGTCAACAATACCTTTTCCTTCTTGAAAAAATACATTAGAATCGACCCCAAAATCATGTTCGTTGGCGACTTCAATCAAGTCTTTTTCTTGCATCAAATTCTCCCAAAATTTTTCATTGGTTGATGATCCAGGAAACAAACCTGACATTCCTATTATTGCTATCTTACTTGGCATTGATTGTCTTAATTTTTCTTTTATTACCACATCATATCTCTAGAAATCGTAACCGCTGCACCTTCTGTTTTTACATACACATTACCCGCTTCATCATATACGGTACAATTCGCCATCATCTGAAAATCCGTCGCTTCCACAATCTCCATGTGAACGAAAAGGGTTTTGTCAAAAGGCATTTTACGATAAAGGGTTGCTTGTTTGGTGTGAATTGGCAAGCTCTTAGCTCCTTGCTTTTGTTTAGCTACCCAAACTAACATTCCTTGATACTGAATATCAGCGAAGAAAGTGTTAATCGAATCAATTTGAAATTGACCTTGCACATGTAAAGACACTGTTGGTGCATTGCAAGATAAGACTAACTGTCGCTCATTACAATCCAAAACTTGTTGGATACCTCTGAAATATTTGCCATGAAATAACGTCCCATCTTGATATAGAGTTGAGCCATCTGTAACCGCATAATTTCCACTCAATTGATGTTTGAATTTTTGGTCAATTAGCTCCGTATTTTTATGAATTAAGGTGATGATTGCTTTGTAATGATAAGTTGGCAATTTTCCACCTTCACTAAGAATCGTTGTTTCAAAAACTATTTTTTCATCATTCTTTTCAAGCTCTTTAGCTTCCAATATATATTCCTCTTTTTCCGAACCATCGAATACAATTCCTTTGAATAATTTGGTATCTTTAATTTGAAAAAATCTAAAATCAGGATATAAGCTTTCACATGAATGTACCATCCATCCAACAGCATTTACAATCGGTAAAACTGCATTGCCCTGAATAATATGATCTTGTAAAAATGGATTTTCACGTTCCTGCAATTTCCGACGAATGCGATGAGTGCGTATTGTTGTTAAATCACTTACAGCAGCCGGTAATGTTCCGCCAATAATTACTTGTGGTTGATTGGCATATCCTATATTTAATTCATTGACCATCATTGCCGCCCCACCTTCGCTATTGACCAAAGTAACACCTGCTGCTTCAAATTGCGCCTTCAATTCCCCACTCACCATACCACTATCCCATGCACCCCAATTGATAGCAGAGACTTGTGTGTTTGGATGATTCGTTTTGAATAAATGAGCAGCTTTACTTAAAATTTCATTAGCAATCGCATAATCCGTTTGTCCTACATTTCCATAAAACCCAGCGACTGAAGAAAATAAAATCAAGTGCTTTAATTGATGAACATTGCAAGATTGAAATAGACTCAACATCCCATCTAACTTTACCGAAAGTACATTGTTAAAATCCGTTTCCGTTTTATCTTGGATGTATTTGTCAGCCAGTCTTCCAGCACCGTGTATGATACCAGTGATGTCCCCGAAAGTTGCAGTTGCTGTTTTTAGTGCTTCTTGAAAACTAGCATAATTGGTTACGTCACCTTTTATATAAATTACTTCACCGTTGTAGCTTTTGATTGAATTAATTGTTGCTGATATTTCCTTCTTTGCAACGATATTTTTGAAAATTTTCTTGACCAAGGGAAGACTAGGTTTCTCACCTTTCTCCTTTAGGTCAGTCATAATTAAACGTTTTAAAGCACCTTCGTCTGATTCGTTGATTGCATATGCAGGTACTTCAAAATCAAAATCAGAACGACCAAGTAAAATGAATTTGCACTGAAATGACTTGGCCATTTCGATGACACAAGTTGCAGTAACACCTCGTCCACCACCACTGACTAAGAATACGGATGCTGAAGAAACCGTTGTTCGTATATTCTGATTTTCAATTACTTCGATAGGTGTAGTGCAAGTTGTATTTCTACCTTCTTTTGAATATCCAACTTCAATAGTTTGCACATTTGGATCATGAAATTCTGCAAAGATTTGGTTAGCAATTTCAGTATTTGATAGCTCAGGTTGAATGTCTACCGCTCTACAAAAAACATTGGACCATTCTAGGTTTAGACATTTAACCAAACCTGTTAATCCTCCTGCAAGTAAAGAAGTGTTTCCTCTTTTTCCTTGTCCTAATTTTCCATCCATTCTTGAAATGGTCAAGAAGTTCGCCCGTTGTTGACTACCTAAATCATTAAGAGATTTTTGCAGATGTTTTGCTAGTAAAAAAACAGTTTTTAGAATCGGTTTTTCCTTTGCAAAATGTTGCGTGAAATTTGGTTTCTGAAATTCAAAATGAGGATGCAAATGAATAAAGCTACCTACTTTTCCATATGTTGTTTCAATTTGTTGAATTGCTTTTTCAATTGCGACATCACTATATTCTAACAGATTGATTCCATTCGATATTGTTGGATTAGCAATGTTTGGCAAATTTAGAACTACTACTTTATTTCCATCATCGGATAGTTTTTGAACTACTGAATTGGTCAATGTAGATCCATCATTGGTCACCAAAGTGCAATAACCATTTGGTAAACTAAATTCTAAAAAATCAGGTTGTGGCAAAAACTTTAATCCAATTTCACTGCGCTCAACTCCATGAAATAAACCAGTCTTAATCTCATCTTGACTCGGAATCGAAGTTGGTGCGGAAGAACTTTGCAGTTGTGGTTCTCCCGGGTCTACTTTCCCACATAGGCAACGATTTCGCCAAGTGTTCTAAGTTCCGTTAATTCATTCGGATTGATACTCGACATTTCAGGATATTGTTTTGTCAATGCACCGAAAATCTCGACACGTTTGATAGAATCTATACCAAGATCAGCTTCCATATCCATGGTCAATTCCAACATTTCAGCAGGATAACCAGTTTTTTCACTAACTACTTCCAGTAAGATTTTTTCTAGTTTCGAATTGTCCATTCCTGGAGTACTTGAAGAAGTTGCAACAGCTTTAGCGATCGGAGCTGCAACGGCAACTTGTGGAGTATTGGTAGTTGTATTGTTTGAAATTGTACCACTTTTAGGAGCAACATGATTGACGATCTCGCCAAGCGTTCTAAGTTCGGTTAATTCATTCGGATTGATGCCAGACATTTCAGGATATTGTTTTGTCAATGCACCGAAAATTTCGACACGTTTGATAGAATCAATTCCAAGATCCGCTTCCATGTCCATGCTTAGTTCTAACATTTCAGCAGGATAACCAGTTTTTTCACTGACTACTTCCAACAGGATTTTTTCCAAATTCGAAGTATCTATTCCTGAAGTGCTAGGAGTTGCAACAACTTTAGCGACTGGAGCAACTGCAGCGACTTGTGGACTATTAGTATTTGTATTGTTTGAAATTGTACCACTTTTAGGTGCGACATGAGTGACGATCTCACCAAGCGTTCTAAGTTCGGTTAATTCATTCGGATTGATACCAGACATTTCAGGATATTGTTTTGTTAATGCACCAAAAATTTCGACACGTTTGATAGAATCAATTCCAAGATCCGCTTCCATGTCCATACTTAGTTCCAACATTTCAGCAGGATATCCCGTTTTTTCACTGACTACTTCCAACAGGATTTTTTCCAAATTCGAAGTATCTATTTTTCCATTGTTAATAACTGGTGTGGGTGCTACAATTGTAGAGGTTGCAACAGCAGGAGCTATACGAGTTGTAGGTGAAGTACTGGTTCCGTTTTGGCCATTTGAATAACCATTGGTTTTTCCGTTTGTATTTCCAAAAGCAGGTGTTGTGGTTGGAATGGTTTGATGTACTTTATTTATGCCATTTTGTTTTGTAGCAAGTGTTGTTGATCCACCATTGGTATTGTCTATCTGACTAGTTAGTATTTGTAATAATTGATTGGATTGCGAATCCTGAGCGCTCATGAATTTCTCAAAAATTTCTAGCGACTTGATTTGATTAGCTTTGAAAGATTCTAATGTGGATTTCAAAAGCTGTAATGTTTCTTTATTCATTTCTTCTTCTTCATTTAGAATGTTAGTGAAAATTGGAGTGGAATTATTTGCAATGACTGGAACTTTGACTCCTGAGATTTTAAAGCCATCATTCATGACCTCATCGTATGCTTTTTTGGTATTGGCAGCAACATAATTATTACCACTGAGTTTGACATTTAATTTTGTTATAGCTGGCAATTCAGGTTGTGATCTTTTGTATGGATCAATGTTAGCAATTGGAAGACCTAAAACTTGTAACTCTACAACTGCCTGACGAAATTGCAAATCACTATCTTTTTTATGACTTGCATTGATGGCAACTGCATGAAAATCTTTTCCCTTTAAAATATTTTTAACCAAATTTGTCAATATCCCTTTTGGACCGAATTCTACAAAGACCCGACCACCAACAGAATGAATGTTTTCGATTTGATTGCTGAAGTATACAGGGTTCAAGATTTGGTTTTGTAAAACACTTTTTAATTGATTGACATCTTGAGGGTAAGGTTGTCCAGTAGTGTTGGAATAAACAGGAATTTGTGGTGTATTGAAGTTTTGAGTTTGTACAAAATTTGCAAAAGGTACTTGTGCGTGTTTTACAAATTCAGTATGGAATGCAGCCGAAACAGGAAGTGGAACGACTTTAAATCCTTGATTCTTTAAATGATTTTCTGCAGTAGCAATAGCAGAAGTACTTCCACCTAATACTACTTGATTTTTTGAATTAATATTGGCAATTCGAATATTTTGTAAACTAGCAATTGCTTCTTCTATTTTTGATAATTCTCCTTTCACTGCTAACATAGTACCTGCATCTGCTGATGGATTTTGACTAGCCATAGCATCACCGCGTTTTTTTGCTAACTTCAAAAAAGTAGCATCATCATAAGCACCTGCTGCCCACAACGCAGTCAATTCGCCAAAACTATGTCCAGCTGTAAAATCCGCTTTGAAACCTGCTTTCTTGAATATTTGATAACAGCCCATACTAAAAGAACCAATCGCAGGTTGCGCATTTTGAGTAGCAGTTAATGCTTGTTGCTGTTGCTTTCTTTTTTCTTCTGAAAAAACAGGAACAGGAAAAATAGTTTTAGATAATGCTGGTTCATTGTTCGCTTTGAATAAAGTGTCAGTAATATCAAAAGCTGTTCTGACAGCTGGAAATGCATTTAGAATTTCTTTTCCCATTCCAACATATTGAGAGCCTTGACCAGAAAAAAGTGCTACTATTTTTTGAGAAGGATCAATTCCATTCGGACGATAGTAAATGCCTTTTGGATGTGACCATGCTTTGTTATCACTACTTAAATTTTGAACGCAAATTTCTAAAAAAGCAATGCATTCTTCAATATCTTTTGTGACAAAACCTATTCTAGCATCTGTGCTTGATGGACTTGTATTATTTTGCTGAATTAGTTGATTGAAAACATTTTCAGCACTTGAAGATCTTAGTTCAGTCAAAATAGATTGACACTTACCTAACAACACATTTGAATTATTAGCATCTAGTAAAACAGTTTTGTATGGTTCATGCAATCTGTAGTTTTGAGGTTGCTTTCCAACATATTCTTGCATTGCAACGTGTACATTGATACCTCCGAATCCAAATGCACTCACACCAGCACGACGTGGATGTTGATCTTTAAACCAAGGTCGTGTTTCAGTATTGATGTAAATTGGTGAATTGTCAATATCAAATTTTGGATTAGGTTGCTCTACATTAATTGTTGCAGGTAATACTTTGTGGTGCAATGCTAGCACTGCTTTTATCATTCCTGCTGCACCGGCTGCAGATTTGGTGTGACCGATTTGTGATTTTACTGAGCCCAATGCAGTACGCTTTGCAGTAGATTTGTCCGCACCAAAAACCATATTCATTGAAGTGAATTCGGTAGGATCTCCAGCACCTGTTCCTGTTCCATGCGCTTCTAAAAGCCCGACCGTTGATGGGGCATAACCAGCATCTTCATAAGCACGATTCATTGCCAAGGCTTGCCCTGAAGGACGTGGTGCATAAACCGATTTGAACCGACCATCACTAGATGCACCGACACCTGTTATAACAGAATAAATACGATCTCCATCTTTTTCTGCATCTGACAATCTTTTTAAAACTAACATTCCAATTCCTTCGCCAATCAACATTCCATCCGCTTTTGCACTAAAAGGACTGATGTTTCCAGATTTTGAAAATGCTGGTGTTTTACTAAACGACATGTACATGAATGGGGAGTTGTCCGTATCGACACCACCAGTCAACATCATATCCGCTCGACCTTCAATTAATTCACTCAACGCCATTTTTACAGCACTCAATGAAGCAGCACAAGCCGCATCAACGACACTATTAATTCCACCAAGATCGAACCGATTGGTAATTCTTCCCGAAATTACATTTCCCAGTAAACCTGGAAATGCATTTTCATTCCAGCCAACGTAGGCTTTTTTCATTTTATCAATGATACGAGGAATGTCCGTTTCCGCAATTCCACTTGCACGTAGTGCTCTTTCCCAAATTGGATATTGAAGACGGGCAATCAAAGGAGTGATTAACTTTTGACCACCACCAACTCCTAACAACACACCTGTTTTTTCCTTCAAAGGTGCTGTGAATTTTGTGGACTTACGTCCATATCCAGCATCCTCCAATGCATCTCTAGCAGCTACCAAACCTAACAATTGACTTGCATCAGTGACTTCTAAAATGTTTGGTGGTAATCCAAATTCCATGGGATTGAAATCTATTTCTGGTAAAAAACCACCTCTTTTACAATAGGTTTTATCAGGAGCGTTCATATCAGGATCATAATAATCCTCAATCAACCAACGATTGGCTGGAACTTCTTTGATGGAGTCTTTGGCTTGGATAATATTGGTCCAATATTCTTCAACATTTTTTGCATCCGCAAAAATTGCAGAAAGACCAATAACGGCGATAGGTGTTTTCCTTAAGGAACTGTTTAGATTCATTATAGTTGTTTAGTCGATTGCAACTTTCTGATTTCCCGTCAAAAAGATGCAATTCGTTTTTAAGTCATTTTTTAAATCGTCACTCGGAAAAGTTCAGATTCGGTTTCTAATATTTTAATTCCTTTTGAAGTACAAAGACCACGTAAATAGGGGACTAATATTCCAAAGGTTAATCTTTCTTTACTGAATTCTTCTGATGGAAATTGGCGCGTATCTTTCAATATTTTCAACATTGCTAATACGGTTTTTCCAACTACAGGAACATCCAAATCAGATGGAAAAATTTTATCTTTTATTCCCCAATTTGCAATCTCAATTAATTGTTGGTGTGCAAAATTTCCAGTGTTTCGGTAAGATTCATTTAGTAGGCCAGGGTAGTAGTGAAGGATGTCGTTGAAAAAATTTGGATTCACTTGGTGCGAACGACTGACAATTTTTTGATGTATGTATCCCATTGCTTCAATCGCATTTCTTGCTTGCGAAATCAACTCCTCGTTTTCCTTTTTGACCTTGGTGTGGTAAACGGATAAGCATGCTTTTAGTAACGCTGTTTTATCTTCAAAGTGCTTGTAAATCGTGCGCTTTGAAGTATGCAGTTCTTTTACAATACGGTCTATTGTAACTGTTTTGACACCATTTTGAATAAATAGCGACATGGATTTTTCAATTATTATTTC
Source organism: uncultured Saprospiraceae bacterium (assembly GCA_937941765.1). Taxonomy (GTDB): domain Bacteria; phylum Bacteroidota; class Bacteroidia; order Chitinophagales; family Saprospiraceae; genus CALDGQ01. The sequence continues at coordinate 59,846 of CALDGQ010000003.1, forward strand.
CCTTGTAATCATAGAAAAAAAGTTGTTTTAATCCTTGTGGTAATATTTTAGTTCCAAAAGTACCACAAGTAACAAAACTATATTTACTTTACATCAATTGAGTTCCGTTAAATTTTATTTTATGAATGAATCGTTGAAATGGTAGCTATTTACCAAGTCAATTTGAATAGTTTTAAAAGTGAAAATTCGCTTGAAAAATCATTGAAGCAGGTGCCATCTTCAATGCACGAACGAGCTAGACGCTATCAGTCCGACCAAGATGCGTTTGCATTTGTGTTGGGTAGGTTGTTGCTGCAAAGCGGACTGAAAGATTTAGATTTGGAAAATGGTTGGGAGCAAATTAAAATTGATGTGAATGGAAAACCATATTTGGAAAATTGTTTTTTTAATATATCTCATTCCGAGGATTTGGTAGTCTGCGGAATTTCAAAAACTATTGAATTAGGAATTGATGTAGAATATATGAATGAAGTTGACTTATCTTTATTTGAAGATTGGTTTACAAAAAGAGAATGGGAAATGATACATCAAGCCAATCAGCCATTGCTTAAATTCTATGATTTTTGGACTAGAAAGGAAAGCATTATAAAAGCATTGGGTTTGAAATTATCGGATTTGAATCGGTTGCCTATTGAGGTATTCGAAGACGCTTTTGTACTAGATAATCAGCAATGGTATTTACAAGAATTGGATTTTGGGAAAAATTATAAAGGTTGTTTATGTACAAGTTTACGAGCAGGTATAATCCTAAATAAATTATAAACTTGTTAATTATTTATCAATAAGGAAGATGAAACAAATCCCAAAACTTAAATGAAAAGGTATAAAGCAAAATCAACACAATTAAAATCACTAGAATTACTTTAGCACTAAACCCACGTCCATCACTAGCTTCTATCTTATTCTCTGCCACCTGTTTTTCATAAAAAATATCATCCTTATCCGCATCATGAAAAGATTCATTTTCATCTTTTTGTGCTTCATCCATTTTCTTTACGATCTCAGCAGCGGTATCAACATCAATTGCACGTACATTTAATTTGATGCCACCAACATCAATATGAAGAACAGAATTTATATTTGAATTTGAAATAAAACTAGGAATTCCAGCTTCTTTTAATCGAGCTGCATACAGATAGGCTTTGGATTCCCAATAAAAAGTTTTGATAACAACAACTTTTACGTTTGGATCATCTTCAAAAAAATCGAGTATTGTATCATCCATGATTAAAGTTACGAAAATTTGTATTTCGATTAGTGGCAAGAAGTTGAAATCCTTTGCCTCGCGTAGGAGCACGTCAGACTGTGCGAAAATTCCCAAAGCAAAGAGGTTAGAAACCTTTTGCTCGAATACCGTGTGTGTTACGAGATGAAGGTTTCTAACCCTGTCAATTATCACGAATTGAATAAAAAATTCATATAATAAAAAACTATTATGTGAAAATTTCAAAAACTTCCATGATTAATTTAAGTTCTTTTAATCCCATCCAAATGGATTTTAACCCAGGTGGTT
>CALDGQ010000004.1 GCA_937941765.1 uncultured Saprospiraceae bacterium
AGGAAGGGGAGCGGGTGAGTATGTCAGACTGTGCGAAAATTCCCAAAGCAAAGAGGTTAGAAACCTTTTGCTCGAATACCGTGTGTGTTACGAGATGAAGGTTTCTAACCTCTCATCTCGAACGAGTATTTTCGCACAGTCTGACGTTAACTCGCGATTGCTTCACGCTTGGCTCGCGTTCTCTCCCTTCCTTTTTTTAAAAGGTAAGGGACGTCCGACTTTGTCGGTACAGGGATGGATCGAATACGATCGACTACGTCAGATCGAATACGTCAGATCGACTACGTCAGATCGACTACGCCCAAGCGAACTCAAATCTACTAATCTTTTTTCCCCTTATTACTGCCATACAATTCATCTTCATCAACTATCTTGATTTCACTTCCTTCTTTTAATTTTTTAGAAACTGCTGCATAGGGACCAGTGATGATTTCCTGATCCACCTCCAAACCAGATAAAACTTCGATATAAGAATCATCTTGAATACCTGTTTTTACTTCTATCATTTTGACAGAATCTCCAGTTGCAACGAAGACTACTTCTTTGACATCTGCATCGGCATCTTTCTCTTCTTCGTCTTTTTTGCCTTTACGTTTTTTTCTTTTATCTGCTTCATCTTCACGAGTAGTAACTGCTTGTATCGGTATAGTTAATACATCATTGACTGTCTTTGTACGGATTTCTACAGATGCTGACATACCTGGTCGGAATGGGTATTTTTTGTTAGGTCCAATTAGGTCTGCATATGACTTTGGGTCAACTCTTACTTTTACCACGAAGTTGGTTACTTGATCTGATGTCAAAGCGGCAGCAGCACTATTACTTGCTGAGTTGGCAATTTCAGTAACGTTGCCTTTGAATTTTTTATCCAAATAAGCATCTACTTCAATTTCAACCTCATCATTTAATTTTACACGAAGTACATCATTTTCACTTACATCAACTTGTACTTCCATTGCATTTAGATTTGCAATTCGCATCAATTCAGTACCTGTCATTTGGATCGTTCCAACAACACGCTCACCTTGCTCTACATTTAGTACTGAAACAATTCCATTACTTGGAGAGAAGATTTTGGTTCGTCCTAAATTCGTTTTCAATTCTTTCAATGAAGCTTGTTGGCTTTGTACCGTAAACTCAGATGCTTTCACACTTTCTTCAGAAGATTTCAAGGTAGCTTGAGCTGATTGGATATTGGCAGCTACTGAGTTTTTATTGGCTTCCAAAGTTTTTAATCCTGAAAGTGATGCATCAAAATCTGCATCAGAAATTACTCCTTCTTTGTGTAAAGTTACATTCCGATCATGGATCGCTCTAGTGTTTGCAATCTGTGCTTCAATTCTTTGCAATTCTGCTTGAGCTTGTACCAATCCTGCTCGACTTCTTTCAACACCTGCTTTGGAATTGGCAACTTGTGCTTTGGATTGATTGACGGTCGCAACTCCTCTCTCTACTGCAGAGACATATGCTTCAGGATCTATTTTTGCTAACAATTGACCTACAACAACAGAGTCACCTTCTTCTACATATAATTCGACAATTTCTCCAGATACATCAGAACTGATTTTTACTTCTTTTTCTGGAAATACTTTTCCCGAAGCCGCTACATTTTCAGTAATCGTTCTTTTCTCTACTTTTTCAACTACTACTTTTTGTCCTTTCTCTTTTGAACGGGACTTATAAACAGCAGCTGCAATCAAACCAGCGATTAAAATGACACCTCCGATGATGAACCACTTATTAATTCCTTTTTTCTTTTTTTGTTCGTTTTCCATGTTGGTTTTCAATTTGTCCTAGTTCAATGTAATTTCCTTTCCTTTATAGTAATCTACAATGGTCAATTTGTACAAATAATCATATTTTGCGATAATCATATTGACACGCGTTTGGTCTAAAGTATTTTGAATCGTGCTATATTCAAAAGAATTAATGGCTCCTAATTTATATCTTTTCTCCGCATTTTCAAAAGCGATTTCTTGAGCAGCAGTAGATTTCACGGCAGCATCATAATTAAGTCTTGCCGCTTTTGCATCTGCAATGGCACGTTGTACATCTGCTTTCAAAGTTTGCTTCAACAAACGATTCGTCATTTGTGTGTTAAGAACGTTGATTCTTGCACGTTCCATTGCAATGTTATTTCGATGATTGTCATAAATAGGAACTCTTACATTTAAATTAATTCCTTGCCCAAAGTTGTCACCCAACTGTCCAAAATAGGCTGCCTTTGGAAAAGTAATTCCTCTTAAGTTGAAATTTTGAATTTCTGAAGGTTGTCCATTAATAATGACATCAACAGGATCACTTAATTCTAAAGTGGCATCTGTTAAATCCGGATTTTGAAAATCAAGTACTTTGTTAGAATAATTGGCTAACAAACTTCCACCGATACTAACTACTGGTAATTTTCCAGACTTTGCGATCTCTTCATTTAGTTGTGCGCTTTCTAATTTTAAATCAGCCGCTTTAATTTGAGGTTGTGTTTGCAACGATAAATCATAAATTTCTTTCAATAAAAATGCATCCGTAACTGGACCTTCTGGAACAGGAATACTTGGAATTACTAATTTGATATCCAAATCTGGCTCGAGTTGCAACAATTGTTTTAAGTTGAAGTAACCGGTATTGACGTTGTTTTCCTGGTTAATAATAGTTTGCTCGTCTAAAGCCATCGATGCTTGAATATCATATCGGTCATTGGCCGGCCTTGAACCTGCTTTGATTAACTTTTCGGTAATAGCTAGTTGCTCTTGTGTTTGCTTGTATTTCGTTTTTGCATTGTTAAGTTGCTCTTCAGCAAAGACAATATTTAAATATAAACCAGCTACTTGAATGGCTATGTCATTTTTTTGTTGTGCATAATCCATTTTTGTTGCATCTAAATCGACCTTAGATTGTTTGATGCTATTTTGTATTCTACCTCCATTATACAACAATACGCTTGCATTTACACCAAAAGAATTGAAAATAATGGTTTCAGTTGTAAAATCATTACTTACTGGATCAATGGCTCTACCAAAGTTGGCACCTAAATTCCCATTGGCACTAACAGAAGGGTAGCGTGCATATTTGTTGCTCATTTCTGTTAACTCCGCATTTCGGATGGCCAATTCTGTTTGCTTGATTGGTATGCTGTTGTTTCTCGCATGCATAATCGCTCGTTCCAACGACCATTCTTCTTGTGCATCTATTGAAATGAGTAATGAAAACGAAAACAATATAGTGAGGAACAAAATCCGGATCATCTTTACTTTTTTTATCTGAATACAATACTAATCAATGAGTAGGCGAGTACTCATTTTATTATATCAAAGTTGACTATTTTCAGATGAAAATAAGTAAAAAGAGGATGTTTTCTTTTGAAGAATTAGTTTTTATTCAAACCGGAACTTATTCGTTTTGTTCCAATCAAATAATCATTCTGTGCACCGAAAGGTGTGTGGTAAATTAAAATGAGGTATTCGTTTTCTGTTTCGAATAAATTAGGTTCCATCGGTTGGAGATCTATTGTTTCATCTTTGCGATCAACTACTGCATAAAAATACTCGTAATAACCTTGTTTTAATAAGCAAGTACCTTCATAACGAGACTTGTCAGCGTTGTAAGTCATCTTAAATTCATCATTCAAATCATAGTTGGTAAATCCACCGAAAATATAAACATCTGCATTTTCAATTTCTTGAGGATAATTTAATTTGAATTGATTGATGGAATAATCACTTCTTGTGAGATGAATTGGATCTAAAAAATTATAAGGTTGGTCAAGTGTATTAACTTGGCGGAGTTTAAATTCTTCACTGTCTTCATCAGCAGCAGCATCTAAATTTTGAATAAAGAATGTTCCATTTATATCAACTCCCCGATTGTTGTAGGCCGTAAATTTGCGTTTCTCTTCTGGCTTTTGTTGTACTAAAATTCCATCTGCAAATCGTTCAACTTTTTGCACTTCCATCGAACGGTTATCAAATGAGCGATTGTCTAATTGTCGATATTCTCTCAAAGCGTCAAAAACAATTTTATCATTGAAATCGAAAATCGTTTTTTCTTCTTTTAATAAATTAGGTGCTATGTTTTCTATAGCTGTATCCCATCTATAGTTTTGTAAAATGGTGGCAGAAATAGTTGAAGTTGCATTTTTAATCGTTTGATTTTCGTGATTGATTAAAAAATCAATTTCATGATGCGTATTTCTTTTGTTGTAATTATTGGTTGGTACTAATTTGCCTTCTATTTTATAAAGCGGTTGTACTACTAAAAATCGTTTAGTAAATGCCAGTCTTTTTTGTTCTTCATCTTCATACACTTTCAATAAATAATTGCCAGATGTTTTTAATGAAAAGTTTTCATTTGGAATTTTTAGTTGGTAATGAATGTAAGGTGTAATAGTGGAAGAAGCAGGTTCGTAAGTGTCAATATTTTCGTTTTCATATCCATCAATGTAGTGCCCTGTTGGTAATTGAGCAGGTTCCCAATTTTTGTTACATAATTGAACCGTATAAACATAAGAACTAATATCTTCAGAAAGATCATCGAAGCCAAGAACCAAAGTGTCAATTGTTAATTTGCTTTGGGCATTTAATGTTAGAATAGGGTAGTTGAAAGGATTGTCAATTGGATGTAAAGTGACGGTCCTGATATTGGATAAATAAGTATGGTCTTTAAATAACAAGCCGTTGTCTTCTTCTTGTGCTTGAATACTTAAATGACAAATTATCAATAGAGTAGAGCAACATAAAAAACGAAAAGACGAAGAAATTGACATAGTTAGTTAGAATTTAATCTGGTTCTAAAATACAAAATTTCTAACGACTCTCATAAGAATTGATGGTACGTGCCGCCACTAAATGATCATATTGCGAACCAAAAGGAGTGTAATAAATCAAAATCGTGTAATCATTGTCAGCTTCGTAGAAATTCCCTTCTGTCTCAACATGCGTATGTTTCTTTTCTCCTTTAGGAACAACCGTGTATTGATAGTTATAATATCCTTGTTTTAGTAAGCAGTCTGCTACATATTCGAACTTTTCAGCATCATATTTCATCTTGAATTCTTCATTCAATTTCCAGTCTGTCAATTTTCCAATGATGTAGACATCTTCATTTTCAAAATTTTGTGGCGCTTTCAATTTAAATCGAGCGATTGCATAATCACCACGCATATTGTGATCTGAATGAGAATAGTTGTAAAAGCCATCTACCAGTCGATCCGAACTAAACTGACTATCATCCATATTTTCTATTACAAATTGTCCATTGACATCAAATCTTGTATGAAAATTTTTGAAACGTCTTTTCACATCTCTTTTTAATTCTACAAAATAACCATCTTCATATTCTTCTAAGTTGGCCATGTCTTCTGTCAACAATCGATAAGTACGCATGTCCAATTGTCTAAATTCATTTCCAGATTCAAAAATAATCGCATCTGAAAAATCGTAAATCAGTCGTTCTGTTTTTCTAATTCTTGGTGCTAAATTTTTGATTGCATTGTCCCATCTACCATTTTGTAAAACAGTTGCACTGACGGATGCTAGTGGGTTTTGAATTTTTATGTTTTTGTGGGTTACTTCAAAATCAATTTCATGATGCGTCTGAGATTTTGTAACATCAAATGGTAAAACAAATTTTGGTTTGATTCCCATTTTTGGTTCTACTACCATAAATCGACGGGTGAGCGCTAATTTTTTCTCATCTTCATCATCGTAGATCTTCAATAAATAATTTCCAGAAATTTTCAGCTTAGTTTCTTCATTTGGAATGTTCAACTCATAATGTGCATAAGGTGTTATCGTTCCTAATGAAAAATTGGCTTCCGTAATTCTCTCTTCTTCAAACCCATCAATATATTCTAATTGCATGATATCGGTTGGTTTCCAATCTTTATCACAATGTTGCACGGTGTAAGTATAGGTTTTAATTTCAGCATCCAAATCATCAAATCCTAACACCATAGAGGCGTATGAGTTTAAAGTGATAATTGGGTAGGCAAAAACCGAGTCACTTCGATGCCAGGTGACTGCTCTGATATTATTCAAATAAACATGATCTTCAAACAAAAGACCTTCGTCCGCTTCCTCTTGTCCATTCACAGTAAAAAAAGAAGTGATGCTAATCAAAAAAAATAAGGTGTATTTTAAAATGTGATTCATGTTATTATTGTTAGTTTAATCGAGCCGAAGGATTTTAACCTTTTGGGGATCGTTAACTCATTTTGCGTTGCTAGTCCAACGATTGTTTTTTATTCTAAATCTCCAAGGCCATGTTGCGCATTCTTCTGCATAACCAACACCAACTCTTGGGCTTGCAATCATGGTATTTTTAGGTACTTCGACTCCTCGATCTTCTACCCATATTGGACTGTTTTTTTTCATTATATCTAAGCCATTGTTCGAAGTTGTAATCCCAAGTGCCTTAGTGAGAACGCCTGGACCGGCTGTTAATTGTGGTTTTGAGGTCGAAAAATTACGACGTTTAAGCATAAGTTCCACATTTTCAATGGGTTCTATTGCTCTGATTAAAACGGCATGTGCATTTCCTTCCGTTGATGTAACGATATTGAAGAGGTGATGGATGCCATAGCACAAATAAATATACGCAATTCCACCTGCCTCAAACATGGTTTTGGTACGTTCTGTTTTACGATTTTTGTAGGCATGACAGGCTTTGTCATCAGGTGCTCGATAGGCTTCTGTTTCTACGATGATGCCAGATGTAAGTTGATTGTTGAAATTTGTCACTAAAACTTTTCCTAGTAGGTCTTTGCTGATTTGAACGACGTCATTGGATTGGTAGAATTTTTTTGATAATTTCAAGTGTTGAGGAATTAAAAATGTAAAATTAAAATTTAAAATATGACGACGTGACGTGGAGAGGACGTGGGAAGGTTGTTTTTTTGATTCTAAAAAATAAGTAAGATGTAAAAAAATGTCTATCGGCACATGCTTACGTTGCCCACGCGTATCACTCCGCGAATTTTCGATCTATTTTACATTTTACATTTTTAATTTTACATTCTTCAATCACCTTCTAGAATAATTCGGAGACTCCTTAGTAATCACAACATCATGAGGATGACTTTCCGTAATTCCAGCAGAAGTAATTTTTACAAATTTTGCATTGTGTAATTCTCTAATATTCTTAGCACCGCAATAACCCATTCCTGCTCGTAGACCACCTAAATATTGGACCATTACTTCTTCCAACGTTCCTTTGTAGGGTACTCTTCCTTCAATTCCTTCAGGTACTAATTTTTTAATATCATCTTCAACATCTTGAAAGTATCGATCTTTTGATCCTTTTTCCATGGCACCAAGTGATCCCATTCCACGATAGATTTTAAATTTTCTACCATCGAAAATAATGGTTTCTCCAGGTGCTTCCTCTACTCCCGCAAAAAGAGAGCCGGCCATAATCGTACTCGCTCCAGCAACCAATGCTTTTGGAATATCTCCGGTAAAACGAACGCCACCATCTCCGATAATCGGAACACCTGAACCTTCGATTCCAGCTGCTGCATTGATGATAGCAGAAAGTTGCGGAACACCAACACCTGCCACCACTCGGGTCGTGCATATACTACCTGGACCAACCCCAACTTTGATTCCATTGGCACCAGCATCCACCAACGCTTTTGCTCCTTCACCTGTTGCGACATTGCCACCGATGACTTGCAAATTAGGATAAGCTTTTTTAACAGATTTGACAGCATGGATTACACCTGCAGAATGACCATGCGCCGTATCAATACAAATGACATCCACATCAACTTTGACAAGCGCATCGATTCTTTGCATCATATCTTGAGTAACACCAACTGCTGCTCCAACGACTAATCTTCCTAAACTATCTTTGCAAGAATTCGGATAGTTAATCACTTTCATGATGTCTTTGAAAGTGATTAATCCTATTAATTTATTGTTGTCATCAACGACCGGAAGTTTTTCAATTTTATGATTTTGTAAAATTTTTCTCGCTTTTTCGAGATTGGTTCCAGCTGGAGCAGTCACTAGATTTTCAGTGGTCATGACTTCTGCAACTGTTCTATTCAAATTTGTTTCAAAACGTAAATCTCTATTGGTCAAAATTCCGATTAATTTATCTGCCGCATCAACAACAGGTATTCCGCCAATCGAATATTTTTTCATTATCCCCAATGCATCGCCAACCAGCAAATCTTTAGTGATGGTAATTGGATCGATAATCATCCCACTTTCAGATCGTTTGACACTTCTTACCTGTTCTGCTTGGGCTGCAATCGACATATTTTTATGAATAATTCCAATTCCACCAACTCTTGCGATTGCAATCGCCAATTTATTATCTGTAACGGTATCCATCGCAGCGGAGACAATCGGGATGTTCAATCGAATGTCAGTCGTTAGTTGTGTAGAGATATCTACTTGTCGTGGAAGAATTTCTGAATATGCGGGTACTAGTAGTACATCGTCAAAAGTGAGTGCTTCACCAAGAAATTTTGAGGAGGTGTCGGTTAAGACTTTATTTTGTAGAGATTGTATTGATTCCATGGACAAAGTTAGAAAATGTGATAATGAAAACCATGCAATACCTATTATTTTTTAATTTGCATCAAATTTTTGGAAACAATGTTGAACGTATATTCAGATGATTATTTTATGAAGCAAGCTTTGAGAGAAGCACAATTTGCTTTTGAAGAAGGGGAAGTGCCTGTGGGCGCTATTGTAGTATGTGGCAATCAAATCATCGCTAGAGCACATAATAAAACGGAACATTTAAAGGATGTAACTGCTCACGCTGAGATCATGGCTTTGACTTCTGCATCCGATTTTTTAGGAAGTAAATATCTAAATGAGTGTACACTTTACGTGACTTTGGAGCCGTGTATCATGTGTGCAGGTGCATTGTCATGGGCACAATTGGGTAGAATTGTTTACGGTGCAAGTGACGATAAAGCCGGTTTTATGAGATATGGTAAAGAATTATTGCATCCTAAAACAAAAGTAGAATTTGGAATTATGTTTAATGAATGTAGTTCTTTATTAAAACGATTTTTTGCTGCGAAGAGATAGGGTAGTACAGGTGTTCTGTCTGTGTTTTAAATATATAAGGATATCTGTTCAACCCAGAAAAAAAAATTCCTTCCCGGCAAAAACCGAGAAGGAAATATAATTGAGTTTATTTGTATAAAAATTCTCTCTCAAGAATTAATTTCTTCCTTTCATTTTATTTTTAGACGCCATGTTCGGTTTACGAGCAAATTCGTCTTCTTGTTTTCTGAAAGTCAAAGTTTCAACTTCTTCACCAACTTCAAAAGTTACCTTATAGATTGCTGGTTTCATGTCAGAAAGATCTACCATAACAGAGTTTAATCCATTATCTAATTTTTGCATTTCATCCATCAAGACATTGCCTTTCCAATCGGTAACTGTCATTTTCATTTCTTTAGATTGAAATGCGTTGATTGTTGTTTCAAAAACATCATCAGCAGAAGCTGCAGACATTCTAACAACCATGAAATTGTTAGCGATTTTTTTATCAAGTGCAATGATGTCTGAATAACTAAATGAACCATCTATGTCCATTTGTTTCAAACGGTAATACAATTTGCTTTTCGATGCATTGACATCTAAGAAGTTGTATTCTGAAACGTCTTCGGTAGTACCTTTACCATTTACGTTTCCAATGTTTTCGTAATCGATGCCATCTGTTGATCTTTCAATCACAAACATTGCATTATTTACTTCGATAGCTGTACTCCATTTCAACATGATTCCAATCCCGAATTCCTTCCCTTCAATTACTTTGTTGTAAGTACACTTCGCTTGAATGTTTCCTGAGAAACAAAATAGTGCTACGAATAAAGTCGCAGATAAAATTGATTTAAAGTTGTAATAATTTCTCATAATTATTTTTTTCAATGGTTTTGGGACAATACCAGTGATTATTCTAAATGGTTTAAATATAAAGAGGGGAGTTCTTACTGATTACATTCACAATATAGTTCAGACTTCAAATGAATGGGGGTCTAAATTTCTGTTTTTGTGACACTGTTATAGCGTTAATTGAAAGTTAATCTAATGCATAACTGTAATTAAACGTGTGCAAACTCTTTAAATTGAGGAGTACAAACTTTCAATTATGATGACTTATTCAAAAACAATTCCATTTATAGCAATCTGCTGTATTTTTTTGAGTGGATGCAGTCCTACACTCAGTACATTCTCCGAACGACTTTATGAGGATGGTGGTTGGAGTGAACAGGAACTCAAGGATATACAGTTTTATACTTCTGATAATATCATCTTGAGAAGGCAAATTCGAAGTGGTAATTCTGAAATCGTAGATGGTGAAATAAAAATGAGAAACGGAAGAAAGGTGGAAGAGATCATTATAAAAAAAGGAACACCTGGCGTTTTTGTGAAAAAAACCAGTGATAAAAATATGGCGATTAGTTTTGAATCAGGGAAAAATAAGTTTCTCGTATTTGGACCTAACAAAAAAATTGGAGGCCGATATGCTTTAAAAGCAAATGATTGGGAAAGAAATCGAGGCAAAGTAAATTATGCGGGTAAGACGTTTGTTTTTACGGTAGTAGATGACATTCCAATGCTGCAAGTGGATTTGAAAAACAAAACAAAGATAACTAGGAAGTCGAGAGTTGCGAAAGGTAGAAAAGTGAATTAGAAATCTTTAGGAATGTGTACGGTTGATGCCTTTGGTAAATGGCACAAATCTGAAATTGTCAAGCACTTTCTTTTCAAATTGATTTGCTGCAGTTTTTTTAATACACAGCATCTTTTGGCCTTTGTCTCCGCCAACTGGAATTACTAACAATCCTCCTACAGAAAGTTGTTCTAATAATGTTTTAGGAACTTCAGGTGCTGCAGCAGTCACCAGTATTTTATCAAAAGGAGCATATTCCGGTAATCCTAAATAACCATCTTTCAAAAAAGTACTGATTCTCATAAAGCCCAATCGGGTCAATAGCTTTTTTGTTTTGTGATACAATTCTTCTTGTCGTTCCAAGCTAAAAACTCTTCCACCCATCATTGATAAAATTGCAGCTTGGTACCCCGATCCTGTTCCAATCTCCAAAATCTTTTCTCTAGGCGAGACATTTAGTAAGATCGTTTGATACGCAACAGTATAAGGTTGAGAAATGGTTTGTTTGTTACCTATCGGAAAAGCTTTGTCTTCATAGGCATGCTCTTCAAATGCTTTGTCAAGAAAAAAGTGTCTCGGAAGGGTTTCCATTGCAGATAAGACACCTTCGTCGTTGATTCCTTTTTTTCGCAAGGATTCAATTAATTTTCTTCTTAGTCCTTTATGTCGATAAGTATCAGTGATGGTGTTGGTTTTATTTGGCGAAATTTAGGTAAATTTTCTTGATTTCTTGCGTAAGATCGCTCTTTGAACAGTGCTTTATTGTAAAAAAATGCACCGTTTCCCCATTTTCACCGTATTACATATAATAATTGCCAGATATATTGAAAAAGCTTATTTTTGTGTGCTCAGATAAAAGATTAAAACATCCCAATTCAGCACCTCCATTCAATTATCTGATTTTCATTAATTCTAACTTTTATTATTCAAACTCAAGATTATGACAAAAATCAAATTTGGCACCGATGGATGGCGTGCTATAATAGCAAAAGATTACACTGTTGACAATGTGAAACGCGTAACTGAAGGTACCGCAAAATGGATGAAGTCTAAAGGTTACTCAAAAGTAGTGATTGGACATGATTGCAGATTTGCTGGAGAAATGTTTGCGCATACCGCAACTCAAGTTTTTGGTGCTTACGGAATCGAAGTTCATCTAGCAGAAGGTTTTGTTTCTACTCCAATGGTATCATTGGGTGTTGTTAAATTGAAAGCAGATTTAGGAGTTGTGATTACAGCTTCTCACAATCCACCTTCCTACAATGGTTTTAAATTAAAATCGAAATTCGGTGGACCAACAATTCCTAAAGAAGTAGCAGAAGTGGAAGCAATGATTCCAGATACTGTTATTGCAGATCTTTCTTCTGTTGAAAAATTGAGAGCAGATGGAATGGTGAAAAAAGTGGATTTGGAACAAATGTATATTGATCATGTGGAAGCAAATTTTGATATGCCAATGATCCGTAAGTCAGGTGTTAAATTAGCTTATGATGCGATGTATGGAGCTGGTCAAACTGCTGTGAAAAGATTATTACCAGATTCTGTTTTCTTGCACTGTGATGATGATCCTTCGTTCAAAGGTCAAGCACCAGAACCTATTCACAGAAATTTAACAGAACTATCTAATTTAATAAAGAACGATTCAACCATTGATGCTGGTTTAGCAAATGATGGAGATGCTGATAGAATTGGAATGTATGACGAGGATGGAAATTTTGTTGATTCCCACCACATCTTGTTATTACTTTTGATGTATCAATACAAACACAAGAATTTAAAAGGAAAAGTAGTCGTTACTTTCTCTGTTACTGATAAGATGAAAAAGATGGCTGAAATGTTTGAATGCGATTGTGAAGTAACAAAAATCGGATTCAAGTATATCGCAGAAATCATGATCAACGAGGATGTATTAGTTGGAGGTGAAGAGTCAGGTGGATTGGCTGTAAAAGGTCATATTCCAGAAAGAGATGGTATCTGGATCGGTTTGATGATATTAGAATTCATGGCAAAAACTGGAAAGTCATTAAAAGGTCTAATCGCTGATGTTTATGAAATGGTTGGGCCATTCTCATTTGACAGAGATGATTTACATATCACGAATGAAGAAAAAATGGCTGCAATCGAAATGGTGAAAGGTGATTCAATCAAATCATTTGGAAAATTCACAGTTCAATCGAAAGAAACAATTGACGGCTATAAATTCTATTTAAGTGATAGCGAATGGGTGATGATGCGTCCTTCAGGTACGGAGCCTGTATTGCGTGTATATGCTCAAGCGCCGACACCTGCTGGAGTTCGTGCAATTTTGGATGCTGCTCAGGCAACAGTTTTAAGCAAGGAACCTGTTTCTTAAGAATAATGTTGTAATAATAAAAAACGCCTTTTTCATTTATTTGAAAAAGGCGTTTTTTTGTTGTTATGCGGGGAGGATGTGAGAAGTCACGCGAACTCACTTCCTCCCCGTTCCCCGTTCCCCGTTTAATAACATCGCTGTATGCGGAATCCCATCTTCTAAATATTCTTCCCCCTTTTCCTTAAATCCTAATGAATTATAAAATCGAAGTAAATAGACTTGTGCTGATATTTTAATAGGTTCATTTGTTCCAAATAATTCTCGGATTTTATCAATCGACTTTTTCATCAATTCTATTCCAACACCTTGTTTCCTGACTAATTTTGAAGTGATAACCCGTCCAATAGAAATGTAATCCTCGTAGGAGATTCCTTTTGGAACTAAACGAGTATAGGCAACCAGCTGGTTCTCTTCATTCCAACCCATTAAGTGATAGGAGTCTTGATCTTTGTTGTCAGCATCGATATAAGGACAGTCTTGTTCTACTACAAATACTTCTTGACGTAAAACCATAATAGCGTAAAGTTGGTCTAATGTTAGTTCGTTGAAAGGTTTGCAGATGTAATTGACCATTTTAGTTTTTTGATGCAAAATAGGGATTTTTTGAACTTTGGGATGCATCCCATCACCCCACATCCCATCACCAAAAAAAATGGACCGATTGAAATAAATCAACCGGTCCTAGAAAAAATCGTTTCATCTAGTTTTTCTATATCTTCGAAACCATATTGTTACCAAAAATGTCGCACTTCATCCATTCTGGAACCGGATGTCCACCTTCACTTAAAAATTTAACAATACCGTCATCACTTACAGCATATTTCCAAATATGAATTTGTCCTTCTTCATCACCAAAAGATCCGAAACGCAATACATATTCTACTTCCCATCCTGTTGCTGTTTTCCTTAGATTAATATCATTTCCAGGAACTTTTGGGATTCCAAGATCAACTTCATCAACACCAGCAACATTGTAAAATTCATTGGCTAATGCTGCCATATTTTTAGGAGATTTTGATCTGATGGTGATCGCATCTTGTGTATCATTCCAATGAACATATTTTTCAATATTCAAATCATAATCATATAACAATTCGTTGATGGTCTCATCTTCTGTTTCATGTATTCCTTCTTGCAAAGGAGTTGCCCATTCGACATTCTTATCAAATATGACCACAAAATGATCAATAGAAGGATTAGGATGTGTATGTACATTACACTTTGAAATAGATTGTGCTGTTTCATCTGTTTTATAGACATTCGTCAAAATATCAAATATCATATCGATATTTCCTTTGGGTATTTCTATATCCTGATATCTTAAGTCCTCATTTTTTGCATTCATTCTCAGTGCTAATCTAGCAGCGTCTCGCTTCATTTTACGGATAACTGTCTTCTTAATTCCGGTATCACTATCGGCTAAGAACGCATTATCCTGAGCAACAACAACTTGTGTCGCTAACATTGAGAAAACAAATAAAATGAGGGAGATTTTAATAGATTTCATAAGGTAGTAATTCAAGAATATTATAATTCTATACAATCAATGTATTTCAATGTTGGTACCAGTTCTACGTATGAATTTGGGTTTTGTGACAATCAAAACAATTCAATTTAGTTAAAAGGATATATAATAAGCCTTTGCATAAAAAAAAAGCGAATCAGTTTGTGACAACTGATTCGCTTTGTTATGTCTGTTAATGCTATCTTAATTCTTCATAAATGCTAGAATTTGATCTGCTAATTCAACCCCAATATTGGCTTGTGCTTCTTGCGTAGAAGCTCCAATATGTGGAGAAAGAGATACATTAGGATGATTTAAAATATCAGTTCTTGGTGTTGGTTCATTCTCAAAAACATCCACTCCTGCTGCTGCTAGTTTGCCAGAATTTAATGCTTCTAACATCGCATCTTCATCGACGGTTCCACCACGTGAAGCATTGACTAAGTAGGTGCCATCTTTCATAAGATCGAAATGTTGCTTGGTCAAAACTGGTTTTCCAGTATTTGGTATATGTAGTGTTATGAAATCACTTTTCTTAAGCATCGTTTCCATATCAACAGTGGTTAAAGAAACCTGATGTCCATCATTAACATTGATATCCAATTGCTTATGAAATGGATCTACTCCTAATACTTCCATTCCTAAGGCCAACCCAATACGTGCTGTTGCTTGACCAATTCTTCCTAGACCAATTATCCCCAATGTCTTACCTCGTAATTGAACTCCTTTTGCATAAGACTTTTTTAGTGATTTAAAATCAGTCGCACCTTTTGTCGGCATTTCACGATTCGCCTTGTATATTGACCTAGCAAGTGAGAACATATGTCCAAAAGCTAATTCAGCTACCGCCAAAGAGGAAGCTGCTGGCGTATTCATCACTTTGATACCTTTGCTTTTTGCATAATCAACATCAATATTGTCCAAACCAACACCACCTCTAGCAATGATTTTTAAATTCGGACAACTATCAATTAGGTCTTTTCTAACTTTGGTTGCACTTCTTACGATTATTACATCATAATTCGGAAGTTCTTTTGGAAGATCATCCTGGGCTACTTTATCGGTTGCCACTTGGCATTTGGCATCTTCTAGCATCTTTTGACCTGTGATATGCATACCATCATTTACTAATATCTTTAACATGAGCTTAAATTTTATTTAAAAATGAAGCCGTAAAAGTAAGACTAATTTTTAATTCAAATAAACTCCTTATCTTATAGTTGTAAAATTTATCCTAAATTATCTAAAGGGAATTAAAGTACTTAATACTAAACACTTTATGCTGAACTACTTACGTACCCGATTTTTGGTATTGGTAATATTCTTTCTGCTTTGTCTGATGATGAGTGGTGTGTTTGTGTATGGGACTTATAGTTTACCTGAGGTTGGTTTCTTGTTTCTTAAGGAAAACTTGATAATGTGGGTCGCATTGACTTTGTTGACAACAATATTTGGTGTTGCATTTTTCCATATGTTCAAAAGGTTAGAAGTAAGTGATTTTTCTAGAGCTTTAATCGCATTCCCAATCGGATTCTTAATGGGAATTATGACGAATACTTTTCTGAATATGGCAATAGAATATTTGGGTAGGTTTGCTCAGTAATTAGACTGTTATATCTCCGCACTTAAAATGTTCGAGCGGGCATTCTTTTTTTCCATGCATTCCACAAGGACGACATTCCAATTCTTTATTAATTTCTAACACAACAGATACATCTGATAGTGGTGTGAATCCGAAACCAGGAATTGTAGAACAGAAAAACGCCGTGACTGGTGCATTCATGGCAGAAGCAAAATGGAGTGGGGCAGAGTCATTGACATAATTCATTTTAGCATTTTTCATCAATGCAGCAGATTCAAGAAAGGAAAGTTTTCCTGCCATATTTTTGACTTTTGAGTGAGCACTTGCTTTTGCAATTTCTTCACAAGGACTTTTGTCACCTGGTCCACCTAACAAATAAATTACTTCTACCTCTTGTAGTTTATTAATTAATGCTACCCATTTTGCTTTTGGCAATTGCTTAGTAAACCAAACAGAAGTCGGAGCTATGCATACGTACTCTTGATTCGTCTTTACTTTGTTGTAATTATTTGGAGTTGGATACAATTTGGGTTTTGCAAATTGAGAATCAGTATATGCTTCAATCAATTTCTGATTACGTTCTACTTCATGAAGCTCTAGACCTTTAATGCCAAATTGATGTACTATTTTTTTCGAGAAAAGAAAGGAGAGTGGACTCTTATCAAACCCAACCGTTTCTTTTGCTTTGGAAAATGCTGTTAAAAAGCTAGTGCTAAAAAATCGTTGCGCATTCACAACTAAGTCATACTCGCTTGAACGAATTTGTTTCAGTAAGCCAAATAGATTTTTGGTCTTATGATTTTTCTTATCCCAAATTAAAACTTCATTGATAATCGGGTGATGATCTAACAAACCTTGATTTCCTTTCCTCAATAAGAAATCAATTTTTGTTGTAGGAAAATGAGCGTGCATTTTTTCAACCAATGAAGTTGCAAGAACGACATCACCAATAAAAGCGGTTTGTATAATTAATATTTTTTCCAATGGAAATCAAAGAACGCACAGAAAGGAAAAAGGGCAAAATATTTTGCCCTTTTTCTTTTTTATAAAATCTGTTATTATGCTTCTTGTAAGGTATTTTGATATTCATTCATCAAAGTCTGCTGCAAATCATGTGGAACAGCGCTGTATTCTGCAAAATCCTGACTGAATTTTGCACGACCTTGTGTGATAGACCTCAAAGTGGAAGAATATTGATACAACTCCGCAAGTGGTACTTTGGCTTTGATTTTTTGATAATGCCCATCCGTATCCATTCCTTGAATAATGGCGCGACGAGTTTGTAAATCACTCATCACATCACCCATCACCTCTCCAGAACATAAAATTTCCACATCATAAATTGGTTCCAATAATTGTGGTGCCGCTTGATTGAACGCAGATTTGAATACATGAGTGGAAGCCAACATAAATGCCATATCATTAGAATCGACTGGATGCATTTTTCCATCGTAAACACAAACTCGGATATCCTGACAATGTGATCCCGTCAACGGACCTTCTTCCATTTTTGTCATGATTCCTTTCTTGATGGCGTTGGAAAACTTCGCATCAATCGAACCTCCGATAATACACCAGAGAAAAACTAATTTTCCACCCCAAGGTAATTCTTCCACTTCCTCATTACGAGGTTTCAATCCTTCCGGTGGTGGCATACCTTCATACCATGGTTCAATGGTCATATGTACTTCACCAAATTGTCCAGAACCACCTGATTGTTTTTTATGACGATAGTGATCTTTTGCATGCTTAGTAATTGTTTCTCTATAGGATATTTTAGGTTTGATAAATTCCATTGAAACATTATTCACCTTCTCAACACGGTACTTGATAATGTCCAATTGCAATTGTCCTTGACCATGTAGAATTGTTTGTTTTAATGTAGAATTTTGTTCTACTTTAAAAGTTGGATCCTCCGCTTGAATTTGATTCAATGCTTTGATTAGCTTTTCCATTTCTGCTTTGCTCGGTGGACTTACTGCAGTTCGGATACGAGGATTAGGAAAAGAAATTGGTTTTATTTTTCGACTGACTCCTTTCGCATTCAAAGTTTCATTGAAGTTGGTGTTTTTTAATTTCACGGTAACTCCAATATCTCCAGCTTTTAATTCATCAACCGCAGATCTTGTTTTTCCATTGGCTACAAATATTTGGTTGAATCGTTCTGATCCTTGATTAGTTGCATTGATCAAATCATCTCCAGCTTTCAAGGAACCAGCATATACTTTAAAATAAGTTACTTTTCCAACTTGTGGTTCCGTCAATGTTTTGAAAATAAATATACTCGTACTATCATTTGAATCGCAAGCTAAAGTTCCACCATCTTCTAGTTCGACCGCAGCACGTTCATCTGGTGAAGGTCCAATATCATTCAGGAATCCCATGATGCGTCCACTTCCCATATTACGCTCGGCACTACAACAAAAGACTGGTAAAATATCTTGATTGGCTAAAGCTATTTTTAATCCTTTGGTTAATTCTTCTTCGGTTAGGGTACCTGCTTCAAAATATTTTTCCATTAAACCTTCATCATTTTCTGCAGCAGCTTCGACTAACACATTATGCATCGCTTTTGCACGCTCCATTTCTGATTCGGGTATCGGTTGTTTTTCTGGCTTCCCACCTCCATCAGGGAAATGATAAACTGTCATTCGCAACGCATCTACAATGGTATTAAAACCGATGCCTTGGTTAAGTGGGTATTGTACTGGAATTACTTTACTACCAAATCGATTAACCGCTTGTTCCAGTGTACTATCGTAATCTGATTTTTCATTATCGCAATGATTGACAACAAAAATATTAGGTGTTTTAAATTTATCCACATATTCCCAAATCAATTCTGTCCCTACTTCTACACCATCTTTCGAATTGAGTAACATGACACTTGTATCCGCAACTTTGATGGAAGAAATAATTTCTCCAACAAAATCATCGTAGCCTGGTGTGTCAATAATATTGATTTTTGAATCTTTCCATTTGACATTCAGTAAGGTGCTGAAAATTGAATTACCTCGCTCTTGTTCAATATTGGTGTAATCCGAGGTAGTAGATTTGTCTGAGATATTGCCGCGGCGACTTGTGCCTTTTCCTTCAAAAAGCATCGTTTCTGCAAGTGTAGTCTTACCGCAGCCGGGATGCCCCAACAATATGATGTTTCTAATATTTTTGGTGTCAAAGCTCATATTTGGTTAATTTTAGAGGTTTAAAAATTAAATTCTAAATAAGTTTGATTAATTGATATTAAATTAGGAAAATAATGTGATATGGCAAAGTGAATTGGGTGAATAGATTTATTTTTGGATAAATATTCTTGAATGATTTTTACAATTGATATTGATATGATTGGCGTAAACAGACTCCAACGGAGTCAAATCAATAACATTGGGTACCGCCCAATGTTATTGATAATTCTAGAATAGCTCCAACGGAGCGACAGCATTTTAATTCTTGCGCTCCGTTGGAGCTGGACGAGTATTCGTAACACAAGGGGCGATGCCCCTTGTTGTTGTTGTTTACCCCGTTGGGGTTGAATGTGAATTGAGTTAATTAATATTTGACTGACGTAGATATGTTGTTTATGTTTCTGATTTTAGTGTCGGCAAAATAGTGAAGTTGATTAGTGGTTTGTTTGAAAAGTATCTGAAGCGAAACCGCTTCAAACAACCTCAAACCAAAGGCAAACTCTTAGGCACCATCCCATTCTTAGCAGCTTCCAAAAACTGAACACTCGTTTCCTCAATCGTATGATTAATAGGTGTGTACTTAAAATCTAAAGCATCCAACGACTTTCGATTGTCATATATATAGGTCTGAGATGAATTCCTTGCCGTTTCTTTGGTGATCAATGGAGAACTTCCAGTAAGCATTGCACGAAATTTTTCAACACGCCAAGCACTTTCACCAATTAAGGTACTTACTTTTATTTTGGGCTTTGATTTTCCAAGATGTTGAGCTAGCATATTGAAGAAGTTTTGAAATGTAAGATTGTCACCATTCAATAAAAAACGTTCTCCTTTGATATCAGAATCCATTAACTGAATCATGTATTTAGCTACATCTCTTACATCTACAAAACCACTTGCACCTTTTGGATAAAACAATAGACCATTATAAACCTGTCTCCAAAATCTAGCGGTCCCTTTTTTCCAAAAACCACTTCCTATAATTACAGATGGGTTGACAATCGCAATATTCAATCCTTCTGCTTCACCACGCCAAACTTCTTGTTCCGCTTGATATTTTGAGATAGCATAGTTGCTGTTGAACTTACTGGTTTGCCATTTTGTTTTTTCGGAAACATCTGCTTTTCCTTCAGCACGACCGATAGCTGCAATGGAACTTACATGTGCAAATTTGCGAATGTTCTTTGTAAGTGCAATGTTGACTATATTGGCAGTACCAGTTACATTGATGTCCATCATGTTTTTTATTTCACGGGGATCAAATGAAACAACGGCGGCACAATGATAAATTTCATCTACACCTTCAAGCGCATCTTCCAACAATGGAATGTCTAAAACATCACCTTCCACCCAGTCTATTTGTTTATGGACATCTTGCAATAGATCCATTGAGCTGGTAGCTCTTTTCAGCGCTCGAATCGTTCCTTCGTTCTTTTTTAGTAGATATCTGATCAGGTAGGAACCCAAGAATCCAGTGCCTCCAGTTACGAAAATAGTTTTGGTGGAATTACTCATTTATTGATGTTTGGAATGTCCTTTATAGATAGTGCCGCCAACATTGGCAGCGGATGCTCCGGTGAAATTGGGTATGCAGTTGGGAACTTCTAACAATCTCATTACACCCATCAATCCCATTAATAAAGCTTCTTTGTATTTAATGATATTTTCTTCTGGCAATACGACTTCACAAAGATCTTGGCAATGAAATTTAATTCGATCAACCAAAAAATCATTGAAAGCACCTCCACCTGTAATCATCATTTTAGGTGTCTTGAAATAATCTTCTTCTTGAGTAGCTTTCACGGCATTGTAAATTTGGAATGCGATATGTTCAACAGCAGTCGCTAGTAAATCTTCCGGTTCTAAATAGGATTCTACGAAAGGTTTTGTTAAATTATTAGCAACCCATTGGTTGTCTAGAGACTTGGGCGCACTTTGTTTGAAAAATGGCAGTAGGTTGATTTGATTTAGTATTTGTTTGATAGGCCGCCCACTTCGTGCGAATTGTCCTCTGTTGTCATATGGTTTACCTAATTTCTCTGATACTGCATTTAGTACTTGATTGCAGACGCTTATGTCAAATGAAAAATGATCTTTGCTATATTGTTTTGTCAAATTGCAAATGCCACCAAGATTCAACAATAATTCATAGGACGAAAACAAATGTTTATCTGCAATTCCAACAACAGGTGCACCTTGTCCACCCAATGCGATATCCACAGAACGAAAATCACAAATAGTGTCCAATCCTGTTATGGCAGCAATAGCAGCTCCATTCCCAATTTGTGTAGTGAAACCATCTTGTGGATAATGAAAAATCGTATGTCCATGTGATGCAATGAAGTCAAATAGCTCTCCACTTTCTGTAACATATTCGTTTACTAATTCGCCCATGTATTTTCCAAACTGTCCATCTGCTTTTGCCAAATCAAGCGCAGAACCATCCGGTAATTCTTTCAAACGATCTTGCCAGTCTTCGGAATAAGGAATCGTGGTACCGTTTACAATTTCCCAATCATTGATTGCAAATTTTCCATCTGCAGCAACCTGAAACATACAATGTGCAATGTCCAATCCATCTAAGGAACTTCCAGACATCAAACCCAAAACGTGGTATATTTTATATTGACTCATTTTAGTGTAAAGGTGTATTCAGCAACGGCTTTAATTTCTTTTTCGCTCAACATGCTCTTAAACGGTGTCATCGTTTTACGTCCATTTTTAATCAACAATATACGTTCATCTAATTCCAAAGTTGATTCTGTGATATCTAAGGCTCCATTTGTTTTTGCTTTTCCATCTAGTCCATGACATGCTAAGCAATTTCTCTTATATACTTTTTCTCCCAAAATATTTCTAGGCTTATCACTTTTGCTTTTCTGTTCATCACTTCCACAAGCATAACAAATAAAACCCAACAATAGCACGGAAAAGATCGCTTTAAATTTCATGATTACTTCTTGATTTAGAACACCATTTGTGTTTACTCCTGCAAATTAAACAAAAGTTTGAAAGGGATGTTTGAGCCATTCATCTTTATTTTTAAAGAACTGGTCGAAAGGTTTAAAAAACTATGGAAACTATTGAACTGAAATTTGTTTCCATTGTTTTTTTGCTATAAATTCGCACCAAAATTCAAACACAATTGAAAGAATCCATTTTATCAAACTCAAAAGAACTATTCCTTAAATATGGTGTCAAAAGTGTCACCATGGATGATATTGCTCGTGAGCTGGGCATGTCTAAAAAAACATTGTATCAATATGTGAAGAATAAAGAAGAATTAATCCACTTGATGATTCAGGCACATATTGAATTGGAAAAAGAAATCACTACTGATATTCTTAAAAGTTCAAAGGATGCCATTAGTGAAATGTTTGGAATGGCCAAACATGTCTTGGAAACATTGAGCAAGTTGCCATCCACTACTATTTATGACCTTCAAAAATATTATCCCAAATCTTGGCAATTGGTAGAAGCATTTCATAAGCATTTTATCTACAAATCTATCAAGAAGAATTTGGAAAGAGGTGTCAAAGAAAAATTGTATCGTACTGAAATTGATTGTGATATCATTGCCAAACTTTATGTTGGTAAATCGACGATTGTAGCGGATGAATCTGTTTTCCCTTCTAAAGAATACAACAAGGAAGAATTGTTTAAAGCTTATTTTTTATATCATATCCACGGTATCGCAACTGAAAAGGGAGTCAAAAAAATGACAAAACATTTAGAACAAGTTGCTAAGAAAAAATTATCAAAAACTCAGAAATAAGATAATGAGAAAATTTATACTATTTATAACACTAATTTGCACTCAAGGGTCTACCTTGTTTTCTCAACAAGTTTTTTCGTTGGAAAAAGCTGTTGAATATGCAGTCCGACATTCTCCAACATTAGAAATGAATGAATTGGATAAAGTGGATGCTGAAGCACAAATCAAGGAACGTTTAGCAATCGGGATGCCGAAGCTAAATGGAAAATTAGGATATACCTATAACATTGATATTCCGAGTCAGCCGGTTCCTGATTTTATTACGCCTGCTTTATACGGTGTACTCTTTCAGGAAGGATTGGTAGAGCCATTTGATTTAGGTGAACCCGAAACTTTTCCATTGGGATTTGGATTGAAACACACAGTAGAGGCTGGATTGAATCTGCAAACATTGTTGTTTGATGGCTCATTTTTATATAGTATGAAAGCTGCACGAGAATATCGAAACTACGTCGACAAACAAGGACAACAAACAAAATACGAAATTAAAAGTAATGTTGTAAAGGCATACCTTCCAGTATTGGTTGCTGAGAAGAATAAAGAAATTTTAGACAAAAATATTTTGAATCTGGAAAATTCATTGAGAGAAACCAAGATCATTTATGAGAATGGATTTGCTGAAAAATTGGATGTTGATAGATTAGAATTGTCACTAGAAAACTTAAAAACGGAAAGGAAAAAAATAGACCAAATCGTTTTAGTAACATTGAATGCATTAAAATATCAAATGGGCTATCCTGTTAATAAAGAGATCGATGTGCAAGATGATTTTGATTCATTGGTAGTTGGTTTGATTGCTGAAAAAGTGGATTTAGAAAAAGAAGAGAATTTGTCAAAGCGACCTGAAATTGCCATTATAGAAGAAGGAAATGTATTAAGTGAAATTAATGTTAAAGCAATCAAAGCAGGTTACTATCCTTCTCTTTCTGGTTTTGCTGCTCATCAACAAACACTTTATAGAGATAAACTTTTTGATGCTCAAGAATCAGATTGGATACCAGCGACTTTCGTTGGACTAAATTTAAATGTTCCAATATTTGATGGGTTTGATAAAAAAGCAAAATTGCAAAGAGCACTTGTAACGCAACGCAAGAATCAAATACAATTAGAAGAATTTAAGAGAGGAGTGCAATTACAAGTTGTAAACGCTAAAATTAATTTTTCTAACACACAACAAACGGCTTTGAACGCAAAAAAGACGTACGAATTATCTCAAAGAATTTATGACACTACTAAAATAAAATATAGAGAAGGAGTAGGCTCTAGTGTGGAAGTGATGCAAGCCGAGAGAGAAATGTACACCGCTCAATCCAATTATATTAATGCATTGTATTCCTTGTTGGTCGCAAAAACTGATTTGGAAATTGCACTAGGAAATTAAAACAAGATTAAAACATACAATTAAATGAAATACGCTATTCTAATTTTTTCGTTCGCTTTTTTGATTTTGTCTTGTGGACAACCAACAGAAGAATATCCAGAAGATTTAGCTGGTAAAAAAGCACTTTTAACTGCTAAGAAATCTGAGTTAAGAGACTTGAAAGCAACCATCGATAAACTGAAAGATGAAATCGGTGAGTTAAGTCCTGAAGCAAAACAAAGACCTAAGCGATTGGTCACATTGCAAACGGCTGAAAAATCTGATTTTAAAAAATTCGTTGAAATTCAAGGAACCGTCCAAGCAGATGATGTGGTTGGTGCAAGTAGTGAAGTCGGAGGACGAATTTTAAATATGAATTCTAAAGAAGGAGACTATGTCAAAAAAGGAGCTTTGATTGCAAGTGTAGACATGGAGTCAGTCAATAAGCAAGTAGCAGAATTGCAAAAGTCCTTAGAATTGGCAACCGATATTTTTGAAAGACAATCTAGATTATGGAATCAAAAAATAGGTTCTGAAGTTCAATTTCTACAAGCGAAAAATAATAAAGAACGTTTAGAAAAAAGTATTGAATCCGTAAAATTCAATTTGACAAAAGCAAATGTGTATGCACCTATTTCTGGCTACGTAGATCAAGTGATTGCCAACAGTGGAGAAATGGCTTCTCCAGGTATGCCAATCGTACAAATTCTAAATACCTCTAAAGTAAAAGTCGTTGCCGATGTTCCTGAAAATTATCTAAGTGCTGTCAAACGTGGTGCTATGGTTAACATCAAGTTTCCGGCACTTGATGTTGAAAAGAATGCGCGTGTTTCTTTACTTGGTAGAACAATCAATCCTGCCAATCGTACTTTCAAAGTCGAGGTAAATATGAATAATAGTAAAGGCGCTTTGAAGCCAAACTTGTTAGCCATGATGATGATCAATGATTATGCTGAAAAGAATGTAATCACAATTCCAATTGAATTGGTACAACAAGAAGTAACTGGAAAGGATTTTATTTTTGCAAAAAAAGATACGCCTGAAGGTCCTGCTGCTCAAAAAATATACGTTGTTACAGGTGAAAGTTATGAGGGGAATATCGTAATCAAAGAAGGATTAGTTGGTGGTGAAGAAATTATATTGGATGGCTCTAAAGGATTAACCGAAAATGAGTTGTTAGAAATTCAAGCAATAACAGCAGATAAAACAGAAAAAAGCAATGGTTGAAAATAACGAAAAGAAAGGCTCAAGAGAATTTTTCCTTTCAACTTTAGCAGTTGATAACGGAACCAGTGTGTTTTTTCTAACAATGATGATTCTCCTTTTTGGTGTAAGCGCTTATGTGAATATGCCTAAAGAGCAATTTCCAGATGCAGCCTTCCCGACGGTTTTCGTGAATACGGTACACTTTGGAAATTCCGCAACGGATATCGAAAGTTTAGTGACCCGTCCAATTGAAAAAGAACTGATGAGCGTTACTGGTATCAAGGATGTGAAATCTACTTCGATGCAAGATTATTCAATCATCACAGCTGAATATATCACTGAGATTGATATGAATGATGCCCTTCGCAAAACAAAAGATGCAGTCGATAAAGCGAAATCCGAATTGCCGAATGACTTGACAAGAGATCCAGATGTGATGGAAGTTAACACTGCTGCCATTCCAATTATGACGGTGAATTTGGCTGGAAATTTTACCAATGATCAGCTTCGAGAATATGCAGAATATTTACAAGATAAAATTGAAGATATCGACGAAATTTCGGAAGTACAAATGAAAGGTGCGTTGGAAACGGAAGTGAAAGTTGATATGGATATTCCCAAAATGGAAGCATTACAAGTTTCTTTTGCTGATGTCGAAAATGCCATCAAAATGGAGAACATGAATATGTCTGGTGGTGAAATGGTGACCAATGGATTCCGTAGAGCTGTAAAAGTAAATGGCGAATTCGAAAATGTCGGTGAACTAGAAAACCTAATCATTAAAAGTGAAAACCAAAACCCAATCTATCTGAAAAATATCGCTACAGTCAAGATGGGTTACAAAGATAAAACAAGTATTGCACGTGCGAATCGTTTGCCAGTTATTTCATTGGATGTAATCAAGAGAAAAGGAGAAAACTTGTTGTCTTCTTCCGACAAAATCAATGAAGTTATTGTAAATGCGCGTAAATATAAATTCCCGGAATCTTTAGAAGTAACTACTTTTAATGATCAGTCCATTGCGACGAGAGATGAAGTTTCCAATCTGGAGAATAGTATTATTTCAGGTGTTGTATTGGTGATTTTGGTCTTATTATTTTTCCTAGGATTGAGAAATGCGATGTTTGTTGGTTTAGCAATCCCACTTTCAATGTTGATGGGATTTATGATTCTCAACATCATTGGCTATACGATTAATATGGTGGTTTTGTTTGCTTTGATTCTTGCATTAGGATTGTTAGTAGATAACGGAATTGTGGTGGTGGAAAATATTTATCGATATATGCAAGAAGGGTATTCTGGTAAGCAAGCAGCAAAGTATGGAGCGGGTGAAGTCGCAATGCCAATCATTGCATCTACTGCAACTACTTTAGCAGCCTTTTTGCCACTCGCTTTTTGGCCAGGAATTATGGGGTCATTTATGAAGTATCTTCCGATTACTTTAATTATCGTTTTGACATCTTCTTTATTCGTTGCACTGGTGATAAATCCTGTTTTTACTGCTGCATTAATGAAAGTGGATCAACGGTCTGACAATAAAGTGGAGCGAAATAAAAAACTTCGGAATGTATTAATCGGAATTATAATCATGATAATAATTGCAGCTTTAGCGCATGTGAGTGGGATAATGTGGTTAAGAAACTTATTAGGATTTGCTGCAATTATCTCTCTTGTCAATATGATATTTTTGCGTCCTGCTTCTTTCTTTTTTCAAGAAAGAGTATTGCCTGCTTTGGAAAGAGGATACGACAAATTTGTAAGAGGAGCATTGTATAAATCAGTTCCGATTTTCGTATTTCTAGGGACAATTGGATTGATGGTTCTTTCAATCGCATTGTTAGCTATGAATGCACCAAAGGTATTATTCTTCCCAGAAGCAGATCCATTGTATGTCAATTGTTTTGTAGAACTACCTATGGGAAAAGATATTGAAGAAACCAATAGTCTTTTGAAAGGATTAGAAGATAAAGTTATCGAAACAATCGAACCTTATTCTCAAGTTGTAGAATCAGTGTTATCACAAATTGGTGAAAATACATCCGATCCTAATTCTCCTCCCGAACCTGGTGCATCTCCTCATAAAGCACGTTTGACCATTTCATTTGTACCCTCCAAAAATAGAGGAGGCGTTTCTACAACTGAAATAAAAGAAAAAGTACGTGAAAATCTGAAAGGGTATGCAGGTGTAAAAATTGTTGTAGATCAAAATGCAAATGGACCACCTGTCGGAAAACCAATCAACCTTGAAATAACAGGAGAAGAAATTGATGAGTTGACAATTTTGTCGGAAGAATTAATTGCACACATCAATTCAAAAAATATTGGTGGTATCGAAGAATTGAAAGCAGATGTCAATTTAGGAAAGCCAGAAGTTGTGGTCGATATCGATAGAGATGCTTCTAGAAGATATGGTGTTTCTACTTACAATATTGCTAGCGCAATACGTACAGCGATTTTTGGTAGCGAAGTCTCTTCTTTAAAGATAGGAGAGGATGAATATCCAATCTTTGTGAGAGTAGATGAAAAATATCGCAACAATATAGATGCAATTCTGAATCAAAAAATTACTTTCAGAAGTCCATCAAACGGTCGTATAAGTCAAGTGCCTATTTCATCAGTTGCTGATATTCGTTTTACATCAACCTATAGTTCTATCCAAAGAAAAAATCAAAAACGGATGGTAACGATTTCGTCAAATTTGTTGGAAGGATATTATGCCAATGAAATTATTCCTGAAATTGAAGATCTGATGGCAGATTACAATTTATCTGAAGGCATCTCTTATGCATTTACAGGTGAGCAACAGTCACAAGAAGAGGATATGGCCTTTTTGTCAACTGCTTTTATGGTGGCTATTTTTTCAATCTTCATCATTATAGTGGCACAGTTTAATTCGTTTGTATCTCCTTTCATCATTATTTTATCCGTTGTATTTTCTTTGATTGGAGTTCTTTTAGGTTACGTAGGAACTGGTAGAGATATCGTAGTGATCATGACAGGTATCGGTGTTATTTCATTAGCAGGTGTCGTTGTAAACAATGCAATTGTATTAATTGACTATATAAATCTTCTGGTCAAACGAAAACGGGAAGATAACGGATATGAGCATATGAATCAGTTGACGGCAGATGATGTGAAAGAGGCGATTATTCAAGGTGGTGCTACCAGGTTAAGACCAGTATTATTGACAGCGATAACAACTGTTTTAGGTTTAATCCCATTAGCAATAGGCTTTAATTTCAACTTCTTTACATTGATTTCTGAGCTGGATCCACATTACTTCCTAGGTGGAGATAACGTAGCAATGTGGGGACCAATGGCATGGACGGTTATCTACGGATTAATCTTCGCGACTTTTCTAACACTGGTCGTGGTTCCTGTTATGTATTGGTTGGCTTATAGAGCAAAATATGTTTTGAAAAAGCTTTTTAAACCGAATAAAAATAACATTGAACAAATGGAAGTAGTTGATTAGCAGCTGATTATATGATCCGGTGTTCACCCTAACTATGTCACAAATCGATACCCTTAGTTTTCATTTTTGGTCTGCTATTTGCATTAACATATAATCGTAAAGCGATACTAGCAGAGCAAGAAATAAACGCCAAAAGCCAAATGAACTTTATAACTCTCTGCAACGAATACACTCACTAAAATTTAAATAAGGAATAAATGAATGGTTTCCTTTTTTTAGAAAACCATCATAAGAATTAGGGTGAGTGTTTGTTCATAGTTTTTGTTTTTTGTTTTGTCCCCCGGCAATGTCGGGGGATTTTTTATTCTTTCTACACTTAATTATTTACGAACTACCCATTGCAAATTGAAGAATTTGCAAAAAGAAACTTTTCAAATACAACGCTATTGCAAAAGGTTAACTCTGTCTGAAAAAATCGAGATATACCTTAGTGTTTGTTCATAGTGTTTGTTTTTTGTTTTGTCCCTGTCAAAGTTAATTTGACAGGGTTTTTTTTATGTCTAAATTTAAGGTTAGAATAAAAAAACAAATAAAAAACCGCAGAACCACAGAATAAAAAACCGCAGAACCGCAAAAGTTGGAGCACGTGTGCATACGTACTCAACTTCTGCGGTTTTACGGTTGGAAATTCTGCTGTTTTGCGGTTATTTTTATTTCTTATTATGATGGGATTTTCCCATATTTAATCAACCTGATACCCTTTCAACTTCGCATGTTTTTCAATCGATTTCTTAATTGAATTTTTCAAATTATTCTCTTCCTGGCTAGATGAGCTATTTTCAATAATGAAGTTTTGTCGTAAGACATTGTTTTGCTGAATTTCCAAATTAATTTGATCTCTTTCAGCAAGGATATTTTGAATTTTTGCTTCTAATTCATTAGTGGTTAAATTCTGTAAAGTATCAGGCATCGCCTTTGTGTTGTTAAGAACTTTCTTGTCATTTTTGTAAGCATCCACTAGATCCCAATCACTTGCTGTATATTTTTTAGAACTTTTAAAAACGGCTCTATCTGCAACATTTGCACTACTATATATCCTTGCATTTGAATCTTGCTCTTGTTGGTTGCGTAATTTTTCTTCTCCTTTTTTCCCATATGGAATGTAGGTCTTGTTTAAACGAGTATTCAAATCACCAATCTTCTGGTCGTAAGGTGTTTCGATATATGTAGTTGTTTTGTTGTGATTGATGTTCATATATTCTCCTTTTCCTAATTCTGCTCCTTCTTGCCAAGAAGACCTAATACCTTCATGCCAATCTCCACAAAAAATGGTATTAATGACAACATCATTTTCAACTGCTTTTTGACACGCTAAAGAAAAGTTTACTGGACCTTGAGTGAATGGTTCGTTTCCTGCGATGTAAATCATTTTTAAATCATTATTATTTCTTCCCCATTTTAATTCAGTCAAAGAGGTCCAAATTGTTTCACCACAATTTTCTTGCCCTCCATTGGTTGTTAATGAAAATAATTCCTTTGAAATCAAGTCCATATCAGTCGTGAACGCACTAAGTTTTCTGATTTGTTTACTTCGACTATCACTTTTTGAAGGATTACCATATTCATACAAAGCGATTTCTAATCTCGAATCTTGTCCATCTGTTCTGCGAGTCGTTGCCAATTGATTGAGAATTTGCCACAGTTGAGATTTTGCTTGTTCGATCAAACCACTCATTGAACTACTAGTATCTAACAATAAAGCTACTTTGATGTTGTTACCGTCTGAAACATAGTTTCTAATTTCTTCTGTAGTCTTTTGTGTTGGTTGAAAGTGGACGGGTTCTACCTTTGTTTCTGTCATTCGAGGAATGTAAGTTTCGGAAGGTGCATCATTTTTTGTTGCAAATTGACCCATTCCAATTGTAACAGCGATTGCAAATAGACTCGCATATAATTTTTGATTTTTCATGATAGCTTATTTTTTGATAAATAATTTAATTAGGAAATAGAAATGAACAGTTTAAAATTCAGAAGAAAAAACAGTAAATAAAATCTATAAATGGTAAGGGAATCGGTAGACTCCGTGAAGGGTTCATTTGGCTTGGTAAAGCAGTCTTTTATAGGGAATTAAACAGGGAGGTAGAAAAACATGAAAGACAAAAGAGTTGTATATTTAGTATTGTATGACATTAAAAGTTAAAATTCTATTCTTATTGCTCTTCGTTTTTGTCGGGACTTCATTCGGTCAAAAGAAATCGAAATTCAGCAGAAGTATTCAACAGTCCGATGCTGATTTGTTGGAGAATGCTCGTGCCATTCATGAATCGGATCCAAGTGGAGCCATAAAAATTATTGATAACATCCTAAATAAGAAATCCCAAAATTCTAAGAAAAGAGATGGACTCAACTTGAAAGTAGAAGCCAATGCCTACATTTTATTAGGGGATATAAACAGCAATATTGATCAAATAGATTTGGCAATCGTTCGATATCAACGGGCATTGCAAGTATTGGAGAAATCGAAATATTCGCTAGAGCGTAAAACGGCATATTATAAAATGGGAAGCATGTTCCTTAGAAAAAAGGATGCTACTACTGCAAAAACACAATTTGAATTATGTCTTGACATAAAGGAGGATCAAAAAATGAGTCAGCTTTGTGAAGAAGGTTTGGTTGATGTAGCGTTATTGTTGGGAAATGTTGAAGCGTCTTTTTCTCAAATAGATAAGATTGATTCCAATTACAAATTAGATAGTTTGAGTGTTGCTCGTATTGAAACACAGCGTGCACAAGGATATTCTCAAAATAATGATTATACAAATGCAGCTAATTCTTTGGAGAGAGCGAACACTAATATGACGAGAAAAGCTACCAAAAAAGAAATTAGAGCATTTAAGAAAGCTAAAAAGGAGCTTTTAGATAACAATAAAATTTCTAATTCAGAAAAAATTGATGTAGCCACCAATACTTTACCGACTATTGAGCGAATGGAGGTCTTAACAGAATTAGCCGTTTTGGAAAATTTGGAAGTCGCTTCTTTATATGAGAAAGAAAATGAGTTAAAAGAAGCATTGCGTTTTATCGAAATATCAAAGGAAGCTATCAATGAATCCACATCAGCTGCTGCTATTGCAGAAGTTTACAAAAAATCAGCAGAGATCAATCAGAAAAAAGGATCGGTCAATACAGCACTGGTAGATTTTGAAAAATACATTGAAGCAAAAGAACTGGCGATTGAAGAATTAAGAGAAGAGTTGGATCGAAATGTCGCCATTGTAAAAGGTCAACAGAAAATTGATATTGGTGAAAAGGATATTAGTATTCAGCAAAAAGAAGGGGAGTTGTTGCAATCGCAAGTTAGTTCTCAACGATGGGTAATTGGATTGTTATCTTTGTTGTTGTTAGGGTCCCTTATCTTCTTTTATTTCATCAACAAAAATGTCAAGGCAAAACGAAAAGCAAATCAATTATTATTATTGAAGTCTTTGCGTACTCAAATGAACCCGCATTTTATTTTTAATGCACTGAACTCAGTCAATAATTTTATTGCCAAAAATGATGAAAAAGCAGCTAACAAATTTTTGTCAGAATTCTCCAAGCTTATGCGAAAAGTTTTAGATCATTCTCAAAAAGACTTGGTCTCATTTGAAGAAGAAATGGAGTTAAATGAATTGTACTTGAAGTTAGAACACTTTCGTTTTAGAGATAAATTTGAGTATCAATTTGAAAAAAATATCAACGTTAATACTTATGATCTAGAAGTGCCACCGATGTTAATTCAACCATTTATAGAAAATGCAGTCTGGCACGGACTCCGATACAAAGATCGTCCAGGGCATTTGAAGGTGGCTGTAAATGAAGAAAATAACAATCTAATTGTAACCATCGTAGATGATGGGATTGGACGGAATCGCTCAAAAGAATTAAAAACTTCCAATCAGAAAAAATATAAAAGTACAGGTCTCAATAATGTATCTCAAAGAATCGCTTTGATCAATAAAGTTTACAATAAGAATTATGAGATCAATATTAAAGATGCCAATACTTCAGAAAATGGTACAGGAACAATTGTCTCTATTAAAATACCTATTTAAAGTTGTAAAAATCCGTGAATAAAATAACTTCCATAATCGTAGATGATGAAAAGGATAGCAGAGAGACTTTGCGAAATTTCATTGGTAAATATTGCCCACAAATTTCGTTAATAGGAGAATGTGAAAATATACAAGAAGCAAAAGCTACTATTCTGAAATTAAATCCGCAACTTGTTTTTCTAGATATTGAAATGCCAAGAGGAAATGCATTTGACTTGTTGGAAGAATGGGGAGAGATTAATTTTGAAATTATTTTTGTTACCGCATTTAGTCAATACGCGATTCAAGCTTTCAATTTAAGTGCAGCTCATTATTTACTCAAACCAGTTGATATCGAAGAGTTGGAAAAAGCAGTGAATAGTGTCGCCACCCGCATCGCTCAAAAAGATAAAATAAGTCACGCCCAAATTTTAATAGATAATATCACAGCTGCCAAATCTCAAAATAGAAAGTTGGTATTACCATTGATGGAAGGATTTGACGTAGTGAAAATGTCAGAAGTATTGTATTGTGAAGCTCAAGATAATTTCACTTGCTTCTATTTCATTAATGGAAAAAAATCTATGATCTGCCGCAATCTTAAATTCTATGAAACCGCATTATCAGAATTTGGTTTTTGTAGAGTCCATCGTTCTCATATCATCAATCTGGAATATGTCACCAGATATCTAAAAGGAAAAGGCGGAACTGTTGTGTTGGAAGGTGGGAAGGAGTTGATGGTTTCTGCAAATAAAAAGGCGGAGTTGATTCGGCGGATTAGTGAAGTTTAGGAATGTCAATTTCAATAACAATGGAGCACGAAACTCTCGTCCACGTACTCCATTGTTATTGAAATTGCCATTGAAATTGTTATTCCATAACATACCCTTTCCGCTTAGCCTGCTTTTCCAAAGACTTACGAATCGAGTTACTTAAATTCTTATCGTTATTCTGATTTTTTCTCAGATACTTCATTCTGTTTACATGATGTTGACGAATTTCAGCTGCAACTTTTGCACGTTCATCAGACATCATTTTTATTTGAGCAACCAATTCATCCTTACTCATTCCTTGATAAGCATCTGGTAAATCTGAAATGTTATCCAATATAGAAGGATCTTTTTTATATGCATCTACCAAGTCCCAATCATCCGCTTTGTAGTTAACCGAACTTTTGAAAATTGCTCTTTCAGCTGCGTTTGAAGCACTGTAAGTATTTGCATTTTGATCTTGCAATTTTTGATTTCTAGCTTTTTCTTTTCCGTATTTACCATAAGGAACATAAGTCGAATTCAACTTCGCGTTTAGCTTTGTAATCTTTTTATCTTGTGGGGTAGGAGTGTATGCAGTTGCAGTGTTATGGTCGATGTTCATATATTCACCGGCACCCAATTCTGCACCACGACTCCAATGTGATTCTACACCTTTATCCCAATCACCACAAAAAATAGTATTCACATAAATATCACGATACTTCGCTTTTTTGACTGCAGTCACATAGTTGATTGGACCTTGTGTGAACGGCTCATTACCAGCAATAAAAATTAATTTCAAATCCTTTTTATCATCTCCCCAAGTCAATTCCTCAAGAGATGTCATAATTACTTCACCACAATTTTCAGTACCACCACTTGTTGTTAATGCAAATAATTTTTCTGAAATAGCATCCATGTCTTTTGTGAAATCACTCAATTTTTTGATTTCATTTTTAGTACCAGATTTTCCATATTCATATAGACCGATCTCAATTTGCGGCCATTGACCATTTTCCGTGGTTGCGGTTGCTAGTTGATTTAGAATTTGCCAAAGTTGTGATTTAGCTTGTTCAATCAAGCCGTTCATAGAACCACTCGTGTCTAATAAAAAAGCAACTTTGATACTTTGTTCGCTAATTACAAGCTTATCATTTTTTACTTCTTCAACAAACGGTGCACTTTCTGTGATATTGGCCTTTGGAAATTCGGCAGTAACTTGTGGTGCTTTTTCAAACATTTTGAAATCGGAAATGTCATTTTTAATAAATGCTTCATTAATTCCGATTCCGATTAATACTGCTGCAATTCCTGAGAGAATAAGTCCTTTTGTCATAATTGGTTGGTTTACACAAATTATAGATTTATTTCAAATACAAGATATTCAATTTTTAACAGAATAGATACATATTCTGTCAGCTTCTATAACGTAAAACTGTTAAGAATTCATATTCGTTCGCAAAATGTTAAGATTTAACATTAAAAAGAGTTCAAACGGAAGGGTATAGGGCCAAGAAATGGGAGCATCTCATAGGCCCAAATCCCACAAATCAAAAAAAAGCGACCATCCAAAGGATAGCCGCTTAGTGTTTTTGTTATTTGTTCGTATAAAAAATAAAATTAACGCTTTTAATATTTATTCGGTGACGAAAACATCTCCTTTGAAAACTTCAATTCTTCCATCTATAAATTCAACTTCTGTAAAATAGACGTAGACACCGGACTGTACTTTCTTACCTTTAAAACTGCCATCCCAACCTTCTTGTTCGTCATTTGGTTGGATACCTTTTTTGCTAAAGATCGTTTCACCAACTCGATTGAAAACCATCATTGAATTGATTTGTACAATTTCTTCTCCTCCAAAAACTAATAGGTAATCATTGACACCATCTCCATTTGGTGAGAAAATATTTGGAACATAAACACCAGTTTCTGCAACATAAATATTAACGATAGCACTACCGATACAATCATCAGCAGTTGTAATGGTTAATGTATAAGTTGTGCTTTCCAATGGTGTTGCAATCGGATTTTCACAATCTGTACACGACAAGCCAATTGCTGGTGACCAACTATAGGTCATTGCATTATTTGTATGAGAAAATTGTGGTTGCAACTCAGTTGATTGTCCAGTAGTTATTTCTATATGGTCATTGATTGCAATGGTTGGTGCAGTCATTTTTTGTACTTCGAATTCCATCACATCAAAACAACCATTCACATCTGAAATTTCAACATGATATTTTCCAACAATTAAATTGCTGACCATTGTTTCCGTACTTAAAATTTGATTGTCTTCATTTTTCCAATTAATCGTTACATCATTTTCACTTTCAATAAAGATGAACGCACTTCCATAAATTTCACCACAATGTACATCGTCTATTTCGATGTCCTGAATGACAGGTCCACTTTGAAAGCCAATTTCAACTTCAATTTTATCTTCACAACCATTTGCATCTGTAATGACCACATCATAACTACCTTCTGTAATCGCCGTTCTAAATTCGCTGGTATTATTATCAGACCATAAGTAAGTATAAGGCGCTTGCCCTCCAGTCGTTTCTAATCGTGCAAACCCATTTCCACCAGCACAAAGTGCATCACCTTGTTCAACAACGGTAGCTGATAATTCGACCGCAACTATTGGAAGCACATTTGAATCTGCGGTAATAGCACTGCATTCATTTGTTGTATTTACCGTAACTGAAACCGTTTGTCCTGGCATTAAAACAGCGTTTAAAATCGCTCCTGTATTATTAACATTGATATCATCAATATACCATTCATAAGCAGGGTTGGTTCCTAAGTTGATACCATCTGCTTTGATCGTGTAATTGTTGTTGGTACAATTAAATGCATCCACGCCAACAGTGACAATAGGTTGAGTTGGTTCGATAAATTCAAAAGAAAGTGGATTGGATGCAATAGCAGTTCCATCAGCACAATCCAAATCAGAAATAATTTCTGCAGTTATAACTTGATTTTCATTATTGATATTTAGTTCCAAATCCGTATTCCCAGATACTACCATTTGACCATCTACAAACCAAGTCAATTGATAATTGGTCCCCCAATCATTTCCAGTTGCAGAAATAGTTGCCATTTCATTTTCGCAAATGGTGTTGTTGATCGTTGTGATTTCTATTGTTGGATAAATTGGTGGTGCAAATGAAACCGGTAGATTATTTGAAACGATAGAAGTTGTATTAGCACATGGTGATAAATTAGTAAGAACACAAGTAATTTGTTGGCCGGCTGTAAAGTTATCCGCAGCTAATTCATCGGTTGTATTGCCAGTTGTAACTCCATCAACAAACCATTCTAATTGTGAATTGTTATCCCAATCTGTTCCAGTTGCATTGAAGACTATCGTTTCACCTGGACAACCTTCTTGACTTACAGAAATTTGTATAGTCGGGAATGTAGTTGGCAAAAATGTTACCATTAAATTGTTAGAAATTAAAGATGACACACTATAACAAGAGGATAAGTTACTTAATTCACAAGTGATAATTTGACCTTCCATAAAATTGGAAGCTGCTAACTCATTGGTATTATTGCCAGTTGGGATACCATTTACAAACCATTCTGTTTGAGCATTTGGATCCCAATTAGTACCAGTAGCGGTATAAGTGATTATTTCTCCAGGACAAACAGCAGGACTTGCAGTAATCTCAATGTTAGGAACAATACTTGGTGCAAAAGCTACCATTAAATTGTTAGAAATCAATTGTGTATCACTGTAGCAAGAAGAGGTGTTGTTTAATTCACAAGTAATGATTTGACCTTCTGCAAAATTGGAAGCAGCTAATTCATCTGTAGTATTACCTGTTGCAACACCATCAATGAACCATTCTATCTGACCAGCAGGATCCCAATTCGTTCCCGTCGCATTGTAGGTGATTGTTTCACCTGGACATCCAGCAGGGCTTGCTGAAATTTCGATTGTAGAATTGATTGTAGGTAAATAAGATACAATCAGTCCATTTGAAATCAATGAAGATACACTATGGCAAGATGATAAATTACTTATTTCGCAATTGATGATTTGACCCTCTGCAAAATTGGAAGCAGTCAAAGTCGTTGTATTATTACCAGTTGCAACACCATTTATATACCATTGCAATTGTGGATTATTTCCCAAATTCATTCCACTCATTGTATAGGTGATGGATTCCCCAGGGCATACTGTTGGACTTGAATTAATTTCAATCATCGGTACAATTGGCGTTGCAAACTGTACGGCTAATTGATTAGAAGTTAATGAAACAACACTTGAGCAGTTTGATAAATTGATTAGTTGACAAGTGATGATTTGACCTGCCACGAAATTTGAACCCGATAATTCATTGCTGTTATTTCCAGTGGAAACTCCATCAATAAACCATTCAGTGGTTGCATTGGTAGCCCAATCATTTCCAGTTGCTGTAAAGGTAATCGATTCACCAGGACATACAGCTGCACTTGCTGAAATTGAAATGGTTGGATTTAGAGTTGTTGTAACTTCAATTTCTTTGTTATTTGATGTCGCAGTATTTGTAATATAACAATCTACACTCGAAAGTACTTCGCAGGTGACGATTTGACCATCTGTTAAGGTTGTAGAACTAAATGCGATTCCATTTTGTCCAGTACTTACACCATCTACAAACCATTCAAAAGTAGGTGCGTTACCCCAATTGACTCCTGTGGCAGTTAGTTGTACTTCTTCTCCACTACAAATTGTAGCTATTCCATCGATTGCGATAGTTGGAGAAACTGGGGTTGTTACATTCATAACAATTGCGTTGGAAGTAACAGACAATCCAGTATCACAAGTTGTGTCGTAAATTAATTCACAGGTGACGATTTGACCGTCTTGAAAATTTCCAATACTTGCAGACATCGCTGGTGTGACAGAAGCTACTTGACCATTTATTTTCCAGACATAAGAGTAGTTTGATAAATTGTTAGCATTGCTCACGTTTGATGTGAAGAATGCGGTTTCATTGCCACAAAGATCTGTAGTATTGACTACCATATTTAAACTTGGTACACCCGGATTGCTAAATGGAGGAACCACAATCTGATTGGACTCCACCACACATGTACCACCTGCAGGCTTTTGAAAAGTAGCCTCGCAAGTGATAATATCTCCTGCTAAAGGTGCGGTAGAAAATGAAATGCTAGTAACGCCAGGTAATAAAATTCCATTGATAAACCATTGTAGGGTATATGGTGTTGGAATGTCATCTACCATTGCTGCGAAGTTGACAATATCTCCTGGGCAATTTGCCATATTAGTTGCTTGAATATCTAAAGTAGCGGGTGCAACAAAAGGATTAACAACAGGAGGAGTGTTTAAGAATTGATAGATATAATCAAGTGCTTCAATATTTACTTGTTGTCTGATCCAATCTTGATCTGACATCGTCATAATTTTTCCTTGACCAGAAGTCGGAGATTGAATACTGAAACCAACTCCATCTCCTAAGTAATCGGCAATCACTTCTACATTCTGATCTCCAGAACCAGCACCTGCATAGAAGAAAAAATCGAATTGTACTGGAGACGCAGAATAGGTTGCCAATGAATTAGCTAAAACGATTGGAGTAACATAGCCTGCAAATTCTCCGTCCCAATTGAAAGAAACACCAAGATCAGTAGCTAATTGTTGAAAAGCTACATTACCAGTCAATGTTGCCATAAATTCGGTTTGCAAATAGACATTCCCACCGTTTTGGATAAATGTTAATATATTGTTGATTTTATTATCATCCAAAAGAATTACAGCTGATGAAACAATCAAAGCATCCGCTGTTGCAAGCGTTGCAGGATCTTCAAGAACTGATTGAGGATAGATCGCAGCATCATCTCCATGATAGTTTGCGATATTCAACCATTCTTGATCCATGATGTGCAATGGATGATAAGACTGACTTTCAACAATGATGATGTTGTTAGCGTAAGAAGCGATATTAAAAAGCAGACAAATGATGAATGCTTGCAAGGTTTTGGATAATAACATAAGCGTCTCGGTTAAATTGGGTCGGGAGTAGCGAAATAATTGTGGAGGGAGAATTTGATAGTGTTTGTTCGCAGAGTGTTTAATTTACACGCAACTGATGTTAGAGTAAATGGAAGGCACTGGAATTACACATTTTTGGGTACTAGTTGATGTGACGACATTTGAATCCGCTTTTCTTAACGGGACATCATGTGTTATTGATAAATTTAAATCGCACTTGATATGATTGGAAATGAAGATGTCTAAGATGTTAATGAACTACTATTTAGGAACCAAGAAATTTCTAAATATTTATTTTTAGGTAGCTTTACCAGAAATTAGGTATGTGACAAACGCATTATTTTTAAGGATTATAAGTGCTTTTCAAAAATGACAAAAACACTTTTCCATTTCAACCGTTTACCTATTGAATTAAAAATTGATATCAAGAGATGAGCAATTCTAAAAATAAGATAGCTGACCTTAGACAAGAGTACACAAAGGGATTTGACGCCATGACTACGATGTCTGAAAATCCGTTTGAGGTATTTAAAAGTCTTTTCGACCTAGCATTGGAAAATGATGTTCCGGAACCGAATGCCATGACGTTAGCAACTGCTACTAAAGATGGTATTCCTTCTGCAAGGATTGTATTGTTAAAAGGCTATGATGAAAATGGTTTTAAGTTTTATACCAATTATGAAAGCAAGAAGGGGAGAGATATGGCGGAAAATTCAAATGTAGCTTTGGTCTTCAATTGGTTGAATATGGAAACTCAAATCAGGATACAAGGAAAGGTCAATAAGTTGTCTGATGAAATGTCTCAAGCTTATTTTGATACCCGTCCAATCAAAAGTAGAATCGGTGCATGGGCGTCGAAACAATCTTGTAAGATAGATGATTATGATGCGTTGAAAGATAACTTTGAAAAATATGCGAAGCAATTTGAAGGGCAAGAAATTTTTCCTAAACCTGATCACTGGGGCGGTTATTTAGTAGTTCCTAGTAGTATAGAATTTTGGTTTGGGCGTCGGAGTCGTTTGCATTTGCGGAGAAATTATTTTTTGGATGAAGTGGGGAAGTGGCGGAATGAGATTTTGTCGCCTTAAGATTTTCCGGTGGACGATAGATGGTTAACGGTTAACGGGAGTACACGACCTAAGCGCGCGTACTCCCGTTTACCGTTTACCATCCACCGTTAACCGTTCAACCGATTCGTACTCATCTTAACACCCCACAAAATAATCAAGCCAACCACAAAATATAAAGCCAACAATAATATACTATTCCGCATCCCACCAGAAATCAAATTGACAAATCCGAAACTAAAAGTACCACCAACAATCGCCGCTTTTTCAAGCACATCATAAAAACTAAAATAAGAAGTAGTGTCTTCCGTATCTTCTGGAATCAATTTTGAATAAGTGGATCTTGACATCGACTGAATTCCACCCATTACCAATCCAACGAAAGCTGCAATGATATAAAACGTACTTTTGCTCTGAACCAAATAGCCAGAAACACAAATGCCTATCCAAATAGTGAGGATGACAATCAGGGTGAAAATATTTCCTTTGACACCAGATAATTTTGAAAATAAAAATGCGCCTAAAATACCCACCAACTGCAAGATCAAAATGATAACGATTAATTCCGATGCTTCAAATTTCAATTCACCAGAAGCAAAAGTAGATGCTAGCATAATGACAGTCTGTGATCCAGCCATATAGAAAAAGAAGGCTAACAAAAAGCGTTTGATATTTTTAAATTGTTTGACTTGCCCAAATACTTTTTTCAATTCTTCAAAACCTTTGCTTACTAAATTATCTGTAGGCGCATCTTTCGGATCTTTCGGCAATCGACTAAAAGAAACTTGTGCAAATCCCAACCACCACAAACCTACTGTTATGAAAGCAAGACGCGTTGCAAATCCTACATCCGATATTCCAAACCATTCCGGTTTTTGAATTACCATCAAATTAAAAATCAAAAGGATAACACTACCAACATATCCATATGAAAATCCTTTGGCACTGACTCGATCTAGTTGGTCTTTGGAAACAATAATGGGTAAAAATGAATTATAAAAAACCTTCCCCATTTCAAATCCAATGATGGCCAAAATGAAACAGATCAATCCTAAATACAAAGTGTCCATTCCTTTGAATAAAAATAATGTCAAACAAGCAAGACTTCCTAACGTCGTGAAAATCTTCATGAAGAACATTCGTTTCCCACCATAATCCGCAATTCCAGACAATACAGGAAGCGCCAACATGGTAATGAAATAGGCAAAAGAAATGGTGTAGGAAAACAATGCAGAGTCTAACATTTTCATGCCCATAAAAATGAACTCATCATCAATGACTGCATTAAAATAAATTGGAAAAATAGCTGCGGTGATCACTAAAGCATAAGAAGAATTGGCCCAATCAAACATCGCCCATCCATTCTCGATTCGTTTGTCATTCAATTGGTGCGTGTATCCACTTTTAGGTCGACTCATTTGGTTTGTTTTTATTGTAGGTAGTATGTAAGTTACGTCCCAATATAGGTAATAATTATTCACAAAAAAGCTATCTTAACCAAGCATAAACGACTTAAATAGGAATATGGCATGAATTCAGTATATATATTTATGTATCTTTTTCAATATTTTTTAGTCTAAAAAGCAAATTCGAAGCCATGAAACTTGCCATTTTATCTCGCGGACCAGAATTATATTCCACACAAAGCTTGCTCAGAGCTGCACTGGATGATGGCCATGAAGTGATGATTGTCGATCATTCAATGTGTAAGTTGGTCATTGAAAATAAACCTTCTGTTTATTTCGGCTACAATAATCTAAATGACTTGGACGCGATTATTCCAAGAATCGGTTCTTCCATTACTTATCATGGTGCATCTGTTATTAAGCAATTCGAAACGATGGGCGTTTTTACGACTGTCAAATCCGAATGTTTGTTGCAAGCAAGGAATAAATTGAAGTCCATGCAAATGTTGATGGCAGGTGGTCTTAAAGTACCACGTACTGTTTTTGGACATCACTCAACTCCTGCAGCAGAGATGCTTGACCTTTTTGAAGAAGGGAAATTAATTATCAAATTATTACACGGTACACACGGTCTAGGAGTTATTCTAGCTGAAAGTAAAAAAAACGCAGAACCG
Organism: uncultured Saprospiraceae bacterium; assembly: GCA_937941765.1. GTDB lineage: Bacteria > Bacteroidota > Bacteroidia > Chitinophagales > Saprospiraceae > CALDGQ01. The sequence goes on from CALDGQ010000004.1 coordinate 43,001, forward strand.
ATGATCGAAACGTTGCAACGATTGAAAGAACGATTCATCTTGCAAGAATTTATCGCAGAGTCAAAAGGATCAGACCTTCGTGCAATCGTTGTTGGTGGTGAAGTGGTTGCTTCGATGAAGAGAGTTGCACAACCAGGAGAGTTTCGTTCCAACCTGCACAGAGGAGCTAGTTCTATTCCCGTTAAATTGACAGCTGAAGAAGAAAAGGCAGCCATCAAAGCCACTCAGATATTAGGACTTGGCGTTTCAGGTGTTGATATGTTACAGTCGGATAGAGGACCATTAATTTTGGAAGTGAATCCTTCACCAGGATTGGAAGGCATTGAAACAACAACTCATATTGATATTTCTGGAAAAATTATGGACTACATTCATAGTGAATTAGATTTTAGAAAAATAACTACCAATCTTTTTTAGTCAATTCTACAAACTTATTTTAGCTTTACATCCCTAATCCAATCTGAAAATTACATGTCGGAAGACTTCAAAATTAATAAAAAAATAATCGCTCCAGGTGAGTATGAAGTAGTGCGACTGAATGTTGCTAAACTTCCATCGGATACGGTTATCACCATTCGTGTTCATGTTTATCGAAGCAAAAATCCTGGGCCAACAGTTATGGCTATTGGTGGTGTGCACGGTGATGAAATCAATGGTGTCGAAATCGTTCGTAGAATGATTCATGATGAGGAATTTAAAAACTTAAAAAGAGGAACGGTCATCGCCATTCCTGTTTTAAATATTTATGGTTTCATTAATTTCTCCAGAGAAACAATCGAAGGTAAAGATGTCAACAGAAATTTTCCTGGAAATACAAATGGCTCATTAGCTTCTAGAGTTGCAGGAATGTTGACAAAAAATGTGTTGCCATTGGTAGATTATGCAGTCGACTTTCATACAGGTGGTGGATCAAGATATAATCAACCACAGATTCGTTTCAATGAAGAAGATCCTAAAAGTGAGGAATTGGCAAAAGTATTTGCAGCTCCGTATTTAATTCGGAAATCTTCTCCAGATAATTCACTTCGTAATACCGCTACCAAAATGGGAATTCCATTGTTAACTTATGAAGGTGGTGAAGCACTTCGCTATGATGGTCCTTCCATTGAACATGGTATTGCCGGATTCAAAAGAGTGCTTCAGCATCATGGTATGATTGAGCATGCACCTGAGCCTTTGAAAAAACCAATCGTTTTTAATCGTTCTACTTGGCTTCGTGCAGATGAGTCGGGTATGTTTATGTGGACACAGTCTTCAGGCTCGAAAGTAGGAAAGAATGAACCACTCGGTTTGGTCAGTGATCCTTATGGCAATTTCAGTGCTAGAATCCTTTCTACTAAAGATGGGTATATTATTGGCCATAATAATTCTCCGGTTGTTAGTCAAGGAACTGCTCTTTTTCATATTGGGTATGACGTAGAAGAGGATTGATTAATCAATCCTCTTCTACGAATTTAAAATAATTGTCTTATTCACTTTCGTTCATTCCGAATGTAAAATTTAAAACTTTTGGAGCGTTAAAAACTGTATAAAGCCAGGATTTTTTGAATACTTTTTCATCGGGAAAAAGTATTGCCAGTCCGGCGAGGACAAAGTAAAATTAACGAAATAAGACTAAGCACATTTCACGAAATTTAATAAATCCTCATTACTTCTGAATACCTCTAAGTAGTTGTGTTTAAGTTATTATATTATTTATAATTAAAGCAAAGTTAGGGTTATAAAGCGGGATGCGGATTTTATATCTTTGAGGCACGCGCCTGCCTGCGTGCGCATGCAAACAGGTTTATAAAATCTAGCTTTTTTGTTTCTTTTTCAGCAATTGGAAAAAGAAAAATAAACGAGATAGCTTGAATCTTAAATAAAGCCTTGGTAAAAAAAGGAAATCCAAAAATGATTTAATGGAAAACTATTATTGTGCAAGCATAAAATTAAATTCAAAAATCTCCACCAACAATCTTAATAATATTCACCGACAATTTTGGAATATTAATATCACTTAAATTAGATAATTGCTGATAACCAGAAGGTTTTAAATAAGACTGATCCGTGTAAGCCTTACCCTTAATAGAATTGATCGAGCCTTTAGGATTTCTGATTCCCGTATTTTCAATAGACAAAGGAACTGCTTGATCAGAACGATTAACCACCAATAAGATGATATCTCCATTTGGTTTTGTGGAGGCAATATAATTTAAAGGTTTGTATTGATAGTTTGTCTCATTGGATTTCCAAAAAGTCAAATTTTGGATGTCAATATCGTAGGTACTATTTTTCTCAAAATCATCAGTAGCACAAATAATTTGACTACCCAATTCTTCTGCAACTAATTTGTGAACTGCGAATACCGTCTTTTCTCCAACTACTTTTCCAGCACTATTAATATCAAAAAGCAAATTGTCAGAAATTTCATTTTGTCCATCTTGGAAATGGTAAAAAGCAAAGTTGACGGCCATACTCATATCGTGTTTAAGCGCAGCAATCATGTTGTCGGCTGTGTAAATTCCTTCGGTGATACTGTGTGTCAATTTCCCACGAGTAACTTGATTGAGATGAGAATAATACTCTGAATTTGCCAATTTAATATCTCTATCTGTCAAACTTTTGATGATCGATTGTTGCTGATCTAGCCGCTTGTCCAAATTCCAAGAAGTTTGGGCTAGATATAATTTCGCCATTTCTTCATCTGTGTAAGGTGCACTCGTAAGAGGGTTGTTAAGTCGAGTTCCATATTCTCCTCCAGGATGGATAATGGGGTAGCTTGGGTAACTATGATAAATCACAAAATCAATATAATCTAACAATTGTTTACCTGGATAGGCAGGATTGGTTCCTGTCAATAAAGTGGATAGGTTCTCGTTGCCATTATTGTGATCGGGATCATTCCATGCCCAATAACTATTGGTTGTGCCTACCACACCAATCTTAACATGTTGACCGTCATTTTTGTCTAGCCATTGACGCAATTGAACAGCAAAATCAAGCGCATGGTGGGCATACTCTTTTCTATTTTTTGATTTGGATTTATATTCGACGCAGTTTCCGTTTTTGTCAACTCCAAAATAATTTCTATTTCCTTTGATATAAGGTTCTGAAACTTCGTTGCCCAGTTCAATAAATTGAAGACTTGCCAAACTTCCGTTGTACAATCTTTTAATTTCATTGACCATTCCAATCGCTTCTGATGGAGTGCCAGAACTAAAGTTTACCGTAACGGTCAAATCAGCATCCATTGCTTTTGCCTCAGACGTATAAAACTTGAGATCATCGTACTGACCATAATTTTGAGAACCACCCGTTTTATTACTAATTTTTCCTTTGTATTCCTCCCAATGATATCCTTTATAATCTCCATTTTCAAAATAGATAAATTGATCATGAGGACCTGACCCTTTCGTTGGATCTTGGTATACTCGATAGTTTTGTCCATTACCAAATACATCTTTGACGGTACTTTTTGCAAGAATCTGATTTCGACAAGTATTGACAACTTCTTTGAAATTTTGTTGAGTAGGGTTGTTAAATTCCTTCTCTTGCATTGTCGAAATCATTCCGTCAATTTGATTGCCGCCCAGACGATACAGTTTTTTTCTGTTGCCAAATTGAGGTTTAATTTGTTGGTAGCGATTCAGCATTTCTGAAAACCAATCTGCATAAGTTGAATTGGATAAATCGTTTGGATCTTTTACTTGTGCAAAAATATGATTACGTTGAATACCAATGATGTAACTACTCGGAAATTCCGTTTCTATATTGTTAGGTTCTAGTCGGATGGTGCCTTGCGCTTGAAGAGAGCTGTTAAAAATCAGCGCAAGTAAAATACTAAGTAAGCACCATACAAGGTATGACTTCAAAACGTCGTGACGAGCTTGAAGATGCGAAAGTAGAGAATTCAATAAACGAAATTGGGATAAAGCCTTGGATTTCAAATATAGATAATTTATTTAATATGAAAAATGCATTTACAACACATTAACAAAAAATGTAACCAATTAAATGAACTACGTTATGCAAATTACAGTTCTGATATTAAACGCTTTCATTTTCAAATCAGTACACCACAAACCAACTTTCTTGCATCTTATTGGATAAGTATGCATAAAATATTCAATGTTAAAATCATTGGTTTGGATATAGAACTATTTTGATACAAAGTTAATTTAATAATCACTTAATTAAACTAAAACACTTCCTTATGAAAAAAATCAACTTACTTTTTTTAATGCTGCTTTTTTCATTGGCAACTTTGTTTGGTCAAAACCATATTTACAACAAAACTTTTGGTGGAGTAAGTGTCGATGACGCGCGAAGTATGATATTAAGCGATGATGGAAATATTGTTTTCACAGGAATCGATAAAAGTACTAAAGATCCGGAAGGTGATACCTATTTGTCAAAAATGAATCCTTCTGGTGATATTATTTGGAAAAAACATTTTGGAATGGGGGGCATGGATTGTGGAAATTCAGTTATTAAAACATTTGATGGTGGCTATCTTGTGATCGGCGATTTGAAAAATGAATCCTTGAATATTGATGAAGGGTTTGCTACCAAGACCAATGCGAATGGCGAAGTGGAATGGCATAGTTATATTACGAGCTCTGGGAATAATTCTTTTAAAGATGTGGTTCAAGGAATTGATGGAAGTTTTTATTTAACCGGAAAAAGTATCGATCCAATTACAGATTTGGAAAATGTATTAATCGTCAATTTATCTCAATCGGGTGAAACTTTATTGATAAAAACGATTTCTAGCAACCAAAGTTCTTTTGGAAATAAGATTATCAATTCAGGTGATGGAGAATTTATTATTTGTGGATTTAAAGAGCATTCCAAAACTAAAAATGAAGAAATGTTTGTCATGAAGGTAAATGGAAATGGAGAAGTTCAATGGAAGAATAGAGCTGCAACATTAGATCACGAACAAGCTGCTTCCGTAGTCATCAATCAGGATGGAAATATTGTTGTTGCAGGTGGTCACTCCGTAGAGCGAAATGGTGGAGAGTTTTTAGAAATGAGAATTTACGAATATGAACCGAGTGGACGTTTGTTTAATACCGAAACTTTGCTGAAGGAAAAAGGTGAAGGATATTTATATGATATGGTTTCCACAGAGGAAGGATATGTATTCTCTGGTGTCTACAAAAAGCACGAATCGGTTCAAGGAAATGCCGCTGTTATTATTACGGATGAAAAGTTTAAAGTTCACGATGTAAAGGAGACGAATACCCCAAATGAAAGTGTCGCAAGGAATTTATTAGTTACCAATGAAGGAGATATTTATACTTCTGGTGTAACACATTATGGAGAAAATGCTTCAGATGCATTGATTAGTAAATGGAGTTTTGATTCATTTATCGAGCCAAAGGAAAATGTGGTAGAAACTAATATGATCAAATCTGTCTTATATCCAAATCCATTTACAACTCAAACTTTATTATCTGTAGATAGTGAAATCGAAGACAAAATGATTCGTATTTATGATATCAATGGTGCATTGCAAAGAGAAGAATCATTTTCCGGAAAAGAATTGTTAATTGTAAGAAAAAATAAAAACGATTTACCAACAGGTATCTACCTATATCACATTACAGATCCGAATGGAAATGTATTGAGTACGGGAAAAATGCAAGTAATAGATCAAGCCTAAAATCGACTAATTAAGTTTGTCATAGTTTTAATTGAAAAGTGGGTAACATGAATTTGTTGCTCACTTTTTTTATGACAACAAACGTATTCAAGATGTTATATATCAGCTTTTTTGAAAGTAAAAGTAGAGGTATTCTTTTTTGTCTATGAAAAAAGAAATAGAATCCTTAAAATCGAAAAAGGGAGGCTGTTTGTTAATCCCGAAATAAATAAACCCACCTAGCTGCAAAAGTCATCCCAGTCCATTGGGTATCCGCTGGTAAAGAAGCTCTAAAATTGAGTCCAGATTTTGCGGTAACAAAAAACGTCATACCACTTTGTAAAAGGAGCGTACGATCTTTCTTAAAAAAATCCGGATTGCCATTTATTTTGCTTTTGAGGAAAGTCGAAGAGCCACTTAACAATCGAGCGTAGGCGATTCCTGCTTGGAAATTAAAATTATTGAAATCTTTTCGCCGAGAGATGTTAGATTGCCAACTATAGTGAATAGGAATTTCTAAATAATTAATAAAAATATCGGCTTCTTTATTTTCATAGATTGGATCGGAGTTTACATACTTCCCATTTTGACTAAAAAGAAATTCAACACCCAATTGCGAGTGTTCTGTTATTTGCATCGTTGCCAATAACCCAGTATTTAAACCGTGATGTGTTTTTTGGAAAAATTCCTCGGAATTGGTGTCTAGTGGTTGTGGATCATAAGTGCCGATTTGAGCAACATTTGCGCCCGCAACCATTCCGATATTGAATACATTTTTTTGAGCACTCAAATCAAGATGAAGGAATAGAATAACAAAAACCAGTGGGTATTGGAGTAGTTTCTTCATTAAGTGTTGTTAGATTGTGAATTCATCATACTAAAAAATCACAATCTATAAACGACAAAAAAAATGAATTATTTTATACTCAAAAACTTATTGATCATATTCTTTTAACAACCGTTCAAATTCCAGTTTATGATAACCTTCATATTTTATAGATGGGATTAATGACTTATTTTCATTGATGGCTGCTTGCAATTTTTCAGTTTGCTGCATTTTTGAATAAAGAGATATTGCAAATAAGTTGTTGTAAAATATATTTTCATCATCTTTAATATTTCGATAATGACTGAGTGCTTTATTTAAAAAATGAGCACTTTCGTCTAAAGCGCCTTCAATATAAAATACTCTTGCCAAGTTGAATTGGGAAGTAGCAACGCCATTTTCATCGTTCAATGATTTGTATTTCATAACCGCATCGACAATATCTTTTTTCCCATCTTTCGAGTTGCCGGTTTGGCCTTTGAGGTAACCAACATATTGCAACAACTTCGCTTGCTGTGCATCATCTTTTGCGAGTTTTGCTGTTTCAAGTGATTTATTTCCATACAATATGGCTTTATTCTTTTCGTCTAAGGTTGTTTCATAAATAGTCGCCATATTATAATAGGTGCCTGAAGCGCCAATGAAATCCTTGTTTTCAGCATATAAATTGGCTAATTTTTCCATCATCGGTAATGCAAGCACTGGACTATCCATGTATTGTTTCATGGCAGCTTTCTGCAATTCTTCAATTGTATTTGAATTGTTGGAATTAGTTGAGTCACTTGAGCAGCCTAAGACAAAAATGATGAAAACGAAATATTTGTACATGCTTTGTTATGTTATGCCGATTCAGTTTTATTGAGTTGTTGAAATGCTTCTAATGCATTATTAGCCTGAACCATGTGGCGTTCAATATGGTAAATAACGAATCGAAACGTATCTCCCAATCTCGTTTTTATGAGAGTCGTAATTGAAAGACCGGTTTTAATCTTCATCAAATTTACCTTTTTCCCTTGGTCTAACAAAGATAACATCCGATCTTGCTGTTGAATAAATCGTCGTACCGTTTTTTTATCCAATTTTGACAAATCAGGCACTTTATCTTTCGGAGATTTCATTTTATTTTGAACTGCACCATTTTTTGCAGCCAATGCGTTTGCAAAATAATTACCGAATAACCCTGATTTGAAAATTTCGACAGATTCATTATGCTGACTGCTTAGCATTTTATCTTCAATTTCTTTCAAGTAAAAATCGCCATACATATTCAAGTGCTCCAAACATTCTAAGATGCTCCAACTTGATTTCGAGCCTTTCCAATTGAGTTGTTCAATACTTAAATTTTCAAATGACTGCGCTTGCAATTTTGCTTTTTTAACTCGACTTTTTAGGTCTTCAATTAATTTGATTGAATTTTCTTTCATGATCTTTTTTTTATCAAATGTCCATGTTATCTGACATAAAAACATTGATTGAAATCAAGATTTATTGATCCGACTAAATGTTTCTGGAGTCATCCGTAAATAATTGGCAATATATTTCGCTGGAACTTCTTGAAAAAGTTGTGGACTTCTTTTCAAAACCCGTTTGTATCTTTCAATTGGCGAGTGGGAGAGAATATCAATTTCTCTTTCCATTTGTTGCAGAGCAAATTGCTCCAACAAATTGATGTATGCCAATTGCAATTCAGCATTATCATCAATCATTTGTCGAAGTTGTTTTTTAGGAATTACTTGAACAGTAGACTTTTTGATGGCTTGAATATAAACACCAGAAGGTTCATTATTAAAAAAAGATTCAAGGGCAGTGACAGTCGAACCTTTGTAACCAAATCGCAAGGTCTGCTCCTCAAATTCGGAGATATAAAAAATTCGCAATACACCACTTTCAACTAAATAAAGATTGGAGTCCACTTTCCCAGCATTCAATAAATAGTCGTTTCTATCCAATTGTTTGTATGACACGTTTAACTCACCAACATACTCCATTAATTGTTCCACCAACGATTTTTTTGAATTCATCGAAAATTTCTTTTCACGAATTTACAAAAGCTTTTCTAAACTTGCGGACGAATTTTATCATAGTATAATCTGGTCAACTTGTTGATGCGAAGTGAAAGGAATAGGATTTATTTAATCACAAGTTTTTCAACATACTGAAAGTTTTCTTTCTCAATTATAACAAAATAAATACCACTTGAAAGTTTTGAAATATCTATCATTTCTCCTGAAACATTATTGAGTGAAAGCACTTCTTGTAGTATCGTATTTTGAATAGATAAATTGAAATGGTCTAAAGGAGTTTTAATGCCTAGTTGATCTGTTGCTGGATTTGGGTAAATTTTAAAAAATGTATTTGTATTGTTGCGAATTGCTGTAAAATCACAATTGGCGAGAATTTCTTCTTCCGTCAAACAGCCGGTTGCATTAGAATTGATAGAAGACGGGTTTGATGGAACGTTTAAATAGTCGCAGATGCTTTGCACGGCACAATCTGATAGCAAATCGGAGCCAAATAAAAATAAATTCTGAAAAGAGGTCGGGTCAAGATTTTGCAATCCATCCAAACTTGTCAGTAAGTTGTTATTGAAAATAGCAAGAAAACCAGTAATGGTTTGTAAGTTGCTCAAGTCTGAAATGTCTGTAAGCGATTGGTTGTTGGTAATTTCAAAGTCACCTGAAATAGTATTTAAGTTTTGCAATCCAGATAAGTCTTGGACACCTGTTTTGGAAATCAGAAACTTACCATCAATATTTTCAAGACTTGTAAAGGGTAATGTACTTAAAGAATCCAATTCGAAAAGTGTTGCAAAAGACTCAATGGTAGTTAAGTTTCCGAAACCGGTTATTTCCTCTAAATTAGACAGCGTTTTTATTTGAAAATTTCCGGTTATATTATCCAAATTTTGAAAAGCAGTGATACTAATTAAGCTATCATTAAGTTGGATATTTATAATCCCATCCAACGTGTTTACATTGTTGAATCCTTGCAGCGTAATAAGAGACGGATTGTCGAGGCATTGGAAATCACCTAAAGGATTGATAAGATTTTCAGCAATTGGGGTATGTGTCAAAAAAGCATTTTGTTCAATTGAAACTTCTCCGCCAATTCTTTCGAGCGCACCAAGATCGTCAGTTAGGTCTACAAGACCGGTGTTCAATATTATCAAATTGTTTCCGATAAAAGTTAAAGCATCTAATCCTTGTAAATCATTGAGACCAGCATCACCAAAAAGAATTAAAGATCCTCCAATATATTTTAGATTTTGAAAATCATTTAAGTTTTCTAAATCGGCGACGTTAATTTGAACTGTACCTAATATGGTATCGATATTCTGAAAAGGAATTAAATTGTCAACACCAGAAATAGTTAGATTTCCATTTATCTTGTTACAATTACCATATTGCGCTAGAAATGAATTTAAATCAGGTTGATCCGTAATTGTGGTCAAGCCAATCTGACAATCTTGCGGCTGAGCACAAGCGGTTTCAACTACTTCAACAGATCCGCATGCCGCTGAATTTCCTTCAATAGTTGCAAGATTACTTTGATTCAAATATTCACAGAAATTAGGTAAGTTGCAAAAGCCGACAAACGGATTATTTTGAATAACCAAGTTAGTGAAGGACTCCGAATCAACATTAATAAGTGCAGTGATATTATTCAAAAATGTATTGTTTGAAATAATAATCTCACCACCAACATTCGTCAAATTTAAAATCAAATCAAGTCCTTGAAAACCATTGGAATCCAAAACAAGATCTCCATTGATAGTCGTTAGTGATTCAAATGGAGGAAGTGATTCCGTTGAACTATTGTTGCGATATTCAAAATTACCTTCAACCGTATGTAAATTGTTGAATCCAAATGCAAAGGATTGGAACGGTAAGAAAGATTCAATATTTTCAAGTACAAAATCTTCACTAATAGTCTCTAAAGAAGAAAAACCAATTAAACTGGAAATGGCTGCAGTAGATGTGATTGAAAGATTTCCGTTAAGATTCAATAAGTTGTTGAAGCCTAAATCATAGAGAAATGATTGGTCATTTGCCATTTCAATATTTCCATTCATTTCCTCAATTTGATTGGTGAAACCATTTGGTTTAAAAGTTACCAATATTGGTTCCGTAAATGCATAAAAAATATCATGATCAATAACTGTACAATTTTTGTAAATAATTTTGTAATTCAAATCATCAATAGTTGTACTGAAAATTAACTCATCTGTTGGGCAATTAATCGGAAGACAACCAGCTGTAATCTCACTTGTAAGATTACATCCAATTGCATTGTTGGATATTGTGTGCGCTCCATTATTATTCAGATAATCGCAGAAATTATTCAATTGGCAAATACTCAATTGTGTGCAGTCTGTAATAGTAAGATTATCAATACCAGCAGGATCGATATTTCTCAATCCGAAAATGCATTGAAGTTGCGGATTGTCATCCATGATAATAACACCATCTACTTGTGTCAATGCTTGAAGTCCATTTATGGCAGTTAGGTTTTCATTCCCTTCAAATATTATTTTCCCACCAATAGATTGCAATGAATTTAAGAAATCAAACAATATAAATCCTGGGTTACCTTGAATGATCAAGTCACCACCAATTTCTTCTACTTTACTAAAGGTATTTAAAATGAAAGGGGCAGAACTAAAACTAATTTGCAAATCGCCTCCGATGTAAGTCAAATTTTCGAAAGCATTATTAAGTGTGAATTGTGTGCTTTTTAATACACGGACATCCCCAAGAACAGTATTCACTGGAACGGCTGTGGAGAATGGATTGACAAAATTTCCTTGTAAAATTAAGTCACCGCCGATGGTGTCACAAGTTTCTAATGCTGTTAACAACTCGTTGCCATTATTAAATGCGATTCCATTAGGGAAGCAAGAAGTAGCTTTCAAATTTGAAGAAAATATCAGCAGAACGACGAAGCAAATAAGCTGTTTCATGGAGTTAATTTATTTCTTTATCCAAAATACATTTTTGTAGTCGAAAAGGAAATTAATAAACTTGTTAAAAACAAGTTTGAAAAGTATTTTGCATTAAAGATAGATCAACAAAAAAAAGCGTAACAAATAAATGCTACGCCTTGTTTATATAAATTCTCTCTAAATTTTATTTCTCGATTAAAATGGTGTCCGCTACTTTGTTATAAAGCGTTCCATTTTGCATGGATGAATTCATTTTGTCAACAATAAAAATACCGACGAAACGGAATTTATCTTCTCCTTTGTAATCCTTTAGATGAGCGAAAACGACACGCTGTGTTTCTTCTTCCATCAATTTTTTCAACTTGGTTTTTTGAGTTCTTGGTTTGTTCCAAGATTCAATTAATTTAGAACCATCATTGTTTAATCGAATATATCTTTTCTCAGATCGTTCGAAAGGAGCAAACCAAAGTCGCTGTTTTGGATTTAAAGCATTGTCGATTAATTCTTTTTTGCACTTCTTTTTATCATGTCCAAAGCAGTTGACAATGTCAACGATTTTTTTGAAAGAAGGTTGTCGACTAGTTGAAAGATAATCTTGTCTTTTTGATTCAGAAATCGGCATTAGAAATTTAAAGTTGTTACAACTTTAAAAAATGCAAAAATCAATCCACAACTTTAAATGTTGTACGTCTATTTAGCTGGTGCTCTTCTTCTGTACACCTAGTGCATTGACAATCAGTTCTTAAGCGATCTTTTCCGTAGCCAACAGCGGACAATCTTGTCGGTTGAATTCCTTTTGAAATTAAATAAGTCACTGCTGATTCTGCACGTAATTGGGACAAGTTTTTATTATAGGCATCCGCTCCACGGCAATCCGTATGCGCTGAGAGTTGGATGTTCAACGCAGGATTTCGAAATAATATATTCGCCAAATTATCTAGTGATCGAGTGGCATCCGCACGGATATCTGATTTGTCATAATCGTAGTAAATATCTTCCAATACAATTTCCTTGTTCTTGAAAATTTTGTCTAATACGATCTCTACTTCAAATTCTTGGGTTGGATTATTAGGATCTTTTCCGATTCCTTTTGAAGAGAAGCGATTTTCACCTGTTAAGTAATTTGCTTTCGTTGCAGAAAAAGCGTAATCCGTATTTTCCTCCATCTCCAAAGTAAACATCCCATCTTCTCCAATGGTGAAAGTTTTTCTTTGACCATTAAAATTCGCGGTAACTTGACTACCAGGCAATGGACGTTTCCCTAACATTTTACTTTCGGGATTGTTAGGGTCTTGATAAATCTTTTCTACGACAAAACCATTCAAAATCATTTTGTAAACGATCGGTTTTGGTTTGACTGGTTCAGGTTTGTCAGGTTCTGGTTCCGGAACGGCGACAACTGGTGGTTCTACGTATCTTTTTTCGAAACGATAGATGTCATCATTCCCACTTCCACCTGGACGACTGGAACTAAAATAACCTGCTTGTAAAATATCGGCATCTTCATTTTCAGAATGATCAATAGTGAAAGCGAAATCATCGGCACCAGAATTAATGGGTGATTTCAAATTATGAATTGGACTCCAAGTATCGTTGTCCATTTTGAAAGTTCGGAAAATATCTAAGCCACCCATTCCAGGATGTCTGTCAGATGAAAAGTATAAAGTGTCTCCGTCGATGACTGGAAATTTTTCATTGCCATCTGTATTCACCGACCTTCCAAGTACAATTGGTGGATCCCAACCATCAGGATTTCTTTCACTTCGATAAATATCGTAACCGCCCCATCCCTCAGAGTGATTGCAAGAGAAATATAAAACACTTCCATCAGCAGATAAAGTCGGATGTGCATAATTCGCTTTATCTTCTACAAAATTTAATTTGATAGGAACCGACCAAGAATTTCCTTGACGAGTACTTGTCATCAACTTACAATGTTGGTCACCATCAACTTCACTATAGCAACGTGAAAAAATGACTTCCGTAAAATCTTCATTGAAAGCTAAGGTACCTTCGTTGTTTTTAGAATTGATTTTATTGTCAAATGGAGCGACTTCTTTGGTGGTCGGATCATAGACGTAAAGATTTGAATAAAAATTTCCTGTCCATTTGTACTCTTCATCAGTTTCTCCAATTTTTCGATCAGAAGTAAATACCATTTGTCCATTTTCAAAAAGGGTAGGTGCGTATTCTGATTTTGAAGTATTTAGTGGAAGTTCTACCAAAGTATATTCACCAGATTTTCCTTCTTCAATCCATGCTTCAGATAATTTGCAGGCAGTTATTTCACGACGATATTCATAAGGCGATCCGATCTCCAGACCTAATTCTTTAAAAGCATCTTTAGCTTCGGTATACTTTTCAGCTTGTTTCAATCCAAAAGCATACTGTTTCATCGCATCGATACCGTATTGATTGTCCATTGCTTTTTTATACCAATCCAATGACTTTTCTGGTTGATTCATTCGGCGATAAGATTCACCAATCAAGAAAGCGATTTTCCCTTTTTCGACCCGAGATTTCTCTTTTTCATATTCAGCTGGTAACATCTCAGTTGCGACGCTAAATTGTTTTCGGGCAAAAGCAGTGCGTCCGTCTTTTATCTTTTCAGTAAAACTACAAGAGTATATGGTTGAAAGAATTAAGAATGTTAACAGTGCGTAGATTCGGTTCATGTTATTCATATTCAATGAGATAGGAAGTGAATAATTACTTCACATTTAACGGAAAATTGGGGTGGTTTGTTGCTTAGATTTCACCAGTAAGGCACAATGGTAACAAGAAATACAAAGTAACTTGCTTCGTAAATTGCCTTACTAAGAAAGGGCAAAATTACCAGAAAGAACACTTGAAAAGTCGGTAATTAACACGGACGCTCCTCAGCAGTTTAACTACGTATTGTTTTACGTGCTGATTCTGCGTTTTTCAGCGATTTCTGAGTGATGTAATTATTCGCGCAACTCTCAAGAAGTTAGGAAATAAAAAAAGGCCGTCCAAAAATGGACGACCTTTCTATATCTTACAATACGAGTATTTTACTTAGTCGTAGTACTGGCTTTTGAAAAAGAAGACTTCTTCTTACCAGATTTTGCCGTTCTAGGCTTCATCTCAATATCACCAGATAAATCCGACATAACAGGAGTTGCAATAAATACAGAAGAGTAGGTACCCACAAGAATACCAACTAACAATGCAAATGCAAAACCTTTAATTGATCCACTAGAGAATAAAAACAACATAAAGACAACAAACAAAGTTGTCAATGAAGTAATCAATGTTCTACTGATGGTACTATTAACGGCCATGTTGATGATATCTTCTTTCGACTTACCGACATAGCTACCCATGAATTCACGAATACGGTCAAATACAACCACTGTATCATTAATAGAGTATCCAATTACGGTCAAAATCGCAGCGATAAATGCTTGATCAATCTCCATTGGGAAAGGTAAAATTCCGTGGAAGATAGAAAACAAACTCAATACGATTAAAACATCATGGAATAAGGCTGCAACTGCACCCATTGAGAATTGCCACTTGTTGAATCGAATAAAGATGTATAAGAAAATCACCAATAAGGCGAAGATCGTTGCGTAGATAGAACTTTCTTTGATATCCTCTGCAATGGTAGGTCCTACCTTAGAAGAAGATACAACGTGTGTTCCAAGTC
Organism: uncultured Saprospiraceae bacterium; assembly: GCA_937941765.1. Lineage (GTDB taxonomy): Bacteria > Bacteroidota > Bacteroidia > Chitinophagales > Saprospiraceae > CALDGQ01. The sequence goes on from CALDGQ010000004.1 coordinate 58,071, forward strand.
CATCAGGTTGCTTAAACTGTGCTAATGAAATATTACCACCAGTAGCAGCATTTACACCTTCGTGCAATTTAGCCATTACCTTTTCTGCAGCACCTTCAGAACCATCAGCGATGTTGTAAGAAGTCACTACGTTGAATGTATTACTAGTACTTACTTCTTTTACTAGTGTGCTCATTCCAAATGCATCACTTAATGAGCTACGTAGTCCGTCAAGGTCAACATTTTCATTTCTGTCAAACTGTACATTGTAAGAGTAACCTCCTTTAAAATCAACTCCTAATTCAAATCCTCTCATTGCGAAAGAACCTAAACCAATCAAGATGATGATAGAAGAAAGTACATAAGCCATCTTACGTTTTCCTAGCCAGTCAATATTCAAGTTTGCAAAAGCATTTTTAGAAGGACCAGTCCAGAAAGACAATTCGTTACCTTTAGTAACTGTCCACCAGTCAATGATCATACGACCAACCAATACCGCTGTAAACAATGAGCAACATACACCTATGATCAATACAATGGCGAAACCTTTAATTGGTCCCATACCGAAGTAAGCTAAGATGATGGCTACCAAAATAGTAGTTACGTTGGCATCAATGATGGCAGAGTAGGAGTGTTGGAAACCATCTTTGATTGAAATCAATAATGATTTGCCTGATCTAAGTTCTTCCCTGATTCTTTCAAAGATG
>CALDGQ010000005.1 GCA_937941765.1 uncultured Saprospiraceae bacterium
GATAGCTAGTTAAAATAATAAAAGACTTACCAGAAGATTCGGTATCGACCTCATTTCTTTGTGTTAAATGAAAAAGCATCAAGATTATTCTTGATGCTTTTTTCTTTTGTAGCGAGAGAGAGACTTGAACTCTCGACCTCAGCATTATGAATGCTGCGCTCTAACCAGCTGAGCTACCTCGCCATGAGGTTGTCGAAGCTGCTTGTCCCGATTATTTCGGGAAGCTACCTCGCCATATACTCAAAGTTAATTTGAGTGCGCAAATATAATGGTTTTTCATAGTTTTGTAGCTTGTCTTTAACATTTTACAAAAAAAAATTATGAGTACCATTTGGACAATTTTCAAAAAAGAGATGTTGGACTCCCTACGTGACCGAAGAACACTCATAATCATGATAATAGTTCCTACTATTTTCATCCCTTTGCTATTATCAATGGGCAGTGTTTTTATGATGAATGAGAATAATGAGGCGATGGAAAAGAATTTAAAAATTGCAATTAAGGATAATGGAAATGGGTTCGAGTTGATGAAACGGCTTAAAAGAAGGCGAGATATAGTAGTTAGCAAAGTGGCTGATATCGAGGATACCAAAGAGTTGGTTCGTAAAGACACTTTTGATTTAGCGTTAGAAATCAGTGATGATTTTGATCAGCAAGTAGCAGCAGGTAGTACTGGAGAATTAACTATCTATCATAAAAGCATCCAAGACACATTAGTCTATGCTCGATTAGAATCTACGATAATAGGACTGAACGAAGATATTTTGCAAGAACGACTAGATTCAATTGGGGTCACTACTTCATTTATTAGTCCTATCAAAACCAAATCTAGTAATGTGTACTCGATGAAAGAATCGATTGGAAAAGCGGCAGGTGGGTTCCTCCCCTACTTCTTTGTGATTTTTGCATTAATGGGAGCGATGTATCCAGCTATCGATTTATTTACGGGTGAGAAAGAACGAGGTACCATGGAAACGATCCTTACAGTCCCTCTTGGAAGATTACAAATTCTTTTTGGAAAAATGTTGGTCGTTATCATTGCAGGTGTATTGTCAGGAATGTTAACATTAGCTGGGTTTTATTTTGTTATGAAATTCAATACGAGCTTACCAGCATTTGTGAGTACAATGGTAGATCAGTTTTTGACATTTAAAACTTTAGCATTAATCGCGTTGATGTTGATTCCACTATCCACTTTTTTCGCTGGCGTTTTAATCCCCACTTCAATTTATGCCAAGTCTTTCAAAGAAGCACAGTCATTGATAAATCCATTCTTGTTTATTGCCATGATTCCATTATTTATCAGTGCTATCGGAAATATAGAATTGAATTTCATAACATCGTGTATACCGATCTTAAATGTTGCGTTGGCGACTAAAGAGATTGTTGCAGGTACTATTAATTACGGTTTGCTTGCAATCGTTTTTATATCATTGATTGCTTTTGCAATGTTAGGAGTTTTGCTTTGTGTAAAGTGGTTTTCTAGTGAGCGGAACTTGATGCGGGTGTAAACAATATAGTCCGACCGTACGCACTTTTTATCGCTTTACTTTTAAGCTGATTAGAGGTGGATTTAGGCGAAATAACCAAAATGAGATACCGGTCGATTCCCTCAAAAAAGTGACCTACCAACATTTGCACGTCTCTTAAAATGAAAGTAATAATTTTGTTTGAAGTTTATTTGACCGTTAAGTCTTTGGTTTTCAGCTTCAAATGAAGATTTTTTTATTATTTTTGAATGAATTATGTCTATTTTCAAAATTAAAAAACAAACAAATCATGTTAGAATTTTTTAAAAAACTATTTGGTGGTGCTAAAGATGCAGCCGGTAGTGTAGTCGAAGGCGCAGCAGATCTTGCAAAAGACGGTGCTGGTAGCTTAGTAGACGGGGCTAAATCAGTAGGAGGCGCTGTAGTTGATGGTGCAGGAAGTGTGGTTGATGGTGCAAAAAATGTCGGTGGTAATATCGTTGAAGGTGCTGGTGGTGCTTTATCAGGTGCTGGTAATCTTGTAAAAGATGGTGCTGGCAGCTTAGTAGATGGAGCGAAGTCAGTCGGTGGTGCTGTTGTTGACGGTGCGGGAAGTGTTGTAGATGGTGCTAAAAACGTGGGTGGTAAAATTGTGGACGGAGTTGCAGATGGTGCAGGTGCTGTGGTTGATGGTGCTAAGAATGTTGGTGGCAAAGTTGTAGATGCTGGAGGTGCTGTAGTTGATGGTGCCAAAAACGTTGGTGGCAAAGTCGTTGATGGTGTTGCGGATGCTGGAGGAGCTGTCGTAGATGGCGCTAAAAACGTTGGAGGTAAAGTAGTTGATGGTGCAGGTAGTGTTGTCGATGGTGCTAAAAACGTGGGTGGCAAAGTTGTAGACGGTGTCGCTGATGGTGCTGGAGCTGTGGTTGATGGTGCTAAAAATGTTGGTGGCAAAGTTATGGATGGCGCTGGTAGTGTTGTCGATGGTGCTAAAAACGTTGGTGGTAATATTGTAGAAGGTGCAGGTGATGCGTTATCTGGTGCTGGAAATTTAGTAAAAGATGGAGCAGAAGGATTAGTTGATGGAGCTAAAAATCTTGGTGGTGGACTACTTGGTGGTGCTGCTGGTTTAGTCGGCGGATTAAAAGATGCAGCTGGCAATATTGTCGACAAAGCTGGAGACCTTGCTGAAGGAGCTGGTGATATCGTCAAAGATGGCGCTGGAGGAATACTAGATAAAGGAAAAGACTTGTTAGATAAAGCTGGTGATATTGCTGAGGAAATTAAGGATGCTTAATCACCAATTATCTTAAAAACTATAAAACGGCTACTCAGATTTTGAGTAGCCGTTTTTTTAATACCTATATTCTTTTATTCTTTCTTCTTTTATTCTTTCACTTTAGAGCAATATCACGCAAACGTTTATAAATGGCACGTACATCTTTCGGTAGTTCTTCATTGACTTGGTTGTGAATTAATTTTTTATTGAAGAATTTAAAAGAATCTTTAGGTTCTAAGTTTAATTGATTAGCAATTAATTGAACCAAACGTTTCAGCTTAAGTGGCTTGTCAACAAATTCAATAATAGGAAATGCAGATTTTTCATATTGCTCTAAAAGTTTCCGATTATATATTTTCCACAAGTTCAATCCGTGTCGAATATTGAAATTATTTCGCTCATGCAAAGACAAAGCTACCGACATTGGGTTTCTAAAAATTCCAACAAATTGAAGTTCGGGTATCATTTGTTTCCATCCTTCCAAAACCAGTAGTGTACGAGGATCTTTAAACCCCCAGATCGCTTGCCCAGAAAACGAATCTATATATGTTTTAAGCTCGTTTTTATCACTTTCACTCCATACTACGGTATTGGGTGGCGTGTGCCAAGCACCTCCATTTTTTTCCAACAATTGTTCATGGAATTCCATCAAATATGGAGATTCTCTATTGCCTTTCTTGTTGTATTTATTTTTCACATTAACATCGCCAAGAAAAAGCCCTGCTTCTTCCAAACTACCGGTCAGCATACTAGTCCCGCTACGATGCATTCCGACTATTGCCACAACTTTTCTCATAGTTGTAGAAGCTAATTCAATTTTTACATTTATCATAAAAATTAACAGGCTAAATCAAGGTTAGCCACCAGAAAAGCTTATTTTTAGTAATGAAATTTCTTTCCAGAATTGGATTTGGAAAAAATTAAATAATTTCATTTAATATATGAGGATAAATTAAATATTTATCCTTACTTTAAGGGTCAATTTCATTATCGAAACTCTAAAAAAATAAAATTTATATCATGAAAAAATTAACGTTTATTTTAATAGCACTGTTCACTTGCTCTTTGTCTTATGGACAAATTAGAGTCATTACGAATGGTAATACTGGTATCGGAACTACGACACCTACTGAGCAACTTGAGGTTGCTGGGAATACGAAAATTACTGGAAATACTATTACCTTAGGTCCAGCGAGTGGTTTTACATTTCTTAGAACTAATACTGGAAGTTCTAGATTTAATCATGCTGGAACAGGACAATATAAGTTTACCGCACTTGATGCATCGACTATTTCTTTTGGGACTAACAACATTGGGCGTGTTGCAATTGCAAAAAACTCTGGGAACTTAATAGTTTTGACTGGAAATGCATTAAAACCTGGTGGTGGTATGTGGGCTGTGTACTCAGATAAGAGATTGAAAAAGAATATTTCACAGTATAGTGATGGTCTTGAAGAGCTATTAAAGATAAATCCAGTATCTTTTCAGTATACAAATGAAATTCCTTTAAGTGATGCTAATAAATCATATATTGGAGTAATTGCACAAGAAGTTAAAGAAGTTGCGCCATACATGGTGGAACAAACTGAACTTTATGGCACTGATGGTGAAGTCAAGAGTAACGATTATCTTTCTGTTGATCCTAATGCTTTCACATACATGCTAATAAATTCAGTTAAGGATCAACAAAAGTTAATTGAAGAGCAAACCAAGTTAATTGAAACTTTAACTACAAGATTGGATCGAATTGAATCTCAAATTTCAAATGGACCTTCGAATTCATCTTCTTCTGTTCAAACAATTGAGCTAGGGAATAATGATGCTTTCTTATTGCAAAATCAACCAAATCCATTTAGTGAAACAACGACTATTAAATATATGTTGCCTAAGCAAGTGCAATCTGCTAATTTAGTAATTTCTGATATTTCAGGAAAACAGATTAAACGTGTAGTATTAGATAAGACTAATAGAAACGGCCAAGTTGAACTCACTACATCAGAATTTAATTCAGGTACTTATACATATTCATTAATAATTGATGGTAACTTATTTGAAACGAAGAAAATGGTTTTTCAAAAATAATATCGTATTTTTATTAACAATATAAATTAAAGGTGCTAAAGGAAATTTCTTTAGCACCTTTACTTTTTGTTGTATTTAAAATTGATACTGCTTTGTTTAAAAATATATAGAGGAATGTTTAAAAATACAAGAGTAAAGTTGATTAAGGAGATTGTCGAATTAAATGAAAGATTAATATTCAATAGAAGGTTAAAAAAATTTTATACAAACGAAATTTCTGGAAAATTAAACTTAATATTAGACGTAGGTGTAAACACAGGGCAATCAATTGACATCTTTCGCAAAATCAACAACAATTGCACGATAATAGGCTTTGAACCTAATCCAACACTATTCAAAGCATTAAATGAGAAATTTTCTAAGGACCCAAAAATCACATTAAGTCAAATGGGTATCAGTAATAAAACTGGGAAGAAAACATTCTACGAAAATATTTTACACTCTACCTCTAGTTTTGAAGAACTTAATCAAGAATCAAAATATCTAGCAAAAAAGGCGAATATTTTAGGTGTAAAAAAAGAAAATATCATTGCAAATTCATATCAAGTTAATGTAACAACATTAAGTGAATACATTAACTCTTTCATAAAAACTAAGATTGACTTAATTAAAATTGATACCGAAGGACATGAATATTTTTGCTTGGAAGGATTGTTTAACAAGACAGTAAATGTCGAAATTGGATATATTCAAATTGAAGAACACAATGATGATATGTATTTAAATAAAAAGTCTTTTGCTGAAATCGAAGAACTTCTAAAAGTAAATGGATACTCTGTAGAAGCCAAAATCAAACATGGATTTGGAAACTTTCAAGAAGTGATATTCAAGAAAAATAAAAACGAATAATTCCAAAGGATGAGCAAATTTTCTATTTCATTTGACTTTATAATTTGTTTATTTTATATCCTTCTCATTATCGCAGCATTTTGACGATTAATAAATTGACCAGAATCTATTAACTCTAATATCTCGAAATGCTTTCCCCACTCTCTTTCTACATATTCCCTCGTATGATAAGTACCACCATAAAAACTTTTAAACACTCCTTCCCAACCTGGTCTTTCATTAAAAGAAATACCTCCTCCAGATTTGAATTCTTCGGCAATAGATTTTCTTCGCTCTGGAGAACCAATTACATTTTCAACAAAATCATCACCACGAAACGTAGCGATAACTAGCCCCCCTGGTCTTGTTATTCTTTTCCATTCTGCAAGCCAAGAATTTTGGTGCTTTTCATCTAAATGTGTTAATACCGAAATTGCATAAACTAAATCAAATGATGCATCTTTAATTGGACTGGGAGGCAACTCCGTTCCATTGTAAAAAGAATAATTAGAATAGTGCCTTTTACACCATTTAATAGCAACTTTATGCAAATCACAACCCGTCATATTAACATGAGGGTACTCATTCCATCTTGAAAGAATACGACCACAACCACATCCAAAATCTAAAACATTTCTTAAGTCTTTAGTATCTATGCCCCATTTATTCGCTGTTTGAATTATTTTTTTTACCGATTTGGGTCCTGACTTCAAAAAGTTACGGATGTCTGGTATCCCAGTAAAAGCTTGAACCATCCAAGCCGGAGGGATTGGTATACCTTTCTTATCTAAAGAAGGATTCTTAAAGGAAGGATGATTAGCTCTGTCGACTTTATTTATAACAATCCTATTTTTTTTTGACTTAAACTCAATAGTATCACCAGGTTTCCAACCTAGTTTCTTTTGCAAAGCTTTTGGGAAATCAATTCTGAACTTCTTTAATTTCCTGCCATTTTCTTTTGGTTGAATTTTTAAACCTCCTGTTGCAGTTGGGCTTAATTTTATACTTTTTTCAGTTGCTAAAAAAGTAGATTCAACAATAATTGGTGGTACCAAAATATCAGTCTCACGAATTGTAGCTGTTGTTGATCCTTTTATTTTTAAATATTGATTAGTAACGAGAATTGATTCCATTATTATTAGTTGATAAAATATTTGAGTTGACTTTAGACCTTTATAGACAAGGCAACCTTTAAATTAATTTGAACCCACTGAAAGTCATGCTTTATTGTAATAATAAATCATCAACATTAGAAGTATCTTTTTCAATCTTAGGTTCAGAGTTAGTAACTATTTTCTTTTTAAAATCTCCTTTAGAAAAGTATTTTTCTATAAAACAATACATTAATATAAAAAAGTATCTGCTTCCCATTTCTTTCAATTGCAATTTTGAAACACCATACTTTCTATTAGTCCATGAGTTGGGTACTACTGCATAAGAATATCCTCGAATAATCGCTTTTAGAGGCAATTCAACAGTTAGATTGAAGTGAGGAGAAAGAAATGGTTTCATTCCTTCAATTGCTTCCTTTTTATAGAGTTTAAAAGCGTTTGTGGTGTCATTATACTTAATTCCAATTACCATACGAATCACTCTATTTGCAATTCTGTTCACAATTTTTTTGACAAATGGGTAATCAATAACTTTTCCGCCTTGCATCCATCGGCTACCAAAAACACAATCATAGTTTCCTTCTAACATAGTTGTATAATACTTAATCAGATCATATGGAGAATCTGAAAGATCAGCCATCATAACAGCTACACAATCTCCCTCAAATCGTTCAAGACCGTATCTAATTGCATAACCAAACCCATTTGGTCCGAGATTAGTTACATATTTTACTGCATCATATTTCTTAGAAAGTTTGATTAATACCTCTTCGGTATTATCTTTTGAATTATCATTAACAATTAATACCTCATGATCAATTTTAACTATTTCCAAAGCCTTTTCTAAAGAATCAATCGTTTCAGTGATAGATTCTTCTTCATTATATGCGGGTATTACGATGCTTAATTTCATAAGAAAGAGTTTTATTATTGTCCAGCTTTCAATGCAAATCGATTTATCATGTTTTCATGCATTTGAGTTAGTATATCATTTAAATTATACTTCCATTTCCATTTTGGGTAGTCTTTCTTGAATTTAGAAACATCACTAATCCACCACATGTGATCACCGACTCTATTCTCTTTAGAATAAGAATAATTCATTTTATTACCAGAAATATTTTCACAAAGTTCAATTGCTTCCATCATTGAACAGTTGCTATGTCGTCCTCCACCTGCATTATAAACTGCTCCTGGATTTGGATTCACATGAAAATTGAAAAACATATTTACTAGATCATAGCTATGGATATTATCTCTCACTTGTTTTCCTTTATATCCAAAAATTGTATAATGATCTCCAGTTATTGCACATTTCATTAAATAAGCTAGGAATCCATGTAATTCAGTACCAGAATGATTGGGGCCAGTTAGACAACCTCCTCTAAAAACACCTGTATTCAATCCAAAATACTTTCCATACTCTTGTACTAATACATCTGCTGCAACTTTTGATGCTCCAAACAATGAATGCTTTGTTTGGTCAATACTCATATTTTCATCTATACCTTCTTTAAAGTATTTATGATTGGGATCTAACTCAAATCGCTTTTCCTTTTCAACTAAAGGTAATCGATTAGGGGTATCACCATAAACTTTATTTGTTGATGTGAAAATAAAAGTTGCTTTGGGACATTTTAATCTTGTTAATTCCAACAAGTTTAAAGTTCCATTAGCATTTACTGTAAAATCTGTAATCGGCTCTCTAGCAGCCCAATCATGGCTTGGTTGAGCAGCTGTATGAATTATTAGCTTGATGTCATTATTATATTTTGCAAAAAGTGACTCCAACTTATCATAGCTTCTAATGTCAATATTTTCGTGTTGATAATTAAAAACTTCCGATTTAATCTGCTCATTATTCCAATTAGTGGAGGCATTTTTGCCAAAAAAATAAGATCTCATATCATTATCAATTCCAATAATTTTATCAAATCGTTTTGCAAAAAATCTAACGGCTTCACTTCCTATAAGCCCAGCCGACCCGGTTATGATTGCGATATTCATAGTGTTATAATTTTGTTCATATAAAAAAATAGAGAAAGTTATATTTTTAATCAAAATATAACACCAATGCCGCATTTTAGCGATAGCATTGTTTTGTTTACATAAATATGAGGTAATGGTAAAAGACAAAAAGATGAATCAAAGGATTCAATAATCGATTAGATGGGAATTATATATATTGAATAAAGATACAACTCTATTGCTAATGAATCAATTTAAAATGTCTTTTAATTCAGTTTCATTTTTCTTGATCCAGTGAAATATATCTTTTACGATTGTAGTAGTGTTATGACTTGGTTTCCAGCCACAGAAATCCATAATTTTTTTGTTATTTGTTACATATAACTTAATATCAGCAACTCTATCTTCAGCTACTCCTTTTATATCAAGACTGTTTCCTGTTACCTTTTCACAAGCTTCAGTCAATTCTTTTAAAGAAAAGCTACTTTCGAAGCCACCTCCAATGTTAAATAAATGAGAATCAAATTTATTAAGATCGTTTAATTGCAATTTAACAAGTTCGTATAAATCATCAATGTGAAGAACATCCCTAACTTGTTTGCCGGTTCCTCCATATCCAAAATAAGATAAAGGCTTTTTCCAAAAATGTCTTGCGACCCAAAGAACTGTAACGCCTTGATCTACCTTACCCATTTGTTTTGGTCCAGCAATCACACCACATCGATTAATAACGGATTTAAGGTTATAAAAATGTTGGTATTCCTCAATTAATAATTCTGAAGCTAATTTTGAAGCTCCATATATTGAACGATATCCTTTCAATGGAAAGTTTTCATCAATTCCATTTATCGACATCCCTCTAACAATTTGGTTACTATCAATTTCAAATCTAGAGTTACCTTCTATAACATTTATTCTATTTAAAGTTTCAATAGGATAAACTCTGCTAGTAGATAAGAAAATTAAACCCGCATTGTGCTTTACAGCAAGGTTTAATATATTAATTGTTCCTAAAAGATTTATGTTAATCAATTGTTTTTGGCCACCATCTAATCCAGCCACAACACTTGGTTCTGCTGAAGCATCTATAATTATATCAATCTTTTTAAGCTCATCAAAATCTTCTTCATTTCTTATGTCCCCATGGATAAATTCTATTCCATTAATTTTGAAGTCCGATAAGTTGAGTTCAGAGCCTCTACGCTTTAAATTATCAAATACGACGATGTGAGCATCAGGATATTCTTGCTTATATTTGATAGCAATGTTGGAACCAACAAACCCGCATCCTCCTGTTATTAGAATATTCATTTTAATTAATTTTAATTTTTATCGTTTTTTTATAAACGATATTGTTATTAGAAACACCAATAAATTGAATTTTTTTAACCCCTTGTTTAACCATTTTCTTTTCCAAACTAAATCTAAATTTGCTCCTAGTTAATTTATAATTTTTGTGTTTTTTTGCCAAATCTAAAGATGACCTATTCATCATAATTTTTTGAAGTAACCCGTTATTTATTTTGTAGTAAAATTCTTTAAATGGTGCACCACTAGCTTCATCAAAAGCATACCCTACAAAATTATAACTTTTATTTTTGACTAATTTTAATATAGTTCCATTTTTATATGACTTACCATTAACACTTAAATTAACATTTAATTGGTTATTAGATTGTACAAGTTCTGGCAAATAGACATTAGGATTATGTTGGGATTCATACGATAAAATTAGTTTTTCAGGAATAGAATAGTAGCCATTAGTGACGACATAATCTAACACTTCTTTTGCTTGACCTTTCCTAGGATGAAAAAGAGAACTCCCAGAACTATTTTCCAAGTAGTTCGTCATACCTTCCATTAACACTGCACGTTCATTTGTCATTAAATCATAATTGATTTTATATCTTTTAATAAAAAAAAGTGAAAAACAAAGCCCTAAAAGAATGGTTATCCTATTTGATAACATAGGAATATTTTTCATTATAAAATCTAAAAGCACAATGAAGAACATTGCAACATATATTTGATATCTATTTGAAGTAGCGAGTTCCATTCCTTGATATGCTCTACTCGCGGAAATAAGTAAAAATGTTAGTATAAAATAGGTCAAAATTGATAAAGACAAATAGTCCTTTTCTTGTATTCTATATTTACACAAATGAAAAACACACAGGATTGACAACAAAACAATTACACCTATTAAAACTCCAACAATATGCACATCGCCATAGAAGTCTTTAAAACATGAGCCAAGCAAGTTTAAAAAATATAAAATTACACTTAAAGGCTCTTCAAAAAAATACTTAAATATATTCGGTTTATGAGCTTGTGTTTTGTGTGATGAAATAATTAATCCAAGAAATCCGAATATGAATGGCATACTAAATAAAAGTGTTTTCTTTTCATGCTTGAAAAATATTATTCCTAACAAAGGAAGAAAAACTAAAAAACCAGAACCTCCAGTAAATGATGCTAACACCGCAAATACAAAAGAAAGTACTAGACCATAGATTTTATTTTTATTTGCAAACCACAGAGACAAGATCGAAAAGAAAATTACGTAAATATGTGTAATTGCAATGGACCAATTTGTAACTCTATATAAAGGAGTAAACCAAAAAAGGAGAACAACAAATAAAAATAATGAGCTTCGTGTAGATAGGACGTATCTAAATACAAAAAAGAAAAGAAGTGTACTACTAATTGAATTTAATAAAATGAATTTTCTAAAATCTATTTCTCCGAAAAATTGAACAAATATTAACGATACTAATTTCGTTAATACAATATAATGTTCATTCGCTTTCTTTAAGAGAACATTCGCGTAATTTGAATGTTGATTTTCATCATTTATGCTTTTAATCGTATGTAAGATTTGGTCATAATCATCATAATTTGGAATGTTTATAGCAAACAAATTAACTGCAAAAAAATAACTAGGCAGAATAATTAATAATAGTAACTGCCACGAATATTTTTCAGTTACATTTTTTAATAGTTCGTTTTGTTTAAGCATTACAATTTTTATAAAATATCAGAATAAATTTATTCCAAAACTATCTTGGGATACTGTAATGTCTAAAATCATCTCGATAAATCTTAAAAATCTGCCTTTTTAATCGATCATTGTAAAAGCTAGTAATAGGCGGTCTGTCCTCAGATAATTTCCAATCATACTTAATATTACCGACGAATAATTGTTCATTTTTAGTTTTAGTTTTATTCCTATTTGATGAATGGTGAGCTCTATTTCTAAAATTCAACAACATTTGCTTTCCAGTAATATTAAAATTATATTTTTTCTCAATTATCGGAATTTCCTTTAAAGAGTTTTTTATGTCGACAATATGATCAATTTTGATATATCCTGTGCGTTCTAAAGGATGTATTTGACATCTCCAATGAACATTGCAAAGGTTTATATCCTTTGAACTTAATACTTCAATGAATTCTTTAAATGAAAACTTGAAATCACTTTTTATTTTTTCAACATTCAGAAATTTTTTAGCCATTACATCATTAGTATTAGCTTTCTTTAAAAAATGTACATATGAACTTACAGCTCTTTCATAAGGATTTCTAATAAACTTAACATATGCAAACGAACTATGATCTTTCAAAAAATCATTATATCCAGTTTTATACTGGAGTGAATCGTAATATACATTTGCTCGATAATGCTGTAATCCTTCTGCCTGATCTCCAACTACAATTGAATTTTGATTATAAAACCATTTCAATATAAATGTACAACCTACTTTTGCGCTCCATAAGAAAACAACCTTTCTATCCCCATCAATCAATGGTCTTGGATTATTCTGAATTCTTGATAATTTAGGATTAATCATATAGTAATCTAATCTATTAATAAATAGAGTTTTGAATTAAAAAGTCTCTAGGAAATAGCTAAATAGCACATTTTTTAAATTTGCATATGTGTTAGCTAGAAAATAAATATGGATCTTTTTAAGATAAAGCATTACTTTTTTGCGCTTTTAAATATTTGAAAGTATTATCAATACCATCTCTCAAAGAAACTTGCGAATGCCAATTTACATGCGCCTCAATTTTCTTTGTATCTAATACGTTGTAAGAAACATCATTAGAATTATAAGCGATATGATCCACTTTTATATCCATATTTAGTTGAGACTTAATTATATCTAAAAGTTGAATTAAATTAAGTCCTTGACCACTAGCAATATTATATACTTCATTGTCAGTTATTCTTTGATCCATTAGCGAAAGCGAATCAACGATGTCACCTACATAGACATAATCTCTTACTTGCAATCCATCTCCATAAATTTGGATTGGTTTATCATTTATGATGTTATTTAGCCATGCAGAAATAACACCTTGAGATTGATTTACTTTTGGTCTTTCACCATATGCATTTGAAATTCTTGCGATTACAAAATCAAAATTATGATGGTGTTTAAAATAGTGTAGATATTGTTCGACAAACAGTTTAGCAATACCATACTTTGAAATTGGTTTTGGATGGAGGTGTTCAGAAATCAATGTACCTCTTTGGGTTTGACCATAAATGGCTCCACCTGAAGATGCAAAAATAAATTTCCTTACGTTATTTTTTATACACTCTTCAATCAACTTAATCGACCAAACCACAGAAGTGTTTAGGTCTAAAATAAGATTTGAAGTATTGTTTCGAGGGAGTGATGACCAAGCAAGATGATATACGATATCGATTGCTTTAAAAATGGGATGAGAAGTAAAATTATCAAAATCAAAATCAATAATTTCAATCTTTCCTTTTACATCACTTAATGCTGGAGGATTCTTATGACGTGACAAAACCACTACCTCATGTCCCTGCTCACAAAGTTTTTTTACTAAATGTGAACCTATAAAACCGCTACCACCAGTTACTAATGTTTTCATGCTGTCACCATTTTTATCTTATAAAAAAAATGTGGCCCAGTGTACAATGAATCGTTATATTTTATAGAATGTTCTCTCACAATTAATTTACATTTTCAATGACGTCAACATAAGCATCAATCATTTGTTGGTGAGAGTTTGATAAATTAAGTACGACTTCACTATTTTTTGCGAACTTGTCTAGTAACTTTCTATCATTATCAAGTGCTTCCATGTTATGCTGCAATACTTCAATATCGCCAGGAGTATAATATAATGAATTTTCATCGACAACCACTTGTTCTTTTATTCCATAAACTGGAGTTGTTATTATTGGCAAGTCAAACAACATGGCAATAAGGATCACTCTTGGTGATGACTCATTATAAGAAGAACACACAAAAATGTCTGAGGCTCTATAGAAATCATTAATGTTTGGTTGAACTGGCAATACCATAAATCTATCTTTAAAATCACTTTTTCCTACTAGAGTTGTGATGTGCGAGGTATAGCTAAAATGAGAAGGAGATTTTTCAGCTCCGACCAGAATAAAAGTAAGGGTTTCAGGATTTGGATGTTGTTTAAGCATTTCTACTGCTGCTTGAACGAAATCAATTTGCCCTTTCCTCGCGCAAAAGGTACCCAAGCTTAAGAAAACTAAATTGTTTTCATCAATCCCTAATTTTTTCCTTACAGCTTTTTTAGAGTTCTCTTCCTTGAATTTTGCAATTTCATTTTCTTTAATTCCATTTGAAATGATTCTGAAATTATTTCGATGAATGTAGGATTTATATAAGTCGGAAGTATTTTTTGAACTAAATATGATATCTGAAACTGTTGAAAATGCTTCTTTTAGTTTCGAATTAATATCAATTTTTTTATTTCTAAAAAAGGCATTGTAAGGAGTACTTTCATGAATATTCCAAATAGCCGGAATGCTCACAATATCTGCTGCCATAATAAAGTCATATGACAAAACTGTATTACAGAAAATTGAGTCAAATGCATTATCGCTCAACCATTTTGCAATGCGAATCATATTTCTTTCAAAATGCACATCAGATCTGATACTATCCGTAGTTGCAATACTTGGTAGGAGATTTACTTTCACACCAAGGCTTTCATATTTTTCTTTTAATGGACCATCCAATGGAGCATAAATTTCAATATCGAAGTTGAGATTTTTATCGTTCATCAAATGCTCAACAATCTCGTAGATATGAATAGGTGCTCCTTCAAAATTTAGATTATGAGTACAAAATAGAATCCGTAGATCATTTTTCTTTATTCCCTTTGTTGGGTTGTTTTGAATTTTGTAATCAAATTGTTTGAACTTAGAAAAATTAGCATTGTAGTAAGGATCCTCAATTTTTGAATATCGCTCATTATAACTTTGTAAATCATTCAAGTTAAATTTATCTTCCTTTTCGGCATCTAGTTTTATTATGGTATCACCTGGTAAACTCAGATGTCTATATCCATTTTTGCTTGCTCTTAAACAAAAGTCAACATCAAAAAGTGTGTCTCCAAATGCTTTTTCATCAAAACCATTTAGCTCATTGAATATTTGTTTTTTCACAAAGAATAACTCTTTCTGTATGGCAGAATAGTTTCGCATAATCTGCTTAAAGAAAAAATATCCATTAGAGTTTTCTTCTTTATGAAATGCTTTTGAGGGAACTAAAAAATCGGTATCACTAAGACCAACAATGTATCCTGATGAATAGATTGTTTTTTCGTCAAGTAAGAGCTTTGACCCCACAACGCCCATTTTTTCTTGTTTAGAAAACAATTGGAGATTCAACAATACTTGTTTGGAAATACTTTCGATATTTTCATCAATGAACAATAAGTTTTCGTTGGATGCTTTTTTTGCTGCAGCATTATAAGTTTCCGATAATTTTCGGTCATCGGATTTCAAAAATTTGTACTTATTAAAATTCTTAGACGAAAAGATTTTTTCTAATTGCTTAGTACTATTAGAATGACAAATAATAATTTCTGAATTGCTACTAATTGAATCGATTAATGAGTAGAGTAGCTTCTTTTTATCATTAGAAGAAGATAATTTGAGTACTATACTTACATCTTTCAATTCTTTTTCGGAACTATTGATTTCGAAAAGAGCGACTCCTTTGTCAACAGCAAATTGAGGTCTAGAAGCTGTTGCATTGATATTATTTCTGGACAAATGAAGACTTATTGCTTGCTGACATTTCGTCAAGAAAGACATGTCTTCTTTTGCTTCACCTCCTCGAGAGATTGATCCTTCAAGGGTTCTCCAATTATAAAGTACTTTAGGAATATGGTGTACCTTGTTAGAAAGTTCAAGTAATCTTAAAATAAAATCCCAATCTTGACAACCGTCGAATTCACTTCTAAATTTTACTTTTTCGCAAAGTTCTTTTTTGACGACTAGTAAATGGTTGAAATAATTGGTCGTGAGAATCAGTTCAGGCGACCAATCAGGTTTAAATACTGGACTATATCTTACCTCTTCAGTATTAATTTTATCTTCATCTGAATATAAAATTTCTATTGATGGGTTTTTATTCAATGCATGAACTACTTCGTAAAGTGCGGTAACATCAATTTTGTCATCGTTGTCCATAAAGAGCACGAACTCCCCTTTTGCCAAAGAGATACCGATGTTTGTTGCTTTGGATATATGTCCATTTTCTTTAGAGAAATGAACTTTTATTTGAGGGTGGTTAATTTCTTTTAGGTATTCGATTAGCTCTTCAGAAGTAGAACAATCATCGATAAGTAACAATTCCCAATTTGTGTAAACTTGTGAAGTAATAGATTCGATAGCAATTTCCATCCACTTTACATCCACATTATAAACAGGAACAATGATTGAAATCAAAGGTTGATAATCAAAATTTTTCTGTATGGACTGTAATGCTTTTATATGTTGAAAACTAAGGCTGTTGGTTCTAAAGAATTTTTTATAAAATTTATTCTTATTAGCAGTCTCATCATTTGGAAACCAAATTATTTTTGGGATTTTGTAAATATGGATAAATACTTTTCCATTTTCTCCATAAATTTTAATTTTCACTTCTCTACTATCAGAAGTATAATCTAAGTATTGTTGAAAATAGAAACCTGAATCAAGATAATCACACTCTTTAAAAACTTTGATTACATCAGGTCTATTTAAACCGATGATCGCATTTTTTGAATTATCTTCATAGAATATTTCAATCCTTTTTATTTTCGTTTTAACACAAAAAGCCCATCCTTGAATGATTAACATATTACTCGCAGAGGACACTAAATCAATATGTAGTTTATAATCAAAAGGTTTTGGAGGGGCTACTTTTTTTGCAGCTTTTTTAACTGGCTTTTTTACTACTTTTTTGGTAGCCTTTTTGGCTGGCACCTTCGACACTTTTTTGGAAACAGTTTGTTTTTCCTTAGCTGTTTTTGACGGTACTTTGATCTTACTTACATTAGTTGAATCGTTTTTAAATCTTAGATAAACGTTTTTCACAATTTTTATTGGGTTTTCGCTTACTAAAGCTTTAAGCAAAAGCACCAAATTGTTGAAGGTTAAAAGTCTAAGTATTTTCATCGTTTTATATCGTTCACTAACTTTCGTTATTCTGGAAACTATTCCTTCCAGTACTTAAAGTGATTATTATTCTTGTTCTTGTTTCCTACGTTCCATGATTCTATCGAAACGTCTCAAGCTTTTTGGGTTACGTGCACCAATTACTCTAAAACGCATCATTTTTCTTGCATGCCCGTTTGGCTGATAGACTTCAGGTTGTTTAATCACTCTAGATTCTGTGAATCCACACCATTTCAAAAGATTCTGAACGACTTCAGGACCACCAGGCAACCAAGCCAAATTATCAACTCCATTCATCAACGCATTTGGGTTTTCAAAATACAACTCCATTGTATTGGGTGGTGCATCCACACTACCAGCTGTATCAATTACTATGATTTCTTTGGTGATTCCACATAGGATTTTCATAGAAAGAATAGGATCTGGAATATGATAAAAAACACCTTTGAAAAGTGTAAAATCAAATGTTTCTTTATCCGATAATTTATCAAGATGGTCAACATTAAACTTTATTTTATCACTAGATATTTTAAATACTTTATCTCTTAAAAATTTGGCTTGATCAATCCAGTGTTGACGGATGTCAAAACCGTAAACATATTCAGCACCTAACTCATTGGCAACAAAACAGTAACCTCCACCATTGCAACCAACATCAAGGAATCTTTTCCCATCGAGTCTCCCTTCTGGGTAAATAAGTTTGAATAATTTCTTAATTGAATAAGGATCAATCAGACTCATTTTTCTAGTATTAAAGTCTGTTGTGCTTTTGGAATTTCCAATTGGCATTGTGAAGTGCCAAGGTTCCAATTCGGATAATCTTTTTTCTATTTCCTTTTCCATTATTGTATCTTAGAAGTTCTAGTAGATTCGTGAATTTCGAGTCCCATTTTTCCGGTTTCTTCAAACCATTGATAGCTATTGTCTGTAAAAAAGTTCTCCCAAGAATTTGTGACACCTCTTGCTCTTATCTGTTTTGAGTTATTACTGTTTTTCTTAAATCCAGGGATTGTACTTTCATCTAAAGGGTTTGCTTTTGCGGGGTCCAAACCTAAGTAAGTATATATTTCGTTTCGAATTTTTTCAACATTTTCATGGAATTCTTCATAATTAACCCAATGATAATTCAGATTAATTTTCCCTTTATCTGCTTGGTTGGTTAGTGCCTTATCATTATAGACTCTATCATTCCATCTTTTGACAATCACTTTGAAAAACTTTTCATCGCTTAATAATTGCTCTGGGTTGTTTTCAAAGAAATTCTTATTCTCTTGATATTTTTCGTAAGCTTTTAGCAAACGCGGATAATTATTGATTTCTTTAGTTGGATGTTTTAAGGTATGAAAGAACCAACTTGTAACAACACTTCTTCCATCTCTAGAAATAATCAAATGCTTTGCATTAGGAAGCCATAAATCAGTAAGTCCCGCAGGAGTCCTGTTACCTACGATTTTATATTTTTCATTTTCAGCATAGCGTCTGATGACCCCTCTAAAGAATTTATTTAATTCAGCTGTTAATATATTTTCCTTACCATTTTGTAATAAACAAGATGCATCTTTATAATCTTTCAGATATCCTTTGTAAAATTCTTTAAAAGGATATAGATGAAATTCTCCCTGGCAGTTTGCATCAGGATGTAAATTTACGATTCGTCCCAACCAGTTAGTTCCTGATCGAACGAAGCCTCTTAGTAAAAAAATATCTGTATCTAAATCTTTCATTCTATTTATGTTCAATTGTAAATATTCGCATTATTTAATAGTTTAGATGACTTCTAAATATCTGCAAACTTGAATACTTCTATTAATATATATTAGATTTTTTGACCTAAAATTTTGCAATTTAATTACACAAAACGGATCATCACTTTAATTGAATTCAGACAAAATAAATTGAGTTGTCTTTGATGATTTATTGCTTGGTCAGAGAGGTATGGACTGAAACTTTATTAAATTTGTTTCTCCTACAAAAGTAACCTATTGTTAACGCTTCAGCAAGTAACTCAGCAGGATATTTTCGTCTAAATATTAGTATCAGTAAACCTTATGCCCTGTTTTGGGTACTTAAAATCTATTATATTTTATGTTCACAACATTAATCAAACGTAAAACTCATTTTTGCACATTAGTTTGAAATGCGTTGAAACATTGCTTTTCTTTACAATCGTTTATGGATAATAATTTGTGTCTACTTTCGCTATTATTATTCCTCACTTTGAGACAAAAAACTATTACAAAATTAAGAACATGAGTTTTTGGAATTCGCACTGGAAATATAAACCGAAAAAATTTTTAAAAAAACAGCCCCAATTTATGTTCATTCATCTCCCAAAAACCGGGGGAACTACTTTTCGTATTATACTTTACAACCATTTCAGAGAGAAAGATATTTATCCATCTCAAGCCGACATTCGATCAAATGGTGGAAAGTATTTGAACCGGCTAAAATTTTTGGAGTCTAAAAAATATCTAAACAAGTCAATGCTAATTGGCCATTTTAATATTATAACAGCGGATCAAATTCAAAATAAGAATGTGAAAAAATTAGCATTTTTCAGAAATCCACTAGACCGTATTTTATCTACTATCAAACATATCAGAACTCATGATGCTAGTTTTGCTGGTGCAGATGTAAATCTAATACTAGAAAAAAAATGGCATCAGGTAATGTATGGTCAATGTTTAGCAATGGGATACAATTTTAAAAAGAAAAATCCTTCTGTAGTTCGCCAAAATATTATCGATTTAGATTTTATTGGAATCACAGAATATTTTGGAGCGTCTCTTCAACTTTGCAACGCAACATTCAATTGGAAGCTTGAAAATATCCCAGCTAAAAATGTAATAAAACAAGAAATATTTAGTCAGCTAAGTTCAAAATCTAAAATGAGAATAACTTCTGGAATTGCGCCTGAGCTGCATGCTTACAATGTTGCGCTAAATAATTTTCGCAATCGTTGTATTCAACACAATATAAAATTGGAAGACTAATTATTCTTCACCCAATTAGTATTTGCGACTTCCCATTTTCTCCAAGATGGATTTCCAATCACTGCTTTCAATTCCTTTTCCTTCTTATCCAATAATGTTCTTTTAGCTTGACCTTTCCACCTTTTATCCTTTTTTAAAGCTGTAATCTTCGGTGCATACTTCTTGTTTATTTTCTGGATACGCTTTATTTGAGGATTGGTTAATCCAACTTTATTTTTTACAAATTTCCAATACTTAGTATTGATACTAGTATTTGCAGCTTTCACTGTTTTTGCTTTTTTTCCTTTGGTAGTAATTTTAGTATTTGCAGGAGCTGGTTTGCTCTCTGATCCGCAAGAAAACAATAAAGTACATGAGAAAATAAGTATGATTAAATAACGCATTAGTTTATCTTTAATAATTAACAATTATAATTTAAGAGTTCTCACAATGTAGAACATAATTTATTTTTAAGTTGATCCCAACTTAAGCTAGCCTTAAAAATTTTATGGTATATGGGGAATGTTGGCAATGCTTGTATTAGATATGCACTGAAGACATAAGAGCTGATTCAATATGCCGCTACACGACCTCAAAGATATACACTTTTCAACAAATTGTTCGAATATTATTAATTTTTCTCAGGATAATTGGCCTCTATTTGGCAGCTAAGTAAGAAAAAATGAAATATTAACTTTTCAACCTAAATCATCCTTCAATTTCCTTAACACATTAATAGCCAGACTTATATCTTCTGGAGAAACGGATAAGACTTTGTTCAAAGAAGTTTTTAGTTGAGTGGTTGATATATCTTTAGTTCGTTCTAAATATAAGACTTCACAATGTTCTTTGAGAAAATCAAACTTTCCTTCCCAATCTTTACCGATTGCAAAAACATCACAATTGTATTGTTGGATATCTGAAATTTTTTGTTCCCAAGATTTTTCAGGGATCACTTTATCCACATACTTAATTGATGCAACAATAGCAGATCTTTGATCATAAGGAATTAATGTGGTCTTGCCTTTTAGACTGTTGAACTCATCTGTAGAAACGGCAACAATGAGTTCATCTCCCATTGATTTTAGTCGCTTAAATAAATTTAAATGACCGATGTGAAACATGTCGAAAGTTCCGTAAGTGATAATTTTTTTACTCATGCGCACGCTATATGTCTTCTTTTATTTTATCAAATAATCTTTTAGTATTCATTCCATCTTTGAATTGGTGGAAGACATCTTTTACTTTTTTGTACTTCTCCGTAAAATCAAACCCTCCTCCTCTCAACGAATTTTCAATTGAATCTAACAACTCATTCACATTACCACAAATATATCCTGGAAACACTTCTTTTAACTCAAAATAAAGGCCTCGTTCTGAAGTAGCATAACTTTCTAAATCATATGCAAAGCTAATAACTGGTTTATCAAGCAACAAATAATCAATATAACAACTAGAATAATCTGTCAAAAGCACATCCGCTTTTCTATACAACATTTCAACATCCTTATACTTTGCACCTGCTAGTGAAATCGCATCAATGTGTTTAAATTGTTCAATATACTTACGTTTGGAAGCAAAATGATCCCTGACGCCAATAACCGCATTATGTTGTTTCAATATAGTATTTAATCGATCTAAAGCTTCCGAAGTAAAATTAAAGACCTCTTGAGAATTTCTAAAAGTAGGAACAAACAAAATTAATTTTTTCCCATCGAGCAAGGTATCTAATGTATTGAGTTGTTCAATCATGTCCAGAGGCAACACCGATTCTTCTTTTAAAAGAAAATCATTTCGAGGCAACCCAGTCGTCCAAATTTGATCTTCAGTTAATGGTTTAAAAGCACGATGCATATTAGCCGCATCTATTTTCGAAGAGGCGATAACTGAAGTCAATACTGAATTGTCTGCTATTAAGTTTTCAAGATTGTGTTGCTGGTCCAGTGACTCTGTTCCGATTCTTTTTAATGGGATACCATGCCATAGATTGATTAACATTCTATCATGTCCAGAGATACTGAATCTTACATTTCTAAATCTACTGTGTTTAAAAAACACAACTTTTGATTGTAATAAATATGCTTGTCCTGCACGACTCATCAGCGGTACAACCTCTACATTGGTTCCGCCATATTGAACTATTTTTTTACGACAAAGAATGATTTTTTTTATTGAAGGATCATCTTTGATCAATTCAAATACAGCTCTCAAGTTTCCATTTAATCCGTGGTCATATGCACATACAGGGAAAGCCCAATAGTGATCTTTTTTCTCAGTAATTGCGTCCAGCTCACAAAATTCTTCATTAGATAACAATGGATTTTCAATATCCAAATGAATGTTATTGTAATACTTTGTATAGTTTACAACTCTTAATATATTATCAGTAATGGATTTGGTATCAGCATGTTCACTCTGTGCTTTAAGCATTGATTCCCAATTGTACAAGCCTTCTACTTTGTAGTGATTAGCTGACAATAAATAGCGTTTAAACAACGGAAATCCTTTACCAATTAAATTGAAATGGTTCATTGAAAACAACGGATGAAAAGGATAGAGATCATCGATAAAAGTACCGAATTCAAAACCACTTTTCATCAACATTCTATTTAATCCAATTTCATATCGAATAATCAATAGTTCTTTTGACGATTGATTAGAAACGTTATTTAAGTAATTCTTGAAACGGTCAAATGCAATAACTGGCTTTCTGAATACTAGAAAATAGGAACCTAGAAAAAAGTCGTAATTGGGTTGTTTGTCAAATTCACTTAAATAAGATTTTTTGACTTCCAAAATCGGAATAGGCTCCAGAATTTCTGTTGAGGAACGTTCCCGATTCTTATACATTCCTTTGGTCGCTTCTAGTCCCCACCAATCACAACTTTCACGATTCATTTTCTCAAAAACTTGATCAAGTGGTCTAACCAAATAACTACTATCATTGACCAACATCAATTCATCATATTTCGATATGGTGTCCCATCCCACCAAATGATTTGCTAATCTTTGGTAAGATCCAAAATCATAATCACCATGTTTAATCGCCCATCTGCCAACAGTGATTTCATTTAATTTATCCAGCTCTTCATCCAGTATAAGACAAGCAGCGAGATAAAATACATCTGCATATTTTGACAACTCGCTTATATAAGCAACAACATAATCGTCAACAATTCCATCTTTATCGAATCCTGCAAATAAGCAAATCCTTTTAACAGGTTTGTTTGACAAAATCACTCCATTAGATTTGGGAATTTTTGCCTCAACATTATTGATTACTG
Source organism: uncultured Saprospiraceae bacterium (assembly GCA_937941765.1). Classification (GTDB taxonomy): domain Bacteria; phylum Bacteroidota; class Bacteroidia; order Chitinophagales; family Saprospiraceae; genus CALDGQ01. The sequence goes on from CALDGQ010000005.1 coordinate 23,462, forward strand.
TATCACTTTGTGTCTTTAATACATAATGAAGCAATGGATTATAGTGGCGTTTATTTTTGGTAAGATATTTTTGAGTGTAGTCGAATTCATCAAAAATTGGGGAGGGTGACATATCCACTTTCCAGCCATATTCACAATAATGTCTTAGCGCATTTTTCGGTTTTACATTTGCAAATTCAACATGCTGCAAATAAAATTCTTCATCAAATAAACCAGACTTTTCGATTGCCTCAACACTAGCATCCACATTTCCTCTAATCGGAAATATCCTGTTATTTTTATTGTTAGATATGTAATGAACTAGCGGATTTACCCAATTTATATCCTCCAAATATTCTGTGCTATATAATTCTGAATCAAATTCAGGAGAAGGGTTCAACCCCATAAACACACCATATCTTAAGTAGTGTAAAAAGGAGTCCATATTGAATGAAGTTGGATTGTCTTCTTCATAAAATGCAGCATTTAACAAGTCTAAATCTTTCAACTTTTGATAATCTTGATCCAATGTCAATTGAGATTTCAGATTTTGAAAAGGCAACTTAATTCTATAGCGAAACTGCATTCGGTTTTCAACATGCTTTACCTTGGTATTCTTGTTATCCAAGTCAGTTCTATATACAATAGACTGATCAAAACCATTTGCACGATTTGCTCGAGCAATCAAGAAATCGATAGTTGATATTTTATACGTTTGCCCAGAAATACTTAGTTCCGGATCATCAAATAAGCTGTAATTTTCAATGACTGTTTTAAGAAGAATTGGCCTAAAATAATAAGAACCAGATGCGAAGAAATTCCAATTTACTTCTACCTCAGAAGTATCGCAATATTGCTGATAAAGTGTTAGATCATTTTTAATAATTTCAAGCGCTCCATAATAAAATGACCAAGGGCCTAAAATTCCAATAGGTCTTTTCCCATCATAAGCAAAAACTGTTTCGATTTGATGTTGATTATTCAACAATGAATCCATATCAATTTTGCAAATCAACTGCTCGATTAATTTTGATTCTTTGTTGTTTTCGATTAATCTTTTCGATAAATTAATCTTGCAAACTATATCAAAATCTTCAATTTCTGAATAAAGTTTTTTTAGTTCTTTTTCCAAATCGGATTCTGATATGGTGATACAATTTTCTTGATTCAATATTGGATGAGCGGTCCGATTAATTTTAATCTTAGAAAGCAGAATCACTTTTTCAAATGTGCCTATATTTTGCAACTGATTTAAATCATCGGTTGAATCGATAGCAATGATTAAACAAGATTTTTGTTGAATAAAATTTGAAGGGTCTTGAATAAATTCATCTATTGCTAGATCAGATGTTTTAGATTTCGATACTGCTCTTCTTTCCTTTTTGCCATTTAAAAAATAATGAACGAAAGGATTCATCTCGGCCAACTTCACATCACTGTGTATGTTTAAATATCTTTTCCCATCAAAATTTGGACTTGGGTCAACAAATGAACTATTAGGTCTTAACAGAAAATCAAAGACAGCACAATCAGAATAACTTCGCAATTTCCGATTCGTCTTTATTTTGTTGTAATATTTAAAATCTACTAATTTATTTGGATTCAGATCTTTGTCGATTCCTGTAAATAAATAATGAAGGCTTGCTGTTGTTTTTTTAAAAGGGGCTAAGCTTAAATATTTTTTACAATACCAATCGTGATCCAATAACTCAAGTGCCTGCGCAAAAAGCATTTGTAAATCACGGTGTTGATCACGAAAGCTTTTTTCATACTTGCGCTCAAGCTGTTTAAATAAAAAACCAGTAGCAATCTTCTTTATTAACATATTTGTTGGATCGAAACTTTTGAAACCTGAAGTTTTTGAATAATGATTTAATTATCTCTTAATAAAATCAAATCGGTTTAAAAGTTACTAATATTTGCTTGGGTATATTATTGACGCAACCTATTATTTTGAGCATCAGTATTGGATTCGAAATTCAATTCCAAAACATTTACTTATCGCCCTTGCTTGGGTAAAGAATTTTTAACAATACAATGACCACATTATTTTTATTCCTTATATTTTTTGTTTGTATCGGCTATTTAGTAGGCTGAGCAGGTTTTGATAATTTCTTTGATACATCTTTTGCATACAAATTTTTGTACAATTCTATCCCATCCATGACATCTCCGCAAAATAATTGCTTTCCTTTATCTAGTACAAGTACTCTTGTGCAGTGCTGTTCAATTAATTTCAAATTATGATTTACGTGCAATATGGTTCGTCCATCCAAAAATGTATTTTGAAAAACTTCTGTGGATTTTTTCTTAAATGAAACATCACCTACTCCACCAAAAAATTCATCCATCAAAAATATATCAGCCTTTGCATGAATGGCAATAGAAAACTTCAACTTTGACATCATTCCGCTTGAGAAGTTTTTTACAGCTACATCCACAAAATCGTTAAGCTCTGCAAAATCAATAATCTCATCAAAGAGGAATCCAATTTCTTTAAAGGTCAATCCAAGAATAGAACCGTTGATATAAATGTTGTCTCTAGCACTTAAGTTGGGATCAAAACCCATACCCAATGCCAAACGGATCATTTTTCCAGATGAAATTATTTGAGATCCTTTATCAGCACGGATTGAACCCATAAGGATATTTAGCAAAGTTGATTTTCCAGATCCATTCCGGCCAATTATACCAAAAAACTCCCCTTTGTGCACTTCAAAATTAATGTTTTCAAGTGCTAAGATTTGTTTTTTTGATACGTTCTTTTTAACCATACCACGCAAAAGGGTATTTCTTATACTACTGCTTTGATTAGCAAAGAATGTTTTATTTAAGTTTTCAACTTTTATAACTGGTTCACTCATTATAACAGTTCTATTGCTTTATGGGAAAATTTCTTATACACAAAAATACCTACTATGAAAGTAACAATCCCGAATATCATATTGATCACAAGAATATTAAAATCTGGCGCTTGTTCATACATCGAGATACTCCTCATATTCATTATTATTCCTAAAAATGGATTAATAAAAACGAATGCTGGAAATTTTTCTAGAATTAATTCTCCTTCAAAAAAAATACCTGAAGTCCAAAATCCCGCTATTAATCCTATTGCCCAAAGATGCTTGATATCTTTAATATAAATCCCTATCGTTGCTAATATCAAGCTTGCTCCAAGGCAAATTATAAAGACATTAAACAATATAACTACAAGATACAACACATTCCATGTTAAGCTCAATCCCATAATTAAACAAATGAAAAAATAGGCAATCAAATTAAATCCCAACCCCAGAAAAACACTAATAGTGGCCGAGATAAATAAGTCAATTTGATTAAACTGAATATTTTCGATTAGATATTTTTTTGATTTTATCAACCCCATTGCTTTGTTGGTGCACTCTGAAAAAGCCATCCACAACAATAAACCTGCAAAAAGGAAAAGCGCAAAATTTTCAATTCTTCTATCTTCCATTAATATTGAAAAAACGAAATAATAAATAGCGATCTTAGAAGCTGGATTTAACAAAGCCCACAACAAACCAAGTTTGTCATTATAGTACCGTTTCTTAAAGTCTACTTGTGCCAATTTCCAAATCCGCTCTAGCCGATTATTTTCGGGTAGTAACTCTACAACTGGATTTAATATGGTATTAATAATAGACATATATGACTATGTTTGTAAAAAATTGAATCGTTTATATTAGAAATTATTCTCAGATGTCGAGGTATTGCTTTCTTTGGCAGGTTTTGAGACTTGCAACGAGTTAGGATCAGTAAAAATAGTTCGACATAACAAAGATGCCTATTTTTTTATTAAAATGGTGCAATTTCGCGCTTTCAGCGAATGAAATTTGCGCTAAATTAATTAGAAAGAGAACATAAATAAAACTGATAGGCTTAATTAGCAAAAATTTAAGAATAATTTCTGGCTACTAAATAAAAAAGCGACTGCCCGTATGAGCAATCGCTTTAGTATTATCTTAAATCTTTTTATAATTTTTAATCCTTCAAACTAGAAGCCTGCCCTACCCAATCATCTCTATCAATTCTTCCAGGGAAAAACTGAATCGCATCCGTCACGGTATCAACCAACTCCTTGTCCAATTGACTTATTTGCTCGTAAGTATAGATACCAAGCTTATTTAATTTCTCTTCAATAAATGGTCCGATACCATTGATTTTTTTCAAATCATCCTTATCTGTAGCAGATGCTTTTTTAATCTTAGTTCCAATTGCTGCACTCAATGCATTACGAGCAGTTGAAGAACGATCACCCATTCTAATAGTTGTAGTTGCGCTTCTTAAAGTTCCATCCGAAGCCACCACTCTTTCAGGAGTTTTCACTCGAGACAACTCATCTCTTAAATTAGTATTCTCCATTTCTAGCTGCTCCAATTTATCTTCGATTGCAGCCAAACGATCATCAGCATCATAAGCACCTGGTATCATTTGCTTGCCATCTACAGGAAACTGCGTAATCCGATTGGCATCAGTAATTTCCTTTTCACTACGAGTAATGATCGCACCATTGGAAGACGTATCATGCATTGAAGTTTGAGTAGAAATACGAGAAGAAGCTTCTTCCAATTGAGCTGTTAATTCTTGATTTTCATTTTGCAAACTGCTAAACTTTCCATGCATTTCTGCATATTGATTTTTGTAAGCAGACATTTCTTTTTCTACTTCTTGATTACGTAGTCTCAATTGACGTAACTGTTGCTTCGCTTGTACAAAATCATTATCTCTTTGCTTAAAAGTATTTTGCAAATTCTCATAATTAGAATTCAACATTTTATAATCGGCTTCCTTCTTTTGGTAAGCAGCTCTCAATCTTTTCAATTTACCACTCAAAGACATTCTTCCAAAAATAAGCCCAAGCAACCAAGCACCGAATAAAAATGCCAAAACGGTGATACTATCGGTTGTATTTAAATCTGTAAATAACTGTTTTATAAATTCCATAGTTAGTAAGTTTTTTAAATTCAATTTTTTTAATAAGTCCAGCTAATAGATGAACAATCTAGCCAAAGATTGCTAACCTCTTGGCGTCATTTTATTATTCTATAACAAAATTCACCCGACGATTCTTTTTACGCCCTCCATCATCATCATTCGTTGCCATTGGGTATCGTCTACCTTTTGAATCTGTTAATATCTCTCCTTTTACATTTAAAGCTTTCAAATATTTCTTAACGGATTGCGCCCTTCTCAATCCTAATTCATCATTGTATTCATCACTACCGATGGCATCTGTATGACCTATGATACTTAAACTCTTAGTAGGATTTAAATCAAAATAAGTTTTGAGTGAATCCGCATATAATTTAAATGCATTGTTAGGTTTGAAAACGTCCGAATTATATTCAAAATTCGCGTCAGAAAAAGTCATGTCATGAAATGTGAATTTCACTTTTGTATATTCTTCCACTTTCGGAGATCCACCTTTTTCTGTAAATTCATCTGAAACAACAGCACCACCTTCTTTTTTCTTTTTGAAAATTTCAAATGCAAGTGGTGATTTTAGTTCTTCCGAATTCGCTTGATCGGAATCCAACGAAATTCTGTTTTCATCGATACCCATTTTGACCAAAATATCACGGATAGCAGCTGCTCTTGCTTTTCCAAGATCTTCATACATACCTGAGGTTTTCCCTTTTTCACTTGGTCGATAATATCCTTTGATGGTTAATAAATTGTTTGGATCACCTAATACTTTCTTTCCAACTAATTTTGCCAAAAATTCATTGTTATTTTTTGACATTGTTGGTAACACCTTTCCATTATCAAAATGAAATTCCTGCATCTTTGAAATGACAGATTTTCCATTATACATCAGGTTCAAACTAGTGGCACGCTTAGGATATTCCGGCGCTACTGCTTTGGTTCCTTTTGTCGTTGTTTTTTTAGTTGTAGGTCTTTGGAAAATACTTACTTCGCCGCAGTGATTTTTGATCTCGCAAACGTAGTAATATCGGGAAAAAGTGGCCCACATGGTAAAAACCAGGAACCCTAAAAATATAGATCTCATAGTAGTTTATTTTGCTAAAAACTAAAATTACTGATATTTATCATGCGTACAAAGTGATATATGAGATTTTTATAGTTAATTTATATCATTAATACTTGCAAAGTCGAATGGATTTGAGGAAATCGGTTTGGAGTACAAGACAGAAAACCTGCCTATGCTAGCAGGCAGGCGTAAGCATAATTCTTTTACCGCGCTGGCTTGCATGCAAAAGTGAAGGCCTGTATTTCTAATGCCGATTTACTCGGCGTAGGCTGAAGTAATCCGAATCGATCTTCCAAATGCAGGCAATGATTGTGATTATTAATGATATTACTATGAATGTGAAAAAAGCGGATTGGAAATCAACCATTAAGGGATTCAAAAACTATCTTTTACTGGAAAGGTCAATGTCTGCTAACACCATCGAAGCATATATCGCAGATGTCAAAAAGCTCGTCTTTTATTTAGATGAAAAGCAAGACAAGACTACTCCACCTAATATCACTTCGAAGCAATTAACAGACTTTGTAAATTGGCTAAATGAATTCGGAATTGGAGCTGCAACACAATCTAGAATTATCTCTGGAATTCGTGGTTATTACAAATATTTATTGATCGAAGATATCACCTCAGCTGATCCTACTAAAATATTAGAAACACCTAAATTACCACGTAAAATTCCAGATGTTTTAAGCTACAAAGAGATACAATTTATCATAGCAGGTATTGATTTAAGTCATCCACAAGGTGTTAGAAATCGAGCCATTTTAGAGACATTATATGCATGTGGTTTACGTGTTACTGAGTTGCTCAATTTGAAAATAACCAATATTCATCCAGACATTGGAGTCATCAAAGTGATTGGTAAAAATGACAAGGAAAGATTGGTTCCAATTGGTGAAGAAGCGTTGAAATATATTACTATGTATCGCGAACATATCCGTAGTAAGATGAACAACATTCATAAAGATCATGAGAATATTTTGTTCCTTAATCGTCGTGGCAAAAAATTAACTCGAGTAATGATATTTCTTATCGCAAAAGAATCTGCAGCTAATGTTGGGATCACTAAAAAAGTGAGTCCACATACTTTCCGTCATTCTTTCGCGACGCATCTTGTGGAAGGGGGCGCCAATCTGAAAGCAGTTCAAGATATGTTGGGTCATGAGTCTATTACTACTACAGAAATTTATACGCATTTGGATACCAAATTTCTTCGGGAAACCATTCTCTTTTTTCATCCTCGTAATCGGAAATGAGGTCGTGAGAGACGTGGACGTGTGGACGTGTAACGTGTGAACGTAATTTTGGGGTCATGCCCACAAGCTAATATGCCTGACCCACTTTGGGGTCTTGACGTTGGAAACGTAAGACTCCAACGGAGTCAGGCAAATTAACTTGGGGCATCCGCCCCAAGAAAAATAAAACTAGTAATTTTACGTTCAATCAATTACCAATGCAATTTCAACCATTCCATTTATTTCTAATGATTTCCTACGCATGCATCTTCACAGCTTGTGCAAATCGTGGAACCTTGTCAGGAGGTGTAAAAGACATCACTCCACCAGGAATCAACGATGAGGCTTCAACAGAAAATTTTCAAACTAATTTCCAAAAACAGGATATCAAAATAGACTTTGATGAATGGGTAACTGTCACAGATGTATTTAATCAAGTAGTGGTCTCTCCTCCACTCGATCACAAACCAAAAATTAGTGTTCGAAAGAAAACAGTCATTTTTGAATTTGACGAAAAAGAAGTGTTGAAAAAAGATGCGACCTATACCATCAACTTTGGAGAATCAGTTAAAGATTTCACAGAAGGAAATGTGGTCCCGAATTTAAAGTATGTTTTTTCGACAGGTGACTACTTGGATTCTTTACGTTTTGCAGGGACCGTGATTGATGCGTTTACAGGTGCACCTAAGGAAGGCGCATTGGTCATGTTGTACGACAATCTTGCGGACAGTGTCGTCCGAACAGAACGTCCATTTTATTTTGGAAAAACCAATAAGGCTGGTAAATTTCAAATTAACAATATCAAACCGGGGACATTCAAAGTATTTGCATTAGAAGATATTGACTTCAATTATTTATTCAATTTGGATAATGAAGTGATTGGGTATATGGATGAATATATCACATTGCCTGACACGAATATGGTCGCTCCAACCATCACAATGTATGAAGAAACTCCTGATTTAATTCGGACCAAAATAGACACTTCCACTTATGGTTTGGTCAAATTAGTTTTTAATCAATCACCTGATAATATCAAAATAGAAAGTACTCCAAATTTGGAAAATAGTTTTTATCAAGTCGAGCGTGATTCTGTCAAATTTTGGTACAATTCTGATATTCCATTTGACTTATTCGTCACAAGAGATGAATATAATGACACGATTCAAATAAATTCTAACAAAAAAGACGCATTTCTAAAAAAGGCAAAACTGGATTTGTCAGCTAAGGTCAAAAAAGCCCAAAATTTCTCTATCAATCCAGGCCGACCTTTCACTATTCAATTCAATCATCCAATTGCAAATGTCAATAACGACTCCATTTTATTGTTAGAAGATAGTTTACAAACAGAAGTGATTACTACATTCTCTATCAATCCTGATGATCAACGAGAATTGATAATGGACTACAAATGGCATGAAACTGAACCATACAATTTTACTTTCAAGCCAAATGCTTTGGAAGATATTTATGGTTTAAAAAACGATACGATTCCATTAAAGTACAATGCACTTCCTAAACGAGTTTTTGGTAATATCATTTTAACCGTAAATGGTTTAGATGAGAATTATGACCACAAAATTGATTTACTTTTCCGAGGAGATGAAGTCGTAGAAACTGTCATCGCAAAAAATGTCGCTACTTTCAATATCACTTGGAGCTCGATGACTGCTGGTGATTATTCAGTACAAATTCTTCAAGACCGAAATCAAAATGGGAAATGGGATCCTGGAAATTATGATTTGAAAACACAACCTGAGAAGAGATTTTCGAAAGGACTGGAAAAGCTTCGTTCTAATTGGGATTTGGATGCGGTGATAACTCCGGAGTTCTGAGTCAGAATGAAAATAAAAATAGAACCTTAGACGCGAGTATGACATGAGCATACGTAAGGTCTTATTTTTAATTTATAATATCTTTGTCACATTTTCACAAAACTATTAACAATCATTTGTCCACCCACATCTTTTATCAACAAAACATACACACCACTATCTAATGATTCTATATCAATTTTTGACTGATAGTCATTCGATTGTATTTGCACTCCATCTATTCCATAAATTTCATAAGAAATAAAGTCTTCCATTTGACCTTCATCTATCTCAATTTGCAACCAACTTCTAGCAGGGTTTGGAAATAATTGAATCTTAGGGGGAGATAAAATTTCTTCTGTTGGCAAGATGGTCAAACAAGGTGAATTACTGTTAGGTAAACCATAAAAACTATATAAAAAATATCCCCAGATCGTATCAACCCCAGTTCCTTCAATTTCATAGGTTGTCCACAGTCGACTGGATGGAAAAATATTAGGATAATCATAATCCAAATATAAATGATCTATGTTAACCATACATTCAATATATTCAACTTCAATCCAAGGCTCAGGTACCGACCAAGGAATTCGGCTGGGTGACAATATGGTATTTGCATTACATGGATAAGGATTGTTATCAAATAAAAGCGTATCCCAATAAATTTTAATCGGCCAATGTTTTGCATGAATAAAAATCCCGATTCCTTGCTGACTAAAGCAGTGATTTGGTACTGATGAACCTGAAATAATTGTTTTCGAAAAATTATAGCCTCCAGCCCAAGGTGTTGCTCCATATGCATTGACAGCTCGTACCTCTAATACAGAATCAAAAGGTGCTGTGATCAACTCCTCTCCAAATTCTAGATCTAATACTTGATCAGTATTAGCGTCATCATCTGCACCTACCCAAATAGTATCTTTATTCCCAACAGCATCTTCAAACCACAACGGCATTATAAACTCAGGAGGCTGAGACAACAAAATACTTGCAAAAAATAAAATTTGAACAATACATAAATATTTTTTCATATCTTACTAATAGTTTATTAGTCACATTTTCACAAAACTTTTAGAGAAAAATTTGTTGAATTTATCTTTTAATAACAATACATAGACACCTCTTTGCAAAGATACTAACACTAATCTGGAATCATAAGTACCCATTTGCACCATTTTACCATTCACATCATAAATTTCGTAATCCGTAATCTCTAATGAGTCCTCAACTTCAATTTGCAACCAATTACCCGCAGGGTTTGGATATAATTGAATCTCTGAAATAGATAAAGCTTCCTCTATTGGAAGTGTGGTCAAACAATGCGGTGCATCGATATGACTTGTCAACCAATAACCCCAGATGGTATCCACACCAGAGCCACTTATTTCATATTCCGTCCATAGTTGAATGATTGGGGAAAGATTTGGGTAATTGTAATCTAAAGACAAATGACTAACAGGACTCATGCAATAGATATTTTCTGCTTCATACCAATTCTGTATTGTCCAAACCGATCTATTAGGTGTTAATATAGTGTTATAATTACAGGGAAATGGATTGCTATGTAGCAGCAGAGAATCCCAAGTGACCTTCACTGGCCAAAATTGGGCATGAATAAAAATTCCAATCCCTCCAAATAAATGACATTGGGCAGATGGTTCTACACATGAAATTATCTGTTTTGAAAACTTATATCCACCACCCCACGGAGAGGCTCCATCTACATTAACAGCCCGGACCTCAAAGATATGATCGAAGGGAGAAATAATTAATTCTTCTCCATATTCAGCATCTAATTCTTGATTACAGTTTGCAGCACTATCTTCACCTACCCAAATAGTATCTTTATTCCCAACAGCATCTTCAAACCACAATGGCATGAGAAACTCCGGAGTTTCTTGAGCTAACAATATACTTGAGAACACAAAGATTTGAACAAAAACTAAACATATTCTCATGGTTTGATAATGGTTTGATTTGTTACAGTTTCATTAAAAATTGCCTGAAGCGAATACGTGCCAGAGGGTAAAAAAGATGAATTAAAATTAATTTGATAATCTCCTTCAACTTTTTCATTTTCAGATTCAAGAATCATTACGTGATTTGTAAACAAATTAATCAACCTAAGTTGAAAATTACCTGGTTCTTCCAAATAATACATAATACTAAGATCTTGGACAAATGGGTTTGTTGCTGACATACCCATTACTGTTGGCATGCCGATTACAGATCCTCCAATTGGGCCACCAATACATTTTGTTATTGTTACATATTCGACATGCACATCACTTGGCGGACAAGGAGGAATTGTCTCACCTTTCTCGTTCAGCTCAGCATAAATGTTGTCAACTGTAAGTTTTACTTTATAGGTTCCTCCTATTTTAAAATTATAATAATTTCTTAAATCAATCTTATCAATTTGTCCATTATTCCAGCCAGTAGTAAAGTGCCCTGTATGACAATCAGTAAGATTAGTCGGCTTTACTTGACAAATTTCAATTAACCAAACATCTTCATTGAACGATCCTTGTCCGTTTAAATACAAAGGTCCGCCGACCGAATTTTGAGGACAAAGTTTATGTGTCCTCGGCAATTCAAAAAAGGCTTGAGACGGCATGCAACCGTTACAAGAATGAACAAACATATTTCCACCATTGATAAGATCATCATTTATTCTATCTATTTGACAAGTCGTAACAGCGTGAGGCTCCCACTGGTTATAATCCATCATATTGTTAGATATATTTTCCCAATGATGACATGGTTGATATCCATTTCCTCCCTGACTAATTGGACAAATATTAAGATCTATGTCATTTGCCCAACAATTAGCATTTCTATTAATACAATTTCCGTTTTCAAGAGCAATATAGGGAGCTCCAATAGGTGTATCCGCGCATAAATCGTTTCCTTGCCAAGTATGTCCAAGAGTCAAAGTATGTCCAATTTCATGGAGTAACAATGAACCTGAATATCCAATAGACCAATCTTGTGTACATGGTCTTATATATGCATGATAATCCCCATTAAATACATACTTTGTTGCCCCGGTTCCAAATCCCTGACCACTGTGCGGATAAATAGGCGAATAAAAAACGTTGATGTTGGTGTTTTACATCAACACCATAAGTATTATAAATTGCAGTTGAAGTGATATTTCTATAGTATGCATCGTTATCTCTATGAAAATAAACACCATTTAATAAAAACCTAACTTTTACTTCCGGCGGACTAGCTGGATAAGTTTCATTAGGATTTTTTCTCCATTGGTCGTCATTTTCATCTAATTCTTGGTTTGCTCTTTTAATGATATTTTCGGCTCGTGTATAGCCATTTCGATCTGTATTTCCAATACCGTCAGATTTTTCCGTAAAATTACCTAAACTTAGAACATTGATGGGATTACCACAATTGTTTATTGGGATTTGAATTACTTGTTCTGGCAGAAGAAAATGCATATTTACTCTTACATACCTAATAAGATCAGGATTTGGACAAATTGGCAAATATGAACTAGGAAGTGGATTATTATTTATTTCTATTTCGTCAACACCACATGAAATTATTTGCAAATTGGCTGGAGGAGTTATATTTTGAGAGATCGCAAATGAACTAGTAAATAATACAAGTAAAATACCAAACAGCTTATTGGATTTGGATTGGATTTGGATTGATTTGGATTTTTAACAATTTTAACAATGAATTTGCATAACAAAATAAACTCAATTTTCATTAATCAATACTAAACATTGATTAACAACAATACATTTAAAGAAACGCAAAATTTACACATGATTCTAAAATCCTCCAACCTAGTAAAAATCTATGGTAACCGAAAAGTTGTCAATGATGTTTCCTTAGAAGTTAATCAAGGAGAAATTGTTGGTTTGCTTGGTCCAAACGGAGCAGGTAAAACAACGACCTTTTATATGACGGTAGGATTCATTAAACCGAATCAAGGCCATGTGTATTTAGATGATGAAGAAATCACTTCACTACCGATGTACAAACGTGCACAAAAGGGAATCGGATATCTGCCACAAGAACCAAGTGTCTTTCGTAAAATGAGTATTGAAGACAACATCATGGCGGTTTTGGAAATGACCAAACTCAACAAAGCACAACGCAAGGAAAAACTAGAATCACTGATTGACGAATTTTCATTAGGTCATGTTCGCAAAAGCAATGGAGATACTTTATCTGGTGGTGAAAGACGACGTACAGAAATCGCTCGTGCATTGGCTACCAATCCTAGCTTTATTTTGTTGGACGAACCGTTTGCAGGTATTGATCCAATTGCAGTAGAAGACATTCAATATATTGTTGCAAAATTAAAAACAAAAAATATTGGAATCTTGATAACTGATCATAATGTACAAGAAACGCTCTCCATTACCGATCGCGCGTACTTAATGTTTGAAGGAAGTATATTAAAAGCAGGAACTGCCGAAGAATTAGCAGCGGATGAGATGGTACGTAAAGTCTATTTAGGACAAAATTTTGAATTGAAACGAAAAGTGATTGATTTGGGAAATAGTTAATAGTTATTGGTATTTGAACGTCTTGCGGGAGCATGCAAGTCCACGCATTCGCTCTTGATTTTCAATACAATAACCAATAACAATTCCACAAACAACAACAAAAAAACGAAATGTTCAACATCCTAAAATATCACAAAATAGCACAAGTCACCTTAACCTTTATCAGTATTTCAATACTATACTCCATCACCTTCATTAGCTGCGCTCCCGAAATCAAAGACACTTCTATCGACCGTAAATGGGTGGATTCATTAGAAAAAGAAAAGAAGCAATTGATTGGGATAGAAATGGATAGTCTTTGTGAATTGCGTAGAGAAAAATTTATCAAAAACGCTGTCGATTCCATTCTTGGAGAACGATTGGAAGAAATGAGAAAATTTGACCAATGAAAAAAAATTACTTCATCATAATATGTGTTTTAGGAATTGTCATTTCCTTATTTTCATTTCAAAAAAGTGTGAATAAAGAAACACAAGCAGAGCTAGATAAACGGCTCAAGAAATTTAAGAAAATGAAAACAAGAATTTGCAATGAAGATGCAATGGAAGAAGTGATGATAATTGTAGATTCTATGTTGATCCGACGTGCACAAGTGATCAAAACCTCTCCGATTTCAAAACCTCCTATCCCTCCAAAACCTAGTGCACCTGATGTTAGATTACCTGATGATAGCACACCTGTTGGGCCGATTATAGAGAATTAATTACTACATGGTTTAGAGAATATAAAACAGAACTAAATTCGCATACAAACGTCAGACTGTGCGAAAATACTCGTTCGATATGAGAGGTTAGAAACCTTCATCTCGTAACACACACGGTATTCGAGCAAAAGGTTTCTAACCTCTTTGCTTTGGGAATTTTCGCACAGTCTGACGTGCTCACGCACTTAAATCCTATTTTACATTCTTTGAAACTTAATTCGTCTGCAAATAACTTTTCTTCAGGTAATAAGCATGAAAGGAATAAAACTTTTTCACCACTTCCTTAACAAGATCCTCGCCTTCACGACGTAGGGAACCTTTTTTAGAAAAGAGTCCTTTCAACATCAAGCGATGATTCAAATTAATATAGTAAGGGAAAGGACGTTGCATGTCATTCAATTCAATATCAGAAACAATCAAAGCTTCGATTCCTGTGGTAGTTTCGGAAGACAACTTTCCAACTCTCATGATAAAAGGAGTTTTCCCTTTGATAGAAATGGTTGGATCAGGATTACCTAATTTATCCAAAAATATTCCTTCGGTCACTCCATCCAATAAATGAACAGATGAAGTATCCATCATAAAAACGAAATCAGAAAAATCATATTCCTTGTAAAAAGCTTTCATCAAATCTTTGTTGAATTTATCTCTATCGGAAATCATTTGTGCACGTTGTACTTTCAACTGTCTTCTCAACCGCTGATCGATATCTTCTAATTCTATAGACTCGGTCAATTTTTTAATATTGTTTGATTTTGATTCAAGGCGGACAACTAGGACCCCTTTTTTTAGTAAATCAATGCTTTTGATGCTCTTGACACGTTTTGGATAAGTCGTCATACTTGCAGATGCCCATTGAGCAAAACTAATCTGCGGAGTCAATCCTAACAAGAAAAATGCTGTGAGCGAAAAGATTGTTAATTTTAGTGAGGTATTTTTCATGATTTGTATTTTAAATAAATACGGTTCCCTAAGTGGTTCGTCGATAAATTAGCAACTTAGATGTTAAAATCAATTTAAGGTTTACCGCTAAATAAATCAAGCAATATTTATTACTTAAAATTGCAAAAAATTGGTCGTTTTTTTCCTTTTTATTCAATCTGAATTTTAGTTATTTTTGAGTACCTAAAAAATCAAATTCCAAATCATACAAATTGTATAATTAAGCTTTTTCAAAAATGATGCAACAAGCTGTAGATATAGAAGCACTCAATCAGGAAATATTTGCTGAAAGTGAGTTTGTCAAAAGAATAACGGATGAAACCGCAAAGGTTATTGTCGGTCAAGAAAAAATGATCGAAAGATTGCTACTTGGTTTATTGGCTCGCGGACATATTCTTTTGGAAGGCCTTCCTGGGTTAGCGAAGACATTGGCCATTAAGACACTTTCCAAAACGATTTCGGCAAAATATAACCGAATTCAGTTTACGCCAGACCTTTTACCAGCTGATATTATCGGTACAATGATTTACAATCCGAGCACCAATAAATTTACCGTTCGTCAAGGACCTATTTTTGCCAACTTCATTTTGGCTGATGAAATCAATCGTGCACCTGCAAAAGTTCAAAGTGCATTGTTAGAAGGAATGCAAGAAAGGCAAGTGACCATTGGTACGGAGACTTTTTCATTGGAAGAACCATTCTTAGTATTGGCAACTCAAAATCCAATCGAACAAGAAGGAACTTATCCGTTGCCAGAAGCACAGATGGATCGTTTCATGTTGAAAGTAAAAATTGGTTATCCAGAAAAAGAAGAAGAGAAAATAATTGTTCGTCGTAACATGACTGGTGATTTTGAAAAAGTAAACCAAGTTGCAACGACTCAAGAAATTTTGAAAGCTCGTGAAATTGTCCGTAAAGTTTACATGGATGAAAAAATCGAACAATACATCATCGATATTGTCTTTGCTACTCGTGATCCGAAAAGTTATGGTTTAGAAAAAATTGAGCCATTGATTAATTACGGAGGATCGCCAAGAGCGAGTATCAATTTAGCATTGGCATCGAAAGCATATGCATTTTTACAAAGAAGAGGTTATGTGATACCTGAAGATGTTCGTAATATTTGCCATGATGTGATGCGTCATCGTTTAGGACTAACCTACGAAGCGGAAGCGGAAAACGTTACACAAGAGGACATCATCAACCAAGTATTAAATGCGGTTGCAGTCCCTTAAACAAAGATGTTGGTTGCTTCAAGCGTCTCGCTTGAGATGCTATGGAAAGATTCCAAGCATTTCAATCTAGAACTTGAATCAATATTTTGAAATAAATTCAACGACATCGTTCAATCAAAAACTATGACCTTAATAAGAACTTTCACCCTCCTATTTTTCTTATGTTTTTCGTTCTCTAGCAATGCGCAGATTGTAGACAAAGAAATTTCTGCCTTATTTAAAAAGCCAAAAAATATCAAATGGTTACGCCATTATCAAGGTACGGTAGATGATATGAAAAAAGTAAATATCGCATTGGCTTTTGATGGCAATCAATGTAAAGGCGTCATGGAATATGTTTCTTCCAAAGAAAAAGTCAACTTGAATGGAAGTATCAAAAAAGGGAAACTAAAACTAGAAGAAGTGAATGGTAGTCAAGTAACTGGATATATTGAAGGTTCCTTTGACAAAGACTTAATCAATGCAGAATGGAGCAACTTTGATCATACCGTAGGTGGACAAATTACGGCAGTGGAAATTGACTATCTCAAAAAAGCTGAAATCGTAAAAGAGAATTGGATAAGAGTTTACAAGGGATTTGTCAATAGCAAACCTGCGGAAGTATTGTTATACAAAATTGACAACACGCAAGTTCATGGTCAAATTTATTTTAATGATGAACACAAGAGCTACAACCTGAAAGGCGAGTTTAGCACGGACAATGTATTTAATGTCGAACTCTTTGACAACAACTACAAAAAAGATGGCGAAATTAAAGCTGAACTTACATCAGGAAAATTCCTAAAAGGATTTTATAAAGACAAGAATGGAAAGAAAACTAGTTCTTCTTTAGAGTTACATCGCAAACTAACTATGGAATCTATTGAGTATGGCGATTTTCAATCCAGTTATGATGTCTATTATCCAATTAGTGGAAATGAAAAATTCAATACCTGGTTTAATAAATATGTTGAAGGATTTTTAAATTCATGTCGTGTAAAAACTAGCCATTTGAAAAAAGATTCCAAGAAAGCTGATAATAGAATGACCAATCGATCCAATGCATGGACGGACATCAGCTACTATTCTGATTTTATTATTAGCGGTGGTGTTACCTTCAATAAGTCTTGGTCTGATGAGCAAGAAATCAAGTCTTTCAATTATGATTTGTATTCTGAAAAAGAAATCACTTTGAAATCTATTTTTCAAGAAGGGTTTGATTTAGAAAAATTGATTCAAAAAGAAATAAGAGTTGGTCTCAAAAATAACGAGCTAAACAAAGATAGTGATTTTAGAAAATGGATTAAGAAAGAAACTTTTGGAAATTTTACGATCCGAAAAGATGGCATTAATTTCAGTACTGACTTTAATGCACTTTATGGAAAACAAAGTGTTACCATTCCATTCGGAAAATTAAAACCATATATCAAAAAAGAAAGTGCAGTTTATCGACTGACTTCAAATTAATACCATTTAGATTTAGATCAATGGAAACTAGTGAGCTATTAAAAAAAGTTCGGAAAATTGAAATCAAAACGAAAGGCCTAAGTAGTCAGATTTTTTCTGGTGAATACCAAAGTGCTTTCAAAGGTCGTGGTATGTCTTTCAGTGAAGTCCGCCCCTACCACTATGGCGATGATGTTCGTAATATTGACTGGAACGTAACCGCTCGTACTGGAGATGCGCATGTCAAAGTTTTTGAAGAAGAAAGAGAATTGACCTTGATGTTATTGGTAGATATTTCTGCATCCCAAGCTTTTGGTGCTTCTGAAGAAACCAAAAATGAAGTGGTTACTTTGATTTCTGCTGTTCTTGCTTTTTCTGCTACTAATAATAATGACAAAGTCGGTTGTATATTTTTTACAGATAGAATTGAAAAATTTATTCCACCGAAAAAAGGAAAACAACACATCCTCAGAATCATTCGTGAGTTATTAGATTACCAACCAGCAGGTAAAAAAACCAGCCTCAAAGTTGCACTAGAATATTTGAACAACGTAATCAAGAAGAAGTGTATCACTTTCATTTTATCTGATTTCGTTTCTGAAAAATATGATGCAGCTTTAAAGATTACCGCAAGACGTCATGATGTCATTGGCATCCATATGTATGACCAAACTGAAAAGGAACTTCCAAATGTTGGATTGATACGTTCTTACGATATGGAGACTGGTCAGGAAAATATAATCGACACTTCTAGTAAAGCAGTACGTCAAAAACATGCACAGGCATTTGAAGATAATTTCAAATATTTCACTACCAACTTCAATAAATGTGGAGCCGATTATATTTCGCTGGAGACCAAAGAGTCTTACGTAAATGCATTACTTAAATTTTTCAAAAAGCGAGGTAGATAAATGAAGCATTGGGTACTCTATATAATATGTCTTTTCCTTTGTAATTCGCTTTTTGGTCAAGTGACGGTGACAACTCAACTGAGTCCTCCTCCATACAAAAGTGGTCAGCCGATAAAAATGCGTGTAGAAATCAAGCATCAAAAAGATGTTGAGATTAAGGAATTTATAACCGAACAAATTCTTGATGTATTCAAAATCCAAAATGAACCAAGTGATTTTAAGACGGTTCAAAATGGGTCGCAAGTCGTTTTGCAAAAAGACATCGTGATCATTCCAAAAAAATATGGAGATCTTATGCTTTCTGCGGTCATGGCAGGTTATACTTTGAATGGAAAAGAAAAGATTGCTTTTTCAAAATATAAAAAAGTAGTTGTTCAAGATTCAGGAGGAGGAGAGCCAGAAAAAACTTCAGTCACTCCAATAGATCAAAGTGTTGCTATGATGAATGAAATGATAGCTGGCATGAACAACAAAGGTCCTGAAGAAATAGGAGGTGGTCTAGCAGGCAACGCTTCTTCTAGTCCTCCAATTGGAAGCGATCCAATCGCCAACCCATACGGAGAAATAAAAGACATCAAACCAATTGTCGAAGAACCTTTAAGATTCTCAGATTTCCTCCCCTACTTGATTGCCATTTTTATTTTGGTCGCTTTAATTTCTGCCATCTTCCATTTTCTCAACAAAAGAAAACAACCAGAAGCAGCACCTGAAACTGAAGTTTGGGTTCCAGCACATCAGACAGCACTTGCTGGTTTGACGGAATTAAAAAACAAACAACTTTGGCAAAATGGAGAAGTCAAAGCTTATCAAACAGAGTTGACACGTATCATCAGACAGTATCTTGAAAATCGTTTTGAAATTAATGCACTCGAAATGACTTCTGATGATATCGTATATCATTTGAAAAAGAAAACTTCTGTTTCTGATCCGCAACAAGGGAAGGTAAAAGATATTTTGCAAATTGCGGATTTGGTCAAATTCGCCAAAGCCAATCCACCTGTCAACATCAATGAACAGTTTTGGAGTGATGCTGAAAATTTTGTCCAAGAAACGAAGACAGATGAAATTCCACTTTCATTTTTAGAAAGACAACCTGGTTATCAAGCGGAGCAAGGTGCAATGCAAAAAGGAGCAGCAGTCGCTGGAATCGTAGGAGCAACCACTACCGGAGTAGGACTTACCAACACCTTATCCACAGACATGTTGGCAAGTCGAATCAAACGGTTTGTAGCAATGATTATAGATAGCATTTGTTTCAGTTTATTGTATACCCTAATTTCTACTTCGATGTTTTTCTTAATTGGAGTTGAGAATTTTTCAGCAACGGCAGCGATTCTATTTTATGTCATATTGCTATCGATGGTATTTGTTGTTTACTGGCTAATTTTCGGTTACTTCAATGCAAATCATCGACAAACATTGGGCAAGAAAGCACTGGGTATTGTGGTAACCGACAAAGAAGGAGGACCATTGCCATTAAGTAAAGCAAGTATGCGTTCGCTGATTTATTTTGCGGAGAGCATCATTTTTCTACCTATACTTTGGATTTTCTTTGACAAGGAAAAACAAACTCTACACGACAAAGCTGTGAATAGCATAGTGATCAAAAAAGAATTTAAAAAAGAGGCAGCTGCAACTAATGTTTAGTTTAATCGGAAATATCAATTTTGTAAATCCACTTTTTTTCCTCCTGTTATTGTTGGTCCCAATATTGGCTGTCTGGTACTTTTTGAAAAGAGGAAAACGTTTTCCATTATTAAGAATGTCGGCGAATGGAGCCAATGGAGTCACTACTTCATTGAGAGGAAAATTCAGAGCATTGCTTCCAATTCTTAGAATACTGAGTATCGCTGCATTAGTGATTGCGATGGCGAGACCACAAGAAATTTTGAAAGAAGAAGAAGTCAAAGCGGATGGAATTGATATTGTTTTAGCTATGGATTTATCGAGTAGTATGTTGGCGCAAGATTTTCAGCCAGATCGATTAGAAGTTAGTAAGGCAGTAGCAATTGAATTTGTAGAAAAAAGGAAACATGATAGAATTGGGTTAGCTGTTTTTGCAGGTGAGAGTTTTACCCAATGTCCTTTGACCACCGATCATCGGGTTGTTCAAGAATTTTTGAGCAGTCTCCAATGTGGCATGCTAGAAGATGGAACTGCAATTGGAATGGGATTGGCGACCGCAGTCAATCGCTTAAAAGATAGTGAAGTCAAAAGTAAAGTTGTCATTCTACTAACGGATGGTGTCAATAATCAAGGATATGTTAAACCGATTACTGCTGCGGAAATTGCTAGAGAATTTGAGGTAAAAGTATACACAATTGGTGTTGGTTCAACAGGGCAAGCACGTTCTCCAGTAAGAAGAAGACAAAATGGGCAATATATTTTCGGGATGTCCAAAGTTGAAATTGATGAAGCGTTATTGACAAAGATTTCAGAAATGACAGGCGGAAAATATTTCCGTGCGACTACTGCCGAAAATTTACAAAGAATTTATGACGAAATAGATCGTTTAGAAAAAACAGAAATTGAAGTCACGAGTTTTAATAGATACAATGAAGAATTTTATCCGTTTGTTTTCATCGCGATTCTCTTTTTGTTAATTGAGGTATTGTTGAGATATACGGTGTTGCGGGTGATTCCTTAAGTAGATATTTGGACTTTTAGAGGTTTAGATTTTTGGATGCTTGGTCTTCAAAGGAAATTTTGGTTTTGAATTAAGCATTTCCTTTAGGCATTTTGGGATAATTCTTATTCAAATAAAAAGGATATGTCTAAATATCAAATCCCGCGTCATAACGATATAAACCAATTTTTAAACTTTAAACAAAACATTCTTGTTCAGATTCGAAACATACGAGCACTTATACGCATTAATCGGGATTCCAATCTTGATTATACTGTTTTTCATATTCTGGTCAAAGCGCAAAAAGGCGATTGAAACCTTAATCAGCAGTAACCTAATGCAACGCGTGGCACCCTATGCATCTGCCAACAAACACTTTTTAAAATTTGGTCTAGTGACCTTTGCCTTGTTGTTTCTCATCATCGGATATGCCAATCCTCAATGGGCAGGTAAACGACAAAAGATACAAAGCAAAGGAGTAGATGTGTTTATTGCGATTGATATTTCCAACAGTATGCTAGCAGAGGATGTTAAACCTAGCCGAATGGAACGTGCGCAACGATTTGCACAAAACCTAGTCAACGAATTAAAAGGAGAAAGAATTGGAACCATCATTTTTGCAGGAAGTGCTTATTTGCAAATGCCTTTGACAACGGATTATGCAGCAGCACAAATGTTTGTCAAAAGTGCGAACCCAAATCTAGCACCATCACAAGGAACTGCGATTGAAGAAGCAATTGATTTGGCAGAAAGAAATTTTGAAGAAGATAGTAAGCATCACAAGTCGATGATTATTATTTCTGACGGAGAAAATCATGAACCAGAAGCGATTCAAAGAGCAAAAGAAGCCAATCAAAATGGGTTGTTGATTTATACGGTTGGAGTTGGAACAGAAGCAGGCGGTTTGATTCCAGTTATTGAAAATGGTCGGAGAGCTTTCAAAAAAGATAAGACAGGAACGACAGTAAAAACTACTCTGAATGAACAGATGCTTAGAGATTTGGCGGATGCAGGTCGTGGAGAATATTACAACTTGAACTCTGGCAATCAAATTGTAACTGCCATTAAAAAAAGAATTGACAAGATTGAGAAACGAGAATTGGAACATCAATCGTTTACAGATTATGAAAGTTACTTTCAATATTTTATAGGATTTGGATTATTACTTTTAGTCATCGATTTTCTAATCGGTTTTAGAAAAAGTAAAGTGATGGAAGAGAAAGATATTTTCAGTATTTGATAATTTGAACTGAACTAATTATGAAAAAATTTATAATTCTATTTGTACTTTTTACAGTATACACTTCTATTTCTTTTGCACAAAGTGAACATAAACTATTGCGCAAAGGAGACAATGCTTATTTCAATCAGGATTTTACAAATGCGGAAGAAAATTATCGGAAAGCACTTGAAAAAAAGGGGGAAGCTCAACACGGTAGTTACAATTTAGGAAATGCGATTTACAATCAGCAACGTTTTGAAGAAGCAGCCAAGCATTATGAAAGAGCTGCAGAAACTGCAACCGATCCTACTTTAAAAAGTAATGCTTATTACAACTTGGGCAACACGCATTTCCAAGCACAAGATTTTGAAAAAAGTATTGAATCTTATATCAAATCACTAGAGACCAATCCAGAAGATCCAGACACACAACATAATTTAGATCTAGCCAGAAAAATGAAAGAGCTGCAGCAACAACAGCAGCAGCAACAACAGGATCAGGAGCAAAACGAAGATCAAGAGCAACAAGAACAGGATCAGCAACAACAGCAACAGCAGCAGCAAGAGGGAGAAAAACAAGAAGAGCAGGATAAAGAAAAAAGTGAAGAAGAACAGCAGCAAGAACAAGAAGAACCACAAGAAGGTGAACAAGATAAAGAAATGGAGGAAGGTTCTGAAGAACAACAAAGCTACGGTGAAGAAAAAGATCTGAACAAAGAAGAAGCAATGGAGCTGCTAAAAATCATGGATGATGAAGAGAAAAAAGTCCAAGAGAAAATGAGAAAAGCGCAAGGCAGTAAAGGGAAGAAGGATAAGGATTGGTAGCGGGAATTGAACCGCAGAATATCGAATCTTGAATGTCGAATGTCGAAATGGAAGACGTGTCCTTGTTACGTGTCCATGCAGGGATATTCAGGAGTAACAAATTCCGTCTTTTTGAATTATTTTGGATGCACTAAATACGATTTACATATATTCTGAATAATCATCAATATCCCTGCTTTTTCTTTTTTTGAATTTTGGTTGGCTAAAAGGAATAAGCCGTTTCACGGTTCACTTGAATCAAATGTCCTCTGGGACTTTTGATTTCGTTCATGTCGAACATATAAAATCGGCCTCCCGTTACAAAATCCAAGTTTATGTTTGTCTTAACTTAATTTGTAACAATTTGAATACGTTGTTTAATTTTAACGTAATTACCCCGTTTTATTGGGTTTCTACGTAAAATTGATGCATTATCCCAAAAAAATTAGAATCCAACTACTTGGTTATCAATGTTTTGTCTACTTCTGAATACCCCCATGTATGCTGCCCGAGCAACAATCCCTCCTTTTTTAAAACTACCGTTTATATATAAGTTGAAAAAACTCCAACGGAGCGTCATCAAATAGCCTAGTGCGATAGCGGTAGGTTATTTGATGTCGCTCCGAATGTTTTGGCGCGTATTTTTGTGTCAAAAATCGTGTCAAAACACTTCTTGAAGGTTTAATTTTTTATCTAACTAGAGATGTGTATAAACCGAGCAATCGGGATTAGAGGATGCCTACATGTTGCACTAGAAGACAGGGATCAATTCGAACTATGCTCCAAAACTCTCCCAAGATCTTTAATCTTAATATTAAAAACACTACCCTTATTCAATTTGGAACTCACCGACATTGTACCATTGTATTCCTTGATGATATTTTTGCAAGTTGCCAAACCTATTCCATGACCTTTGTTATCATTTTCATCACCTCGGTCCCATTCATTAAAAATATTTTGTAGCGCAGTTTCCGAAATTCCTTTTCCGTTGTCCTCGATTGTGATCAGGTGAAAACCATCTTCCTTATTACTGGTGACTTTGATTTTGGTATCTATATTTGATTTGCTATACTTAAGGCTATTGGAAATTAAATTTTGGAAGAGCTGAACAAAATCACTTTTGTATCCGTTGATGATTGGCAAATTTGCATAATTAATTTCTGCATTTTTCACCTCAATATCATTTTTCAAATTTCCAGTAACTTCCGCCAAAACTTTATTTAAATCTATTGGTAATATTTTTTTCTGCCGGTTGCTATCAAACAATGCTTTTGCTAAAATGTCTGTAATCAAAGTTGTCAAATTTTCAGAACTAGACACAATAAAGTGGATAAACTCCTTCCCTTGTTCATCTAATAGTGGTTCATATTTCGCTTCCAATAATTTACTAAATGTGTGAACATTTCTTATCGGTGCTTTCAAATCATGGGAGACACTATATGCGAAAGTTTCAAGCTTCTTATTGGATTCTTGCAAACGTGTATTTGCTACTACAATATCTTGTGTTTTGATCCTTACTTTTTCTTCTAACTCTTCATTTAACGTACTTAAGTTGGTATTACTTAATTCAAGTGCTTCGGTTTTCTCCTTGATAATTTTGTTTAGGGACTTGTTGATCGAATTCATAAAAATCAAAATCCTCCGATAATAGTAAATAAACAAACCACCTAAAATAGTCAATAAGATAGTTCCAAATATACTTTGATAAATTGCGTCTTGTCTTGCACTAGAAATGAATTTAGAAAAAGACCGATCGATTTGCAAAATAGCGATTGTTTCATCACTTGAGTTTTTGATTGGATAAAATGCGGATAACCAATTGCCATTTTCAGTAAGATATTGATGAACGTGATGCCCCTTGCTATAATAGGTATAGTGATCCTCTGGAACAGACCCCCAAAAATTGCTGTATATAAAATCTCCAGAACTTACACCAAAAAGTAGTGGTTGTTTTGCCATCGTATTGTTATCACAAAGCCCTTTTTTAAACAAGGTATAAATTGGTGTTTCCAACCCATTTGCAAGTTGCGCTTTTTTCAGAATGGAACAGGTACTATTGTAATAGTCACTTTCTTTAATTGAATAAACATCGTTATTCGTCAAATATTGACAAACCAATTGTTCATGCCGATCTCCATCAATTTGTAAAGCTAGTGTCTTTGCAATCGCAGACAATTTCTCTAGCTCTGCATCTTCACTTGTAGATAATGTTTTATAATAATTATAAACAATAAATGAAACAGTCAGCAAGACAATCATCCCAATAGAGACAAACATCAAGTGCTTACTGTATTTGCGGTACTTACTTAAATTTAAACTCATAAATAGAATTGTCTATCTAATAGAATACCAAAACATATACCATATTCTTAACATTTGTCATACGTTCTTGAAAATGAGGGAGATAGAAATTCTCGACACCTATGTATAAAACAATTTGAAGCCGGTTTTCCAAATAGAATTATTTATCTTTAACTATTCAACAATCAATAAAATTCTTATGAAAAATTACATACTCATTCTTTTATTGTTTTTAACAACAAACCTACTTACAGCTCAATCAAATTTATTTCTGGATGATTCATTCACAGTTGAAGAAATGATTGAAGATTTTTTCAATACGCCAAATGTTTCGGTATCCAACATTACCTACACAGGATCACCAGATGCAATATCATTTTTTGATGCTGGTGGTACAGGCCTAGCAGTAGGAGCAGGTATTTTGATTTCATCAGGAGCAACTGCATCTATCGCAGAAGAGAATGGAGATTTTGCAAATAATGCCAGCACATCATTTGGAACTCCAGGTGATGAAGATATCGAAATGCTTATTGCTAATGGGTTTATCTCAAATGATGCGGCGGTTATAGAATTCGATTTCACTGTCGTTAACACGGATAGCTTAAACTTTAAGTATGTTTTTGGTTCAGAAGAATATCCTGAATTTGTTTGTTCATTTAATGATGCTTTTGGCTTTTTTATTTCTGGACCTGGTATAATGGGACCTTATTCTAACAATGCAATCAATATCAGCACGATTCCCGATACGGAATCAGT
This sequence comes from uncultured Saprospiraceae bacterium, assembly GCA_937941765.1. Taxonomy (GTDB): domain Bacteria; phylum Bacteroidota; class Bacteroidia; order Chitinophagales; family Saprospiraceae; genus CALDGQ01. Next base: position 49,971 of record CALDGQ010000005.1, read on the forward strand.
AGTTTCTATAAACAATGTAAATGATATTTTAGAATGTGGTGATCCTGCTAATGAAATTTATTATATCGATAACTCAACAAGTCAGCATATCAATTTCGATGGATTGACCACTTCTCTTCCTTCTTCATTTCAGGCGGTAGGTGGAGAAACCTATCATGCCAAAATAGTAGTTGCTGATGTAAGTGACAATATTTACGATTCCGGCGTTTTTCTTTCATTTGAAGGACTTGGCTCAGACAACCTTCTAATTCCAGAAGCAGAATTTTTAATCACCCAAAATACAAATGCTGTTAATTTCGACAATTTAGCAAAATACGCACGTTCCTGGAATTGGGACTTTGGAAATAATCAAACATCAACAGATAGAAATCCTGGAATCATTGTTTATGATCAGGTCGGTACTTATACCGTGCAATTAGTCACTGAAAATTTTTGCTGTACAGATACTTTCACAATTGATATTGAAATCACAGATATTCCTGAACAAATTGTTGTTGATGAAATAGTAACGCCTATTACTTGTCCTGATTATAATGATGCTACCATTGAGTTATTTATTGCAGGAGGAACGTCACCTTACAATACAAATTGGGAGCCTAATATTGCTGATATCAACAACGTAATGCCGGGAACTTATACGTATACAATTACAGATATTAATGGAATTGAAACGACAGGCACGATCCTTATTGAAAATGCAATGGCACCAGACATCAATGTAACCACTACTCCAGCAACAGGCGGTCAAGCAGATGGAACTGCAGCGGCCAATGCTTCCAATGGCACTCCACCCTATCAATATCTTTGGTCAACCGGAGCAACCACACCGTTTATCGAAAACTTAGCAGTTGGTGAATACACTGTTGAAGTTACAGATGGCAATGGTTGTTCTTTCACAGAATCATTTTCTATAAATCTCCAATCTTTTTTAGTGGAAGTCAATACTACTGATCCTACTTGTTTTGGATACGACGATGGAATCATTGAATTCAATGCATTAGGTGGAACCGCTCCTTACAACTACTTATTGAATCCAGATATAGGAAATGGTATTTCAGCTGGAACTTATAACTATACTATTACAGATGCAAATGGTCTCATCAATGAAGGCAGTGTAACTTTGGATCAACCAGAAGAAATAATCGTGGTCGTGTCAAGTCTTCCAACTACTGAAAATAATCAAAACGGAACTGCCAATGCAATTATATCCAATGGAGGAATTCTCCCTTTTCAATTTGAATGGTCCAACGGAGCAACAACTTCGGTTATTGGAAATTTGGCACCAGGTGAATATACGGTTACCGTAACAGATGCAACTGGTTGTGAAAGTATTGTCAGTACTATTGTAGAATCTTCAACAAATGTAAATGAAGTGAACGACAACTCCTTTTTAAATTTATTTCCAAATCCGGTCGACCATACTTTATTTATTGAAAATAATTCTGACAAAAACTTACAAGACTTAAAACTATTCAGTATGCTTGGTCAACAACATTCAATCGATTTTGAAATTGATAGTAGTATTATTAAAGTAAATGATGTTGAAAAATTACCACAAGGTGTTTACATCTTACAATTTCGATGGGAAGAAGATCAAATCTCGACGATGAGATTTGTAAAGAAATAGCATTAATTAAGACTTCTGATACTATAGACACCAAAATTTGATAACAACATGGCTTACAAACAATTAAAACTTTGGTTCGACAAAGAACTTGCTAAAATGTTGGCTAATAAAATCGTATCAGTAAAGAAAGACTTTCCAAAAGCAAAATTTGTCAAAGCCGTTGATACCAAAGTTTCCAAATTAGAATTAAAAGATCGAGTAGAATTAATTGCAGATGAATTGCACATTCATTTATCAAACGCTTATTCGAAAAATGTAAAGATTTTAATCAAAATTCTTGGTCCAGAAAATGAAGAAGAGACAGGTATGTTTACCAACTTCTATTGGGTGATGCCCATTGCAAAATATGTTGAAAAATATGGAATAGACAATTTTGAGATTTCAATGATTGCGATTCAAGAAATCACCAAACGTAATACGGGGGAATACACGATTCGACCTTATTTGGAAAAATACCCGAAAGAGACTTTGTCAGAAATGAAGCGTTGGTCAAAAGATAAAAATAAACATGTCCGTCGACTCGCGTGTGAAGGTGTGCGACCAAGACTTCCATGGGCAACGAAACTAGATCAGTTTATTAAAAATCCGAAACCCATTCTTCCAATTTTAAATGCACTGAAAGACGATAAATCAAAGTATGTCCAAAAGTCCGTTGCCAATTGCATAAACGATATCTTAAAAGATAATTTAGAGATTGGAAAAACATTAATTGATAAATGGAAAACAAATCCCACCAAAGAACGGAAATGGATTATCAAACATGCACTTCGAAATTTGTTAAAAGGTAATGATGAATGGGCTAAAAAAGTAATTAAAAAAATGAATTAAACCTCAACTGCCTGTATACTGTTATAATTTTAATATTTTTTCCATTCGAAGTGAGCCATTGGTTCTATGAAAGGAGTAAAACGAAAATTAAGTTTTTCATCGATTTGATTTTAAAAGAAAACAAAGTAATAATTATTACTCTAATTACAAGTCTTTATCTCCCCTGAAAAATCAGCACCTAGTTCTACATCAAATCCAGGTAATAAATCAATATAATTCCCTGCATCATAATCGACATTTGTACCATTAAAAATCAATCCATTTGAAATAATAAAGTCCCAAACTTCATAAAGCCCCGTACTAACAGAAGTCTGATGAACCAAATTAGGAAGACAACCTTCATTGACCCAAACCGCATAACTACGTGGTGGAATTTCAATGTGAATTTGTCCAGAAGAATTGATTGTGGTAAGTGTTTGAGTTGCATTTCCTGTCAACTCAATTAAATTATCTCCAACTGAAATTTGGCCTAAATTAACTTGATGATCTAAGACCAATGGATCGCCCGCATAGTTGATAGCAACGATTATTTCCTTGCCACCAACACCACCTGTCAATTGATACAACAACGTAGTATTATCAAAACCACTTATATAATTCGAAGTATACGGAGTCCCAAATCGAGACAAATAATCTACAGAAGTTGAACCAACAATAAAATCTTTTTGGATAGCAATCAGTTGATCAATCTGTGGTTGCAAAACTGCTGTTGGACTATGAGGAATCGAAGTACCATAATAATCAGGATAAAAAACACAAGGCAATCCAATTTGGTTATTGGTCAAAATATAGGCATAACCAAGCATCGGATCATTCTGAATTGGCTGACCATTATCTCTAAAATCATGATTATTCAAAAAAGTCATGGAATGAAACCCACTCTCTCCTACTCCATCTACCAATCCTGAATTGAATACATTTCGTACATCATATCCAAATAAATCACTCGCATTTTTTAAAGCTTCTCTTAATGCAAAGTCGAATACTTTTACTTTTATTGCAGCTTTCGTATCCGCATCCATTGTATTTCTAACACCATCTAGCCAATTTTTTAATACATTTGGATTGGCATCATATACTTCTCCAACAACCAACCCTGGATCCATCCCATTGTCATGTAAGTCGTCCATCAAATCACCAACGAATGCAGGATCAAAATGCTTGACGGCATCCATTCTAAAACCTTCAATTCCAACATCAGTCCACAACCATTTTGTCCAATCAAATAATTTGGTTTGAGTATCGCTGACATTTTGGTCATAGTCATAAAAAAACCACAACCAATCCCAGTCACCACCAAGTGTTGTTGTGCTGCTATTGTTAGAATTTGGTTTAAAATTTTCAAAATTCATGGCACCTTGACCACTTGGCATCTGTGTAAAATCAGTATAAGTTTGATAATTCATTTGACCAACCACATCTTGTCCAGCCACTGCATTCCAAATGCCATAAACACGATGATCTGAATAATCACCATTAGGATTTGTCAAATAAATATATAGGAAATCTCCAGTAGCATTAAAATCATTAGGTCCGATGGTTACTTTAAATTCATCCGTTAAACAATTGGCATTATCAATTGTAGCATTCATATTGACTCCGATTGCAGTAGTGTTGGAAGGTTGGCTACAATCACCTCCACCATTTGGTTCTACCTCATTTAAGTCCGGCAAATTTTGAAAAGAAATTAAATCAGTTTCCGTATAAAATACATACGGCTTGTTATAAAAAGTGCCATCTCCTGTTTTGGAACTAATTTTAAAATAATAATCGCCTGCACCATTTCCTGTATTTCCTCCTAGTGGCAATACACATCTAAATCGGTCTGAGGGAAATGCACTTTTGTTAATCGTATAATTTTGAATATAAGACGCGACAGCTGGATTATTCTCAGGATCACCGCCATCTCTATGATTATAAACAACATCTGCGACTGCTTTTATACCATTCGCGTTCATATTGTTAATTAAAACATCAATTTGATTTCTAGTCCCAAATCCTGTTGGCCCTAAACCAAATTCTCCCAAATCATACAAGTCTTTTGGATCATACCCATTACTACAATTTCCAAAACTTGCACGAGAAGCAGGTGGCAACCAAAGATGTGTAAAACCAGCATTCCCTAAAGCCGCTGTTCTATTATTCAGCGAGTCGACCCAGCTGTGTCCATTACAAGTTTTTGGATAATCCCAATACCATCCTTGCATCATCACGTCTTGTGATAAGATAGGTTGACAAAAAATTAAAAGAAAAAAGAAGTTCAGTAAAGACTTTTTCATGAATATCATTGTTGGGTATTAACCATTAAGATAACAAAAATTGGTCGAAATTCAGCCTTCAATAAAGCATAGAATTTTTCTTGAACTTAAGTTGGTTTTCGTATTTTGCTCAAGTTAAAAACATACAAAATGAGTAATAAATCACTTCAAGCTTATTGGAAAAAAAATCTTAGATACCTAGCAATACTTTTAGGTGTTTGGTTTTTAGTGTCTTACGGTTGTGGGATTCTTTTTGCTGAATCGCTCAATGCATTTAAATTAGGTGGTTTCCCTCTTGGATTTTGGTTTGCGCAACAAGGATCTATATATGTTTTTGTTGTTTTGATTTTTGTCTATGTCATTTTAATGAATCGACTGGACAAGGAATTTGATGTGGATGAGAAATAAATAATGAGGAACGTTCGAGCGGTTCAACTATGTTAAAGCAAAAAACAAAATGTTGATCTGATCCTAGTGTGGGTCGCTCTAAATCAGAACCGAAAACTTAAACTGTAAAACCAACTAACAATGGGTGTACAAACCTGGACTTTTATAATCGTCGGAATCACATTTGCCATCTACATCGGAGTAGCTATTTGGGCAAGAGCAGGATCGACCAAAGAATTTTATGTTGCAGGAGGAGGCGTATCTCCATTGGCCAATGGCATGGCAACAGCGGCAGATTGGATGTCAGCAGCGTCGTACTTATCGATGGCAGGATTAATTTCATTTACTGGTTATGCTGGTTCTCAATACTTAATGGGATGGACTGGTGGCTATGTATTGTTGGCACTATTGCTTGCACCCTATCTTAGGAAGTTTGGAAAATTCACTGTACCCGATTTTATTGGTGAAAGATATTATTCTAAACAAGCAAGGCTCGTTGCATTGATATGTGCAATTTTTGTTTCGTTCACTTATGTAGTTGGTCAAATGAAAGGAGTCGGTGTCGCCTTTGCAAGATTTTTAGAAGTTCCATTTACAACCGGAATATTGATTGGAATTGGAATTGTTTTTTTCTACGCAGTATTAGGAGGCATGAAAGGGATCACGTATACACAAGTAGCTCAATATTGTGTTTTGATTTTTGCATTTACAGTTCCAGCAATATTTATTTCTTTACAGATGGTCGGAAATCCAGTCCCACAACTTGGGATGGGCGGACAATTAGCCGACGGTACTTATTTGTTAGACAAACTCAATTTATTAAGTACAGATTTAGGTTTTGGAGAATACACAACGAATGGGATGAATGATCGAGTTAATGTATTTTTCATTACAGCTGCCCTGATGTTTGGTACTGCTGGCTTACCACATGTGATTGTCCGATTCTTTACAGTACCTAAAGTTCGAGATGCGAGAATCTCAGCGGGATATGCACTTTTGTTTATTGCCTTTCTTTACACGACCGCTCCTGCAGTAGCAGCATTTGCTAGAACCAATTTATTACAAACTGTTTCCAACAAAGAATATGCAACCATGCCGACTTGGTTTAAAAAATGGGAATCGGCTGAGTTGATAAAATTTGAAGACAAAAATAATGACGGAATCATTCATTACGTAGCTGATAAAAATACAAATGAATTAACGATTGACAGAGACATCATGGTATTGGCTAATCCTGAAATTGCCAATTTACCCGCATGGGTAATCGCTTTGGTTGTGGCTGGTGGTTTAGCGGCTGCGTTGTCGACTGCTGCTGGTTTGTTGTTAGTTATTGCAACTTCTATTTCACATGATTTATTTAAAAAGTATTTGATGCCCAATATTTCCGAGAAAGGAGAACTAGTTGCAGCAAGAGTTGCAATTGCAGTTGCAGTGTTAGGAGCTGGATTGGCAGGAATGAATCCACCTGGTTTTGTGGCTCAGGTTGTAGCATTAGCGTTTGGATTAGCAGCTTCTTCATTTTTCCCTGCCATTATTCTGGGAATTTTTGACAAACGAATGAATAAAGAAGGTGCGATTGCTGGAATGTTGATTGGGATAATTTTCACAACAGCTTATATCATTTATTTCAAACCTCAGTTGGGTGGACCTGGTACTCCTGAAGGATATTGGTTTGGTATCAAGCCGGAAGGTATTGGGACTTTGGGGATGCTGATAAATTTGGTAGTTGCTTTAGTAGTTAGTCGGATGACGGCGGCACCTCCGAAAGAGGTTCAAGATATGGTGGAAAGTATTCGGATACCTCGTGGTGCTGGTGCGGCTAGTGGGCATTAGGTTTTTGCTTTTGGCTGGCTCTACTTTCGAACGGTTGCACCGAACGTTGGCCTTATGCCATCCCGTTGGGATTCTGTATCTTTGCCACATGAAAAGTTACGTCCTTTTATTACCGTTCTTGTTTTTCCTTTTTGGGAATAATCCATTGGAACCTTGTCCATCTTCTCCGAATTGTATTTCTACCATTGCAAAAAAGAAAAGAAAAAAGTTACCACCTTTGAAACTCAATACTGATGTTTATGAAGATAAAGAAGCTATGAAAAAAATCATTGCTACTTATCCTCGAACTAAGTTGATTTCAGAAAGAGATGATTATTTACATTTTCAATTTGTTACAAAGCTTGGGAAGTTTACGGATGATGTTGAATTTTATTTTGATGAAGAAAATAGGTTAATTCATTTTCGATCTGCATCCCAAAAAGGTTGGTCTGATATGGGTGCTAATAAGAGGCGTATGAAAAAGATTTCTAAGAAATGGAATGGACGGTAGAATTTTAGAATAAAAAATGGCTTTGACAGAAATTTGTCAAAGCCATTTATATATTAGGTAAGATGTCTGTTCAATTTTATTAAGCGAATGCCTCATAAAAAGGTTTAATAAAACGTTCATCTCTAGCATAGATTGCGAATACAATTTTATCAAATTTATTCTTGAATTCGGTATTCAAAATTTCTTTGAAATAATTGGCAATATCAATAGGATTGTTTTGAAACACACCACATCCCCATGCACCAAGTACTAGATTCTTATGATTATTTACCAATGGAATTGCAAGAACTTTTTTGATTCTTCTCCGCATTACCTTTTCAATTTCTTGTTCACTAACTTGTTCGTTTCTCTTTACAGCTCCTTTGTTTACAGCTGGAGCCGTAATAACTCCACAATGGATTAGTTGATCTAGATTCTGTCCATCTTCATTTTTAATTATTGGTACTCCAGGACTATAAATCATGTAATCAGTATATATACAAGATTTTGTTTTTCTATTAATCTCATAATAAGCATCAGCCTTCAATTGACAATTATATAATCCAGTTGATCTGGCAATACTTTCTTCTTGTGCCTGACTTCCACCTAAAAAACCACCGCCCGGATTTTTCGCTGAAGCAAAATTTAAACATAATACATCAGTAAAACCAGTATTAATCAAATTACGCGTGGCATCTAAAGTCGTCTGATTAACTACTTCAAAAGATGTTTCTAATGTCGTTTCAAATTTCGAAATATTATTTAATAATCCATCTGACTCTTCAGGAGTATATATTTTAGTTGAATTTTCCGCCTTCTTTTGAAGTTCAGAAATATCAATTTTATTTCCACTTGATGATTGAAAATATCCATTCTTTAATATCTCCAAAGTTTCTTCTGCCACTTTTTTTCTATCTGCTCTGTTTTTCATTATTCTAATTTAAATTCCATAAAAAAACCATAACAGATTTATTCATAAAATAATTCCACAATAGCATTAAATAAAAATGGCTTTGACAGAAATTTGTCAAAGCCATTTATATATTAGACAAGATGTCTGTTCAATTTTACTTCCGATGCTTCAAAGCATCCTGTACAGTCGGAACAAAATGCCCTTTCCCACCAGCACGATCATCATCAAAACTCGTAGGTACTTCTCCAGCTATTGTTTTTTCATTCCAAGTCACATGTTGTGTTCCATCATCACGTTTGACCATTGTTATGCATTCTTCAACTGGGCAAACTAGAGAACATAAATTACAACCGACACAATTTTCATCGATAATTTCTGGAATTCTATTTCCAATTCCTTCTGGAATGCGGATCGCTTGGTGTGCACCATCATCACAAGCAATGTAACATAAGTCACAACCGACACATTTAGTTTCGTCAATTTCTGCAACTACTTTATGTTTCAAATTCAAGTGTTTCCACTCGGTGATATTAGGTAATGCTTTTCCTTTGAAGTCGTAGATGGTTTCATAACCTTTTTCTCTCATGAATTGTTTTAACCCAGCTTCCATCTCTCTCACAATTCCGAATCCATAATGCATTGCTGCTGTACAAACTTGAACTGATCCAGCTCCTAACAATATAAATTCAACTACATCTCTCCAAGTCTCGACTCCTCCGATTCCTGATATTGGTGTGTTTTTAATTTCAGGATGTTGTGCCAATTCTTTAATCATTTCCATTGCGATTGGTTTCACAGCAGGACCGCAATAGCCACCATTGGTCCCTTTGCCATCGACTACTGGATAAGGTGCATAAGTTTCCAAGTCAATTCCAACAATACTTTTGATGGTATTAATTAATGACAATGCGTCCGTTCCACCCTGTACTGCTGCCAATCCAGGATCGACGATATGAGAAATGTTCGGAGTCAATTTTGTAATAACTGGAATATTTGCTGCTTCCATTACCCACTCTACTATTGTTTTCAAGACAGCTGGTTCTTGCCCTACTGCTGAGCCCATTCCTCTTTCGCACATTCCGTGTGGACATCCGAAGTTCAATTCGATTCCATCAGCTCCAGCATTTTCAACATCTTTAATAATCTGAATCCATTCTTCTTTGGTTTCGACCATTAAAGATGCAATCACTGCATGATTTGGAAAATACTTTTTGACTTCTTCAATTTCCCGAAGATTATCAGCTAGTGGACGATCCGTAATCAACTCTATATTGTTAAACCCAGCCATTCTCGTATTTCGATAATTGATAGATCCATATCGACTTGATACATTTATAACTGGCACACCTAATGTTTTCCAAACAGCTCCTCCCCACCCTGCGTCGAATGCTTTCATGACTTGGTAGCCTGAATTGGTTGGTGGCGCTGATGCTAACCAGAATGGGTTTGGGGATTTTATTCCTGCGAAATCTATTGATAAATCCATATTTTCTTTGTTTTAATTCCTGATTTTAATTTAATACTTTTTCTCCAATTTAGCTTTGGAAATTTAAAGTGTAGAGTGTAAAGTTATGAGTGGCTTCTCGTTCAAATTTTGTATTGACTATAAATGTTGCCTCAGTATTTAATTCAAAAAGTTCGCTTAATGCTTTCGAGAGTGCTTTGTTATTTTAAATTGTATTTCTGTTTTGTTGTAATGATACTGCTACTCAACATCTTTCTTAATTCCAATGCTTGGCTATCTAAGCGCTCAAATAATTCTTTTGTAATTGTATTTGATTTAACTAGTAATTCTAGCCAAAATCTTGATTCTCGAATTTCTTTTAGTGAAATACTTAGTTTATACACAAAGTCTTTTTTCGAAAATGCTGCTTGAGCTTCTCTTATATTTGCTCCAACCGAAGTTCCCGATCTAATTATTTGACTCGACATTTCATAGTCATGATTTTTATTCATTTGACGTGAAAGTTTTATTATTTCTAAAGCAAATAAAACCGCTTTATCATCCATTATACTAGCCATAGATATTCATATTAATTTCAAAAAATAAAATTTCATTTCACAAACTCCACTTTAAACTTCACGTTTGGTTTCACGTTTGGTTTCACGAGCTCAACTTTAAACTTCACACTCTACTTTTCACGTCTGGATTTCACGAGCTCCACTTTAAACTCTACACTTTACACTTTTAAAAAAACAGCAATTCCATTCGCAGCAACCTTCCCCTCATAAGCAGCATTTACAACCTCAGCTCCACCATTCACCGCATCACCTCCAGCAAAATACTTTGGGTTCTTTGTTTGATAATTTTCTTTATTTACAACAATTCTTTTACGACTGTCTAATTCTAACCCATCAATCAAATTTAAAAAACTAGCCATTTTAGCTTGACCCGTAGCTTTTATTACTAAATCGCAATCAACTGTAAATTCAGAACCGTCAATATATTCTAATTTGCCATCAACAGATTTTGTCTTTATGAATTTTACACCAGTAGCTTTTCCATTTCCGACGATGGCAACCGGTTGTGCTTCAAACAAACTATCGACTCCAGCACTGATTGCTAAATCATATTCAAATCCATATGCACCCATTCTATCTTTGCTACGACGATAAGCTAATGTTACTTCGTCAGCTCCTAAACGCGCTGCTTGTGAAGCGGCATCCATTGCTGTATTTCCACCACCGATGACGACCACTTTTGGGGGAACAGCTAAAGTATGTTGCTTCATTCTAACTTCTTCGATGAATTCAACCGCACCTACTACATTGTCTTTTTCTTCGCCCTCTAAATTTAAAGAAGCTGTAGGACCAATTCCGACACCTAAGAAGACTGCATCATAATCATTCTCAATTTTATCCAATTGTTCTTTCGTAGTAATTGGTGTGTTGAGAATAAAATTCAGTTGCATTTGTTTTTCCAAATAAGCAACTTCATCTACAACTTCATCATTAGTAATTTTGTAAGCGGCAATTCCATAAACCGTTAATCCTGATGGTTTAGCTTTTGCTTCATATATATCTACTGCGAATCCCATCACACGCAATTCACATGCGCATGCAATACTAGCTGGACCAGAACCGATAATCGCTATTTTCTTCCCATTGTCCGCACCAGGTTTGAATAACTTGATATCATTTTTAATGACATGAGTGGTTGCAAAATTCTGGAGTCTACCAATCTGGATTGGAGGTACATCCTGATGATTATATACACAAGCACCTTCACACAATACACCTGTTGGACAAATTTTGCCACATGCATTTCCCAACCAATTAGATTCGAAAATAGTGCGAGCAGAACCTGTCAAGTTTTGTGTATTGATTTGTTTAATGAACAACGGAATATCAATTCCTGTCGGACAAGCTTGTACACACGGTGCATCATAACAGTATAAACACCTAGAACTTTCATAAAAAGCTTCCGTTTGATTCATCAACGGTTTCTTTATTTTGAAGTTCTTTTCAAATTCGGTCGTGGAAGTAGGTTTTTTATATTCGGACATATTTGTTCGTGTTTAAAAGCTCTCAGAGAGCTCACGTTTGTCATTTAAATATTCAATTTCAAATTTTACAGTTCTTTTTAATAAATCTGGAAAGCTCTCGGAGAGCTGCTCGATAAATACTACAATTCCGTCAACTTATCATAAGTTTCTGGTCTTCTGTCTCTGAAAAATTGCCAAGTTGAACGAACCTCTTCGATTACATCTAAATCAAAATCTGCAATTAATAATTCATCATCATATTCTGATGCTTTTGCAAAAATTTGACCACGAGGATCAACGAAATAAGAGGTTCCATAAAAACGTCCTAAGTCCCATGGTTTTTCCTCTCCTACTCTATTGATACATCCCATAAAGTACCCATTAGCAGCTGCGTGTGCAGGTTGTTCTAATTGCCACAAATATTGAGACAATCCAGCAACTGTAGCAGAAGGATTGTAAACAATTTCTGCACCATTTAATCCCAAGCATCTTGCACCATCTGGAAAGTGACGGTCATAGCAAATGTAAACACCTACTTTAGCATATTTTGTTTGGAAAACTGGATATCCTAAGTTACCTGGCTTGAAAAAGAATTTTTCCCAGAAACCGGTTGTGTGCGGGATATGATTTTTTCTGTATTTGCCAAGGTAAGTTCCATCCGCATCAATTACTGCAGCCGTGTTATATAATACACCAGCTTGTTCTTTTTCATAGATTGGAACAACGATAACCATGTCGTACTTCTTAGCATAAACCTGCATCAGTTCAGTCGTTGGACCTGGTACAGTTTCTGCCGAAGCGTACCATTTGCGATCTTGTCCTGGACAGAAATAAGGGGTGTTGAAGATTTCTTGAAGGCATAAAATTTGAACACCTGCTTCCCCTGCTTTTTCAATATAAGGGATGTGTTTTTGAACCATTGCTTCCATTATTTCATGGATGGTTCCTTCGCCTTCTGTCATTGGGAGACTCATTTGAATCAACCCTGATTTTACGTTACGTGGCATAGTAGCTTATTTTTTTTATTTTTAAATTCATGGGGCGGTGCCCATATTAATCTGCTTGAGTCCGTTGGACTCTTTCGTATAAGACCTGTATTACGTTTGTTTCTTGTATCTATATTGTTAGGGATGTTTTCCCTCTTTTTATGAATTTTCCGTAGCCTGGTTTTAATAGGCACTTGTTTTTTTCTATGGCTACTTGTCCTCTCATTAATACCGTTTCTGTTTTTCCAGTTAGCTTCATTCCTTCATAACCTGAGTAATCCACATTCATATGATGTGTTTTGACGGATAATGTGTGCTTTTTGTTAGGGTTGAAAATTACGATGTCGGCATCAGCACCGATTGCGATCGTTCCTTTTTGAGGATACATACCGAAAATTTTAGCTGCATTTGTAGAAGTAACTTCAACATATTTATTGAGAGAGATTTTTCCTGTTTTGACACCGGATGAAAATAACAACTCCATTCTATGTTCGATTGCTGGATGACCATTTGGAATTTTAGAGAAATCCTTTTTACCCATCGCCTTTTGTTTCAAAGTAAATGGACAGTGATCCGTTCCAACTACTTGCACCAATCCTTGATTCAATCCAGACCACAAAGCGACCTGATCTTTCTTCTCACGAAGTGGTGGACTCATCACCCATTTGGCTCCATCTTTTCTTTTATAGAGAGAAGCATCTAAAGTTAAGTATTGCGTACACGTTTCAACAAATACTTTTTGATTTCTTTGAGTCGATTCTCTTACTGCATTTAAAGCACCTTCGCAAGTCATGTGTACGATGTATCCTGGACAACCTGTATAATGTAACATGTCTGTGAATCTCGCCGATGCTTCTGCTTCTGTTACTTCAGGTTGTGACAAGTAATGATATAAAGGTGTTAATTTTTTTTCTGATTTATGTTTTGCAATTAGTGAATCGATTACATCACCATTGGTCGCATGCACTGTTACTAATCCGCCATGTTTCTTGACGACTTTCATTAGCTGTACCATCTGACCATCGTCGATCATTAAGGCACCTTTATAGGCCATAAAAGTTTTGAATGAAGTGATTCCTTCTTTTTTGATAAAGTGAATAACTTCTTTTTCAACCTTATCATTAAAATCCGTGACTGCCATGTGGTAGCTGTAATCACCTACTGCTTTTCCTTTCGATCTTTTTTGCCAAGCTTTCAATGCATTTGCCAAAGTATCACCTTGTGTTTGCAAAATAAAATCGATGACCATGGTAGTTCCACCAAATAATGCCGCACGTGTACCTGTTGTGTAATCATCACTTGAAGAAGTTCCCATGAAAGGCATATCCAAGTGAACATGCGGATCAATTCCTCCAGGAAAAACCAATTTATTTTTTGCGTTGATTGTTTTTTCAGCCTTATAAGGAAGGTCTTTTCCAATCGCTACAATTTTTTCACCTTCTACATATACATCTGCAATGTAGTCGGATTCAGCCGTGACGACTCTTCCATTTTTAATGAGAATAGACATGTTGTTCGTTTGTTTTAGTTTTCATTAATAATTTATAAACTACAAAAGAGACTAGGAATCCTGAGAACCAAGAGAGTTTATAAAGTGCATCTAGTGCCGGAACAAAATAACCAATTATTGCGACAAAAACACCAAGTGCCAATGCAATCATTGCTGCCATATTGAATCCGCCATTATAAGTAAAAACTCCCTTTCTTTTGTATAAATCCGCTAGTGGCATTTCTGTTTTTCTTACCCAGTAATAATCTGACAACATAATTCCTAATACAGGTCCAAGCAAGCCACTGACGAAAATCAGGATATCACTTACTTCATTCATGATGTACCATGGACAAATAAGTATTCCGATAATTCCTGTTATCAAACCACCATACTTAAATGGGATATTTTTAGGACTAAGATTGGAGAATGCGTTGGCGGGAGCAATTACGTTGGCAGCAATATTGGTACTGAGTGTTGCAATGATCATAAAAATTTGAGAAATAATCACAACAACTGGACTTTCAAATCTTGCCAACAAAGATACTGGATCAATCGGCATATCTTTTCCCACAAGCATGTCATCAAATATAACAACAGCTGCACAGCTTACGAATATTGCAACGAATGAATAAAACATCATTGTTCCAGGCAATCCAATAAATTGTCCCCAAACTTGTTCTTTTTGAGTTCCTGCATATCTTGTTATATCAGCGATACTCAAAGACATCGTTGCCCAAAAACCTACCATGATTGTCAACCAAACAATGTAACTCCACAATTTAGAATCGGTCCAAGTTTTGTTTGGATTTGGTTTAGTGATTTCGATTGCTGCTGACTCAGTAAATCCATCTGCTTTCTTTTTTCGAAATTGAATGGATTTGTTATTACCTAAGTTTGTAGAAGACAAAGTGGCACCTGTTATGGGTACCCAATTCGATACCAGGTTATCATTAACAAATCGATATTCTTCTGCTTTTGGTTTTCCTTCTTTGTTCATCGCCAAATTCAGGTTAATGGTTTTTCCATCATCACTTAAAGAAGGAGCTGTTAAATATTTACTTTGATTTAAGACATTGGAGAAACCTCCACCATTCATGGCGCCCCAACCAATCAATACAACTCCCATCAATAATAAAATCGGTGCTGAATACAATTCTAAAAACTTGATACTTTCAGTTCCTTTGAAAATGAAATACATATTGATTAACCAAAATATTCCGAAGCAAACAAATTTGCCAACAGACAATGCATCGTTTACTTCGCCCCCCATTGCTGCATTATAGATAGCATAAATGGCCAATCCACCAATCCAAGTTTGAATACCAAACCAACCACAAGCAACCAATGCTCTAACGATGGATGGAATATGCACGCCATTGATACCAAAAGAAGCACGACCGATAACGGGAAATGGAATTCCATATTTCACCCCAGCATGTCCGTTCATCACCATTGGAATTGTAATGATAATGTTAGCTAAACCAATAATAATTAGTGACTCTAACCAACCCATACCACTACTAATCATCAAGGCAGCCATAAAATAAGTGGGAATACAAACTGCCATACCGACCCATAAAGCGGCCAAGGACCACATGGACCAAGTTCGCTCCTCAGGTGGAACAGGAGCCAAATCTTTGGAATAGAGATCTGAAGCGGAAATGTCTTCTCGTAGTTGAACTATGTCTTTACTCATGCACCCGTATAATGTTCATCAGCAAGCGTCAGTGCTTGTGAAATAATATTTAACCCTTCGTCAATTTCTGATTTTGAAACATTTAATGGAGGTGCGATAAAAATGTAATTCCATTTTACAAAAGTAAACATTCCAAGCTCACGAATTTTTCCAGCAATCTTGTAAGTTGCTTGTGATTCTGCGGCTGGCGCATTCCAATGAGTGATTGGTTCTTTTGTTTTTCTATCTTTTACCACTTCGATTGCACCCAATAAACCGGTGTTTCTGAAATCACCGATAGAAGGATGTTTTGCTTTTAGTTTCTCTACTTCACTTTCTACATATTTACCCATTTCTGCTGCTTTCTCAACGAGGTTTTCTTCCTCCATTATTCTTAAATTCTCAACAGCAGCAGCACAACTCACTGCGTGTGCAGAATAGGTCAATCCGATTGCTAAATTATTTTCATTGAAGTGTTTTGCAATCGTGTCTGTAACAATGGTTCCACCCAATGGCAAATAACCAGAAGTCAATCCTTTAGCCATTGCCATAATATCAGGTGTTACTCCATGATGATCGATTCCGAACCATTTTCCTGTTCTTCCAAATCCACTCATTACCTCATCGCAGATTAATAGGATTCCGTATTTATCAGCAATTTTTCTAACGCCTTGCCAGTAATTTTTTGGGTATTTAATACAACCTGAAGAGCCAGATTCTCCTTCCATCAGAATTGCGGCTACACTATGTGGGTTTTCGTATTTGATTACAGCTTCCAAGTTTCTCAATGCCATTTCACCACATGCTTCCATTGAGTTGGTTCCCCATGGACATCTGTAAGCGTATGGATTTTCGACATGTACAAAATTTGGTGCCGCAAATTTATCAATCGCATGTTTACGAGGATCACCACCTGCAGCCATTGCACCATAAGTCCCTCCATGATAAGATCGATATTGTGTAATTATTTTTGAGCGACCAGAATAGATTCTTGCTACTTTGATTGAATTTTCAACTGCTTCTGCACCGCCTAAAGTGAAAAAGGTTTTGGTCAAATTTCCAGGTGTTATTTCTTGCAACTTCTTACCCAACTTAGCACGAACTTCTGTTGCAGCTCCAGGGTATACAAAACTTAATTGTTGCATTTGTTTTGTTACCGCTTCTGTGATTCTTTGATCACCATGACCGATATTTACATTCATCAATTGAGAAGAAAAATCAAGGTATTTCTTACCATCACGATCATATAAATAGCTTCCTTTCGCACTTGCCAAATTCATTGGATTGAGTCCACCTTGTTTTGACCAAGAGAATAAAGTATAGTCTTTGCAATCCGCAATTATCTGTGAGTTTGATTTATTAACTGTTGTCATTATATTGTTACTATTTTATTGGGTGAATTTGATCAGTCAGTTTCCTGAATTCATTCTACCATTCCTTTTCATTATAGATTTTTGGAAATTTGGATGTTTAGATATTTGGACAATTCATGTTTAAAGAAATTTCAATTCAAAAATATAATTCAAATTGTAAGTTCAATTGTCTAAAAGTCTAAAAATCGAAACATCTAAAAGTCTCAATCTAGCTCATCCAATCTCTCTTATCTTCCGGATTCCACTTAGTAGTTGTTTTTTTATTTTGAGTCCAAAATTCGATTGAACTTTTTCCTGTGATATCACCGACTCCGAATTTTGATTCATTCCAACCACCAAATGAGAATGGCTCTCTTGGAACTGGTACACCGATATTCACACCAACCATCCCAGCACTTGCTTTGTCGATTACTTTTTTGGCGAGTCCACCATTTTGTGTAAAGACAGCGGCTGCGTTTCCGTAATTAGAACTATTTTCAATTTTTATTGCTTCATCCAAATCTTTGGCACGAATAATTGAAATCACAGGTCCGAAAATTTCTTCTGTTGCAACTGCCATGTTAGGTTTGACATGATCGATAATAGTTGGTCCAACATAAAATCCATCTTCATTTCCTTTGACAACTGTATTTCTTCCATCTACCAATATGGTTGCACCTTGTGCTTCAGCTTCTGTGATATATCTTTCAATTCTTTCCTTCGCTTCCTTGCTAATGACAGAACCTAAATTTTCACCAGGAATAATTTTGTTTGCCTCTTTTACCATTTCATCAATGATGTGCTGCACTTTATCCACACCAACCATCACAGATGCTGCCATACAACGCTGACCAGCGCAACCAGCCATAGATGCCACTACATTGTTAGCTGTCATACCAACATGTGCGTCTGGAAGCACCAACAAATGGTTTTTAGCACCACCTAAAGCGACACATCTTTGTAGATTTGAACTTGCTCTTTTGTAAACAATTTTCGCTACTTTGGTAGAACCTACGAATGAAGTTGCTTTGATATTTGGATGATCACAAATTGCTTCTACCACTTCTTTACCACCGTTTACAACATTAAATACACCATCCGGCAATCCAGCTTCTTTTAACAATTCAGCCATACGAACCGTACTCAATGGTACATGCTCAGAAGGTTTGAGTACTAAGGTATTTCCTAGAACTAGTGCATTAGGCACTGTCCAGTGAGGAACCATATTTGGGAAATTAAATGGGGTGATACAGGCTACAACACCTAGTGGTTTTCTTTCGATGCGACATTCGACACCGCGACTTACTTCTTGTATTTCGTTTGTTACAATTTGAGGCATTGATACAGCAAACTCACAAAGCTCCATACTCTTCATTACTTCTGCCATTGCTTCACCAAATGTTTTACCATTTTCAACTTGGACTAATTTGGCTAATTCATCTTTATTTTCATCTAACAAAGTTCTATATCGGAAAAATATCTGAACTCTATCTTTCAAAGTCATTGCAGACCATTCGGGGAAAGCAGCAGCGGCAGCTTCGACAGCAGCATTGACTTCTTTATTGCCACTCATCGGCATCGTGGAAATTACAGATCCATCTAATGGACTTAATACATCCAAAGAAGGTGCTCCATTTCTTTCGAATTTTCCATTGATAAAATTTTTAACGGTGGGATGGGTTGTCGTAACGCTCATTTACATTATGTTTAGGTACACTAATTAAATTATTAAAATTGCTTTATAAACATTGGTTAAAGTATAA
Source organism: uncultured Saprospiraceae bacterium (assembly GCA_937941765.1). Taxonomy (GTDB): domain Bacteria; phylum Bacteroidota; class Bacteroidia; order Chitinophagales; family Saprospiraceae; genus CALDGQ01. The sequence goes on from CALDGQ010000005.1 coordinate 69,039, forward strand.
TTTACACTTATAAATGTTTTCAGCATGGCAATTTATGAAATATTGTTTTGAATAATATAATTTTTTACCAATTAATTAGAATTTTCTCTTTTAAAAATATTCTATAGATGCTATTCCATGCAATTAGAGTTCGAATAACAAACTCTCTAAAAGCTTTGCTATTTTGTTGTCCTATTCAATGTCAAAAGCACTAAATGTCTTCACTCAAAAACATAGTCTCGTATTTCAAATCCTGCTATCAAGTTGATTTTCGTGCGATTCGGATTCTAAACTTTTTTGGAAAAAATGTCGAGCAACAATTAGAATTAAAAAGTGCTGAATTGTTGACGGGACGATTATTGCAATTTCCAGTGGACTCGAATTGGGGAAAGAAGATGGAAGAAATTTTGGCGATACATTCTCAAGAGAAATCATTGTATTGCAGTGCATTTTTTTTGTCGGGGTTGATGAATGTAATAGGACGACCTCAGAAAGTATTTGCACCACTATATATTTATCCTGTTGATTTAATTCATGAATCCGATGTTTATTATTTATCCCTCGATGTAGAAAATGGAGTTATCAATCCAGTTTTTGTCGAATATATTCGTTCGCTTCCTCAAGATATTTCAATTACCTATGATGACCTAGTAAAAGCACTTCCTGCTGGCTTCATACAATTTGAACAAATATTTGAAATTGAAAAAGCACTTCGAAAACTAATTCCTGACTTGGATGTTTCGGAACTCGAAAAATATTTCAATTTAGAGGAAACAGATCATTTAAAAACAATTTACAACAGGAAGAACACGGACGATAATTTTTCATTGATTCCTGGTATTGCAATTGGGCTTATTTCAAAGCCATCAGGATCAAGAGGTGTTTTGAATGAACTAGATAAAATAGCAGAAGAAGATGATTTCTCAACTGTGTTATCTGAAATTTTCGATCCACCTAAAAGAAAAATAAAGACCTTAACTCCTCGTCAATTCATTACTCCAGTAACTTTAAGCAATGCCCAAAAACAAATTTTCAACAGCTATAACAATGAACCGCTTTCGTTAGTCATCGGCCCACCTGGAACTGGAAAATCATTTACAATTGCAGCCTTGGTTACGGACTTGATTACCCAAGGAAAAACAGTGTTAGTAGCTTCAAAAAATGACCAAGCAGGATCAGTAATTGCACATAAGATCGAAAAGGATTTTGGAATGAAAGGAGTGGTTATTAAAACTTCCAGTCGTTCTTATCGCACGCAATTACAAAAAAGATTAAACAATATTGTTCATGGAATTGAGGTGCAAAAAATTGAACAAAAAACAATCGACTTATTAGAATTTGGCATTCAAGATTTAAACAAACAGATAGCTGTTCTAGAAAAATTGTTGGTCAAAAGAGAAAAAGAAGAATTAAAATGGGGCGCGTTTTTTCACAATCAATCTGAATCAACCTATGCATTGATAAAGCGATATTTTGTTGAATATAGCGCAAGGAAAAGCGAACCAATCTGGCGAATAATGAAAGCGTTAGAGAAATTATACAAACAACTTCAAGGCAAATCAAAAATCTATGTCAAAAAACAATTTGCCTTTCATTTGTATGAAGTTTTACGATATGAACGAACGCATATGCAAAATTTGTTGCACGCTTTAGAGGAGGAGACCGGCAATCAAATGCAAGCATATTTTGACAAAGTCAATTTCGATGCTATCCTTCATGCTTTACCAGCTTGGATTGTCAATGCGATAGATGTGCACAGTGCTTTGCCATTAAAAAAAGAATTATTTGATGTTGTAATTATTGATGAAGCAACCCAATGTGATATTGCAAGCTCGATTCCTTTATTGCAAAGGGCGAAATGTGCAGTTATTGTTGGAGACCCGAAACAATTGAGACATATTTCCTTTCTTTCCAAAAATCAGCAGCAACAATTGATCGATAAATTCAGGTTAGGAAAATTACCAATTTCAAAAATTAATTATCGAAAAAACAGTTTGTTAGATATGATATCGGCGTCGATTCCTAGTCAGGATCAGATTCACTTTTTGGATGAGCACTTTAGGAGTATGCCGGATATTATTGAGTTTAGCAATCATCAATTTTACAATTCGAGAATGAAAGTGATGACTTCGACTCCATTGACCATCAATCAAAAAAGTGCCTTTATTAAAGATTGCAATGGAGTCCGAAATTCAAAAGGATATAATGAAGTAGAAACAGCAAAGATCATTGAACACATTCAAGAAGTCATTCATAAAGAAGCTTCATTTGAAAAATCACATGTTCAAACAATCGGTATCATTTCACCATTCCGATCTCAAGTGAATTTTCTAAAAAAGAATATCAGGATTGCAATTGATACCAAAGCCATCAATCGACATGCTATTTTAATAGGAACGCCATTTGAATTTCAGGGTGAAGAAAGAGACCTCATTCTATTGTCTTTTGTAGTCGACGACCAAGTTCATCCCTCCACTTATTTATATCTCAATCGTCCTGATGTTTTCAATGTGTGCATTACGAGAGCCCGATCCGTACAATATGTTTACTCCTCTATTACACGTACCAAGCTTAATCAAAAATATTTGCTAAGACAATATTTAGATTTCATCTATGCCAATGAAGACAAAAAACTAGTTGACAACTATAAGGGTAATGACTTGTTCATGAATGAAGTTATTAAGCGTTTGAAAAAATGGAAAATCACAGAAATCTATCGCGCTCATCCCATCGCGGGTATTGTGATGGATATAGTTTTGGTACATGAAAACAGGACCTACACGATAGACCTCATTGGCTATCCAGGAGATTTTGAAGACAAATTTCCGGTAGATCGGTGGAAAATTATGGATCGAATTGGAATCAAAACTTTTACCCTTTCTTATAGTGAATGGCATCTCAACAAAGAATACACGGCTAAGTATTTGAAGAAATTTATATTTGATAAGCGGAGGTAGAACTTTTATTCGCGTCAAAAAATTTCATGTCTAAATAATACAATTTTTCCTAAATTAACTGCATAATAAAAAACAAACAACTATGGAAAACATAATAATTAGATTTGCTAAAATCGAAGATATGGAGCAAATCATTCAACTCTGTGAAGCACATGCGAAATATGAAAAATCAGCTTATTCAAAAGAAGGAAAAAAAGCTGCTTTAATGAATACTCTTTTCAAAAAAAATCCATCTGTCTATTGCTTAGTAGCAGCACAGGATGAATACTTATTAGGTTATTTGACCTACATGGAACAATATTCTACTTGGGATGCGGCCAATTATATTTATATGGATTGTTTATTTATGATTGAAGCCGCACGAGGTTTTGGAATAGGAGAAAAACTAGTTAACAAGATGAAAACTGAAAGTCAGAAACTAGATTGTTCTTTAATCCAATGGCAAACTCCTGACTTCAATGAAAGAGCAATTAAATTTTATAAACGGATTGGTGCCACTTCGAAATCGAAGGAACGATTTTATTTAAAATCCGCTGCCTCTAGCCCAAACCAATAACTGTCTTTGTTAGGTCTTTTTTTCATTTTGTGAAATTACATTTTTTATAAAAGAAAAATATTAATATATAATATTGGAAATAAGAGGTGATTAAGAATTATTTATTATCTTTTCAATAGATTTTAATGTCACAAAATGTGACGCTTTTTAAAACCAAATTTCAACAAAATGAAAAAACTATTCTCTCGATTGGGGATGCTAGCTTTGCTATTTATTCTCAGTCAATCTTATGCTTTTTCGCAACAAACTATTTCCGGTCGGATTGTCGATGACAACAACGAGCCTATAATTGGAGCATCTATTTTAGGTGTTGGAACGAGTGCTGGAACGATTACAGACATTGATGGAAGTTACACCTTAACCGTTCCTGAAGGAACTACTGAAATTGAAATCAGTTATATTGGATATGGTTCCAAAAAATTGAGTCTTGCAGACAATACTTATAGTGCAATTGTCATGTCGGAAGATATTAATCAGTTGGATGAGGTGGTTATTACTGGTTTGGCTACAACGGTCAAACGAAAAAATTTAGCGAATTCAGTTGCAAAAATTGATGCAGCTGAATTGACACAAGTTGCTGTCCCAACTACTGTGGAGACTGCGCTATATGGAAAATTTAAAGGTGCAGAAATCAAAGCTGCTTCTGGTGCTCCAGGTGGTGGACTATCATTTAAATTACGTGGTGTCACTTCTATTAATGGTTCTTCTCAACCTCTGATTATTATGGATGGTGTTTACATGGACAACTCTTCCATTCCTTCAGGTTTGAATATTGTTTCTGCTGCAGCTTCTGGTGGTAGTACCTCCAATCAAGACAACCCTTCTAATCGTCTTTCTGATCTTGACCCGAATGATATCGAGTCAATTGAAATTCTGAAAGGTGCTTCTGCAGCTGCAATTTACGGGTCACGTGCCTCAGGTGGTGTTGTTATTATCAAAACAAAAAGAGGAATTGCTGGCGAAACTTCTGTTAGTGTCAGCCAATCAGTAGGTAGTGCATCTCAGTTAAGAAAATTAGGAATCCGTGAATGGGATGAGCAAAAAGTGCTTGACAGCGGTTTTGCTGGAAACATTGACGACTTTAGAAACAACGGTATCACCAACTATGAGGACTTGCTTTATGGCAACAATGCTTTGTTATTAAATACCAGAGTGAGTGCAACAGGTGGTAGTGATAAAACAAAATTCTATATTGGTGTTTCTCACAAAAATGATGAAGGTATCGTTAGCAATACTGGATATAAAAAGACATCTGCAAGAATCAATGTTGATCACAAGATTTCAAAAATATTTGACTTAGCAGTTTCTTCAAACTATATCAACTCATCTGCAGATAGAGGATTCTTTAACAATGATAACTCGGGTACAACAATGGGGATATCATTTACATCCACTCCTTCGTTCGCAGCTTTGGAAGCGGATCCTACAACTGGATTATTTCCTTCAAATCCATATGCTCCCTCTAACTTTTTAGAAACTGCAGAATTGGTAACCAACAATGAATCTGTAAATAGATTCTTAGGTGGTGGTACTTTATCTGCAAAGATTCTAAGTACTGATAGAGCTACTTTGAAAGCTGAATTTAGAGGTGGTGTAGATTTTTACAACTTAAACACAACTGCATTATTTCCAAACACGCTTCAATTTCAAAGAGATGGTGCTGGTTTAAATGGTGTGTCTGTTCAAGGTTTTACCAAAAATTTAAACACCAATATTGCAGCAGCATTAGTACATAGCTACTATCTTGATAGTGGATTATCTTTGACAACTTCTGCAGGTGTTACTCAGGAAGACTTCAATCGTAACACGATTTTAGGGGAAGCTACTAATCTTATTGGATCTGAAACTAACTTGGATCAAGCTGGTAACAGAAACGTCACACAATCTAGACTTATCCAACAGGATAAAGGATTTTTTGTACAGGAAGAAGTCAACTTTGATGACAAGATAATGGCAACAATTGGTCTTAGAGGAGATAAGTCTTCTAACAATAGTGATGTAAATAAATTGTATTTCTATCCAAAAGCAAATCTTGCTGTTAATTTACATGAATTCGATTTTCTTGGATCAGGTAGCGCATTGACACAATTAAAACTTCGTGTAGCTTACGGTGAATCTGGTAACTTTGCAAGATTTGGTGCAAAATCAACAATCCTTGGTTCTTCTATCGTAAATGGTAGTGCAGGGGTTGCTGTTCCTACATTGTTAGGTAATTCAGAAGTAGGACCAGAAAGACAAAAGGAATTGGAATTTGGAGCTGATTTTGAAATCAGCAGAAGATACGCAATGGATGTTACATACTACATTAAAAACGTAACTGATTTGTTACTAAACGCTGATGTACCTACTTCTTCTGGATTCTCAAGTCAAGTGACTAATGCCGCTGAATTGAGAAATAATGGTATTGAAATCGGATTGAACTTCGCAGTCATCAATAGAAAAAATCTAAACTGGGGAACAAGATTCGGATTCTGGAAAAATACTGCTGAAGTAACCAAGTTATTAGTTCCAGCATACACTACAGGTGGATTTGCAGATTTCTTAGGAAACTTGATGGTTAAAGAGGGTTATAGTCCATTAACAGTTATTGGAGTTGGACCAAATCCTGATGTAACATTGAATGGTGATGGACCTGCCAACCTACAGATTTTTGGTAATGCAGAACCTGACTTTCAACTGTCTTGGATGAATAATTTAGCATTCGGCGATTTTGATTTTAACTTCGTTTGGCACTGGAAAAAAGGTGGAGATAACATCAATCTTTCTACTTTATTATTTGACCTTAATGAAACAACTCATGACTTTGATGATACTGGTCTTGATCCTTCTGGTGAATTGACAAATGGTCCTTACCGTCTGAGTGTTTTAGGTTCTGATACTGATCCTTATATCGAAGATGGTGGTTACATCAGATTACGTGAAGTTGGATTGTACTACACTTTCCCTGAATCAATTATTCCAGGTGTAAAGGAACTACGATTAGGCTTTTCAGGAAACAATTTGATCAACATATTTGATTACAATAGTTATGATCCAGAAGTTTCAAACTTTGGTAGCGGAGGTTTATCAACAGGTGTTGAAGTAACTCCTTTTCCATCTTCTAAGCGTTTTGACTTCCACGTAGGTCTTAAATTCTAATTATTAAAATTGATTAAAATGAAAAAATTTAAATATATCATATTAGCTGCGGTTTGCCTCAGCTTTTTCAGTTGCAAAATTGACGAAATTGTCAATCCAAATGGACCAAGTATTGAAGGTGTATTATTGGATGCAAGTAAGTCTCAATTGCAAACACTTGTCACCGGATCTGAAGATCTGTTGAGACAAGAAGTTGGTTTTTATTATGATGTCACTTCTATTGTTGGTCGCGAATATTATTTCATGACGGGGTCTGACCCACGTTATACCGGTGAACTTTTAGGAAAAGGAGAATCCATGCTAGATCGTGCTGGATTTTACGGAACTCGTCCTTATTATGGAAGATATCGTACAATCAAAAACCTAAATGTACTCATCGAATCTGCTCAAAATTCTTCAGTGTTAACAGGGCAAGAATTGAACGGATATCTTGGTTTTGCAAAAACTTTCCAAGCTTATGAAATGCATCTCGCTGCCAATTTACAATATGACAATGGCATCAGAGTTGATGTTGTAGATGCTGAAAATTTAGGTCCTTTCGTTTCTCATTCTGAAGCACTATCTGCTGTGCAAAGTTTGTTAGATGCTGGCTTGGCAGATTTAAATAATGCAGGAGATGCTTTCTCTTTTAACTTATCAGCAGCAATGGCGGGATTTGATACGCCTTCAACTTTTGCAACCTTTAACCGAGCATTAGCAGCAAGAATTTCTATTTATCAAGGAAACAAAGGAGATGCAATCTCGGATCTTGGTGACTCTTTCATGGATAGTGGCGCAGCTGCGAGCATGGGACCTGCAAGATACTATTCTGCTGCAGGTGGTGATTTTGCAAATAACTTATTCCGTGTTCCAGATCAAGCAGATGCGATTATCGTTCACCCATCACACGTTGCGGACGCTGAAGCCGGAGACGCACGACTTGGTTGGGCACTATTGAGACCAAGTGGATCATTGGAATTGGATGGTTTAACCGGTGAATATGATGTTTGGGTTTACCAATCGAATGAAGCATATGTTCCTTACATTACTAATGAGGAGTTGATGCTCATTAATGCAGAAGCGAACATTGGAACTAACAATGCAGCTGCAGAAACTGCTTTAAATGCAGTAAGAACAAATGCAGGTTTAGGCGCATATACTGGCGCTACAACTGATGATGCTTTAGTAGCTGAATTGATAAAGCAAAGAAGATATTCTCTTTTCGGTCAAGGACACAGATGGGTTGATATGAGAAGATGGGGATTATTAGATCAACTTCCTCTTGATAGAGACGGAGATGATGTTTGGCAACAGATGCCACGTCCGATTTCTGAACCTTTATAAAACGATAAATTTATAAAAAAAAGAGGCTGTATCATTATTTTGATATAGCCTCTTTTTATTTTAATCGCGATAAGAACTAAACTTTTGATAGCGACGAACATAAGTTGGTTGGAACTTGGATTCTAATTACATTTTTCCTTCATCCACATCCTTCACAAACCTCACCAAACCAGTAAAGAAGTTTTCCTGATCATCAAACTGACACAGATGGCTTCCATTTGGGCAATGTAGATAACGACCATTTTTTACTTCTGTTGAAATCCATCTCATATGTTCAGGATCCATCGTGTCGTGTTGTGCACCGATTGTTAGAGTTGGTACAGTGATTTTTTTCAACTGATCTTTGATGTCCCAGTTTTTTAAGGTAGCATCTCCTTTTATTCCAAATTCGCTGGGTCCTTGCATCGTCACATACACATCAGGATTGAGATGTTTGAATCCACGATTGATCGGATCTGGCCATTCATCTTGTGGCATACGGATGACGTGACGGGTGTAGTAGTGCTCTGTTATCAAACTTAAATATCTTTCATTTCCGTAATCTTCTGCTTTTTCATATTTCATAATTTCCTTGAGCACTTCAGGTGGTAATTTCGGTGCTAATACTTCATCCGAATATTTTTGATATTCAGGTATCGACATTACCATGTTAGAAATAATCAAACCTTTTAGATTTTGCTGATATTTCAATGCATATTCACTTGCTAAAATTCCTCCCCAAGATTGACCGAAGAGATAAAAATTATCTTTATTCAATCCCAATGCTTTTCTTACTTGCTCCACCTCTTCAACAAATCTTGGCAAATCCCATAGACTTAAATCTTTGGGTTGATCAGAATAATACGAGCCCAATTGGTCATAGTAATAATACTCTATTCCTTCTTGCGGAAAATAACCATCGAAGCATTCATAAATTTCGTGGGTCATTCCAGGACCTCCATGCAACAACAATACTTTCATTTTCGGATTGTTCCCCACCCTTTTTGTCCAAACTTTAAAATCACCTTTTGGAGTTTTGATCGGAATCATTTTGACTCCGCCCATGAAGCGATCGTCTTTTCCGGTATTGTCAAGGTAGTTTGAAGATACCGTATCAGAACTTGGAACTGGTGGAGCAGTAGTTGGTTGACAACTCATTAGTAGTCCAATAAAGATGGACAGGATGGTTACATAATTTTTCATAAGGTTCGTTTTTTTGATGTGGAGATATTTAAATTTATCAATTTCTGGTTAAACTTTAGTCAGTAACTTTCAATTAATAGAAAAATTTATTTTCCATCTTATCTCTCGATTTATTCGAAATAGATTCATTTTGTATAAATTTTGATAGTGCTTGTCGAATAGTCATCCTGTCGATTTTCAATGAAAAATTTTAATCCGTATCATACATACAAGATGCAAACATTAAAAACACAAATTCGTTTGGACCGATATCATGATAATTTATTTAGTAATTATGTCACTAAGTCCACTTTGAAAAATTTTGAAGCAAGTACCACTTCCGATATGTTCTCCATTAAATATGTGAAAACAGGAGAAGAATTTTATACTATAGCTGGTAAAGAATACCGAGTACCTCATAACTGTTTTATTATCACAAATCCTGACCAGGAATTGCAAATCAATATAGATTCCAAATCTATGGTTGAAGGATTGTGTTTCTTTTTTGATAAAGAACTGATTCAGCAAATTGCATTCACACAAACCAATAAACTCAAAGATCAGCTTGGAGAAGCAGGTATCAATAATGATTTTATTTTAAATGAAAATTCTCTTGAAAAAATTTTCAACAAACCTATTCATTCTTTCGGAACGAGCGTTCAGCCTTTTTTTGAATTCGATGATTATCAGCAATTATCGAAACAGGAGATTACTTCTTTACTGATGAATCTTGCAGAGGAACTTGTCCAACATCAATTCAATACCAAACGCCAATTAAAACAACTTGCACCCACAAAGTCTTCAACTAGAGATGAGCTTTATAAACGGCTACAGATTGGACGACAATTCATGCATGATAATTTGAACAAAAGTATTTCCCTAAAAGATATCGCAAAAGCCACTTGTTTATCAGCGTATTACTTTCATAGATCCTTTCGTTGTTTTTTTAAAATGACTCCACAACAGTACCTTCAATTTATCAGAATGCAAAAAGCTCATGAATATTTGATTAGAGATTATTCAAAAGCAGAAGTTGCAGATCTCTGCGGATTTAAAGATCCCAAATACTTTGCTAAAGTTTATAAAAAATGGAGGAAGACAATTCCAAGAAATTAACAAGATTTTACTCCAAAAAAGCAAGATTTTACCCTAAAATAACAAGCTAAACCCTTAAACTTGTTATATAATTCATCTCCCGAAGTATTGCCCATAATTGAAATTGAATTTATTAGATTTATCCATTTCCACTAATTTTTGACCAACACTTAAAAAGTTATTAAATGAAAAATTTAACGGCAGTTATTGTACTGATACTATTTGCCATCACAAGCTATTCTCAAATTGATTCGATGGTCTATAAATCACCTGAGCGCCTTGCCGCAAAATCATTAGAAATTCTATCCTGCAAAAAAGGAGAAATCAAAGATTGGGAGGAATACCGAAGTTTGTTTCTTCCAAATGCGACTAAATTAAACTACAGACCAAAACCAGGTAGACCATTATTCATGCAAGCCAATGATTGGAATGTCGACGAATTTATCAAATACGTTGGTCCACGATATCCGGAAACAGGATTTGAAGAATATGTAATCGGTTCTAAAGTTCATGAGTTTAATGGAATTGCGATTGTCTTTCAAAGTTTTTATTGCAAAGCATTAGACGGTTCTTATGAAGCACGAGGAGTCAATTCTTATCAGATGGTTTTTTTAGACAACCGATGGTGGATCGCCTCTACTATGTTTACAAATGAGACAGATGATAACAAAATACCCGATGAGCTGTTATTTGAAAAATATCGTTCGAAGAAATAATTAATTTGAATCATTCAACTTGCAAAAATAATGTTATGATAAGGATCCTATTTATCTCTTTTGTTTTAATTTGGAGCTCAATGCTTTTCGGACAGGATGCTTTATTGTGGCATCGTAAATTTGAACCTATAGATCAAGAATTGCCGACACCCAATATTTATCGCTCAGCTGATGGTTCACCAGGCCCTTCCTATTGGCAGCAAAAAGCGGACTATGATATTCAAGTGCAATTGATAGAACCAGAAAATAAAGTGGAAGGTTCAGGAACTATTACCTACCACAACAATTCTCCACATACGCTAAAATATGTTTGGTTACAGTTGGATCAAAATAGAAGAGCACCTGATAATCCTGAAAAACTTACCAGCACGTTAAATCTTCGAGACACCGTTTCTGCTTGGGCATTCAATTATTACAACAAAGAACGCACAACGGAAAATGGAATGCACATCACAAGTTTGAAAAATAGTAAAGGAAAAAAATTGTCCTATATTATCAACCAGACCATGATGAAAGTGAATTTGCCAACTCCACTACAACCCAATGAGACAATTGAGTTAAAATTAGCTTGGTGGTATAATCTCAACAACAGGATGGAAGATAGAGGTAGAAGTGGGTATGAATATTTTCCAGGCGATGATAACAATGTATATACCATTGCTCAATTTTATCCAAGAATGGCGGTATATGATGATGTCGAAGGTTGGCAGCACAAACAGTTTTTAGGTACAGGTGAATTTGCATTGCCATTTGGAGATTACAAGGTGGAGATCACCGTCCCTATGGATCATTTGCTGATGGCAACTGGTGAATTAACAAATGCAAAAGAAGTCTTATCACAAAAACACTACAAAGGCTATCAAAAGGCATTTCGTTCTTTCAAAAAACCCGTTATTATCGCAGATCAGGAGGAAGCTGAGAAACGAGAAACGATAAGATCTCCAAAAGTAAAAACGTGGAAATTTGAAGCAACGAATGTTAGAGACTTTGCTTTCGCTTCCTCTCGAAAATTTATCTGGGATGCGCAAGCCGTAAAATTAGGCGACAAAACCATCCTAGCTCAATCACTTTATCCAAAAGAAGGAAATCCATTGTGGGAAGAGGAATCTACGAAGGCTGTAGTTAACACACTAAAGACGTATTCAAAATATAGTGTGAATTATCCTTACCCACATGCGACCTCCATACATGCTGCAGCTATCGGTATGGAGTACCCAATGATCTGTTTCAACTTCGGAAGACCAGCAGAAGATGGTACTTATACGGATCGCACAAAATATGGAATGATAGGTGTCATCATTCACGAAGTCGGCCACAATTTTTTCCCAATGATTGTCAACTCTGATGAGCGGCAATGGGCATGGATGGATGAAGGAATCAACACGTACTTAGAATATGTTACGTCACAAGAGTGTTATGAAAATTTTCCGAAGTCATCAGGATCACCAGATAAGATTGTAGGTTATATGTCAGGAAATCAAGAATATATGCGGCCAATTATGACTTCAGCGGATCAAATTATTAGTTGGAATCTAGGTAACAATGCATATTCGAAACCTGCAACAGCACTGAATATTCTTCGAGAAACTATTTTAGGAAGAGAACTTTTCGATCAAGCATTCAAATCTTATTCAGAAAAATGGGCATTCAAACATCCCAAACCTGCCGACTTTTTCAGAAGCATAGAAGATGCAGCTGGGATGGATCTAGATTGGTTTTGGAAAGGTTGGTTTTATACGACTGATCCTGTTGACTTGAGTATTGATACTGTTGTCTATTATCAACTCGATCCGAATATTGTGAAAGTAGATAAGACCAATTCATTTGATGATCCAAAGCGATTGACGATCAGTGAAACGCCAGAAGGTCATTATTGGGAATTTAAAGAACGGATGGATGAAGACTTGATGAAAAAGAACCTTAGTAAAAAACATATCTACAAAGTAAAGTTTTCTAATCCAGGTGGATTAATTATGCCATTGATTTTGAAATTTGGATATAAGTCTGGAAAAGAAAAAATGGTTAAGATACCAGCAGAAGTATGGCGAAAAAATGAAGAAAAAATAACTAAAATGTTCATTCTTGATGAACCCGTTGAGTTTATTCAACTGGATCCAGAATTGGAAACTGCTGATATTAATACAAGTAACAATCGACTTCCAAGATTGATTGAGAAAACTAGATTTGAGAAATTTAAGGATAAAAGTTAGGGATGCATATCGGATATATGATGGGATGCTCCCATTATTAGGTGGATTAACTTGTATTAACTTAAATAAAAAAGCAGCAAGCACTGAGTGCTTGCTGCTTTTTTATTTAAGTTTTTAAGAGGTTTTATTATTTGGCAATCGTAATCGACCTAGTAATATACTCACCATTCGAACGAACAACTAATTGATAAATGCCATTTGCCAAATCCGCAACATCCAATCTTTCTTGATGTGTTCCAGGATTTAATTCACAAGATTCCAATCTTACTTGCTGACCGTTCATTGTTTTGAGTGAGAATTCAACCGTACTAGATTCCGATAATTCTAAATCAATTTTCAACAATTCATTAACTGGATTTGGAAAAACATTTAAACTAGAAATATTTTTTAACTCCTCAATTCCAACTGGTGACAATTCGGTCTGTCCTGCCAATATTTCTCCATGACTTTCTGTGAGGAATCCATATGATAAAATATAGAGTGTTTCTGTAGTAATATCTACACGGATTTTCATCCAAGCCGGTCTTGCTCCATCAAAACCTAGCAAACCAATATATTTTGCCTCATTATCTTGCCAGTCTTCATAAACGCCATCACCTCCATAAAGTGGCAAAACATTGTCTTCTTCGAAATGTAATGAATTGGTGCCACCATAATTTATAGGATCGCCTTCTTGCAATACTCTTATTCTGATACCACCGACATTCGCATCAAACTGCTCATAAGCGTGCACACAACCTTCAAGATATATTGGTTTTATTCCAAGTTGCCCCATTACTGAATTAATATAAATATCAGGCATTCCATCTCCATTGAAATCAAAGTTAGCGGTTTGATTTATTGGGAAAGCCAATCCATCTCCATAATCTTGATGAATAATTTCTGACTGTGCTTGAACTGTTAATGTTATAAAGAAAATAAAACTTACGGATAAGAAAAGTATCTTTTTCATAGGGCAGATATATTAGTTCTAAAATGAAATATCATTGTTAATTTACCCAGAACCCTCTATAAAAACGAATTTATATTGTTAAAATCAGTTTTTGAAAAGGAAAACTACATAAATAGATAGATTTTAACTTAATAAAATCTCTTTAACCAATGCTTTAGTTAGTGTTTTACCGGTTGCTTTTTTACGCAAATCCACAAAAGTTAATCTAAAATCACAACCTGACTTCCAATTTGAACAACCATAAGCCGTTTTTCCTTTGACGATATTTCCCTTTCTACATTTAGGGCAAGTAAGCGTTTCTTTTTTGACGGGTTGTTTTTTAGGTGCCATTGCTTTTGCCCCAGGTGCTTCTAAAACCAACCCAAATTGATCATCAAATCGAACCAACCCATTTACTTTAGCGCTACCTTTTTTAAAACCTTTCAAGTTAACGGTGCATCCTTTATCCAACAACCGAATTACTTGTTTATCAGAAATCTTTTTACTCATGAAAGAAAACGGTAATTTAAAATTACATCCTGATTTCCATTGAGAACAACCGTAAGCTGATTTACCTTTTAATAAAGTTCCATTTTTACATTTTGGACAAGTACATTGTGTTGGACTGGATTTTTTCGGAGTGGATTTTGAATTTGCACTAGATTTGGGTGTTGATGTTTTCGTGCCTTTTGGAGTATATTTTTTCTTTCCTTTTTTCCCCCAAGTTCTTTCCGGAATTTGTGAAACATCAATTTTAGAAATACTATTTGAAGAACGAACTTCAGCGACAATATCAGCGGTCATTTTTTTCATTTCATTGATAAAGACACCAGTATTGTATTCACCTGATTCTATTTGCCGAATTTTCTTTTCCCATTGCCCTGTCAATTCCGCAGACTTCAATAAAGGATTTTGGATCGTTTCAATCAATTGAATTCCGAGATCAGTTGCCATGATCAATTTCTTTTTTCTAAACGCATATTTCCGTTTGAATAAAGTCTCAATAATATTGGCTCTAGTTGATGGTCGACCGATTCCATTTTCTTTCATCAAGTCTCTTAGCTCACCATCTTCAACTGTTTTTCCAGCAGTTTCCATTGCCCGAAGTAAAGTAGCTTCCGTATAATATTTTGGTGGTTGTGTTTGTTTTTCAGCTAAGTTGGGTTCATGCGGACCAGATTCTCCCACTTTAAATTCAGGTAAAATCTTTTCTTCCTTTTTATCTTTCCCATCCTCATTTTTCTTTTCAGCTTTAGGAAAAACTGCTTTCCACCCCGGATCTACAATTTCTTTTCCAGTGGCTTTAAATTTCACGTCAGCAGCTTGTCCAATTACAGTTGTATTATTGACAATACAATCTGGATAAAAATTGGCCAAAAACCTTCTAACAATTGCGTCATACACTTTTCCTTCATCCAGTGATAAATTTATTTCAACACCCGTAGGAATGATTGCATGGTGATCCGTTACCTTTTTGTCGTTGAATACTCTAGAAGGTTTTATAATCGGTTTGGCGAGTAAAGGAGTTGTTAGATTTTGATATTGTTTTAGTTTTTCAAGGGTTCCTTTAATTTTCGGATAAACATCATTCGGCAAGAAAGTCGTATCAACACGAGGATAAGTCACTACTTTTTTCTCGTATAATTTCTGCACAACTTTTAAGGTTTGGTCTGCTGAATAACCGAATCGCTTGTTGCAATAAACTTGCAATCCTGTTAAGTCAAATAATTTGGGTGCATATTCTTTTCCCTTTTTCTTTATAGCTGAAAGAATTTTAAAAGGTTCACCAGTTACTTTATTTAACAATTCACTTCCATCTTCTTTTTTCAAAAACCTTCCTTTTTCATATCGGAAAGTAACACCACGATATATAGTTTCTAATTCCCAAAAAGGTTTAGAAACAAAATTGATAATCTCTAAATGTCTCGCAACCAACATGGCCAAGGTAGGTGTTTGAACCCGTCCGATTGAAAGTACAAGTTTTCGTTGTCCATATTTTACGGTATACAATCGGGTTGCATTCATTCCCAACAACCAATCTCCGATTGCTCTTGCACTTCCTGCATGATACAACGCATCGAATTCTGAACCTGGTCTCAATTTTTTGAACCCATCAATAATCGCCTCACGTGTCAAGGATGAAATCCAAAGTCGCTCTACCTTTCCTTTATATTTTGCTTCATTGATTACCCACCGCTGTATCAATTCTCCTTCTTGCCCTGCATCCCCACAATTAATGACCACACTAGCAGACTTGAATAATTTTTTGACAATCCCGTATTGTTTTTTTATTCCCTTGTCCTTTTTTAGTTTGGTTTGAAATTTTTCGGGAAGCATTGGAAGCTGATTCAAGTCCCATCGTTTCCATTCAGGTTTGTACTCATCAGGCGTATACAATTCACAGAAATGACCGAAAGTCCACGTGACTGCATATCCATTGCCTTCGAAGTACCCGTCCTCTCGACTTTTGGCACCAACGACGTTTGCAATTTCTTTAGCGACAGACGGTTTTTCTGCAATGCAGACTTTCATGATTGATGTTTTCTCTTTGTAAATGTGAAGATGTAAGATACTGGAAAGTCATGAATAATTGCCTATCTCGTTTATATAGGATTTGAAAAATTTGAAAAACAATTCTCATCACCAGTGCTTACGAAACATCAATACCGATAATATTATCATACCCACCGAAAGTCAAATGACACTGCCTAATTTTTAATACAGGGTTTAAATTTGCATTACCACAAACTTATAACATGAAGTCTACAACACTCCTCACACTATTTTTCTGTCTATCAATTACTTTCATTTATGCGCAAACGCAAGTCGGCCAAGACATTGATGGAGAAGCATTAAATGACTATTCTGGCTATTCTGTAGCTACTGCAGCCGATGGTAAAACAATTGCCATCGGTGCTCATAGCGCAGATGGACCAGGAGGGGCGGATGCTGGTCATGTCCGTGTATATGAATTCGATGCTTCCAATAATTGGGTTCAAAAAGGGCAAGATATTGACGGGATTTCGGGTAATAACTGGGCAGGTACATCTGTAGCGATTTCTGATGATGGAAATGTTGTCGCTGTCGGCGAACAGTATAACAGCAACGCCGGAATCGGTGCGTCTGGATTAACCCGAATTTTCAGTTTCCAAAATGGAAGTTGGGTCCAACTAGGACAAAATATTTATGGTCAAACTGCCTTTGAATATTCTGGTTATTCATGTGCTTTGTCAGCAGATGGACTAACCGTGATAATTGGAGCCTTATACGGCGATGGCCAATTTGTGGATTCAGGAATTGCCCGCGTCTTTCAATTTGATGGCTTTTCTTGGTTTCAAAAAGGGAGCGATATTGAAGGAGAGGCGATGGGTGATCGATTTGGTTGTAGTGTATCAATAAGTGATGATGGAAACACGGTTTTGATTGGCGGTTATCTAAATGACGGAGCTGCAACCGATGCTGGTCATGTTCGTGTTTTCGAATACATTGGTGTGAATTGGGTACAAAAAGGAAACGATATTGACGGTCCTAATGCAGGAGCATACTTTGGTTATTCAGTAGATATTTCTGGAGACGGAAATACCGTAATCATTGGAGGGTCGTATTATCAACCAACACCTGTTTTTCAAGATACAGAAAAAGGACTTGTCCAAGTTTATGAATATAACGGAAGTAATTGGTTACAAAAAGGACAAGACTTAGTAGGAAGCATGGGTTTTGATTGGTTTGGACATAGTGTATCGATAACCCCCGATGCAAGTATTATCGCAGTTGGTGCTCCTCGTAATGATGGTGTTGGAAACAGCAATTCCAATGGTGGATTAGTTACCATGTATTATTACGATGGTACCAACTGGGTCCAACTAGGTCAAGACATTTTGGGAGAAGCACCAAACGATTGGTTTGGTTATGCTGTTTCATTATCTGCTGATGGAAATACATTGGCTGCTGGCGGTATCAACAACTCCGCTTACAGAGGACATGTCCGAGTTTATAAAT
This sequence comes from uncultured Saprospiraceae bacterium, assembly GCA_937941765.1. Lineage (GTDB taxonomy): Bacteria > Bacteroidota > Bacteroidia > Chitinophagales > Saprospiraceae > CALDGQ01. Next base: position 87,104 of record CALDGQ010000005.1, read on the forward strand.
TATGTCCAATTGATTTTGCAGGTTCTCGACAACTTACTGGAGTAGAAAATGGATTAGCCAAATATGAAACGGATGGTATCATTGAGTCAATTCAAGAAATAGCTAGTGGTTCAAATATTGAATACGATAGTAAAACTCACATTGACTTACTACCTGGATTTGACATATTACTTTCTGCAAATTTTCATGCATTCATAGATGGATGTGGTGGTCTTTAAAATTCATTCAAAAATATAAAATCACACCAAACCACTGAAGCTTACCAAAGTATTTAATTGGTTGATTTTAAGAAAGGCGCTTGAGGCACTCAAGCGTCTTTCGTTTCTTAAATCAAACTTAGTATTATTTTAAAACCGAATTAAAGTATCTTCAATATTTTCGTCATATCTCGTAATAAACTTATCAATTTTACTTTCATCAAAAGCACAATCTTTGATAACTTTATCATTGATTAATTTTTTGACAAGCAAACTTTTTGAGAAAATAAATGACTTTGAAGTGAAAGATTTCTCTTGCTCAACAAAAATTATCTTTGTAAATAATCCTCCATTTCTTCCAATACCTGGTCTAATAAATTTCAGAAAAATGGTTTGACTATCATCCAATGTTGATATCACCACATTGTTTGGATCTGAACTATCATAGCTTAAGCATTCGACCTTATCTACGAGCACTTTATTATTTTTAAATTTAATTTTTTGCGCTTGTATAAGTCCTGAAGTGCCAACAGAAAAGAGTAATAGGAATATAATTTTCTTCATTCTAAAAAAATTTAATTTGTAAAATCAGTTTTTAGACCAGTAAAAATTACAACAGAATTTATAGGCAAACGAAATTATCTTAGATTTTTAAAAAACTTTAACTTCTAAATTTTCTTCTCTAGCATATTGAAATTATAGCAGACATCATTTATCTTGTCTACTTAACCAAAGGCTTTCTATGATACCTGCGTATAAAATGGAGCGTCAGCGATATGAATTTGAAATCGCTCATGCTGAAAATAATTTCTTGGATGAAACATCTACTCATCTTCACATAGACAAATCTTTAATCAAAGACATGTTTGATTTAACTAATAAGAAAGTTTTGGATTTTGGATGTGGTTCTGGTGGGATGTCTTTATGGTATGCCAAAAATTGGGAATGTGAAGTTCAAGGATTTGATATTGATCGCAGTTATATTTTTCTAGCAAATGAACTTCAGAATAAATTAAAAATTCCGAATGCAAAATTTGAACAAAGAAATATAGTTGAAAATCCGTTGCAATCAGATGAGAAATTTGATTTCATTTTTCTAAATGATGTTGCAGAGCACATTGAGTTTTCAATATTAGAAAACATCTTCATCCAATTAAAAAGCTCACTTAATAAAAACGGTAAAATTTTCGTCACCTATCCACCTTGGCGTAGCCCACATGCATCTCATGTTACGCACGTTACTAAAATTCCATGGTGTCAATATCTGCCTCAAAAAATGTTGTATCGAATGATCGAGAAAGACAACAGAGTTTTGGGTGGCGAAATTGAAAACACCTTATTAGATGCATATCATGGTCTCAATCGTTTGACACATGAAAAATTATCAACTGTTGTCAAAAAAGCAGGGTTGAAAATTAAGTATCGAAAATCTCATAGCTTGCTGAGTCGTATTCCAGGAATGGACAAGCTCAGTAATATCACACCTTTCAATTTTTTGGTAACAAAAGAGTTTTTGTTGTTGGAGTAATTCTACAAAAAATTGTCTTATCCATAAATCCATTCTATCTTTAAGGTCATGAAACACACGCTCATTTCATCACCACTTCAGGGATTTACCGATTTTCGTTTTCGGAATGCCTTTCAACAATTCTTTGATGGGATGGATATATTCTATGCACCTTATATTCGGTTCAATGGAAAAATGGAAATCAAATCGGTGTATCAAAAAGATTTACAGCTCAAAAACAACAATACATTGACGGTTATCCCGCAAGTTATGACTTGCAATGCAGATGAATTTATTTTTGCTGCAAATTATGTATTATCATTAGGCTACAAAGAATTGAATTGGAATCTAGGTTGTCCCTACCCGATGGTCACCAACAAAGGAATGGGTTCAGGATTGATTGCAGATCCGGAAAAAATTGATCGTATATTGGACCGAGTACATTCTGAAACAAATATTGTTGTTTCAATGAAAATGAGGATGGGTTATGAACATTGCGGAGAGATCTTGCATGCATTTCCCGTGTTAGAAAAATACCCAATCAAGAATGTAGGTATCCATACAAGAATCGGAAAGCAATTGTATAAAGGTGGAGTTGACTTGGAAGGATTTCAAAAATGTATTGATAGTACTAACCTAAAATTATACTTCAATGGTGATATCACAACCGTAGCTAGATTTGAAGAAATGGCAGCACGATTTCCATCTATCGATCACTGGATGTTGGGTAGAGGTTTGATTGCTGATCCATTTTTACCGTCTATGATCAAAAATCAAACTCATGAATATCCGGACAACAGAATGGAAATTTTCAGTAAATACCATGACACACTTTTCTCTGCATGCGAACAAAAACTGACAGGAGAAAAAGCAGTTATAAGAAAAATGTTGAGCTATTGGGAATATTTTGCAGCTACCTTTCCAAATGCTAAAAGAGAAATTAAAAAATTGACGAAGGTGAAAAAATTTGTGGATTATGATGATGCAGTTAGAGCGGTTTTAGAATGTGAGGTCGCTGCTGTTAATTAGAAAAATGAGATGAGAGGTTGGAAATATTCATCTCGTTGTAGGACGAAGCTAAGGTTATAAAATAATTAAGAATTTGTTACTTAAGCTCACGTATTTCTTCTACGATTTAAATACGTAGTTTCACGTCCTACTTTAGCCACGCTCAGCACAAGCCTTTCTGCGATTTCTGCATGAAGAAATTTACAAAACAGACCCTTTTGTGTTCTTTGTTCCTTAGGTGTTCTTTGTGCCTGCCTGATGGCAAAGGCAGGTTAAAATACGTCCTAAGCGTTTCACCGAGTTAGATTACTTTCTAAGTGGTAAAAAAGAAAAAATGATATTACGAAGAAGAAAAGATTTCAAAGAAGAAGACTTGTATGAACCTATTCACAAATGGTTTATCAATGAAGGCTACAAAGTACAAGCTGAAGTAGAATCCTGTGATGTGGTTGCTCAAAAAGATGGAGAACTGACGGTTATCGAACTGAAAAAAAGTTTCAATTTAAAACTGGTTTATCAATGTATGGAGCGACAAAAAATAGCGAAGTATGTTTATGCCGCAGTTGCCAATCCAGTGTTAGGAAAAAAGAATAGAGACCTTAATAAAGTCAAAACATTATTGACAAAATTAGGCATCGGATTCATTGGTGTTCAATTATATGCTGGCAATAAAAGCATGATCGAAGTTTTTTTAGAGCCTGCTCCATCCACTTTGAGAAAAAATTCGCGCAAGAAAAAAAAGGTCCTTAAGGAAATCAACAATCGTTCTGGTGATTACAATACTGGTGGTAAAAAAGGAAAAATTATTTCTGCCTATCGAGAAGCCGCTATTCGAATCTACTATTTATTACATCAAGAAATTGAAGCATCTCCTGCTCAATTAGTCAAATTAGGAGCACCGGAAAATACCAGTCGAATTCTTCGCGACAATCACTACGGATGGTTTCATAAAATATCTAGAGGCCTTTATACTTTCGATGTGGATGTTGAAGAAATTAAAAAAGATTATGGAGAAGTTTGGTCTTTTTTGGAGGAAGGCTAAACACAAAGCATCGCGTTAGTGTAGAGTGATGAGGTATAGTGGCTTGTTGTTTTAAAAATTACGTCCGTTGCGACTTGTCGCAAAAACACAAAAGCAACACACTACATCCCAACCAACCAATCCTACAGTTCAGCGGAAACAGCTTTACAACAGGTAAAACATGGCTTAGATTTGAATAAAAATCAAAAGTCATGAAAAATAAAATTGTACTAATCCTTTTTTTATCCTTATCAAGTTTATTTGCAACTGCTCAAAATGGAATGCAAACTGTAAAAGGACAAATCCTCGATGCACAATCTGAATTGCCATTAATCGGGGCAACGATCCAATTAGTCTCTGAGACTAAAACAATTGGAACGGCAACTGATTTTGATGGCTATTTTATGTTAGAAAACATTCCAGTTGGTAGGCAAGCTTTTGATATTGAATATTTAGGATATGAAAAATTAACCATTCCGAATATTGAAGTATCAGCAGGGAAACAATCTGTTTTGGAAATCAAAATGGAAGAATCATTGGTTGAATTGGAAGAAGTCACTGTTGTTGCGTCAGCTGAAAAAGACAGAGCACAGAATGAAATGGCGACTATTTCTGCTAGACAATTCAGTATGGAAGAAGTCAATCGATATTCTGGTGGTAGAAATGATGTAGGAAGATTGGCTGGTAACTTTGCAGGTGTGAGTACCGCAGATGATAGTCGCAACGATATAGTAATCCGCGGAAACAGTCCAACAGGCGTACTTTGGAAATTGGAAGGCATCCCAATCCCTTCTCCAAATCATTTTTCTACAGTTGGAACAACAGGTGGACCAGTAAGTGCACTCAATCCAAATCTTTTAAAAAGTTCAGATTTTTTGACCAGCGCTTTCCCCGCAGAATACGGAAATGCATTGTCAGGTGTTTTTGATTTAGGATTTAGAAATGGGAATAAAGACGAAACTGAATTTACTTTACAAATGGGTGCAATCACTGGATTTGAAGGAATGGCGGAAGGACCTTTGCATGGAACCAAAAACGGAAGTTACTTAGTTGCTGCAAGATATTCATCTGTTGAAGTTGCACAATCATTAGGAGCAGAAATTGGTACCAATTCAATTCCTAAATATCAAGATCTCTCTTTCAAAGTAGATTTCGGAAAAGGCAAAATGGGTAATTTTTCTTTGTTTGGAATAGGTGGATTAAGTAAAATTGATTTTGATAGAGAAGATGTGGATGAAAACGATCTTTTTGCAGCAGATGATGAAGATTCAGGAGCAAATTCTAAATTTGGAGTTATCGGTGTAAAGAACAATTACATGTTAAGCAACAATAGTTATGTAAGAACCGTGTTGGCAATGTCAGGCACCAACGTTGAATTTTTTAGAAATAGATATTACCATATTGAAGGAGATGAAGAGATTAGCGCACCATTTGTTAGAGGAGACGATGGGTTGTCGAGATTTTCTTTAAGTTCATTTGTCAACAAAAAATACAATGCACAATGGACCACAAAGATTGGTGCTTTAGCAGAAATTTACAACGCCAACTTAAGTTTCAAAAGCGCTGAGTTTGGAATTGATAAAGATGAAGATGGAATTTATGATATGATTGATGTGTATACCTTTAGCGGAAATGCAATGAATATCGAACCGTATTTTCAGATGCAATATAAAATCGATGATCAATGGACTTTGAATGCTGGTCTTCATGGTATATTTAATAGCATGTCAATAGAAATGGCTGCGGAACCCAGATTAGCTTTAAATTGGAAAGTCCGACCAAGACATACTTTAAACGTAGGATATGGATTGCATCATCAAGCGCAACCACTACCGATTCAATTGGCTGAAATGACAAATGAAGATGGTCAGATCCGACAGATGAACAAAAACTTAAAACTTACAAGAAGTAATCACTTTGTTATTTCACATGATTTTAAGATCAACAAAAGTTGGAGATCAAAAATGGAATTGTACTATCAACATCTAAATAAAGTCCCAGTAGATAAAACTGCTAGTTCATTTTCAATGTTAAATGTCGGCGCAGATTTTGGATTCCCAATTGATAAAAACAATTTGGTAAATGAAGGTACAGGAAGCAACATGGGAGTTGAACTAACAATCGAAAAATTCTTCAACCAAGGATACTATGTATTGTTTACTGGTTCAGCATTTGATTCAAAGTACAAAGGAAGCGACGGTATCAAACGTAACACCGCATTCAACAACCAGTATGTCCTGAACTTTCTGGCAGGAAAAGAATTCGCAATTGGCAAACAAAAACAAAATGCATTTACATTGGATACCAAGTTGACCACTGCAGGAGGCCGATTTTATACACCAGTAGATTTGGCCGCTTCAAGAGTCAATCAAGTACAAGTAAGAGATGAGTCATTAGCATTTACGGAACAATATGACTCGTATTTTAGATGGGATCTTAAATTCGGATTTAAATTCAACAGTAAAAGGAGAAAATTTGCTCAAAGTGTTTTTGTGGATGTACAGAATGTTACTAATAGAAAAAATATTTTCAGTAAATCTTACAATCGCCAAACTAATAGTGTCAATGACGTATACCAAATAGGATTCTTTCCTAACTTTATCTACAAAGTAGAATTTTGAACTTAGTAACTGTAAAAAAATATCTAGGTTTTGATGATCGATGGTTACTCGCAATCGGTATGCCGCTAGTAACCATCATCATCAGCATCATGATATTTGGTATGAACGTTTTTCATGTTGATGCTCGACCTTGTATTGGAATTACTTTTATCTATGTCATTATTTATTGGTTTGTCTTCAGGCATTTGTTTATAGACTATCACAGAAAATTTGACGACTACAAATTTGGGAAGAATCGACTGGTTTATATTACGACCAGAATGATTTTAGTTTATTTGATTGTTAAATTCGGAGTTGGATTCACGATTGGGTACTTGTTTCCAAAGTCTAAAATCTATTATGAAACCTATCAAGTTGCACCATTCGCAGGAGAAGTATCAGAGATCATCATGATTGCACTTATCTTTTTTATTTATGAAGGTATGTTCTACTTCAACAAATCAAAAACGATAGAAATCGAAAAAAATAAATTAGAAAAAATCACTGCTGAGCAGAAATTAAACACTTTAAAGAATCAGGTGAATCCTCATTTTTTATTCAACAGTTTGAACACGTTAGTGACAATTATTCCAGAAGATGAGGATCAAGCAATAAAATTTGTTCATGAACTATCCAAAACTTATCGGACGATTCTAGAAGTACGTGATGAAAAATTAATCTCCATCAAAAAAGAAATGGAAGCGTTGCATTCTTATATTTATTTGTTAAAAACGCGTTTTCAAGGGAAAATTCACATCATCAATTCGATTCCAGATTCTTGTTTGAATGAATTTATTTTACCCATTTCATTACAGATATTAATCGAGAATGCAGTGAAACACAATATTGTTTCTAAATCAAAACCTTTGAAGATTGACTTGTTGGTAGAAGATGATTATTTAATTGTGAAAAATAATTTACAAAAGAAAGACCAAGCATTTGTATCTACAAAAGTCGGTTTAACCAATATTAGATCTAGATATAAATTCATGACCGATAAAGATGTGGTAGTCAAAGAAACAGAGACTGAATTTATTGTCAAATTACCGATCATAAATAACGCTAACGCATGAAAATTTTAATAATCGAAGATGAGCATTATGCAGCTAAGCGACTGAAAAGCATGGTTCAGAAAATTCTTCCTGATGCTGAAATATTGGAACCACTAGATAGTGTAGAAGAATCCAAAGAATGGTTTTCTAACAATGAAGAACCTGACTTGACATTCATGGATATCCAATTAGCAGATGGTTTGAGTTTTAAAATTTTTGAAGAAGTAAAATTTTCATGCCCAGTAATTTTCATCACTGCTTTTGATGAATTTGCAATCGATGCCTTCCGGTTAAATAGTGTTGATTATTTATTAAAACCTATTGAAAAAGAAAAGTTAATTGTTGCTATTGAAAAGTTCAAGAAATTTCATGGCAATACCAATATTCAAAATATAGACTGGACTGAATTAAGTCGTTCCTTATACGCCAATAAAGAAAAATACAAAAAGAGATTTCTAATAAAAACAGGTGCAGCTTTTCAATATCTCAACACTACAGACATAGCACTACTCTACTCTGAAGAAAGTATCAGTTTTGCAATTGACAAATCAGGAAAAAGATTGATTGTAGATAACACTTTGGATCAGATTGAAAAATCATTAGATCCTACCATTTTTTTCAGAATCAGTCGGAAACATATCGTATCGGTTTCAGAAATTAAAAAAATACACCCGCATTTGAATAGTCGGCTAAAACTAGACCTCAACCAACAGACAGATCAAGAACTAATCGTAAGTCGTGAGAAAGTGAAGCAGTTTAAAGAATGGATAGAAAGTTGAACACCAAATTTTAGTAAGACACTTAAATCAATTTTACAAAAAAAATAAATATGACCCTCAACAATATCGGCGCCATCATCACCTTACTTTTCGGTGTTTGGGCATTCCTCCAACCAATAAAATTTTCAACGATTATTTTCCTGAATCCACACAAAAAGAAAGGCATCACAGAAATTCGAGCAACCTATGGAGGGCTCATAATGGGATTAGGAAGCTATGCATTTTGGAGCCAAACAAGTACGGCTTTTCATTGTTTAGCAATAGCATGGTTTGCTACCGCGATTGCAAGAACTGTTGGAACTTTATTGGATGGAAGTTATTCTTCTATGACTTTGTTGTTTATTGCAATAGAAGTGGGTACGGGGATTTTGTTATTAATTTAAAATGGAATACGTTTTTTTACCACTAAGGCAGTAAGAAGGTAAGAAATAATAAGGTAAAGTATACACGTATGATTTCTGCGATTTCTATATCTCTTTTTCACCTCTTTCTGCTGCATTTTTTCTGTGCTGCTCGATGGCACGGTGAGGAAAATTCACGAACCAAAATCCTTTGTGATTTATGTCACTTTTTGACTTTGTTGTTCATATGATGCACTTTTTTTTACCACTAAGGCAGTAAGAAGGCAAGAAACAATAAGGTAAAGTATACACGTATGATTTCTGCGATTTCTATACCTCTTTTTCACCTTTTTCTACTGCATTTTTTCTGTGCTGCTCGATGGCACGCGTGAGGAAAATTCACGAACCAAAATCCTTTGTGAACTCTGTTTCTTTGTGTTCTGTGTGGTAAAAACAACCTACCTAGCACCAGGAGCATCATGACTAATCAAAGAAATATGCAAATGATCCGCTGTCCCTACATGTCGCAAAGTCCTAAAACCCATTAACCTAAAATAATAAGTCACCAACGTATTTTTCAATTCATCTCTACCTTTGGTTCGCAAATCAACTGCATGTGCATACCCTGTACTTGGTTGTTTATAATGCAAAGAATGATTGATTGTTTTCAACCCCATTTTTTGATAATCTTCAGGCACTCGACTTGCATCCGTAATTAATAAATCTTTATCCAGAAAAACCAACGTACTCAAACTCAATCTCAAAACTGGATGTAGATTACTCATTTCATTTTGCAAAGCACTACTCTTTAAATTTGCGTTTGAAAAGAAAAGAATGCCGTGACCGCAATAAAGCAACACCACTAAAATGGCAATAAATGCACGTCTTTTCACCGCATCAAAATCTCCAATACGACCTGTCAATTTTCCATAGAAAAAAGTAAAATAAATAAAGAGAACAACTGCTGTCACTCCTACTCCTGCTGCTAAACAAACCCAAGAATACCATTCAAAATTGGTGTGGAAGAAAATAGAACCTCTAATCAACAAAACGAAAGGAAGTATAATTAAAAGAACTAATTTGAAAAAGTTGTAAATAAATGTGCCCATAATTTAATTGTAGCTTTAAGGTAAAAATTTTAAACATCATGGAAAAATTATCTTAACTTCAAGTAGCCCTACCAAAAGACTATGAAAAACAAATACAACTGAATCCACGCAAGGATTTGTCAATTGAGGAATGAAAAAAAATATAATTTACATTGTTAGCAGAGTTCTTGCGGCGATTTTTATAGCGATTATTTTTGTAGCACTACAACGCAAAGAATTTTCATGGATCGTACTTTATATTGCTGTGGTGCACGGTGGAATTATTGGATTAATTTTTAATTCCTTCATGTTATTCAAGCGGAAATATATAAATTTTCATATCCGCAGACTCCCATTTCTTTTCATCGTTCTTTTAAATTCTGGTCTCTTTCTATTTCTTTTATTAATTGGCAGAGCTTTGAGTTTAATGGTTACAAAAGGGATTCCATTTCGAATATTTCCGATGGATGATCCATACTTTGTAAATGCCGTACTTTTTATTTTTAGCCTGATGCTCTTATTTAATTTAATGGACCAAGTAAGTTTGTTGACAGGACAAAAACAACTTTTCAATTTTGCAATTGGCAAGTATAGAACTGCTCAAAAAGAAAGTCGAATGATCATGTTTGTAGACATTACTGATTCTACAAAAATTGCAGAACAAATTGGTGATATTAAATTTCTATCATTGTTAGACGATTTTTTTTCAATTCTAAAAAACCCATTACAAGATACGGATGGAGAAATTTATAAATATATCGGAGATGAAGCCATCATCACTTGGGATAAAACCAAACTTGATGCAAACCTTCCCATTGCGTTCTTTTTCAAATTAAAAGAAGTAATCAAAAACCGAGAAACCTATTTCAAAGAAAAATACAATGTGTTTCCAGAATTTAAAGCTGGGCTACATTTTGGAAGTATGATGATTGGTGAATTGGGTTCTGCAAAAAAAGAAATTGCACTGATTGGTGATTCGCTGAATACAACTTCCCGAATTCTAGATATTGGAAAAAGATTGGATGAGGATTTGGTTATTTCAGAAGTATTGGGCCAGCAATTAAAAGACAATAAAACTTTCGAATTGACAAATTTAGGCGAACAAGACCTAAAAGGTAAAACTGAAAACATGTTGCTATATTCGGTTAGAAAAATGTAGCTTGATTTATGGAAGATGTTTTAGATTATAAAGAATCCGTGATCAAGCCTGGCAAATTGTTTTCAATTGTTGGGTTTGGTTTTGCAATACTGACACCTTTTGTTTTATCAAAATATTATCCAATTATATTAGATTATTATTTAGGATCAACTAGTACATTAAACGATCAAAAAACAGCGATCTTATATTCATTACTTTTTTGTTTTTCAGGGCTTATCGTTAGCTCGTTAAGTTTAGTTCGAAAAGAGAATCTTAAATTTATAACTCCAATAGGAATAGCACTAAATGCTTTTTGGTTTTTATCTTGGGCTATGATTCTATATACTTATGCACCACAATTTTATTAATGAATTTATTGAATTTTGAAACCACTAAATTTCCACCCATTCCCAAATTTATCTTCCGAAAGACTCTTGTTAAGGAAATTCGAAACAACAGATGATAAGACCATTTTTTTCCTTCGTTCCAATCCTGAAGTAATCAAATACATCAAAAGAGCGCCAGAAAAACACATAGATGAAGCACGTGCATTTATCCAAAAAATCACAACAGGAATTGATGAGAATGAATGGATCTCTTGGGCTATCACAAAAAAAGATGATCCTAAAATGATCGGAACGATTTGTATCTGGAATTTTTCCAAAGCAAATAATTCAGGAGAAATTGGCTACGACCTTTTGCCAAAACATCAAGGACAAGGTATTATGTCTGAAGCATTAAAAATGGTGATTGACTATGGATTTAGTAATTTGGAGTTAGATGTATTAGAAGCATTTACAGATGAACGAAATCAGCCTTCTATCCACTTGTTATTGAAAAATCATTTTCGACAGGATGTGTCTCGTACGGATGATCACAATGAGCATAACAGAATTTACATTTTGAAGAATTATGGACTTCAATGAAATCAAATTTCTTCCTATCTTTATATCTATCAACAACAATCATTATAGTTTCATGTCCGCACCAACCATCATTCAAAAACCCAAAATCGAAATCGCTCCGGATATTATCCAAGAAATTTCCGAGCAAGTGCATGAAAAAGGGCAAGTGGTGGTTCATTGTATTCTCGATGCAGTCGATGACATGTTGATTCGAATTTGGCCAACCACTGTTTTGTACGACCAACATTCTGATCATGTTTCTGAGTTAGTTCATGTTGAAAACATAACAATCTATCCGCAATGGCAACAAGCTCGTGTTGGTAAAAATCATTTCACCCTTATCTTCGAAGGACTTCCAAAAGCTTGTATTGTATTCAATTTGATTGAACACTGTAGCAATCAAGCTGGCGCATTTCAAGTCACAAATATTGCTCGTAATGAGAGTGATGTTTATTTTGTTCGAATTTAGAGATTTAGAATTAAATTTTCTTTCAAAGATTAATTCATTTATAGTTGATTTAACACACTATTTACTATCTTAGGTGAACAAATAAAAAACATGAGACTTACATACTTACTTTTTTTCTTAACTTTTTCTGGAAGCTTGTTTTCCCAAACACCTATTCAATTTACCAATCCTTCTTTTGAAGATACACCTCAAGCAGGTAAAACTCCTAGAGGATGGTACAATTGTGGTCAAAAAGGCGAATCTCCACCTGACGTCCAACCAAACAATCAATTTAAGGTTACCACAAAACCATATGATGGCAATAGCTATCTCGGCATGGTCGTCCGTGACAATGAGACATTTGAAGCAGTCGGACAAAGATTAAAAAAATCAATAGTAGCTGATTCTACATATGTTTTTGGAATTTATTTGGCACGCTCTCCATATTACGTAAGCCTAAGTAGAGTAACACGCAAGGAAGTAAATTACGCTACAGGTAGCTGCCTCAGAATTTGGGGAGGAAATGAGTACTGCGGCAAGGGTGAATTGTTATACAATAGTGGTCGTATCAACAACGCTAAGTGGCTACTACATAACATTAAGTTTACACCTAAAGAAACTTACGAATATTTGTTATTTGAAGTGTACTATGTCACCCCAACACTCTTTGCCTACAATGGCAATTTATTGCTTGATAACATAACAATAGATAAGACACTTTTAGAATCCTATCCCGAAACTGAATCAGAAATTCCTACATTACAAAGAGAGATCTTGGCTATTGAAAACATGATAGAATTTTCAAATTACGCAAAAGAGGATGATGTTTTTAGATATTTTGATTCCTACTCAACTGACCAAATAAAATTACTTGTCGTAAATTTTCAAGATTTTGAACTGTACGAATCCGCACAGACTCTCGAAAATTTAATAATAGAGATGGAGCGAATTAATCTATTAGGAGAAGACGCGACAGATGATATGTTCACACACTTTCAAAATAATTGCAAAGATATTGACAAGGTTTTAATTGCGGATAAATTCGATGAAAAAATCGATGCTTTTATTGAAAAACATAAAGATGAGTTGAAGCTTTTGATGAAAGATTAACTATTTAAATCTTACCTATTTTTGTTCCTTTTAAATTTCTCAATTTTTTAAACATACTTTATCTTTGTATAAAAGCGTTTAGAAAATTATGAAAGCCATTATTTCAACACTTATTTTTTACTTGTCCATTATTGTTTCTATTAATGGACAATCGGATTTTACAGCAACTGTCAGCAATGACTCCATCCTGTTAGGAAATCATTTTCAAGTTACTTTTAATTTAGAGAATCAATCTGGCAATGAATTCCATCCACCCAATTTTTCAGACTATGAAATTGTCAGTGGACCCAATCAGTCAATGAGTTCCTCTTTCATGAATGGCGAAATGACACAGAGCTTGTCTTATAGCTATTATTTAAAACCAAAAGACATTGGTACTTACTATATAGAACCAGCTGATATTGCAACTGATAAAGGAATTTTGGAAACAGCGCCCATAGAAATAAATGTCTATCCAAATCCTGACAACATTAAGCAGGAAATCCCCAATAAAAGAGATACCTTTGACCCTTTCAAAAGTTTTGACAACTTTGATTTTTTTGAGTTCCCTTCTCGGAAGCAGGAGCAACCAAAAAAGAAAAGACGCGTTTATAAAATATAATTCAGCACACAATTTTCAATGAGAATTTTTTTATCCTTTTTTATTTTGTTGATAGCATTCACATCATTGGATGCACAGGTAAGGTTTGTTGCGACTGCTGATGCAAAGGAAATCATCAAAGGTGGATATCTAGAAGTTACTTTTACATTGGAAAATGCAAGTGGCACTCAATTTAAACCGCCTGCTTTTAAAGACTTTAAAGTTGCAGGAGGGCCGAGCACCTCACAAAGTACGAGTTGGGTAAATGGTAAATCTACCAGTTCGATTGGTTACACTTATACCTTATTAGCCAACAAATTAGGAACACTTACAATTGGACCAGCTTCTATCAAGGTCAGAAATAAAACAATGAATACGCGGCCTATTCAAGTCAAAGTATTGAAAGGAAAAAAAGCTGCGAATGGAGCCGTCACTAATATAGAAGATCAAGTTTTCATCAGAGCTGAACCCAATGTCAACGAAGCAAGAATCGGTCAACAAATATTGTTAGACTATAAACTTTACACGGTCATCAATATTGAGAGTTACAACATCGTCTCCGAACCGGAATATGATGGATTTTATGCACAAAATATTTCAAGGTTTGATGGAAGAATTGTCAAAGAAGTCATCAATGGCGTTCAATATAGTACCAAGATATTGAGAAGAGTTGCTTTGTATCCTCAGCAAGCAGGATTGATGACTATTGATCCAATGTCATCTCGGCTAGGTGTTGTTGATGAAACGAAGCCTAAGCAACGTCGCAGTTTTTTCTTCAATAAAAATTTGAAACAATTTAATGTCAATACGCAGTTATTAAAAATTAATGTCAAACCATTGCCTGATAATGCACCTGCAACCTTCTCAGGTGCAGTCGGTAATTACGGGATGACTGCCCAAATAGACAAAAATAAATTGACCACAGATGATGCGATTACACTCCAAGTTACCATCACTGGAAATGGAGATATCAAAAGATTGCAACCACCTAAGTTGAACTTGGATGCGAATTTAGAAGTCTATGAACCAAACCTTTTGGATGAAAAAGAAGTAGAACAAAATGGTCAAAATTACGGTCAAAAAATATTAGAATATCTCATCTTACCAAAGGAACCTGGCCGATATCGGATTGCTCCTGAGTTCACTTATTTCGATACAGACTCTTTGTCTTACCGCACATTGCAGCCTCGTGTTTTCAATGTTTTCGTTTCCAAAGGAACTGGTAAAAGTAATGTAAATACGGATCTTGCCGACGACGATCAATTGATGGGTGACATTAAATTCATTAAGACAGATGGCAATCTCAAAAAAGCAGGTCGTTATTTTTATGGCTCTATCTTTTTCTGGATACTATTAACTTTACCGCTATGTCTTTTAGGTGGAGTGGTTGCGAAAAAACAAATGGATGCCAACAAACCAATCGTCGATCAAACTTTATTGAAAAGCCAACAAGCTCAAAAACATGCGGAAGAAAAATTGGCAACTGCGAAGAAATATCTAAATGAAAATAATGGCCGTTCATTCTACGATGAAGTATCTAGAGCCATGTTTGGTTACGTAGGAGACAAGCTCAATATGCCTCCTTCCGAATTTAGTAAACAAAACATTTCCGAAAAATTAGCTTCTTTAAATGTGAACCAAGATCATATTTCTAAATTCACCGAAATCATTAAGACCGCCGAGATGGCACTTTTTGCTGGGATGGATAATAATGATTCTATGAGTAAGGTTTATAGTGATGCTTTGGATGTGGTGGCTCGGATTGAGGGATCTTTGACTGAGTAGATTTACCACGCAGATTTTTTTGCCACAGAGATCACATAAGATCAAAAATCAGAAAGACCTAAACGAAAACTTAGTGTTATAATAAACACACGTTCTCAGACTTATTTACATTGTATTTCACGTTTTTTTTTACTCGACATCTATCCGTAGCAAAATTCAGCGATTTCAGCATAAGGAAATTTACGAAACAAAAGCTATGTGAACTATGTTTCTCGTATGTTTGTACTAAGGTCAAAAGAACCAAAAAAGTTATTTGAAATTTTATTAATATAGCACCACTTGAGACAGAAGTGAAATGTGACAAAACAACATTTTCAACAATGTATGTACACACAAAGATATAC
>CALDGQ010000006.1 GCA_937941765.1 uncultured Saprospiraceae bacterium
CTTTCTTCTTACCACCACGCGCTTTCTTGATCGTCACTGGTTCTCCTGATTCCTCTTCTGTTTCATCCAAGATAACTCCTGCGGCATCTAAAATAAATTCGTACGTATAGATTGGACAATTGTAACGAACTGCCATTGCCAGAGCATCAGAAGTACGGGAATCGATTTCTACTACTTCCCCATTTCTGGTGCAAACCAAACGAGCATAAAAAATACCGTCTAATAAATTGTTGATGATAATTTCCTTTAGTTCGATTTCAAAAGTCTCTAGCGTACTTTTAAAAAGATCATGCGTCAAAGGTCGATTTGGGGTCATTCTCTCCATCGCAACTGCGATTGCCTGTGCTTCAAAACCACCAATTACGATCGGTAATCTTCTAGAACCTTCTTCCTCACCTAATACCACCGCATAGTTATGCGATTGAGTCACACTATGTGATAAGGCAACGATACTTAAAGCAATTTTTTTCATTTAGTAGAGCAATTTTCGCTAATGAAATGAATGATTGAATTTCAGACCACGAAAGTATTATATTTTCGAATCATTTATAAACAATATACTATGAAAAAGCTAAAATCTCAATTGGATAATCCAATTATTCTCGAATTAACACAGCAATAAGTATGATCTGCTTAATTATTAGCAGCTTTATACTTCTTAAATGATTCAATTAATCTCGGAACTACGTCAAATAAGTCTCCTTGAACCCCATAATCAGCCGCTTTGAAGAACGGTGCTTCTGGATCTTTATTGATGACTACAATGACTTTTGAGCTATTGACACCTGCCAAATGCTGAATCGCACCTGAGATACCAATCGCAATATATAAGTTCGGACGTATCGCAACACCGGTCTGACCTACATGCTCATGATGAGGACGCCATCCCATATCTGCTACTGGACGTGAACTTGCTGTTGTCGCTCCAAGTACTTTTGCTAACTCTTC
This sequence comes from uncultured Saprospiraceae bacterium, assembly GCA_937941765.1. Classification (GTDB taxonomy): domain Bacteria; phylum Bacteroidota; class Bacteroidia; order Chitinophagales; family Saprospiraceae; genus CALDGQ01. The sequence continues at coordinate 949 of CALDGQ010000006.1, forward strand.
GATGATTCCCCAGTTTTCCGGTCCTTTCATTCCACGTCCTGCTGAAACAACTAATTCTGCTTCCGGCAATGGAACAACACCATCTACTGTTTTCACTTCTTTGACAGTGATTCTACTGGCAGGTATCGCAACTTCCATTGCTTCGACTTCAACTGCTGCACCTGATTCTTCTGGTGGAATTGAATTTCCCATCACAGACAAAATCTTGACGGGTGAAGTGATTTCAAATTGTGCAATTGATTTTCCAGAGAATACATTTTTCTTCACCTTGAATCCTGCACTTACATCTGGCAAACTGTTGACACCTGAAATACAACCTGCATTTAATTTTGCAGCCAATCTTCCTGTCAATGATTTTCCTGATGAACTATTAGATAATATAACAACGTCTGCACCAGTCTTTCCAACTGCTTCTGCAATAATCGATGTAAACATCTGACTATCAAAATGACTGACACCAGCTACATTATATACTTTAGATGCACCATACTTTCCTAATTGGCCTGCATCTGTTGTGTTTCCTATGGTGAGTGCAATACAATCGGTACCTAAAGCTGCAGCTGTTTTAGCTGCATAAGTAACGGTTTCTAACACTGCTTTTTTGATCTTGCCTCCTGGGCTTTCAGCAAATACTAATACTGACATATCTTTTGAATTTGTAGAATTATTAATTAAATAATCTTCGCTTCTTCGTGCAACAATCTTACTAGTTCATCCATATTTTCAGGATCGACTAATTTGACTGAAGACTTAGCAGCTGGAAGTGTGTAATTGACAACTTTTACATTGTCTGTAAATGCTGCTGGTTCTACAACATTCAAAGGCTTTCTTTTAGCCATCATGATACCACGCATGTTTGGAATACGTTGTTCTGCCATTCCTTTTGCAGCACTAACTACAAATGGAGTTGCAACATCTAACACTTCTTCTCCGCCTTCGATATCTCTCGAAATCGTAGCTGTGTTTCCGTTCATTTCCAAATTGGTTCCAAAAGAAATAAATGGCATATCCAAATATTCGGCAACCATCGCACCTACCTCGGCACCATTGTAATCAATTGTTTCTTTACCAGTAAAGACAACATCAAACGCATTGGCTTTGGCATATTCAGCAATTTGGAAAGCAGTATTCAAAGCACTTGCAGGTTCCATATTTATTCTGACTGCTTCATCTGCACCGATTGCCAATCCTTTACGGATCACCGTGTCGTTGGCAGCAGGACCTACATTAATTATAGTAACTTTTCCAGCACCCAATTTTTCCTTCAATTCAATAGCACGAACTAAAGCATACCATTCATCATATGGATTCATGATATACGACACTCCGTCAGCGTTAAAAGCTGTGTCATTGTCTTTGAAAGAAATCTTTGCGGTGGTTTCTGGTGTTTTACTTATACAAACAAGTAAATTCATATTTAAAGATTTGTTATTTTGCGAAAAATCGCTGCAAATATATAGAATTTTAAGGCAAAAAGCGAGAACGACTTGTTTTCAACCACATGCACTTAAAGTATTGCTTTACAGCTAGTTATGTTTTATAGTCTTTGTAACTATTTATATCTCAATAATTGAACGTAAAAATTAACATTTAGTTTAATGTCAAATACCTCAGATCGACTCCAACAATTGGAAAATTTTTTAGCAGATAGCCCCGATGATGCTTTCATTTTATTTGCTATTGCTAAGGAACATGAAGGACTTCAAAATACCAATGAAGCCATTCGCTTTTATAGACAACTGGAAAAAGACCATTCAGATTATGTCGGGACGTATTATCATTTGGGCAAAATTTTGGAGAAGGTGGAAGGCATAGATGCTGCCATTAAGGTGTACACGGAAGGGATGGCAGTTGCTAAAGCGGCTGGAGATCAGCATGCTTTGAGTGAGTTGGCTGGCGCTCGGATGGAGATTGATGATAGTATGGATTGATGATTTATTAGTTGAGGACGTAATTTTTTCGCACAGATGCCGCAGATTAACACAGATCCAGACGTATGCTACCTGTAAAAAAACAATATCCTTACGTAGTACAAATCCACCATCTGCGTAAATCTGCGAAATCTGCGCGAAAAAAACAAATACTCATACACCCTCAAAAACCCCACGAAAAACCAACCCAACAGCACCACCCAACCAAACATCCGAAACCATATTGTTATCCTTCAAATCAAATTGAACCTTCAAATCTCCACCCTTCGTCTTAATAGGAACAGAATACTTACCAACACCTTGTTTTATTTTAGAACTAATGGCAGAAGCAACGACACCTGTGCCACAAGATAAAGTCTCCGCTTCCACTCCCCTTTCATAAGTTGCTACATGCAATCCAATTGGAGAATGCTCAACAAAATTGACATTGATCCCTTCTTTTCTAAATCGCTTGGAATATCGAATCGCCGACCCATTTTCCTCCACTTTGATATCATCAATATCTTCCACAAAAACAATGTAGTGAGGTGATCCAGTATTTAACACAAAAAAATCTTCTCCAACTTCTACTTCCGCAACATCACTCATCTTCAAATCTACCCAATCTTCTTTACCAATTGTTGCTTCATGATCTCCGTCGATGGCTAGGAATTTATATTGTTCTCTTTCGACCCCCAATTCTCGTGCAAAGTGTGTTATACAACGGCCACCATTTCCGCACATCGAACTTTCATTGCCATCTGCATTAAAATAAATCATCTCGAAATCATAACCGATTCTATTTTGCAAAAGAATCAGTCCATCTGCACCGATCCCGAATTTTCGATCACAGATCTTCGCAACTAAATCAGTGTCTTCCTTGGTGATGTAATTCTTGGTACGATTGTCAATCATGACGAAATCATTACCCGTTCCTTGGTATTTGACAAAAGGAATAGAATGTATTTTAAACATTTGAATTTATTTTTGATTGGCTTTTAAAGTGTCTTTTGGTTGCAAGACTACTGGCGCGACCGGAACAATCTTTTTGTGAGCATCTGGTGTAAATAAATTGTCAGGTTTTACCTCCAAATTATTCCATCTGACAAAGACGACAATGATCAAAAACGAAATAACGGCCAGTCCTATGAGCGAAAATTTCCATCCCCAAATATTTCCCATATACTCCGCTTCCTCTTCTTCTTGGCTTTTTAAACTGTCTTTATTCGACATAAATCTAAATTAATTTTGAAATAACGATCCCACTATTCTCGTTTATACCAACTAATACTCCAATGACATATTGGAATATTAAATGGTATTAAGCTTAAAAGTAGATAAAAAGTAATTGAATCATATCTATTAAATACTCATTTTCCATTGATATAGTCAAATAGGTTTTATATCTTGATAGCCTGTAAACTATATCTTTACATACCACCCTTTTTAACAATTGACATTTATGAAAAATTTTCCATTGATTCTCTTGGTCTCCGTGTTGAGTGCAATTTCTTCAGTAACTGTTTACAAATATTTTGAAGGACCAAGAGAAGTGGTTTATATGGAAAGTAATAATGCAAAATTAACCACTTTTACCGATCAATTGTTTTCTGGAAAAGCTCAAAGAGATTTCGTTTCTTCTTCTCCTACTGATTTTATTAGTGCAGCTGAAAAAGTAACTCCTGCAGTCGTCAACATCAAATCTTCTCAAGGAGGTGATGGTGATTTTTGGAGTAGTGGTTCTTATGGTGGTTCCTCTGGAAGTGGAATTATTATTTCACCAGAAGGATATGTTTTGACTAACAATCATGTCATTGAAGATTCTAAAAAAGTAGAAGTTACGTTAAATGACAAAAGAAAATTCAAAGCAAAAATTGTTGGTACGGATACATCAACCGATTTGGCTTTATTAAAAATTGATGAGAAGGATTTGCCATTTCTGAATTTCGGAAATTCTGATTCGGTTAGAGTTGGTGAATGGGTAATGGCAGTTGGAAATCCTTTTAATTTGGAATCAACTGTTACTGCTGGTATCGTCAGTGCTAAAGGAAGAAACATAAACATCCTTGAAGATCTCTATTCTATCGAATCTTTCATCCAAACTGATGCAGCCGTCAATCCTGGAAACAGTGGTGGTGCTTTGGTCAATACCAATGGAGAATTGGTTGGTGTCAACACCGCAATCATAACAAGATCTGGACGTTACGAAGGATACTCTTTTGCAGTACCTGCTAATTTGGCTCAAAAAGTAGTGAGAGATTTAAAAGATTTCGGTGAAGTACAACGTGGTATGTTAGGAATCGGAATTGATGATGTAAATGATGAACGTGCAAAGTACTTAGGTCTTGAAAATGCAGCCGGCGTTTATATTAAAGAAACACATCCTAATAGTGCAGCTGCTGAAGCTGGTTTGAAAAAAGGGGATGTCATTATTAGCATCAACAGAAAGAAAATTGCTTCTACTCCTGAATTGCAAGAACAAGTGGCACGTTTCCGTCCTGGCAATACAATTAGTGTGGAATATATCCGCGATCGTAAAAAGTATACAACAGAAGTTACCCTAAAAAATAGAAGCGATAAAAAAGCTAAAGTAGCTGACTTCAAAGGCAATACCAGAGTTCTTGAAGATCTTGGTTTTGAACTACGTAATTTGAGAAAAGATGAAAGTCGCAAACTCGGGATCATCGGTATCAAAGTAAAAAGCATTTTTAGAAATAGTGTTATTGAAGAAACCAATATGGACCCTGGATTCATCATCACAAGAGTTAATGATAACAAAGTAACTACAATTGAGGAATTGATTGAAGAATTGGATGGCTACACAGGCCAAGTAGTATTGGAAGGAATCTATGAAAAGTATCCTGGCGAGTATTACTACAAATTTCCGTTTTAATAAAAAATTTTACTTTAAAGAAGACCTAATTGCTTAACTGTAATTAGGTCTTTTTTTGTGAACAAACATAGGTAGGAAGTTTTGTTAAAAACTACAAACTTACGTTGTTTTTGGCGTCCCCGTCAAAGAACCTTTTCACGATTATCAATTAATCAGCCCAGTAAAAGTCTGAATGAAAAGAACCTTATCTAGTAAGGCTCTTTGGCGAGAAGCCAAAACCAACATATATATTAGGTCTTTTTTTGTACTTTTATCTCAATAAAATCATATAACACTTTATCATATATGGCAAAGGTAGACATAGAAAAAAATAAGCATAAAGACGCAGCAAAATTGTCCGTTTCTAAAATGAGACGACTCTTAGAGAAAATTTATTTAGGAGGAGGCGAAAAGAAAATTGCTAAGCAACACAAAAAAGGCAAAATGACTGCTCGTGAAAGAGTAGATTACTTGATCGATGATGGTAGTTATTTCTTTGAAATCGGTGCTTTTGCAGGATATGAAATGTACAAAGAACATGGTGGTTGTCCAGGTGGTGGTGTTGTGGTTGGAATTGGAGAAGTGAAAGGGAGACAATGTATGATTGTTGCCAATGATGCAACTGTAAAAGCAGGTGCATGGTTTCCAATTACAGGAAAGAAAAATTTACGTGCACAAGAGATTGCAATGGAGAATAGATTGCCATTAATTTATCTCGTAGATAGCGCAGGTGTTTACTTACCAATGCAGGATGAAATTTTTCCAGATAAAGAACACTTCGGTAGAATCTTTAGAAACAACGCAATCATCTCAAGTGAAGGCATTCCACAAATCTCAGCCATCATGGGAAGTTGTGTTGCTGGAGGTGCCTACTTGCCGATCATGTCCGATGAATCATTGATTGTAGAAGGAACCGGTTCTATCTTTTTGGCTGGACCTTATTTGGTAAAAGCAGCAATCGGAGAAACCGTTGATAAAGAAACATTAGGAGGCGCATCAACTCAATCTGAAATAAGTGGTGTGACCGATTACAAAATGCCCGATGATAAAACTTGTTTAGATACCATCAGAGACCTAGTAGACAAAATGGGTAGCTTCGACAAAGCAGGTTTCAGTCGAGAAGAACCAAGCGAACCAAAAGTAGATGCGGATTATTTAATCAAAACATTTCCAGATTCAAGAACCAAACCATATGACACCAAGGAACTTTTAAAAGCGCTGGTCGATGATTCGGAATTTACAGAATACAAAGAAGGTTTTGGAAAAACGATGATTTGCGCATATGCTCGTATTGATGGATGGGCAGTTGGCATCGTTGCTAACAATAGACAGGTGGTCAAAACCAAAACAGGTGAAATGCAATTCGGTGGTGTTATTTATTCTGATTCTGCGGATAAAGCAACACGTTTTATTTTGAATTGTAATCAGAAAAAAATTCCATTGGTATTCCTGCATGATGTAAGTGGGTTTATGGTTGGAAAACGTTCCGAACATGGTGGTATCATCAAAGATGGTGCGAAAATGGTGAATGCAGTTTCCAATTCTACCGTTCCCAAAATCTCTATCGTAATGGGAAATAGTTATGGTGCAGGCAATTATGCAATGTGTGGAAAAGCTTATGATCCTCGTTTCATCGTCGCTTGGCCTTCTGCAAAAATCGCAGTGATGGGTGGTGCCCAAGCCGCTAAAGTATTAACTCAAATTCAAGTCTCTTCTCTAAAATCTAAAGGAGAAGAAGCAGATCCAAAAAAGGAAAAGGAGCTGTACGAAAAAATTAAAAATCGATACGATGAGCAGACGACTCCCTATTATGCTGCTGCTAGATTGTGGGTCGATGCAATTATTGATCCTCGGGAAACTCGTAAAGTCATTTCGGAATCTATACGTGCTGCCAATAATGCTCCGGTTAAGAAATTTAATGTTGGGGTGATCCAAACGTAACATTTTCTCATGCAGAAAACGCAGAATCTAATACGTGTTCTTTCTGCGCTTTCTGCGTAAAAAAACACGTCCTTCATCTGCGCGAATCTGTGAAATCTGTGCGAAAAAAACACGTCCCCCATCTACGCGAATCTGTGAAATCTGTGCGAAAAAAACACGTCCCTAATCTGCGCGAATCTGTGAAATCTGTGCGAAAAAACACGTCCCTAATCTGCGCGAATCTGTGAAATCTGTGCGAAAAAAACACGTCCCCCATCTACGCGAATCTGTGAAATCTGTGCGAAAAAAACACGTCCTCTTTTCTTCGACTTCGCGTGAAATATTTGCCTACCTTTGCCGCCCTATGGAACTAGTAGCAAAAACAATCAATGGTCTAGAATGGACTTTATCAAAAGAACTAAAAGCATTAGGTGCAACGGATGTCAAAATCCTAAAACGTGCCGTCTCATTTAACGGAGACAAAAAGCTAATGTATCAAGCAAACTATTTGCTACGAACGGCGATGCGTATTTTAATGCCAATCAAAACAGTCGAGGTAAATAACGAAGAAGAACTTTACAACGAAATTTACAAAATAGACTGGTCTCAATATTTTACGGTTAAAGAAACTTTTGCAATTGATGGGGTAACTGCTTCTAAGGTTTTTACACATTCAAAATATGTGGCGCTGAAATCTAAAGATGCGATTGCCGATCAATTCCGTGATAAATTGGGTATTCGACCAAATGTAAACACTTTCGACCCTACCCTACGTATCAATGTTCGAATTTTTAATACGACTTGCACTATTTCCTTAGACACTTCTGGCGATTCATTACACAAACGTGGGTATCGTGTTCAAGCAGTAGAAGCACCATTAACTGAAGTACTCGCCGCAGGAATGATTTTATTGACTGATTATAATGGAGATTCAATCTTCGTAGATCCAATGTGTGGTTCTGGAACTTTGTTGATTGAAGCAGGAATGATCGCTAAGCATATTCCACCACAAAAATTTAGACAAGGTTTTGGTTTTCAAAAATGGAAAGACTACGACCGAAGACTTTTTAATGAAGTCAAGAATGAAGCTGAAGAAAAAATTGTAGACAAATTAAAATATCCGATTTTGGGATTTGACAAAGACTTAAGAGCCGTCAAATATTCTCTGATAAATCTAGCAGAAGCATCACTAGCAGATGAGATAGAAGTCAAACGAAAACCTTTTCAACGACTCGAAGCACCTGAACCAGCTGAAGGAAAAGGTATTATTGTAATGAACCCACCATATGATCAACGACTCAAAGAGTTCGATATCGAAGCATTTTATAGTGAAATCGGTGACCAACTAAAACAACAGTTTTCTGGATATGATGCTTATATTATATCATCTAATATCGAAGCTTTGAAAAAAGTCGGCCTTAGACCTTCAGACAAATTCGTCCTAAACAATGGTCCCTTAGAATGCAAATATCACAAATACGAAATGTATCAAGGAAGTCAAAAGGCTAAAATCAATTAGAAAAATTCAAATATAACCTGTTAATCCCCATTTTTTAGTTACCTAAAATGGTGTATTTTTCTTAATTTTGAGCCGAAATATGAAGTTTCTTTCTTGAGCTGCCCCACCAACAATGTATATCTATGATAGTTAAACAATTATTAATACTTAGCTGTTTGACTTTCTGTTCATTGCAGGTTTTGTCTCAAAATATCGATATAACAAATAAGCTAGATTCGGATCCAAAATATCTATTATTAAAAAATGATATATTATTAGGTGAAAAATCAAGTGTCCCTACTAAAGTCTACCTAGAACATAAAAAGTTGCCCTTTTTCTGTGACCTGGAATTGAAGCTTGAAGCGGCTTCTAACATACCTATCAAGTTTAGAATAGGTGAAGTGCAAGCAGTTGAAAAACTGGAAGGTAAACATTAGAAAAAATTATTGAGCAGCCTTTTTTATCCCAAATCGTTGTCATAGTGTAAATGTTTTAAAAACCGATTTTTCGTCACATCTCTCCAACAAGTTCGTGACAGCTAATCGAAGCCATTAATAGAGAAATTAATATTATTTTTTTGAAACATTTTCCAATGAGTGGGTCGAGCGCATATTGACTCAACTGCAATTAGTTTATATCTTGCTGTTGAAATGAGCCCTCTTCTACTCCTGCCAACGTTTTTCCCCGATCTCTAAATATGAAATATGAATTTTTGAATTAAGTTGATTTCAGCTTAATATACTTTTTACAACATAATTGAAATGAAACATTTTTTTCTTACGCTAGCGGCAGTAGTCTTGGCAATCGCCTTTTCAAACGCCCAAGTAAATTACAACGCTAATTCTCAAGTAATACCATATCCAGGAGATTTTCGTCCAGGATCCAATATGGGTTACAATCCGCCTTGGCAGGATGAAGACTTAGCTAACCTTGCAGCAGGAAACCCAACTTTGGGATTTGATGGTATTGGTGCAAAAGCAATCCGTCCATCTTTACCTGGTTATTTTTTGGAAGAATATGGACTTGATTTTAGAGTTCCTACTTTCCAACATTACGATAACGTAGGCCTTAAGGACAACGTTTGTATTGTTGGATTTCCAGCAGATATTGATAGAGATGCAACGGAACATTGTCCTGGTCTTCAATCAGAAATGTTTGAAGGTCTTTATTTACCTATTTGGGACAATGGAGCCAATGGAACACCTTATAATGATGACAATAAATTTGCTAAATACATTCATGATTTAGTTTCAAGCTATACAGATTATGTAAAATTCTGGGAAATTTGGAATGAACCTGGTTTTGATCATACTTTCGTAGAAGGATGGCAGCCTCCAGGTGGTCCTAACAACTGGTGGGACAATGATCCTTCTCCATGTAGTAACCACTTCCGTGCGCCTATTCAACAATATATTAGAACATTGAGAATTGCATATGATGTAATCAAAACAATCTCTCCAGATGATTATGTAATTGTCGCAGGTGTTGGATATGAATCTTTCTTAGATGCGATTTTAAGAAATACTGATAATCCAAATGGTGGTGCAGTAACGGCAGAATATCCACATGGTGGAGGTGCTTATTTCGATGTAATGGGTTTTCACTCTTACCCTCACTTTGATGGTACCATGAGAGAATATGATGTTAATATCAATGGTTTTGTTTATGACCGTCACTCTGATAGAGGTGCTGAAGGAATTTTAAGACGTCAAACGAATTACCAAAATGTTTTAGCCAATTATGGATATGATGGAACTACCCATCCTAAGAAAGAATGGATTATTACAGAAATCAACTTACCTAGAAAACAATATCAAGATTATATTGGATCAGTAGAAGCGCAAGTCAACTTCATTATGAAAGCGGTTGTCACTTGTATGCAAAATGATATTCACCAAATGCATGTTTACAATCTTGGTGATGTTAAAGAAGAAGCTGCTGCTCAAGGAGAATTTGATATTCTTGGTTTATATAAAAAATTAACAGGAACCCCTGTTGGAAGTCAAGTGAAAAACGATGAAGGAGTAGCTTACAAAACCGCTTCTGATATGTTGTACACGACTGAATATGATGAGGCAAAAACTGCAGCAATGAACCTTCCTGCTACTATTCGTGGTGGAGCATTTTTAGATGATGATGGAAATTATGTTTACTGTCTATGGGCAAAAACTTCACAAGATCAATCTGAAGTTGCAAGTGCAATGTATAGCTTCCCTGCTTCTTTCGGAATTACCAATCTTGAAAAAAGAGAATGGGATTATTCAGCTGCTTTTACTAGTTCTTCTTTAGGACCAAATAACATTCAGTTGACAGGTCGTCCAATTTTCTTAAAAGAAACTTTATTTACTACTTCTATTTCTTCAGGTTGTGAACCTTTAGCAGTAGATTTTACATCTGTAGTTTCTGGAGCAGCAACTTACACTTGGGATATGCCAGGTGGTAGCCCAGCTACTGCAACCGGTGCAAACCCATCTACCACGTATGGAGCTTCTGGAACTTATGCAATCACGATGAATGCATTTGATGCTTCAGGAACTGCGATTGCGCAACAAACTTCCTACGTAAATGTAGAAGCAGCTCCTACAGCAGATTTCGATATTAATATTGCCGGACCAATTGTTAATTTGACAAACAACTCTAGCTCAAATGCAGAAAACTATTTCTGGGATTTAGGAGATGGAACCACTTCAAATGAACAAAGTCCTAATCACGTTTATAATGGAAATGGTACTTATACGGTTTATTTATTTGTTACCAATCAATGTGGATCTTCTAACACTTCAATGACAATTGATATTTTGTCTGGAACTTCCACAGAAATTGGATATACTGCAAATGATCAAGTTACACCATACACTGGTTATTTCAGACCAGGATCAAACTTAGGATACAACCCTCCTTACTTAGACGAAGACTTAGCAGATATTGCTGCTGGTAATCCTGCAAACGGCATTCTAGGTGCAGGTGTGAAATCTATTCGTCCTTCATTGCCTTCACACTTTTTGGATACTTGGGGTGACTCCATCAAAATTGGAACTTTCCAACATTATGCAAACTTAGGTTTGGAAGAGAATGTTTGTATTGTTGGTTTCCCATCTCCAGACGAACGTGACCCTGCCGACTATTGTTCAGGTGTACAATCTGAAATGTTTGCCAACATGTACTCAGACATTTGGGATGGTGGCGCAAACGGAACACCTATTAATGATGACAACTATTTAGCTGCCTATTTATATAAGCTAATCAATATTTATGGAGACCACATTCGTTTCTACGAAATTTGGAACGAACCTGGTTTTGACTTTACTGGTTTCAACAACTGGCAACCTCAAGGTGCTCCAGGAAACTGGTGGGACTCTGATCCTGATCCTTGTGATTACGAATTAAGAGCTCCAATTTATCACTATGTTAGAACTTTGAGAATTTCTTATGAAGTAATTAAGTACATGAATCCTGATGCATACGTAACAGTTGCAGGTGTAGGTAGTGAATCATTCTTGGATGCAATTTTGAGAAATACTGATAATCCCGTTGATGGATCTGCAACCGTAGATTTCCCATTAGGTGGTGGTGCATATTTTGATGTGATGGGTTTCCACTCATACCCACACTTTGATGGAACCATGCGTTTCTGGGATACTACTATTAATGGATTCAATTATCAAAGACACTCTGATAGAGGAGCATTCGGAATTACTAGAAGAAAGGATGCTTACCAAACAGTTTTAGCTTCTCATGGTTATGATGGTGCAACTTATCCTGAAAAGGAATGGATCATCACTGAGATTAACACACCAAGAAAAGAATTTGGAGACAACCTAGGTGGTGAACTATCTCAACGAAATTTCTTAATGAAAGCGGTTGTTACTTGTTTGCAAAATGATATTCATCAAATGCACGTATACAATTTAGCAGAAACTGAATATTCTAATATCTCTTACGATGCTTTCCAACAAATGGGATTGTATCAAAGATTGGTAGGAAATCAACCTGGTACGGAAGTTAAAAATCAAGAAGGTGTTGGGTATAAAACATCCTCTGATTTCTTATACGGAACTAGACATGATGAAGTAAGAACCAATGCGATGTCTTTACCTGCCGGTGTTGCTGGTGGTGCATTTATTGACGCAGCTGGAAATTACATCTACTGTATTTGGGCTGAAACTACAGTCGATCGTTCTGAAGTAGCGAATGCAAATTACTCCTTCCCTGCTCCATTGAATATCGGTCAATTAAATAGATACGAATGGGATTATTCTAATAGCGGAGCGACTTCAACCATTTCACCAAACGGAATTGCATTGACTTCAACTCCAATTTTCTTAACAGAGAATCCAGATTTGCCTGCTGCTCCTATTGCTAGCTTTACCGCAAACAATACATCTGGTTGTGCACCGATCACAATCGATTATAACAATTTATCAACGGATGCAACAACTTTCTCTTGGACTTTCGAAGGCGGTATACCTGCAACTTCAACTGCTCCAAATCCATCTGTAACTTATAACGTAGGTGGTTCTTATACAACAACTTTGACCGTTACCAATGCTTTAGGTTCACATACATCAATCATAACTGATTTCATTGATTTAGAAGAAACTCCAGTTCCTGATTTCACTTATGTAGTAGATGGAAATGAAGTGACTTTCACCAATAACAGTACAGGTGCAATCGGCTACCTTTGGGACTTTGGTGACAGTACAACTACACCAGGTTACAATCCAGTTCACACATTTGAAGACGGAACTTATACCGTTACTTTATTTGCGAATGGAACTTGTGGTCAAGCAACAATGACCGAAACCTTTACTTTCGGAGATCCTAACAATCCTTTAAGTGCTTCTTTTACTTCTGATGCAATTAGTGGATGTGCGCCAGTAATGGTTACTTATTCTGATTTATCAGCGGGTAATGTTAGTGGTTGGTCTTGGTCTTTCCCTGGAGGAACACCAGCAACTTCGACATTGCAAAATCCTACAGTTAGTTATTCAACAGCTGGTTCTTATGATGTGTTGTTGACAATTGACGATGGAACCAATTCTAATACAGTAACTCAAACTTCTTACATCGTTATTGAAGATGTACCAACTGCTGGATTTAGTTCTACACTTTCTGGAAATTCAGTATCCTTTACAAATAATTCTACGAATGCTGGAAGTTATAGCTGGGATTTTGGAAATGATGATACTAGTAATTTAGCTAATCCAACAACGACTTTCACAACTGATGGTACTTACATCATTACTTTGACTGCCAACAATGGTTGTGGAAGTGATGTATATACTCAAACAATAACTATATCTGGAAATGTAACACCTCCTACAATGGCGGACTTTACTGCAGATGTACAAAATGGTTGTGGTCCTTTAGTAGTTCAATACACAGATCAATCATCTCCAAATGCTACAGCTTGGGTTTGGTCATTCCCTGGTGGAACACCTGCTTCTTCAACTTTGCAAAACCCAATTGTAACTTATGACAATGCTGGAACTTTTGATGCTACGCTAGAAGTATCCAATAGTGCTGGAGGTATTCAAACGATTCAAACTTCTTTTATTGAAATCGATCCTGCACCTATAGCTGATTTTAACAACGCAATTACAGGCTCTTCTGTCCAATTTACAGATGCTTCTCAAGACGCAACTACTTACTTATGGGACTTTGGAGACAACAATACTAGCTCAGTTGCCAACCCTGCACATACGTACGCAGCAGATGGTTCTTATACAGTGACTTTAACAGTAACTAACCCATGTGGAACAGATGTGATTACTGAGACTGTTGCTATTAGTACTACTGCAATGCCTATTGCCGCATTTAATGCGAATCAAACAACTGCATGTTCACCTGCATCCATTCAATTTTTCAATCAGTCAACGGATAACGTGACTTCTTGGAATTGGTCATTCCCTGGTGGAACGCCTAGTACGTCAACTTTAGAAAACCCAATCGTTACTTATCCAACAACTGGTAGCTATGGCGTAACACTTGAAGTAACTAATTCAGCAGGTTCAAATATTGCAGTTCAAATGAATTACATCACTGTAGAATCAGCTCCTTCAGGAATTTTCTCTTACAGTAACTTGATTAACATTTACAATTTCAATAGCTCAACCAATAACGCAACTTCCTATGCATGGAACTTTGGTGATGGCACCATTAGTACGGATGCGAATCCTTCACACTGGTACACTACAGCTGGAAATTATACTGTTATGTTGACGACAACCAATCAATGTGGTAGTTCGACAACTACACAAAACATCAATGTGATTGTTCTAGAAAGTATCAAGAAATCAAATATTCAATCTAGTGCAACAAATATTTGTGCACCTGCAACTGTAAATTTTGCAGATGAATTAACAGATCCAACTGTGGATAGAGTTTGGAATTTCCCTGGTGGAACGCCTTCTTCTTCAACAAATCCACATGCCGTAATCGCTTATGATACTCCTGGTACTTATGATGTTATTTTGAAAGTGACTTATCCTGATGGAGAACAAGATCAATTGACATCTTATGTTGTAATTGAAGATAATGCAATTGCTAATTTCAATACTTTTGTAAATAACAACGAAGTTAATTTCAACAACAACTCTACAGAAGGAACTTATACTTGGAATTTCGGAGATGGATCAACTAGCACGGATATGAATCCAACACATGCTTATACTGAAGCAGGTATTTATAACGTAACTTTGACATCAGAAAATTCATGTGGTACCGATACGCACACGGAAGTTGTAGAAATCAACGCAAGCCCAACAAGTGCAACGGAGATCAACATTTTCTCTGAGATGAGTGTTTATCCAAATCCTTCTAATGGTAACTTTACATTGACAATGAATGGAACACCTGTTTCACAAATCAATGTGAGTGTCATCAACATTGTTGGACAAACAATCACAAGTGAAATACTTGATTTCTCTACTGGTAATTTGACAAAATCTTACAACTTAGAAAGATTCGATTCTGGTGCCTATATCATCAAGGTAGAAGCAGCAGGAACTGTCGAATTCAAGAAAATTATTATTGACTAAAGAACGTTTCATTTCATATTTAAGGCACCTGGGTTGTATGACGCAGGTGCTTTTTTTGTTAAGTTACTTTGGGGTATTCAGAAGCATGACAAAACATTGATAACCAAGTAGTTAGATTCATTTTTTTTGGGAATAATGCATCAATTTTACGTAGAAACCCAATAAAACGAGATAATTACATTAAAATTAAACAACGTATTCAAATTGTTGCAAATTCAGTTAAAACAAACATATACTTGGATTTTGTTGCGGGAGGCCGATTTTATATGTTCGACGGAGGAGTTTATAAAATCTAGACTTTTTGTTTCTTTTTTGGCAATGAAA
>CALDGQ010000007.1 GCA_937941765.1 uncultured Saprospiraceae bacterium
CTCAAGATGATCCTGCTGGCGCTTGCGTCACTTCAGTAACCGCTCCTACTTTCTCTGGTCTAGATAACTGTGAAGGAACTTTTACTCCTAATATTGACGATGGCGGTGGACCTACCATCAATGGTTGTGATTATTCTCAAACCTGGACCGCTACTTTTACCGATGTTTGTGGAAATGAAGCGGTTCAACAATCTGTGTCTTATACATGGATTCAGGATACCGAACTGCCTGTCATTTCTATTGATACTCAAGATGATCCTGCTGGCGCTTGCGTCACTTCAGTAACCGCTCCTACTTTCTCCGGTCTAGATAACTGTGAAGGAACTTTTACACCCGATATTGACGATGGTGGTGGACCTACTATTAATGGTTGTGATTACTCACAAACTTGGACTGCTACTTTTACCGATGCTTGTGGAAATGACGCGGATCAACAAGTCGTTTCATATACTTGGACTCAAGACACTGAATTGCCTGAAATTTCTATCGATTCTCAAGATGATCCCGCTGGCGTTTGTGTCAGTTCAATAACCCCTCCTAATTTTACCGGTCTTGATAATTGTGAAGGAACTTTTACTCCCGATATTGATGATGGTGGCGGACCTACTATCAATGGTTGTGATTATTCACAAACTTGGATTGCTACTTTTACTGATGCTTGTGGAAATGAAGCGGTTCAACAATCTGTGTCTTATACATGGATTCAGGATACCGAACTGCCTGTCATTTCTGTCGATTCTCAAGATGATCCTGCTGGCGCTTGTGTCACTTCAGTAACCGCTCCTACTTTCTCTGGTCTAGATAACTGTGAAGGAACTTTTACTCCCGATATTGACGATGGCGGTGGACCTACCATCAATGGTTGTGATTACTCACAAACTTGGACTGCTACTTTTACGGATGCTTGTGGAAATGACGCGGAGCAACAAGTTGTTTCATATACTTGGACTCAGGATACTGAACTGCCTGAAATTTCTATCGATTCTCAAAATGATCCTGCTGGCCTTTGTGTCACTTCAATAACCCCTCCTACTTTTACTGGTCTCGATAATTGTGAAGGAACTTTTACTCCCGATATTGACGATGGTGGCGGACCTACCATCAATGGTTGTGATTATTCTCAAACCTGGACCGCTACTTTTACCGATGCTTGTGGAAATGAAGCGGTTCAACAATCTGTGTCTTATACATGGATTCAGGATACTGAACTGCCTGTCATTTCTGTCGATTCTCAAAATGATCCTGCTGGTGCTTGCGTCGCTTCAGTAACCGCTCCTACTTTCTCCGGTCTAGATAATTGTGAAGGAACTTTTATTCCTAATGTTGACGACGGCGGTGGACCTACCATCAATGGTTGTGATTATTCTCAAACCTGGACTGCTACTTTTACGGATGCTTGTGGAAATGACGCGGATCAGGTCAGTACCACATTTACATGGATCGTACCCAATGCAATTACTTTAACTTGTCCAGAAAATATATCAATCCCAGCATGCGGTACTCAAGCTAGCAACAACTCTTTGTTCTCTGATTGGCTATCAACAGTATCATCAACTGGTGGTTGCAATGTTGCAATTACTAATGATGCTCCTACTAATGCTCCGATCGATTGTGCAGGAGAAATAATAACAGTAAACTTCACAGCAACAGGAGACTGCGGATCAGAAACCTGCTCCGCAACTTTCACAGTAGAAGCTGATGATGTGATTCCAGTTATCGATGGCTCAACAGTCCCTAACCAAACCTTAACATGTACTGAAACTATTCCTCCAGCTGTTGACTTACCGGCAACAGACAATTGTGATCCTGCATTTCCAACAACGGTATCACCAACAACTACAGACGTAGGTAATGGTTGTACAGAAGATCGGGTCATTACATATACATGGAATATCTCTGATGCTTGTGGGAACCCTGCGGATCAAGTTCAACAAATTATAACAATACCATTGGATGCTGAAGTACCAGTTATTGATGCTACTGGAATTTCAAATCAACTCCTTAGTTGTGGTGATGTTTTTCCACTACCAACTGAATTACCTCAATTAAATGTAAGCGATAACTGTATAGGTGGTCAATCAGTCGCAATACCTTCGTCAACTATTGATGGAGATGGATGTCTTTCAGATAGAGTGATGACTGTAACATGGGATGCTGTTGATAACTGTGGAAACGCTGCAGCAACTGTCACCCAAACTTTCACAATCCCTCTTGATGATGAAAATCCAGTATTAGATACTCCTCCTGCAGATGTAACTGTTTGCGAAACTGTGCCAGCACCAGTTCCTTTGGCGTACACTGACAACTGTGCAATGAGTGACTCTGTTGACCCTACAGATGCTTCCACTGGTACAAATCCTCAAATCATTACCAGAACTTGGACTTTCACAGATGATTGTAACAATACAGACACTGAAACACAAACCATAACTGTCTATACAAATCCTGACGCAGGTACAGGGGGAGCAACTGCTATTTGTGAAAATAGTCCGCTTACTATTGACCTGACCGCTTTACTTAGTGGAGCTGAAAGTGGTGGCTCATGGACAGATGATAATGGATCTGGTGTGGATATTTCGGACCCAACAGCAGTTGATTTTTCTGCTGCAACGCCAGACGACTACAACTTTACCTATACAATTGTTGCAACCGCTCCTTGTGTTAATGCTTCTGCTACAGTTACGATAACGATAAATCCTAGTCCGATTCCTTTAATAACAGGCGATAATATGATCTGTGATGGTGAATCGACTACACTTACTGCATCAGGTGGTTCATCTTATCAATGGATAGGTGGACCTGCCACTGCTACTTATGATGTTAGCCCAACAACTACTACGACATACGAAGTATTTGTAATTGATGATAACAATTGTCGAGTGTCTGCTGATATAACCGTAACCGTTAATTCACCACCTAGTGCTGCTATTGCAGGTGATTTAGAAATATGTGAAGGTGAAATGACCACATTGACGGCTTCTGGAGGAACTATGTATCAATGGGCAGCTGGTGGACCAGCAACTGCTGATTATGAAGTATCTCCTACAACCAATACTAGCTACACCGTTACTGTAACTGATGCCAATGGATGTGAAGATGAAGAAACAACAACAGTCATTGTTAACACAATACCTACGGCTGAAGTTTCTGGAGGTACTGTAGTATGTGAAGGAAATAATGCGGCCGTTACTTTTTCAGGAACTCCTGGAGCAACTGTTACATATGATGACGGAAGTGGCAGCCCAGCTACAATTGTATTGAATGCTTCCGGTACTGCTTTATTAAATGCTGCAATAGCAGGCAACACTACTTTCACGATTACTCAAGTAGATGATGGTACTTGTATCAATAGCAATATTACTTCTTCAACTGATTTCACTTTTGTACCAAATCCAACAGCGGATATCAGTGTTTTACCGCTTTCAATTTGTCTTGGTGAAGATGCTACCTTTACTTTTACTGGTACCGCTGATGCTGTTGTCAATTACTTTGATGGTGTTATCAATCAAACTGTAACACTCGATGCAGCAGGTAATGCTACTGTAGTTATTTCTCCAACAACATCCACAACTTTTAATCTATTAGATGTTACTGCAAATGGATGTACTGTATCTCCATCAGGTTCTGCAACCGTTGATGTCAACTTAATTCCTGACCCTGATCTTGGTCTTGATATTACTCAATGTATTGGGGATGGAATCGTAACACTTGATGCTGGAATTGTAGGTGCTACCTACTTATGGACAGCAACTCCTGATGATGGAAACGATGGTGCAATTACCCAAACGATTACAATTGCAGATGCAGTGTTAGCTACTACCACCTATACGGTGGCTGTCACAGAAAACGGTTGTCAAGGTAATGATGAAATAATGGTTACTATTAATGATTTACCACCTGTTGATTTAGGAGCTAATATCAATCAATGTATTGGTGATGGTACAGTAACTCTTGATGCTGGAAATCCAGGTGCAGGTGCAACCTATATCTGGTCAACTAGCGAGATGACTCAAACCATTACGTTACCAGCAGTAGAAACCAATACAACAATATCCGTACAGGTGACCTACAATGGTTGTGTAAATAATGATGATATTGATGTAGTAATTCAAGACGGACCTAGCGTGGATCTTGGACCTGCAATTTCAAAATGTGAAGGAGATGGGCCACTTTCTTTAGATGCAGGAAATCCTGGAGCTACCTATCTTTGGACAGTTGTTCCTGATGATGGTAATAATGGTGCCATTTCTCAAACTATTAATATTGCTGACAATCCATTACCTAACACAACTTACACTGTTGAGGTAACTACAGATTGTCCTTCTACTGCAAGTACAATGATTGAAATCCTTCAAGCTCCTCCACCTCCTACGGCAGTCAATGGATCAGTTTGTACTTCAGGAACTGTAGACTTAAGTGTTTTTGGATGTGCAGGTACTGTTACCTGGTATGATTCGGAATTTGGATCTACATCAGTAGGAACCGGAACTTCTTTCACTACTCCTTCAATTAGTTCACCAACAAGCTACTGGGCAAGTTGCACAATCAATGGTTGCGAAGGAGAAAGAGTAGAAGTATTAGCAGAAATTATTCCACCAATTACGGTCACACAAAGTGATTTTACTTGTTCAGCAGATCTTACTACTTTTGATTTAGAAATTCAAGTTTCAGGTGGATCAGGTACTTACTTAGCTGTTATTTCTCCAGGATTGACTATAACTAATAATGGAGGTGGAAGCTATACCGTTGTTGGAATTCCTTCAAATACATCTGTCAACGTCGTAGTAACAGATAATGCAGGTTGCCAATTAACTTACGCAACGATTCCTCAAGATTGTTTATGCCCAAGTGTTCCTTTACCAACTTTACCAGTCGACAATATCATGTGTTTCGATGGAACGCCAACTGAGATTTCGGTTGCAACACCTGGTGGAACTTATATTGTGAATTGGTATGACAATACAAATACGTTTTTAAGTAATGATAATCCATATACTCCTGCTGGACCAGGAACTTACAACGCTACGCTAACAGAAGTGGTCAGTGGTTGTGAATCAGGTTCTATTTCCGCAACACTTACGGAGAGTCCTGAAATTGTTATCTCTGATGGTAGTTTCCTCTGCTCAAGTGATTTAACAACTTATGATGCTCAAGTTTTTGTAATGGGTGGTACTGGTACTTTCACTTCTGTAACCGCAACTGGCTTAACAGTCAGTGACCTAGGAAGTGGTGAATACCTTGTTCAGGGAATAGCTAATAATAGCAATTACATTCTAGATGTTGTTGATAGTGATGGTTGTATGCAGTCTTACACTGCGATCGATTTCGAATGTCTGTGTGATCCTATCAACTCACCAACAGGACCAAATGATAATATTTTCTGTTTCGGTGAAACACCAACTCCAATATCTGTGGATGATCCAGGTGCTATTTATGATATCACTTGGTATGATGCTGGTGGCGCGCTCCAATTTACTGGAAATCCATTTACACCTTCAGCTGCTGGTACCTACACCGCTCAAGTAATTGAAATTGCTAGTGGTTGTGAATCTCCAGGAATCGAAGTAGTATCTTCTGAAAATCCGCAAATCACTATAACACCAGGAACATTTATGTGTGCACCAGATCTACTTTCTTATGATTTGGACATTATGGTTACTGGCGGTGCTGGGACTTTCACCAATGTGGATGCAAGTCCATACACGGTTATAAATAATGGAGGAGGTTCATATACCATTCAAGGAATTACTACAGCTACAACTGCTGATGTAAATGTTACCGACAGTAATAATTGTACAGCAACCACTACGACAATCGCCCAAAATTGTGATTGTCCAACGATTGCCCCACCAACTAACCCTGTTGATAATAATTTCTGTTTCGGTCAAACACCTACCGCAATTTCTGTTGACAACCCAGGTGCTGGTTATCAAATAAACTGGTATGACACTGGTGGTAGTTTAGTTTTCACAGGCAACCCATTTACACCTGCAAGTGAAGGAACTTATAGTGCGACTATTATAGAAACTTCTAGTAGTTGTGAATCACTTACCACAGATGCAACAGTCACTGAAAATGATGAGATTTTAGTTGTCGAAGGTACTTTTACTTGTGCAAGTAACTTGTTAACCTACGATGTAAACATTACCGTATCTGGAGGTTCAGGCAATTACTCATTGGTAGATGCTGGTCCTTACACCGTCCAGGATAATGGAGCAGGTAGTTACACTGTATTAGGAGTGACTGCCAACACTGCTGCAGATATTCAAGTGATTGATAACGCTAGTTGTGAAGGTGACTTAACAACACTCGTACATGATTGCGATTGTGATGTGATTGACCCGCCAACCAATCCTGTTGACAACACATTCTGTTTTGATGCCACTCCATCTGAATTATCCGTTGATGATCCAGGTGCTGATTTCCAAATCAATTGGTACAATGATTCCAATACTTTTATCACTTCAGGAAATCCATTTACGCCTCCAACAGCAGGTACTTATAATGCAACTGTTGTTGAAACAGCCAGTGGTTGTGAAAGTACTTCTATTCAAGTAGTTTCTACTGAAGACCCAGAAATAACCATCACTCCTGGTACACCAGATTGCGCAAATGATTTGTTGACTTATAGTTTAGATATCGATGTAGCAGGCGGAGTTCCTGGATATACAGTTACAGCGGGTGGATTGCCAATATTCGATAATGGCGGAGGCAACTTCACAATCGCTGGAATTAATTCAGGAGATGGTGTAACCATTGACGTTATAGATACTAACAATTGCCCTGCATCATTAACAACAATTCCTCAAAATTGTGATTGCCCAACTGTAGATCCTCCAACAGGACCTGTAGACAACTTGATGTGCTTCGAAGGAACCCCAACTGAAATTTCAGTAGATGATCCAGGAGCTGGATTTACAATAAATTGGTACGATGATTCAGGAACCTATGTTGGTTCTGGAAATCCATTTACACCACCTTCCGAAGGTTCGTATTCCGCAACAATTGAAGTAGATGCTTCAGGTTGTGAAAGTATTGGAACTTTAGTTGATCTAGCAGAATTTCCTCAAATTGAAATTTTTGATAATGACTACGAATGTTCACCTGATTTATTAACCTACTCTGTTGTATTTGACGTGGTTGGTGGATCTGGAACCTACGTTAATGTGGATGGAGATGGTTACACGGTTGTAGATAATGGAGGAGGAAATTACACCATTTCAGGAATCCCTTCTAACACTACTGCTAACATAACAGTCACGGATGATACGGATTGTGAAGGTACTTTAACCACTTTTGCTTTCACTTGTGGATGTGCAACTGTTAATCCACCTGTTAATCCGGTTGACAACAATTTCTGCTTTGGAGAAAGTACCACTCAAATTAGTGTTGACCAACCTGGTGCTGGTTTTAATATTAATTGGTACGATGATACAAATACTTTAGTCTTTACAGGTAATCCATTTACACCAACAACTGCTGGTGTATATACGGCTACTGTCATTGAAATAAGCAGTAATTGTGAAAGTACAGGTATCACAGCTACCCTTTCTGAAATTCCTGAAATCATTATTTCTGAAGGAGACTTTACTTGTTCTTCTGATTTATCAACTTATGATTTAGAAATTTCGGTTTCCGGGGGAACAGAAACTTATGTACTAGTGGATGCTGGAACCAATACGGTTGTAGATAATGGCATGGGTAATTATGTTATTGAAGGAATTCCTTCTGGAAGCAATATTACTTTACTAGTTCTTGATGATGCCAACTGTTCTACAACCATAACAACAACTTCACAATCTTGTGACTGTGCCACTATCACGCCACCTGCTAATCCAATTAATAGTAGTTACTGTTTTGGAGAATCACCTACATCCATTTCTGTAGATGATCCAGGTGCAGGATTCCAGATTAACTGGTATAATGCTGGTGGAGCATTCTTAAGTAATGACAATCCATATACACCAGCCTCTGCAGGTAGCTATTTTGCAGAAGTGGAAGAAATTGTATCTGGATGTCAATCTACTCAAGTGGAAGTTACTTTAACTGAAAGTTCTCAGATTTTGATCGCTCAAGGTTCATTTACTTGTGCTACCGATCTATTGACATACGATCTAGAAATTACCGTTTCTGGTGGTACTGATATTTATACCTCTGTAACTGCTGGTGGTCTTGTTGTTAATGACCTAGGAAGTGGAAATTATGTCATCATTGGTATCCCTTCTGGGACTAGTGTCGATGTAATTGCTACAGATGATTTACTTTGCAACAATCAACTTACAACAACTATTCAAGATTGTAGTTGCCCAACTGTCAACCCACCTACTGGCGTGACTAATAATACTTTCTGCTTCGGGGCAACACCTACTCCATTATCTGTAGATGACCCTGGTACTGGTTTTAGTGTAAATTGGTATGATGCCTCAGGAACATTAGTTTTCACTGGCAACCCTTTTACACCTGCAAGTGCTGGAAGTTA
Organism: uncultured Saprospiraceae bacterium; assembly: GCA_937941765.1. Classification (GTDB taxonomy): domain Bacteria; phylum Bacteroidota; class Bacteroidia; order Chitinophagales; family Saprospiraceae; genus CALDGQ01. The sequence continues at coordinate 8,480 of CALDGQ010000007.1, forward strand.
TTCTGTAGAATATGTTGACATTGCATCATCTTGTCCTTCTACTCAAGAAGCAGCTACACTTACTGAAAATCCTGAAATATTTGTAGCAGAAACTTCTGCAACTTGTTCAGCTGATTTGACAACTTATGAATTAATTATTCAAGTAACTGGTGGTACCGATCCATACTTTGCAGATGCAACTGGATATGTTGTCATCGATAATGGTGCTGGAAGTTTTACAATTTCTAACATTCCTGATGGAACACCTATAATTGTAAATATTACAGATGTAACAGGCTGTCCTCAAACATTTACATCTACTCCACCAGATTGTTTATGTCCTACTATTCCTGAACCAACTCCTACTAATGAAGTTTACTGCGCAGGACAAACTGTCCCAGTATTGACTGCTACTGCAGCAGCTGGTTTACAAATTCAGTGGTATGATGAATGCGGCGGCACTTTACTTGAACCAAATGCAACATCGTTTACAGCCACAGCTGGTACGTATACGATTGTTGCTTATGATCCAGATACGGACTGTTCTTCAGCTTGCGTAAATATTACTTTGACTGAAACCGCTCTAGCACTTCAACCGAATGCAGTTGGTAATACTTATTGTACTGGTGATGTGATCAATGATGTTACAGCAACTGGAGAACCTGGTGCTATCTTTACATGGTATGATGCCAATCCTAATCCTGGACCTGCAACGGTTATTGATATGGATGATACTTTCACACCTTCTGGTACGGTGGGTACACAAACTGTTTTTGTAACACAAACTATTAATGGTTGTGAAAGTTTAGCAACTCAAGTTGATATTACTATTAATAATTGTGCTTGTGCAGACCCAGTTGTTGTGGAGGCCGGAACTTACCCACAAGTTTGTTCAGGACAAATTATAGACTTAACAGCACTTGGAGCTAGTATCTCAGGAGCTGGCGTTTCTGATGGAACATGGTCTAGTTCAGGTGATGGTATTTTTGATAACAATATATTTTCAATAGGCACAATTTACACACCTAGTCCTACTGATATTGCAAATGGTACTGTTACCCTTACTTTAACAAGTGATACACCAACCGACCCACTTTGTAGTGTTGCTTCAGACGATGTGATTATTATTCTAACTCCAGCGCCGAATTGTGATGATAATGATTGTAACACCGCTGATAGTTTCGATGATGCAACTTGCACGTGTATCAATACACCGATTCCACCACCGAATTGTGATGACAATGATTGTACAACGGAGGATAGTTATGACAACGCAACTTGTGCTTGTGTGAATACACCTATTCCGCCGCCATCTTGTGATGATAATGATTGTAACACGGCTGATGTTTATAACACTGCTACTTGTATGTGTGAAAACAATCCAATCCAACCAGGTGCCTGTGATGACAATGATTGTAACACGGAAGATAGTTATGATGCAGTCCTTTGTGAATGTGTGAATACGCCTATTCCGCCACCAAATTGTGATGACAATGATTGCAACACGGAAGACACGTATGACAATGCAACTTGTGCTTGTGTGAATACGCCTATTCCACCGCCTAATTGTGATGACAACGATTGTACGACGGAGGATAGTTACGATAACGCAACTTGTGCTTGTGTGAATACGCCTATTCCACCACCTTCTTGTGATGATAATGATTGTAACACGGAAGATACATATGATAACGCGACTTGTGCTTGTGTCAACACGCCAATTCCACCGCCGTCTTGTGATGACAACGATTGTAACACAGAGGACTCTTATGACAGTGCGACTTGTGCTTGTGTCAACACGCCAATTCCGCCACCGTCTTGTGATGACAACGACTGTAACACAACTGAAATTTACAATACCGCAACTTGTCAATGTGAGTACACTCAGATTCCGCCACCGAATTGCGATGATAACAATTGTACCACGGAAGATACTTACGATGCTGCAACGTGTGCTTGTGTCAACACGCCTATTCCGCCACCATCTTGTGATGATAATGATTGTAATACGGCTGATGTTTACAACATTGCAACTTGTATGTGTGAAAACAATCCGATCCAACCGGGTGCTTGTGATGACAATGACTGTACTACTGAAGATAGTTACGACATTGCACTTTGTGAATGTGTGAACACCCCAATTCCGCCACCTACTTGTGATGACAATGATTGTAACACCGAAGATAGTTACGACATCACTACTTGTGCATGTATCTTCACACCAATCCCACCACCAAACTGTGATGATGGAGATTGTACTACCGACGATACATATGACAGCGCGACTTGTGCTTGTGTTAACACACCAATTCCGCCACCGTCTTGTGATGATAATGACTGTAACACAGATGATAGTTACAACAGCTCAATTTGTCAATGTGTGAATACACCGATTCCACCACCAAATTGTGATGACAATGATTGTACTACGGATGATAGTTACGATAGCGCAACTTGTGCTTGTGTGAATACGCCTATTCCGCCGCCATCTTGTGATGATAATGATTGTAACACGGCTGATGTTTATAACACTGCTACTTGTATGTGTGAAAACAATCCAATTCAACCGGGTGCGTGTGATGATCAAGATTGTAACACGGAAGATAGTTATGATGCAGTCCTATGTGAATGTGTGAACACGCCAATTCCACCGCCGAATTGTGATGACAATGATTGCAACACGGAAGACACGTATGACAACGCAACTTGTGCTTGTGTGAATACTCCAATTCCACCACCATCTTGTGATGATAATGATTGTAATACGGCTGATGTTTATAACACTGCTACTTGTATGTGTGAAAATAATCCAATTCAACCTGGTGCGTGTGATGATCAAGATTGCAACACGGAGGATAGTTATGATGCAGTCCTTTGTGAATGTGTGAACACGCCAATTCCACCGCCGAATTGTGACGATAATGATTGTACAACAGATGATACTTATGACAGTTCAACTTGTGCTTGTGTGAATACTCCAATTCCGCCACCGTCTTGTGATGATAATGATTGTAACACGGCTGATGTTTATAACACTGCTACTTGTATGTGTGAAAACAATCCAATTCAACCTGGTGCGTGTGATGATATGGATTGCACAACAGACGATAGTTACGATGCGGTACTTTGTGAATGTGTTAACACGCCAATTCCGCCACCATCTTGTGATGATAATGATTGTAACACGGCGGATAGCTACGATACAGCAACTTGTGATTGTATAAATACACCTATTCCACCTCCGAATTGCGATGATGACGATTGTGCTACGATAGATGTATACGATCCAACAATTTGTGATTGTGTTTACACACCAACAACTTGTGATTGTGACGATATCGTTGAACCGATTCCGACAGATGCAACTAGTTGTGTGAATGATCCGATGCCACCGTTAACTGCTACTGCTGATGCTGGATTACAGATCAACTGGTATGACAGTTGTAACGGAATGTTGCTAGCGAGTAATACAGAAACATTTACACCTATGGCAGCAGGTACTTATGTCATTGTTGCTATTGATCCAATCACTGGATGTGAATCTGATTGTGTTGATATCACTTTAACCATCAATGCACTTCCTGAATTTACATTGACCGAAACAACTTCAATTAGTTGTGCAGGTGCGTGTGATGCGGCTATCGACCTTGAGATAACTGTGGGTGCCGCTCCTTTTGATTTTGATTGGAATGATGATGCATTGGACGGCATGGAAGATCCAACTGGTCTTTGTGCTGGTGACTATATGGTTACGGTGACAGATGCAAATGGATGTATGGAAACGGGTATGATTACTATTGAAGATAACAATGTAGCTCCAACAGCTACTATCTCTGGCGATGCTACCATTTGTATCGGTGAAAATGCTGATCTGATAGTTGACTTTACAGGTACTGCTCCATTTACATTTGTCTATGCAATTGATAATGTGGATCAAGCACCTGTGGTTACTAATGATAATCCATATACATTAACTGTTTCTCCTGCAACAACTACTGTTTATACTTTAACAAGTTCTAGTGACAATAGCTGTGATGGAACGACTGCAGGAAGTGCAACCATAACAGTAGTAAATGTTCCAACTGCTAATGCTGGAGCTGATATGGAAATTACATGTAACAATGAGTTTGTAACATTGGATGGCTCTAATTCCGATGCAGGAACTATATTATGGACAGGACCTGGTATTAATGCAGCCAACGAATCAGTTATCATGCCTGCTGTAAACGTAGAAGGTACTTATACATTAACAATTACCATTGGAAATTGTGTAGGAACCGATATGGTTGAAGTGACTGTTGATGAAAATGTACCTACTATTGATGCTGGACCAGACATGACACTTACTTGTGATGACACTTCTGTATTATTAGATGGAACGAATTCTGATCAAAATCCTAACTTCACTTACACGTGGGATGGACCTGATGATGATTTTGTTACCAATACGATCACTACCGAAGTAGATGTCCCAGGTATTTACACACTAACGATTTATGATACAGTCAATGATTGTTCTGCAACTGATATCGTTGAGGTATTCTTGGATGTGACAGGTCCAGTAGCGCTGATACTTCAAGATACAGCAACACTCGATTGTATTACAGCAGTGTATACGATTGATGGGTCTCCATCTTCTGATGGACCTAACATTGAATATGAATGGTCTGGACCAAACAGTGAAAACTTTGACAATGCTTCTGTGGTTATTGTAAATACACAAGGTACTTACGTTCTTACTGTTGTTGATATACTAAATGGTTGTTTAAGTACTGATTCAATTACCATTATTGACAATGTAGAATTCCCATACTTAGATCCGGGACCAATTGGTGGTTTAGATTGTAATAATGACGAAGTAACTTTGAATGGTAGTAATTCTCAATCTAGTGGAACCATTACGAATGCATGGATTGATCCACTAGGCGACACCATTAGTAACAACACAATTGCAACGGCAACGATTCCTGGAAACTATATTTTCATAGGATATGATAGCAATAACAATTGTTTGAATGATTCGATTGTAACCATTGGTCAAGATATACAGATACCTGCGGTAGACGCTGGTAATGATGTCGAACTAGATTGTGATTTCTCTGAAGTTACGATTGGTTCTAACAACTCTGCTACAGGTCCAAGTATTGTATACGATTGGGCTACAAGTAATAGTGACATTATACTGCCACAAAACCCAGGTCAGACGATCATAGTTGATCAACCAGGCACTTACTATTTAACCGTCAATAATGACGAAAATGGTTGTGTCGGTATCGATTCTGTCAATGTAGTTGAAAATACCAACGTACCAGTTCAAGCTGATATCATAACGACCAATCCAACTTGTTTTGGAGAAAATAATGGTAGCATTGTTATTGATACGATTTACGGAGGTACGCCACCATACTTATATAGTATTGATGGTACAACCTTTACCACCAATAATCAATTCAATTACTTGTCTAGTGCTAACTACACTGTATTTGTGCAAGATTCTGATGGTTGTTCATTAGAAATTCCTGGAAATATTGTAGAAGAAGGCACGGAATTGATTTTAGATTTAGGAGATAATGTTAGAATTGATTTAGGTGATTCTCATACGATCAATGCATTGACCAATATTTCTCAAAATCAAATTGATACGATTGGTTGGACTTCTGTAGATTCACTAGATTGTTATGACTGCTTTGACAACACGGTTGCTCCATTGGAAACAACTATGTATCAAGCAACCATTACGGATATCAATGGATGTACTACTACCGATGAAATTATTGTTTTTGTCAACAAAGAAAGATATGTCTATGTTCCGAATACCTTCTCTCCGGATGGTGATGGAATTAATGACGTCGTTTACATCTTTGGTGATGAAACAATTGTTAAGATTAATAAATTCTTGATAGTAGATAGATGGGGTGAAATTGTTTTCGAAGATCAGAATTTCCAGCCTAACGATCCTCAGCATGGATGGGATGGAACCTTCAAAGGTCAACCAATGAATCCTGAAGTATTTGTCTACTATGCTGAAATTGAATTCATTGACGGAGAAGTCGAAGAATTTAAAGGAGATATTTTCTTAGCTAGATAATAAGACCTTAAATGTTAATAAAAGGGTTGAATCGTTCTGATTCAACCCTTTTTTATGTGTGAGAATTTAAAAATTCGAGATTAAATATTATCTTTTCAAGTATTTTAAAGTCCTCAAAAATATGTTTAGCAAAAATGAGGGCAGCCCTCTGAGCATATCAAACAAAATTGCCACCTTTTTTATAAAAATGAGTGTTTTATGGAAAGGTGTATTATAAATTGATGCTGCAAATTTTACCATCTAACTAGCTTGCAACGGAATTTCCCAAATTTTGATATTACCAAGTAATGTCTAAACACCTTAATCATTATGACCAATTTTCTACGATCATTCACTATTTTTTTCATTTTACTAATTTCAGTTTTTCAAAATCAGGTATTTGCACAAGTTTGTAGTGATACACAATTTGAAGATGCAACTCCTTTAGGTGGTGGACAATTTGAGTTGGAATTTACAGTATGCTTCCCAGCACCAGCAGCTCCTGTTGCATCTTCAGGTGTTGTAATTGTTATTACAGGTGCTAACATTGTTTCTACAGATCCAACTTTCTTAGCCAACGGCAGTAATGCCAATATGATAAATTCCATGATAACTGGTGGTACCCTTACCTATGGTGATATTGGTGATCCTTTAGGCTCTGCTTTTTTAGTGGATGGAGATGGTGGAGAATGCCAAACGATATTAGTAACAGTGGATGCAGTTCCTATTGGTTGGCAAATTTATGGACAAAATTTTAATTCAGATACCAACCTCTATGAGTGCGATGAATCTGATCTTATTTGTTTAGAAGATGCTGGAAATATAATCTCGCCTAGTGATGGTGATATTTTTTGCTATGATGAAACCTTAAGTGGTGCATTTGATTTTACAATTGAAACTTCTAGCGAAATTAATGCACCTGGAACGGATGCTTGTGTCGGTTATGGATTTTGGGTACTTAATGATCCGCTAGGTGTTCATGGTGGATTGGGTGGAATTGGTAGTCCTCCTTCTGGTGGAGATCCAACCTTAGATCCAAACTACATTGGTGTCTTTGCAGGCGATGGTTCACCAGGAAGCCCCGTAACCGTAACACCAACCGGAAATGGAGCCAGCTATTTCATTGCTCCTATAACTTTTGCAGATTGCTCGGACCCAACCTCGCTTTCCTTTGACCCAAATTGTGTCAGTGTAGGACCAGCTGTTGAGGTTACTTACAATGCAGTTATGATTAATACTGCTCCAGATATTTTTTGCTCATCAGCAGGTGGAAGTACCGTAGATTTTACATTTACTTTAGATGGTGGATCACCATCTATGGATGGATCTGACTACAATGTATCTGCTTCAACTGGATCCGTTTCTCCAGGCTCTGGCTCTGTTGGAACTACATTCACAGTAAGCGGTGTATCCGATGGTACTGAAACCATCACCGTTTTTGATGGCAACGGATGTTCTTATACATTTGATGTTGGTCCAATTGTAGTAGACAATTTTTGTTCTTGTAATGCAGATGTTGGGACTGTAATTGTTGACCAATCAGGTGATGGTGCTACTAGTGGTACAGGAGGACCCAATGCACAAGGTCCATTTATAATGTGTTGGAATGATGTTTTAAATATGTCTCATCTAGGAGATCAAATAAACGTGGATGATGGTTGCACTCCTGCTAATTGTACTGGTACTTGTGAGGAACCTGAAGTTTTCTGGACCATCCACGCAGGAGCACCAACTTCAGGAAATCCTACTGATCCATCAACAATTGCAACCTCACTAGTAAGAGGAACTAATGGTACCTGGCAAATATTCAATGACGGTAACTATTATGATAACGACAACAATCAAATCGATGTGTCACCTACTAGCAATACAATAGTCGACAATACACTTTATTTAATTCTTTCTTCCTTTGATTACGTTTGTTGCTCAGGTGGATCAACTTGTCCTGTACAATCTGATGCAAATGGCAACAATTGCTTCGACTTCAATCCACCAGTTGAAGTTGTATTGTTAAATCAAATCACAGAAACAAATACAGAAGATTGTAACGGAGTGAACATCACCTTATCTGGAGGGTCACCACAATTTTTCTCAGATTCTTATAATTTAGTAAATACAGGTCCTGGAACTTTATCGCAAGGGTCTGTTCAATTTGGCAATACTTTTAGCATAACAGGTTTGGATAATGGAGACAGTTGGTCTGTTCAAGTCACTGATAGTAATGGATGTCCAGAAACAATTTCAGGTAGCTTCAATGGTATTCCAAGTCTTAATTTTTCAATTAATCCAACATACTGTGCACAAGATGGACCTACATCTATTTCTGCAAGTCCAGCATCGCCGAGTTCTTTTTTCTCAGGTCCTGGAATTGTTGATCTTGGTAATGGAACTGGAACTTTTGATCCTCAATTAGTTGGAGTTGGAACACACGATATTACTTATCACTATACAGAATGTACACCTCCTTTGACAATTACTGAACAAATTACAGTAAACCCTGCACCTGCTGCCATTTTAAGTGGTGGTGGTGATGGTTGTGCTGGAAACCCTTCTGATATTTTTATTGACATTACCGGTGGTGTCGGACCTTATGAAGTCACCTATAAAATTGATGATGTAGAACAACCTCCTATTGAACTTCTTGGCCCTAGTCCAGTAAGCACCACCATTCCACCAACCATAGAAGGAAATTATACATTATGCCTGATCAACGATTTAGGTTCTGCACTTTGTGATGGCACAGGAGCAGGAGAAGCACTTATTGTATTGCAACCTGTACCAATGGTTGATAACAATAGAAGCATTTATTCTTGCATTGATTCTGGAGAATTTGATTTAAGTGATCCTACTTGCGATGACCCTTCTTGCGGGTTCAGTGGTGCTATTGATTTAGATGGTGGAAATAATATAGTGCTTTGGGAAGATTGGGATTTCACGGTTCCTGCCGGAGATGTTGGAGGAACGAATGATATTACTGGCGAATCAAGTTATATACCACCTGGTGGTTGTGGAAGTAATATTTACGCTCAAGTCATTAATGGGACTGGATGTTTTAGTGTAGCTACGATTACACTTCATTGTATTTCTCCACCAGTTTTGACCGACCCACTAAATCCTATCATGTTGAATTGCGGAGATGATTTAGATCTTCAACTGGTTTTTGATTCAACAGCAGTCGATCCATTTAATATTGGTGTTGTGCCGTGGGATTCCTCAGTGCCTGATGGTATGGGAGGATTAACCAATGGACCAAATGGCTTTGGGACTAACATTGTACACCCAGATCTTTCAATAGAAGGCACTTATACATATAATGTCCTCGCTTTTGATGCGCTTACTGAAAACTGTTTTAATGAATATGATATTGAAGTAATTGTAACTGGTTGTAGTATGGGTTGTATCGATTGGAGTGACACTCCTATTGAATCTTGTGGTCTAACACATATTGAATCTCTCGATACAGATGCCTTGGGTGGCACATGGGTAACCGTAGACTCCCCAGCTGGTTCAACAACCTCATTTTCTGAACTCGGAATGGATGCATTAATTACCGTCAGTGATTGTGGTGAATACGCTTTTGAATATACTGTAAATAACGCCAACTGCCAGGATCTTGATACACTTTATATTAATTTTGAAAACAACACCGTTGTTAATTTAGAAATTTCTTGTAATGCAACACTTGACTATTGCCCAGTTGATTGCCATGAAGAACCTCCGACTCCAGAAGACTGTCCTGACAATATGTTTACATTAACATCACCAAGTGGACCACCTGCAGCAATTTGGGGTTTTGAATGTGCTGGAACTTGTGATGGTGTACCTTCCGCAACTTCTTCTGGAGGAGGAAAACAAAGCACCTTCTTTGATGGTACCACTTTTTACGAAACAGTTTTTCTAGATATGTTTTCAATTTCGGGAATATTAGCAGATCTGATCGCTGCATGTCCTGTTGAAGCTTCTTGTTTTTCTGCAAATATGCTGGATGATTGTATTATTGAATCCACAACTACCACAGAAACCATCGACGTGCCTGTATTGCTAGGAGGTGCATGGACAGTAGATAATGGAACTGGGACTTTCATCCCATTTAACGCCATGAACCAAGCTACCATTACTACTGGTGGATTTTCTTATGAAGTCACTTTAAACCCATCTGCAGATACTTGGTCTCCAGTTGATATTACCGTCTTTCAAATGAATGGTGGCGTCCCAGGACCTATTATGAATGCAGTTGAAATTACATTCTTATGGGAACCTGAGTGGGGAATTGAACAAATTACCAGAGATGTTACTGAATATGAAATCGACCCTGCGTGTACAGGTTGTGCAAATGGTTATACCATTACGATTAATGGTCCAACAATGCCAGCAGTACCACCTGCACCATGTGGACCAGTAAGTATTGGCTTTGGCCCTCCTGCATGCGATGAGACCTATACAGACATGTGTGATGATATGAATCCTTGTACCGATAATGATATGATTGTTCTTGCAGTTTGCGATGACTCTGTTTGTGAACCTTGTATGGGGATACCTGTTACTGAGCCTGTATGCGATGATATGGATTGTACAAATGGAATTGAAATTTGGAACCCTTCTATTTGTGAATGTGAAGTAACACCGACAATTGTAGGTTGTACAGACATAAACTCTTGTAATTTCAATCCTGCTGCCAACTGTGATGATGGTTCTTGCGTCCCAAACACCGACCCTGGTACTTGTAACACCGATTGCACAATGGGTGACTTAGAGTCTTGGAACGCAACTGATTGCCAATGTGAAGTTGATCAAGTAGTTGTACCTGGTTGTATTGATATGAACGCCTGTAACTTCAATCCTGCAGCCAAC
>CALDGQ010000008.1 GCA_937941765.1 uncultured Saprospiraceae bacterium
TGCACAATTTTCTGAATTGGTTGCATCAGAGAAATTCAATTCAACAGAAGAACAATTGTCTGAGAACAATGGTGTATCGAAAGCAGGAGTTTCACCACAAGCGATTGTTTTGTTATCAGGAATTAGGTCGAATGTTGGTAAGGTGTTATCCTCAATTGTAATTGATTGAGAAGCGGACGCAATATTTCCACATGCATCAATAATTGTCCAATGACGAGTTCTGATTTCTTCACAATTATTTGATGTAGTAGCATCGAAAAATGCGAACTCTACTTCTGAGCAATTATCAGAGAATAAAGGAGTGTCAAAAACAGGTGTTTCGCCACAAACAATTACTTTATTTTCCGGAATCATGTCGAATGTAGGAAGTTGATCGTCAATACGAATAATGGATTGAGATGTTGTGTTTAAATTGCCACAAGCATCTGTTATTGTCCAAGTACGAGTTGTGATTTCCTCGCAATTATTCGTTGAAGTTGCATCCGTAAATGTTAATTCGACATCAGAACAATTATCAGAGAATAGTGGTGTATCAAAATCAAGGGTTTCGCCACAAGCGATTACTTTGTTATCAAGATACATATCGAATGTCGGCAGCTGATTGTCTTCAACTGTAATCGTAGCAGATGTGGAAACAGTAATTCCACAAGCTTCAGCTATCCATGTACGTGTCACTGCATAACTAGCATTACATGCTCCTTCAACCATTTCATCAGTAAATGTGATGACCGCATCTTCTGAACAATTCGTAGCCACTTCAGGAGTACTCCAATTTAGATTATCTGCACAATTGATTAATTGATTGGCAGGGACATTAGAGAATGACAAAGTGTTGTCCTCTGAGATCGTTATCGTTTGTGTAACTGTAGTCTCATTTCCACATGCATCAATTGCAGTCCACGTACGGGTCATTGTATAACCAGTCGTGCAATCACCCGCTGAAGTTTCGTCAGTATAACTCAAATTCGCTTGCCCACAATTATCTTCTACAACCGGGGTTCCGAATGTAGGAGTGGTGTTACAATCGATTACAAAGTCCTGTGGGGTAGAAGTGAATACTGGTGCATCATTATCAACAGCGGTTATAGATTGAGAAGCAGTAGAAGTATTTCCACAAGCATCCGCAATTGTCCACGTCCGAGTAGTAATTACTTCACAACTGTTGGTTGAAGTCGCATCTGTAAATGCTAATTCTACACTTGAGCAATCATCAGAATATAAAGGTGTATCGAAAACAATTGTTTCATTACATTCGATTACTTTATCTTCTGGAATTAAATCGAATCTAGGTAACTGGTTATCCTCAATTGAAATCGAAGCGGATGCAGTTACTAAAATCCCGCAAGCTTCTGCTGACCAAGTACGAATCATTTCATAACTAGCTGCACAATTTCCTTCAACCATTTCATCGGTAAATGTGATGACCGCATCATCTGAACAATTTGTAGCAATCTCTGGTGTACTCCAGTTTATTTCATCACTACAGTTGATGAATTGATTAGCTGGAACATTTGAGAAAGCTAAAGTATGGTCTGCAGTTATTGTAATAGTTTGAGAAACTGAAGCATCATTGCCACAAGCATCCATAGCTGTCCAGGTACGTGTCATTGTGTAACCTGTCGAGCAGTCACCTGATGAAGTTACGTCTTCAAAAGTCATTTCAACTTCACTACAATTATCCGTAATCGTTGGATTGCCAAATGTAGGAATGTTGTTACAATCAGCAACATAATCTTGCGGTACATTCGCAAAAACAGGTACTTCATTATCGATTGAAGTGATACTTTGAGATGCAAAATTTGAATTGCCACAAGCATCTGAAATAGTCCAAGTCCGAGTTGTTACTAATTCACAATTGATGGTTTCTGTAAAATCAGTATGCGTCATTTCTACTTCAGAACAATTGTCGGAAAATAATGGCGTATCGAATTCTGGCGTATTTCCACAGGCGATAACCTTATTCTCAATTGGGGAGTCAAATGTCGGAATCTCTTGATCTGCAGGTCTTGTAACTGTTTGAGAAACAGCTACTTGATTGCCACATTCATCTATAATCGTCCATGTTCTTTGAACAGAAAATCCAGCTGAACAACTATTGTTAATTTCCTCATCCACAAACGTCATGGTCACTTCATTTTCACATTGATCGATTGCAGTTGGCGTATCGAAAATCAACTCATCATTACATCCAACATTTTTGTCCAAAGGAGCAGATGTTATAATTGGAGCTAATTCATCAGTAACGAAGATAGTCTGTGAAGCAGTTGCAGCATTACCACACGCATCCACAGAAGTCCATGTTCTCGTAATGTTATAAGAATTTCCACAAGTAGATTCCATAACATCTTCAAACGAAACTTGCTCAACATGTCCACAATCATCTTCACAGGTTGGTGCGCCAAAATTCAACTCGACTTCGCAACTCAATGTTTGATTTTCAGGTACAAATGTAAATGTAGGAGGAGTGTTATCTGTTACAATGATTGTTTGCTGACAAGTCGCAATATTTTCACATTGGTCGGTAGCAGTCCAGGTTCTTGTAATGGAGTAATTGTATTCGCAATCGGTTCCTGATTCCGTTGAATCTTCATGTGACATTTCATAATCAATACAACCGGTCGTTGCGATTGGTGTACCGAATTCCATTGCTTCATTACAGCCAATTTCTTTGTTGGCAGGAATGTAGGTGAAATTAACTGGTGCACCATCACCACTTGGAGCTACCGTTACAGTTTGATTTACTGCTGTGGAATTTCCGCAAACATCCGTTGCAGTCCAAGTACGTGTTACTGAATATCCAGTCGCGCAATTCGGATAAGTTGAGCTGTAAGTGTCATCCTGAGATACTTCCGTATTACCGCATTGCGTCAGTGGAAATGGAGAAGACCAAGGAATTTCATTTGCATCGCATTCCATTACAAAATCATCTGGATCGAAATTGAATTCTGGTGCTCCATCATCCATGAAGTCCATATTGATGGTAATTGATGAGGTGTTTCCACAAGCATCTGACGCATACCAGGTACATACAATTCTTTTGACAAGATCATTGTTGCCACCGCATTCTCCTTCTTCTGCTGCATCGAATGCGACATTGTCCCCTAAGCTTAATTCAAGTCTTGTAAATACCTCATTTTCATTTATTCCATTGGTATTACCTATGATAATTGGTACTCCATTGGCATCCAACTCTGCACTGCAATTATCAGTCGCATCAACTGCTGCCTCACTGAAAACTACGAAATCAAAACAGGAGAAAGTAACTGTTTCACCATCTTGTGTTCCAGCCAACAATGGGTCTACAAACCAGATGTCTGGAGCAGTATTGTCTTGAAAGTGGATTGTTTGAGAAACAGATTCAGACATATTGTTGCAATCATCGATGGCAGTCCAAGTACGAGTAACATAGAAATCATTTTCACATGCACCTTCAGTGGTAACATCTTCAAACGACAAAGTTGCACTTCCACAATTATCAAAAATAGATGGGGTGTCAAAGTTCAATCCATCATCACAATCCATTGTTTTATCCTCAGGAAGTGAGGTGAATATTGGTGCGCTATTATCATTGATACTGTATATTGCTGGAAATGAAGCAGCGTTTCCGCAATCATCAGTTGCAACAAAAGTTACCGATGCATTCTGTGCACCACCACAAGTACTATTTAAAGTTGGGTTGGTAGGAATGGTTGACCACGTTATATTTCCACATAAGTCTTCGGCGACGGCCCCTCCATAGTTTGCCAACCAATCGTTGAATCCTGAGGTAGGATTTCCACCATCGCATTCGAATTGTAGACTTACTGGGTCCGTTGTGAAAGTAGGTTCTGTATTGTCTTCGATTGCGAAAGTTGCAATCGTAGTTGAATTGTTATCACATGCATCTGTTGCTATAAACTCAACAGTATAGCTTCCTGGACTTCCACACGTTTCTACAAAAACAGGATCTTCATAACTCCAGGTAATCGCTTGATCACAATCATCCGTTGCAGTTGCGCCACCTAAGTTTGTTAACCACTGATTAAGCGCTATTGCATGTCCACTACCGTTACATTCTACAGTCATGTCCATTGCAGGTGAAACAGTAGGAGGTGTAACATCAATTTTTGTGATCGTCTGTTCACAAGTATTGACACTACCGCAATTGTCTACAACGCTCCATGTACGGGTAGTCATAGTATTGCAAATATCCTCAGATGGTTCGCTATCTATATAGGTAATATCTAAGAACTCCTCAGGCGTACAGGCATCCGTTGCTAATGCAGTGCCAAGATCCATAGGGTCGATAGATTCGCCACAAACGACAACTGCACTTTGAGGACAAATAATTTCTGGTAATTCTGAGTCCGTAATTATAATGTTTTGTACACATGGGAAACTGGTGTTTCCGCAGTCATCTGTTGCGGTCCAAGTACGCTCAATAGTGTAATTGGTTAATAAACAACCATAACTGCCTTGCTGTGAATTATCCGTGAAATCAACTGTAACCACCGTAAGGTCATTGCAGTTGGATTGACCGATTGCGCTGCCTATGTCGATTGGATCGATGCTTCCTCCGCACTCGACTCCGATAGTTGGAGGACAGGTAATCATTGGTCTTTCAATTTCAGCAATGTTGTACACTTGTGAGCAACTGGATTCATTTCCACATGCATCCGCTATCGTGTAAGTTCTAGTAACCTTGTTTGGTTTATTTGCTGGACAACTTGCATACTCAATTTCATCTTGTACATCGACCAAACTGAATGTTGCAGAACAATTGTCTTCCGCATTTCCGCCTATGGCAACGAATTCAGCATAATCAATAGGAGCTGCAGGAGGCAATGCATCACATGCTAATAATACATCTTGTGGACAAGAAACCGTAGGAACCTTATCGTCAAAAATTTCAATATTTTGCGTTTTTATTGTTTGATTTCCACATGCATCCGAGAGAGACCAAGTTCTGATAACTGTTCCAGTATTGCTGCAGCCTGTAAGACCTGATTGATCATCCGTGTAAGTAGCTTGTAAGGTTGTGGTACAATTGTCACTTTCATCTAAAACGTCTCCTGTCAAAAATAAAGTGCTAGGGTATTGTTCGCAACTAATGGATACATCTGCTGGTACTGTGAAGTCGGGTGCTGTATTGTCTTCAATGATAATGGTCTGTGTTTGTACTGTTACATTTCCACAATCATCTTCTACTCTCCAATTTCGCAATAGTGTTCCAGTATCGTTGCAACCTGTTAAGCCGGTCTCATCATCTGTGTAATAAGTTGCCAAAGTGTTGTCGCAATTGTCGGATATATCGGACACGTTTCCAGTGAGGGCTAAGCTATTTTGATTTTGACTACAACTGATTGTAGCTGTTGGTGGAATCGTGAAGCTCGGTGGAGTTGTGTCTTCAATGACGATGGTTTGTGTTTGTGTTGTTAAGTTTCCACAATCATCTTGTACTTGCCAGTTTCTTAGCAGTGTTCCTGTTCCATTACATCCTGTCAAGCCTAATGTGTTGTCGTTGTATACAGCTTGTAAGTTTGTGGAGCAATTATCTGCTTCGTCGAATACATCGCCTGTTAGTGACAGTAAATTGCGATTGTCACTGCATTCAATGGTTACTGAAGGAGGTGCTGTGAAAGTTGGTGGAGTAATATCTTGGACAATAATATTTTGCGTTTGTGTTGTTAGATTTCCGCAATCATCTTCTAAGGTCCATGTACGTATTAGTGTACCTGTGTTGTTGCATCCTGTTAAATCAGTCGTGTCATCTTCGTAAGTGGCTTGAAGATTTGTGGAGCAATTATCAGCTTCATCTAAAACATCGCCTGTTAGTTGTAGGCTGGTAGGGTTGTCGCTGCAGCTGATGGTGATTGTAGGTGGAGTAGTGAAGCTAGGTGGTGTTGTATCTTCAATGATTATGGTTTGAGTTTGTTCAGTTATATTTCCGCAATCATCTTCTAGCGTCCATGTACGGATTAGTGTGCCTGTGTTGTTGCATCCTGTTAAAGCAGATTCATCATCTGTATAGGTTGCTTGTAAGTTTGAGGAGCAATTGTCTGCTTCATCAAAAACATCGCCTGTTAGTTGTAGGTTGGTAGGGTTGTCACTGCAACTGATGGTTATAGAAGAAGGTGCTGTGAAAGTTGGTGAAGTAATATCTTCAACAGTGATTGATTGGATTTGGACAGCAAGATTACTACAATTATCTTCTAAAAACCAGATACGATCAACAATGCCTGTGCCACAGGATGATAAGTTGCTAAAATCATCAAAATATTGTGCTTGAAGATTATTTGAACAATTATCCGATTCATCAATAACTTCACCAGTTAAAAATATGTCGTTGATTTCATCTATACATTGAATAGTTACAGATTCAGGTGTTGTAAATGTTGGTTCTTCAGTATCAATTGATCTAATAGTTTGAGTGGTTGTGATTATACCTTCACATAATGTGTTGATTGTCCAGGTCCTCTCAATAATTAAATTACATAGATCAGGGTTTAAAACATTGTCAGAAAATGTCGCTGTACTAGTCTGTCCGCAAAGGCTATTATTTGTAACATCTCCAGTCAGGTTTAAATTGTTTGGATCTTGATCACATGATATAAAAATGTTTTCAGGGACGAGAATGCCAGAATTTTCTGGTTCTTCAATTATAATCAATTGATCTTTTGTAACAATATTTCCGCAATTATCCTGTAAACTCCAAGTCCTAATAATAGTCCCAGTATTGTAACAACCTGACAAATTACTAATATCATCATAAAAGGTCGCTTCTAGATTTATGCTGCAATTGTCAGATTCATCATTTACATCTCCAGTTAATGATAGTTCCGTATAATCTTCATTACATGCTAAGATAACAGTTGAAGGAACAGTAAATTGAGGCGATGAATTATCGGTTACGGAAATTATTTGGACTTTGCTTTGATCGATTCCACAATCGTCAGTATAAGTCCAAGTTCTCGTTACAGTTCCAGTATTTTGGCATCCATTTAAGTCAATTTCGTCAGAGTAAACTGGTGGGTTGCAAGTTGAGCAAGTTGAGCTGCCTTGTCCTGTTACATTTAAATCAAACGGGTCTTGACCACAGTTAATTGTTTTGCTGTTAGGAAGATAAAACGGCGAAGCAATACAGGTATTACATTCTTTAGTCACACTATACACAATTTCGCAATTTGCACCAGTTTGGCTAATTACAAAATCTATCGTTTCACCACTAGGTAATCCATTACCATCACAGCCGTCTCCTGCAGGCATGCTCCTACCATATAATGCACTACCAAAGTAAGAGCTATAAATATTATAGAGACCGTCACCAACATCAAACTCAATGCAAACAGTCCCATCTTCATTACATTCAGCTATAGGTTCAGAATTATAATCAATCCCACAAGTACACCATTCATCTGTGCTAAAAGTTTCAGAGCAACCAGTTGAATTATTGGTTACTATAACAGTATATAGCCCATTTGTTGGCGTTCCTTGTAGATGGTAGTAGCCATCATTACTAATTGTAATCGTATTTTGGGAACCATTTTGAATTTGAACAACTGTTTTGCCACTCGAGCTTTCATTTAAAAGAAAGTTTGGAGCAGTACAATCTCCAGGTGTATCGTTTATTATGAATTCAGAATTGAGAAAACACTCTACAATGCATGGTGATATTCCTTCAATATCTATTGTTTCATATAGTGGGGTATTTACTTCATTGGATGGACATACTGCAGATACTGTATAAAAAAGAATATCTTCACAATCTGCTAATTGGTTATAATCAATTGAGAAAGAACTTCCATTTACAGTACTACAATTATTTATACTGGCTGAGTTATACCCATAGCATACTTCGGTAGATGTAGAATTAATTCCAATTGTCCATGAGATGTTTAATTGATTAGATCCTGAATTTGGAGTGGCGAGAATATTGCTTGGGGCTGAACAATCAATACCTTCTGAGCTTCCACTGCTACCATCACATCCACCAACGCTAAAAGGAACTAAGTTAGTGGTCTCGTCTGGTTGGTTTAAGCAGGATGTTCTAATTTCATAAAATAAATTATCGCAAGGATATGTAAATGCTAAAGGAACATCACTAATTCCAACAGTGCTTACAAATTCGATGATATCTCCATTTTGATTATATATAATCAATTCATCTCCTACTATGTTGAAAAAAGTAACATTAGTACCACCAGTTTGTAAAACTTCCTCAACAAAGGCTATACACTGTTCACAATCTCCAATTTCAAATGTATTTGAACTTGCGTTATTTGTAAAATCAGAGTTATTATAAATTTTTATATAGTAATTACCTGGAGATAAATATTGTGGCAAAGTCCATTGTTCCGTACAACTTGAACTTGGAGAGCAATCATTATTTACAGCTCCTATGACATTACATTGATTAGTTAGAGAATTACAATATTCGATAACAACATCCCCATTATGAGATCCTGGATCCCAATTGATTGTTCCAAGCCCACCTGGGGGAATGCAATCAGAAGGACTAATTGTAATATTTGAAACATTTTCAATTGAACATGGACTAGGTACAATTATTTCTTCCATGCAGATTTCTAGCTGGTTTTGTTCTACAACCAAACGAACTGTCGTTCCAGACGGGATATTTGTGAAGGTATGCATCAAGCTATTATTGATATTAATATTGCCACTTCCAATTGGGTTGCCTTGCAAGTCAACTAAATAGGCGGAATAATAATCGCCATTTGAGTTTAAAGATATATCTGCATTTATATTGTAAGTGGTTCCTTTACACTCTGCTGTTGCAGAAACATCTAAGCAGCAAAAATTAGATAATAAATTGGATCGGCAGCCAAATAAAACGTCTTGAACTTTTGCGCTTTGGCAGGGAGTAAATTCAGAAAAACAATTTACCCGCTGCCTTACTTCTTTGAAGATTGAACCAACATTAGTACAGTTACCATCTTGAAGTGGTGGATTATAGTAACTCATAACATTTTGACTTAAGCTGTTCATTTCTGCAGAGCCAGGATATGTGCTCGCAAATAAACAGGTAGGCAGGTCTGAATTTAATCCAAAACCGAAACTGCAATTATCGAAGCAATTATCTCTGATAGAATCAGAATATGGATCCCATGGAGTGTCATCAATTCCATCTTGAGCGCAATCTCCTGTTCCTTGATGAGTGTGGAAAAGACCAAATATATGACCAAGTTCGTGAGCCAATGTATAATCTTGAGTTTCATCCGTCATACTCGCATAATTAACCCACGTAGAGTTTCCAATCCCTGGAAATTGGGCAGCACCTCCAAGAGAATTGCAATCAGCTCGTTGAATTATGAAGATATTAATATAACTACTGAAATCAATTCCCATACTATTACTACCATTTACGTAATTATTTACTAAAAATAAATCTGAGGAGCTTGAACAATTACTACCACACTCAAAGTTTAAAAAATCAACAACTCCGTTTAAATCTGGATAATCACACCTTCCATCAGGTTCATAAAATGTGATGTTGGCATCATTAAACACTTCATTCGCAATTTGAATAGACGAATTTATAATTGCATCAGTCATACTGGGGTGCTTCCAAATTTTTATAGGCACCAAAAAGTGACCGTTTTGTTCATTGCAGCTATTGTTGACGATATTGCAATTAAAGCCACTACTATAACATTGGTTCACATCAGAACAAACCATAGTTGGGTCATAAGTTCCGCAACCTGGATTAGATGGCGGTAGCGGACAGGATTGGCTAAAAAGATTTAAATAGATAGTAAGAAAAACTATTTTGAAGAACAATTTTTTCATGAATTTGGTATTTAATAGGTTATAGATTTAATTAAGTGAAAAAATCTTATCACGGTATTTTTAACGCAAAAGCGAAATAAGAAAACGAATAAGTATTGTAAGAAAAGTAAATTGGAAAAGGAGAAAAAACGCTTAACAATTTGTTTTCATGTGAGTTTAAGTTTTGGTATTTGAAGAATGTGATCAAGTATTCAATTGGGATTGAATACTTATAAGTCTAACAAAAATAATTCATTGCTAAATGGGACGAGCTGCAATGAATGTTATTTGTGAGTGTCTTGTCATAATAAAGGTGCGATGATTATTAACTCACCTCAAATTAGTAATTAAATATTAAGAAAAATCATATATCTCATGAGTCGCTTGTTTTTCCCCATGAAGTGGTGTTTTACGTGCACGAAATAAAATGAGGGCTAATTTCATGTGTCAACATTTTGCACGCTACCTATTGTGTTTCTGGTGTTATTTGTGGTATTAATGTTATTTTTTATGTAAGAAAGGAGTGTTTTATTAAAAGTATGGGGTGTTGCTAAAGCAGCATCCCTTACTTTTTTTGATGTCAGGAGCTATTAGTCTTGTATTTAGTTTGTCTTATTTAGAAATGGGTGAAAGTTGTTTTTTACTGAAATAGATCATTACCTCATGAACTGTGGATTTCTCCTCATGAATCGCTCATTTTTCCTTATGAATAAATATTGTTGTCAAATGTTAAAATTTGTAAAGTTCTTACTATTTTTAATATTCATCTCACTATTATATCCTGCTTGAAAACCAATTACCAGAATGTATTTTCTGGATTATAAATAACTCAACGAAAAACTATGAGAACACTAACTGTTCTATCGCCACTCCTATTGATTATTTTATTCTCAAGCTTGTCTTTTGCGGATAATGCAGATTTAGATCATGTCAAGGAATATATATCTTGTGCAGATCAAAACAAGAAAAAAAATATTTTGATGGCAGATTCTTGTATTCGAGCTGCGATCGAATTATGTCAAGCGAATAATTTTTTAGATGAATTGGGTGATAGTTATAATATCAAGGCAGTTTTGTTGAAAAATCAAAAAAAGTATGAAGAAGCGCTTATATTTTTAGAAAAATCTAACCGTATTTTTTCCAAACAAAAGAATTTTGTTGGCATCGCGAAAGCTAAAGTAAATAAAGCAACCAACCATAGATATTTGGGAAATATTGATAGTACAATTATATTGTTGGAAGAAGCTTTAATAGATGTTAGGAAAAGTGATACGCCTTCAGACTATCTAAAAATCTCAATCCTAAACAATTTAGCTATCCATTATACAAATGCGGGACAAAAATCTGATGCGATGAAAAATCTATTGCAGGCAGATCAAATTTGTTTGGCAAGTAAAGATTCTAAGGTCACGAAGTTGAGGAGCTTTATATGTAATGGTATAGGGAGTCTTTTCGGAGACTTAAAAAACCCTCATCAATCTATTGCATATTTTCAAAAAGCAATAGATGCTTCTCCGGAAGATAGCCCTTCGATTTTTAGTTATTATAATAATATGGCTCACGTGATGATCGATATTGGCAAAATTGATAGTGCAGAGATTGTTTACAGAAGTGTTATAAAAAATGAAAAAGCAACAATAGCAAGTAAAGCCCATTCGTATAGCGGTTTATCTAAAATATATACCCGATTAAAAAATTATGAGCTACTAAAGAAAAGTGCACAAGAAGGTATGTCAATTATTAAAGATGAAAAAGATAAAAAAAATGCTGTTATTCGAACCGATTTATTAGGTCATTTAGGAAATGCTGAATATTATCTTGGTAATTATAGTTTGGCAAAGCAACACCTTACTAAAGCGTTAGATAGTGCTCAAAAACTAAAAGTTAATAAACATATCACCAAGTTAAAAAAGTTATTGCTTATTACTGACTTAAGGCTGACAAACCAAAATAAATTGGCAGACGATTTTGTGGCTTATGCTGATGAACAAGATACATTGTACCAAAATCAGGTTAACAAAGATATTGCAGATTTGGAAACGAAGTACACCAAAGCTTTGGATCAACAAAAAATAGCTGAACAGAATCTGGAAATCGAAAAACAACAAAGTTCCAACAATAGAAAAAATGCAGGGATTCTAGGGCTTCTATTGTTAGGAGCTATTGGTGGCTTTAGCGCTTATCGATTCCGCAAAAAGAATCAAGAAATCCAACTCTTGAATCGAGAGCTAAGTCACCGTGTTAAAAATAATCTCGAATTCATATCAAGTCTCTTAAAATTACAATCAAGAGAATTGAAAGATGCTGGGAGTAAAGAGGCCTTGAAGGATAGTGAAAACCGGATTCAGGCTTTGTCTTCGGTGTATAAAAGACTTTACGGAGATGATGGAATTGTTCCCATCAATTTGCAAGAATACCTTACTGAATTGACAGACAATTTAAAGGAAACCTATCAGACAGAGGATCGAGATTTGAAAATTGAGATGCATGCAAATAAATTGTTAGTACCTGCTGAAAAAGCAACCAAGATTGGTCTTATTGTAAATGAATTGGTTACCAACTCAATCAAATATGCATTCCAAGATCAAAGCGATCCAGTAATAAAAGTTGCATTCCAAAAAAATAAGGAAGAACTTCAATTGCATTTTTCTGATAATGGCGTTGGGGCCGAAAATAAAACGGAAGATGAATCAAGAGAAAAATCTTTTGGTTTAGGACTGGTGGAGAAATTGGTTAAACAATTAAGTGGAAGTATGCAAACCCAAAACAAAGATGGTTTGGCATATGAATTCTCATTTAAAGGATTTTAAGGAACAATAAAATATAGCGGATATGCAAAAGGTGAAAATATTATTGGTAGAGGATGATGTGATTATTGGTGCAAATTTGGAAGCAGAGTTAGAGGAACTTGGTTATGTCGTTACAGGTAATCATACAAATAGTAAAGAAGCTATTACCTCCTTTAAAGAAGATGAACCTGATTTACTTTTCTTAGATATCGATTTGGAAAATAGTGAATTGGATGGCATTCAAATTGCTGAAGAATTAAATAAAATCAGTCCAAAGCCGATTATATATTTGACTTCATTCACAGATGAAGCAACGGTCAAGAGGGCGCAAAAAACCAAGCCAGCCAATTTTTTAGTAAAACCAAGTACTAAATCTCAGAAGAAAATGGCGATTGAGTTGGCTATCTCAAATTTTTTTAACAATATACCTGCGAAGGTTGAAAACCCTACTTCTGTCCATACAGAAAATCCAGGTTATGTATTTCTTTATAATAATTTCTTTTTTGTAAAACACCGAGGGCAATTTGTACGGGTGGATATAGATGATATCCTTTGGGTGAAAGCAGATGGAGGTAGTGTTGAAATCATTACTAACAAGTCAAAAATAATAACCTTTGCAAATCTTAGTAGTTTTTGTCGGCAAGTGGAGCATCCTAATTTGATAAGAATACATCGATCTTATGTTATTAATAAGCATAAAGTAATTGCACTTAACAATGGTTCGGTCGTGATTGTTTGTAAGGATAAAAAGGAAAACATTTCTATTGGTCCAAATTATCGTCCAACAATACAGGAACATTTTCCTATGTTGAGATCTGATTAATACAATTCTTATAGTAGTTTTTCAAAAACTAGCTCATAAAAAAAAGGGTGATTCGCCAATGGCGAATCACCCAATTCTATTTTAAGTCAAAGCTCTTAATTCGCCAACTTGACAAATTTCTGGTGATAATAACGCTCACCAACTTCAACTGTAATTACGTAAGTAGCATCTGCCAATGGAGTAACATCAATGTTATTGTTGTTGATTCCTTTGACAGCGTCAAATTTCCAGGTATGTAATTTTCTACCTAAGACATCATAAATGGTCACGCTACTTTGAGCATCCAACTCAGAAGTATAGTTAATATTTAAGTCGCCGTAAGTAGGATTCGGTACGATTTCAAAGAATTCAGTAGTAGTTTCAATTTGGTCAGCAGCTACTTCAACAACGGTAGTGTTTGTACAACCATGTGCATCCGTTACTTTGACTTCAATTGTTGCATCCTGATTTCCTGCATTGATATTTGCTAAGTTTCCATCCGCATCTAGCGTCCAACCTTGACCTTCTAAGATTGTCCAGTCATAAGTATAAGGAGCTAAACCAAATTCAACATCTGCTAACAATACATCTTCATTACCAGAAACGATAGATAATGGTGCATCTAATGATACTTCCATAATCTCATCCGTAATCGGAATCGTCATGGTATGTTCAGTTGCATTTCCACAATCATCTGTTGCAGTCCAAGTAACAAAGTATTTGAAATCGTCACAGTTATCATTGTTGGTAATAACTGGTTCGGTAACATTTGCAGAAGTACAATCATCTTGTGCTGTAACCGTTGGAGCCGTCCAATTAGCAAATGCATCGTAACTCATTTCCTGATCCGTAGGAACTAGATCAAATAATGGAGCTGCGTTGTCAGTTACTTCTATTGTTTGGTTGACTTCAGTAACGTTGCTGCAATTATCTACAGCCGTCCAAGTACGGTGTAATTTGTATCCGCAAGTTAATTGTTCAGTTGTTTCTTCGAAAGTTACTTCAAAGTCAGCATCGCAATTATCCGTGAATGAAGCAGTTTCTAATGGAATTTCAGTTCCACAGGAGAACACTTTATTTTCAGGAGCAAATACGATTTCAGGTTGTGCACTATCTTCTACAGTAATTGATTTAGAAGCAGTCGCTACGTTTCCGCAA
>CALDGQ010000009.1 GCA_937941765.1 uncultured Saprospiraceae bacterium
AACAGGATTGAACGGGAAAGGAGCCGTACAACCACCAGAAAGATTTCTTACCACCACTAAATAATCCCCTGGAACTAAGTTGTTAAAGATAGAATCAGATTGATACGTAAATCCGTTGTTAATACTATATTCTAAAGTACCACCATTTGCAATAGTTGCATTAATTTCAATAATACCGTCATTGGTGTTGGCAGGGCAATTTGCCTGCGTATTGATAACGCCAACATAATTTCCAAGACAGTCTGCGTCTGCACAATCGATAAGTCCATCACCATTATTGTCAATTCCATCGTCGCAAATTTCTGGACAAGTAGGAGCGGTCAAGACAACAGGATTGTTAGTGTAGGTACTGACACAACCACCAGCAAGATTTCTAATAGTGATATCATAACTACCTGGTGCTAAGTTGGTGAATAACGAATCCAACTGATAGGTTACGCCGTTGTCGATACTATATTCGATGGTGTCACCACTTACTAATGAAGCAGAGATATTGATAGTACCATTGTTGGTTCCAAATGGACAAACAGATTCAGTAAATGTAACCGGATTGTTACCATTGTGACTTGTGAATGTTGGTGTGCAATTTAAGTCGTTGCAGTCAATTAAGCCATTCCCATCATTATCAATTCCATCATCGCAAATTTCTGGGCAAGTAGGAGCAGTCAAAACAACTGGGTTTGAAATATATGCTGCTGTGCATCCACCAATTTTATTTCTCACTGTAATATTAAAATTACCTGGAGTTAAATTCGTAAATTGGCTGTTGAGTTGAAAAGTAATTCCATTGTCAATACTATATTCTAAAGTATCGCCACTCAATAAAATTGCAGTTATATCAATCGTCCCATTGTTGGTTCCAAATGGACAAATAGATTCTGTGAATGAGACATTGCTGATCGTAGGTGCACAATTAGCATCGTTGCAATCGGTAAGGCCATTACCATCGTTGTCAATCCCATCGTCGCAAATTTCACCGCATGTCGGAGCAGTTAAGACAATTGGATTGCTAGTATAAGTATTGACACAACCACCAGCAAGATTTCTGATTGTGATATCATAACTACCTGGTGCTAAGTTGGTGAATAACGAATCCAATTGATAGGTTACGCCGTTGTCGATACTATATTCAATGGTGTCACCACTCACTAATGAAGCAGAGATATTGATAGTACCGTTGTTAGTTCCAAATGGACAAACAGATTCAGTAAATGTAACCGGATTGTTACCATTGTGACCAGTGAATATCGGCGTACAATCTAGGTCGTTACAATCGATTAAACCATTACCGTCATTGTCAATTCCGTCATCACAAATTTCTGGACATGTTGGAGCAGTTAAGACAACTGGATTGCTAGTGTAAGTATTGACACATCCACCTACAAGATTTCTAATTGTGATATCATAACTACCTGGTGCTAAGTTGGTGAATAATGAATCCAATTGATAGGTTGCTCCATTATCTATACTATATTCGATGGTGTCACCACTCATTAATGAAGCAGAGATATTGATAGTACCGTTGTTAGTTCCAAATGGACAAACAGATTCAGTAAATGTAACCGGATTGTTACCATTGTGACCAGTGAATATCGGCGTACAATCTAGGTCGTTACAATCGACTAAACCATTTCCGTCATTATCGATTCCATCGTCACAGATTTCTGGGCATGTCGGAGCAGTTAAAACAACAGGGTTGCTAGTATAAGTATTGATACAACCACCAGCAAGATTTCTGATAGTGATATCATAACTACCTGGTGCTAAGTTGGTGAATAATGAATCCAACTGATAGGTTACTCCATTATCGATACTATACTCTAACGTATCGCCACTCAATAAAGAAGCAGTGATATCGATGGTTCCATTATTCGTTCCGAATGGACATACTGACTCCGTGAACGTGACATTGCCAACAGTAGGCATACAATTGGCGTCATTACAATCGGTTAAGCCATTACCATCATTATCAATTCCATCATCACAAGTTTCGCTACAGGCAGGAGTGTTAAATACAATAGGATTCGAAGCATAAGAAGCTGTACAGATTCCATTTAAAATACGGACGGTAACATCATAGCTACCTGGTGCTAAATTGGTAAATTGATTTCCTAATTGGAAATTGGTTCCGCCATCAATACTATATTCTAAGGTGTCACCATTCAATAAGGAGGCATTGATATTAATCATTCCATTATTTGCTCCAATTGGGCACGTAGCTTCTGTGAAAATAACATTGTTAACAGTAGGTGCACACTCAACATCGGCGCAATCTATAAAGCCGTTGCCATCATCATCAATCCCATTGTTACAATTTTCAACACAAGTAATTGCTTGAAGTGTAATACAGCATTCAGGTGAATCTCCACAATTACTGTTTGTTACGGCACAAATATCAAAGAAACCATCGGGACTGTTATTCATATTGACGACAATGTCCGTTGTACCTTGACCTGACACGAGTGTAAGTGCTGCTGGGATATTCCAAGTATATCCTGTTGCATCTGGTAATGGGGCAAGTCCAATTTCTACTCCTACATTCGTTCCGCAGTAGACTAATGTATCTGCGGCAGTTGTGATCGGACAAGCGAGTGGAATAGGGTCGATCAATATCGCTTCAAATGGACCTTCTTCGCAAGTACTATTCGAATTTCTAATATAAATTTCATAGATACCTGCGCTTAAATTTGAGAAAGAATTTGGAAATTGCCAGATTCCAGTCGTACCTAATCTAAATTGATAAGTACCTAAGCCACCGGCAGCATTTACAGTTATTTCTCCATCTGTTCCTAAACAAGTAGTTGGATCTATTAAATTGAAATCGACAACATAAATGTCGACTGGCTCAATCATGATGACGGAATCAACCGCTTGACAACCATTTTGGTCGGTTGCTGTGATATAGTAAGTACCATCACTTAAATTTGAGTTTACTTGACCGGTAGAAGAATTACTCCAATTGTAAGTAATATTTCCAGTACCCCCTGCCGAAGTTGCTATTGCTTGTCCATCACTTTCACCTGGACATGAAATGTGTTGACCAGAAAAATTTGAAATGATAGTAGTATTTACTACTAATTCTGTTGGATCAACAATTTCAACTGTTGTAGTTGAGTTACAATTATTTTGATCCGTTACAGTGACGATATAAATTCCTGCTTCGAGGCCATTCGCACTTTGTGTTGTTAGCCCATTACCCCAATCGTAGATCAAAGTGCCGACTCCTCCTGATGCGGTTGCATAGACTATTCCGTCCGAAGCTCCAGCACAAGAAACATCTTGACCATTATAATCAGAAGTTACAGTTGCCACAATAGCAATTGGGTCTGGTTGTACTAATGATACAGAGTCTAACACAGTACAGCCATTTGCATCAGAAATTGTCAAATAATAAGTTCCCGCTGATAAATTGTTTGCCGAAATTCCACTTTGACCATTGCTCCAATTTATTGATATCGGTGCTAAGCCTCCGGTGACCTCTACATTTGCTACACCATCTGAAGCACCGTTACATGAAATCTGCGCACCATTGTGAATTGATGCTGCAGTTGGAGTAACGGAAATCGGGGAAGATACTGTTATTAATTGCGTAGCAGTTGTGGTATTCCCACAATTATCTTCACCTGTCCAAGTTCTAGTGATTTCATAATTACAAGTTCCAGGTCCGACCACTTCAGAATAGCTAATGTTTACCAAAGTATCGCAGTTGTCTGTGGCAGCAATACAGGCTTGTCTGACCACCACCTCAGCAAGAGATAAAAATGAGGTCCCTTGCAACTGTACTCTTACATATCTGCCCGATGTATTTATATCAATTATAGAAGGGGATGCGGCAGTATCTTGTTCAAAAAATGATTTAACTGAAGGATCCAGTAAGTTGGTTGCCAAATTGTTGGATTCAAAGGGGCTATCAGAAACTAAAATGTAATAATCTGTTAATCTTTCAGAACAACAATCTGTTCGATTATAAATATCGATTTCAGAAATAGGATATACTGCTAACAAATCGACTTCCCACCATGCTTCAAATTCAGTATCTGTATGTGTAACAGATCCATTTGAAAATACTCCATCAAAATTACCATCCACAGCAAGACTACTACTGCCATCAAAATATGTACTAGATTGAGTAGTAGGTTTTCCTGCAGCTAGATTAACAGTTGAAGAACAATCTGTAAGTGGTGGAATTACAATATTTGAAGCTGCAACTGTAGCATTTAAAGGAATACCTGATAACACAGGACTTACATTATCTTCTACTAAAATCAATTGTGTATCTCTAGAAATTTCACCACAGTGATCGATGGATTCCCAAATTCTGGTTATTTCGTAACAATCATCTGTGCTTGAACCATCGTTAGTTTGGGTGGTAGTTTCAATTAAAGTTATATCAACTGGTGTATAGACTGTACATTGAAGTACATTCAATTCTCCAATTGAAGTCCACGGATTTCCATTTGTTTCTGATAACGCAACGAGCTTTATATATCTACCCGACTGAATATTAAATACTTCTTTCTCTTCGACATAACTACCTGACCAAGTACCAGTAATAGCTGGTGCTCCCCAAGTAATAGAATCTGATGAAACATAAAACTCATAATCTTCAATTCGTCCATCTTCAGTTGCCAATCTTGGAAGATATTTAAAACCTGAAACATTGTAAGTTGCTCCTAAGTCAATAATTATTTCATGCGGATGGCCTGGGCTACCGCCATTATATTGTGTACTCCAGGTTGTACTTGGATCTCCATCGATTGCATTTGCACTAATTTCGCCAGAAGTAATATCTTCACTATCCACGCTTAAAACTTGCCACATGCTTCTTGGTATTACATCCATTTGCTCACAATTGTTCGTAACAAAAATTTCAGAACCTATAGATGGTGTTGTTAAATTATCATCACAATTTATTGTTGCATCTGGCGGAATTCCATTTAATATTGGACCTGTTGGAACTTCAACAGGAAAGGTAACTTCTGGAAATAGAAATTTTTGATTATTGGTCACAATACCTCTATTCATTATAAAGGTGGAGCCGCTCGCGTCATTGATAGTTGCTTCAAACCTATAAATTATGGAGTCTCCAGGTAATATAATTGCGTTGTTATAAATAATTCCATTTTCATCAATTGGAAAAGGACTTGAAGGAGCAATATCATCTGCAATGTCTGTAATCACCCCATTAATTATCGTTGACGTACTATTTTCAATATAAGTAAGCTCACTAGGTAAAGTATCCAATAAATTTAATGAACCGGAACTAATCGGCAGTGCTCCTGTATTCGCGATTAAAATTGTATAACCGATTTCATCACATTCGTCATAAAGTCCATTAGAGTTATAATCTTTAGTAAGTTCTACACATTTTGAAGTAGCAAAAGGAATCCCGTTTGGTAATCCAACTCCTAGATCCATTGCATGCGATTGAGTAACAACATCAATAGGATTTTGCCCCCAAGCTCCTGCAATAATGGCATCACTACCATCACAAACCCAAATTTGCATACCTGTTTGATCTCCATCTGGATCATATAAAGTCGCGTTTTCTAAAGGATCTAACACGATAGTTGCATCGTGAAAAGTGCCGTAGGTATCTACAAGGGTTCCGCCATCTCCATTGTAATCTATACAAATTGTAATGGCTTGTGTTGCAGTACTTCCTGTTGGATAATTTGCTGTTAGCCAAATAGGTGCAGAGTTTTCAGTACTTGGAATAAATGGATTTGATCCTGGGGCGAAACCAACAAGCGTAATTTGAGATGACAAAGAATTTTCTGGGTTTAATGCAAATCCCCAATCACTTGCAGAGTTGTTTCCTGGATCACTATCTACTGTTGCAATCGCATAAAAAGGTTCATTACCAATGGAATAAAATCTAGATCCAGTATTATTTGGAATTGAAATGAATGCGGTTTGTCCAGCGAGCACAGGCTCACCCCATTGTAGACCTCCTGATGTTTCCCAGTTTACTGTTATGTCGGTAGTGTTCGGATTGTATAAATGTACATAAGTTGGAACGTCGAAACTTGTTGCTACTGGATTTAAATAACTATCACTCCAGAGGGAAGTTGGTTTTAGTGTAAACCATCTTGATTCATACGTTGCACAAATATCACCTGTAATTAAGTGTACTTGAATATCTTTATCAGAAGAAATCTTTCCTCCACTAAATAGTCCTGAATTAATATGATGCGATTCTCCTTCTAGCAATGTAACGTTTGTTTCGAAAGTTCCATTTCCGTCTGCATCGATTTGAACTAGGGTAGTGTCTCTTGCGAGTATTACTGCACCGGTATATTCAAACATTTCATTTACATCTGTATTTGGTCCAACTGGAATGTCATACTCGACTCCCCAATCTCTAGTTGGGTGTACCTCTAAAGCTCCTGCTAACAATACATCTGAACCGGTTGCCCAACCAAGTTTGGTAATACTCAAATTTCCTCTACTACCTACTTTATCTCCTCCATCAAAATCAATAACAGCTTGTCTTGTTGTAGATTGAACTGCATTTTCTAAAACGATTATATCAGCTGCATCAAATACATCTACTGTATATCCTGGTGCCATACCATTTGTAGGATCACCATCACCCCAAGTTTCCGTACTTGCTTGATTTGGAATTGAGAGATTATCTTCAAAGCCATCTTCCCAATGATCATAGGTAATAACAGTTCCTTTTTCAACAACACCGATTGAGATGTATGACTGAATCGGATCTAGTATGTTATAACTACCACAACCAGGGTGATAAATAGTATTCAGTGAGGCAAGGATATGATCTTCTTGGAAAGGAACATAATATGTCTCCACAAAAGAAACGCCACTTAAATTATCTGAGCAATAATCTTCTCCAGCTGATGTACCTACAACGCCACCACCAGCAGTTAAAGATACGTCAGAAACGGATACACAATTAAATCCTTGCAGTCGAATTGAAACCGTATAACTTCCTTCTGCTAAATTTGAAAACAAATTATTTGTTTGCCAATTGACTCCATCTATACTATATTCGATTATTGAAGTTCCTGATGCTGCCACTAAGATTCCTCCATCATTGGATGCACTAGTTGTTGGATTAATAATAGTAATATTATCAATTGTAGGTGCATCCGGTGGGTTGACAAAAACTGATTTTGGGCCATAAGAACAATTACCAACGGCAGTTCTAATATATCCAAAATAAGTTCCGGAAGCTAAGCCAGTAAAGACATTGGAACTCTGATAGCTGGTTCCATCTAAACTATATTCGTACGTACCCTGTCCGCCGGTGGCAGTCATTTCAACTGACCCATTGTTGACTCCACAATCCGAGGGTGGATTTCCAATAAGCGTTAATTCTAAAGGTTCGGGTTCAGTAAGCTCAATGCTGTTTAAAATAGTACAATTATTTATATCCGTAACCGTCACTTGATAAATACCAGCAGTTAAACCAGTTATACTAGAAGTTGTACTTCCTTCACTCCATAAATAAGTATAAGGAGGTGTTCCCCCAGATGCGACTACTTCAATTGCTCCATCATTTCCACCTGCACAACTGATTTGATAGCCGTTGAAATCAGATAGTGTATTTATTGTTGGAATACTTAATGCAAGAGGGTTGTTAATAACAATAAGTTGGGTCACTTCACAATTAAACTGATCTGTAACAGTCACATAATATTGTCCTGCACCAACACCACTCATAACAGGGGTTGTCACTCCATTACTCCATTGATATGTATAGGTTCCAATACCACCCGTAGCGCTGGCTGTTGCTTCCCCATCAATTGCACCAGGGCATGAAACATCCATGCCGTTGAAGTTTGAAGTCACCAGAGCATTTGGTAATAAAACTGGAGGATCATTCAGCGTGACACTACTTACTGCTGTACAACCATTTGCATCTGTTGATGTAACGGTATAAGTACCAGCAGAAAGATTGCTTACGCTTGAGCCATTTGCACCATTACTCCATGCATATGAATATGGAGCGATCCCATTTGCAGCAACTGCTAAGGCTTGACCATCAGCATCGCCAGCACAAGAAATATCTTCTCCTAAATAGTTAGAAGAAATATTGATACTTAAGGTGTTTTGAATTGGGTTGGAAAGCGATACATTAGCAGTTGTAGTACATCCATTTGCATCAGTTATCGTAACTTGATAAGCGCCTGCGCCTATATTGTTATTTGTTTGACTAGTTGACCCATTACTCCAATTATAAGTGTAAGGACCAGTTCCGCCAGAAGGTACCGCATTTGCCGAACCATCCATTGCATTAAAACAGGACACATCATATCCACCTGCATAATTGGAGGTAACTACGGCTGTTCCTGTAAGTATCGTAGGTTGATTTATTTTAAATTCACCAATAACTATACAACCATTATTATCTGTCACGGTAACCCCATAAGTCCCTAAACCTAATCCACTAATATCTTCTGTTGTTGCTGTAGTGGTCCATACGTGCGAAAATGGGGCTGTCCCCCCATTTATGATAAGATCTATTGCACCATCACTCAATCCATTACAAGAAATATTGGAAATATCAGCTGATAATACTAAAGAATCTGGTTGTGTAAGGGTTAATGTAACAGAGTCTCTACATCCGTTTAAATCATAAACATATACTTTATAATCTCCTGCCGGCAAGCCTGATCGATCTCCGTCATCTGTGTTGGCGTCAATAATTTGTTGTGGATACAGTGCATTGTTGTGGAAACTGACATTGTCCATTAAACCATAATAAAAATTTGGTCTAAAAAATTCTATATGCCCATAAGCATCCGTACCAATTACTTGACCGAGACCACTAAGGTTATCTGGAGGTGGAAGCATTTTTATTGTATCCGCAGGAGTAGTGACACTTGTTCCTAATCCTCCGTCCAAAACCAATACAAATTCTCCATTGTCATAGATAAAACCTACTTGATGCCATTGATCATCATTTGGAAATGATATCGGATATGTATTATAAGATACACCTTCATAGGCAATGGTTCCAACGAGATTGAATCCTTTTAAAGCTAGTGTAATACCACCTGCACTACCTCCTTCATCATATAGTACTTGAAGTCCTCCAACATCAGGCTTTATCCACATCGTAACTGTTCTTTCTGTAAACCAAGATTCCATGAATGAAACATCATCATCATAATAAATACCACCTTCATCAAATAACAAAGAATAGTCTCCATCTACCGCATCAGCAGAATAATACAAATCTCCAGTAATAGCTCTAGGATGATGACCATTTCCTGTGATATCATCTAAACTTAAATCAAATGCCCAAAAAGCTTCTGGTTCCAAGTCATTCCATGCATAAGTATAAGCACCAACACCTCCAATAGCGGTTACATCAATAGATCCATCGGATCCACCATAACAAGATATATGGGAGAATATAGCACTCGCCCCTAATGCTGGTGGGTCGTTCATTATTAAGGTGTCAACAATGGCGCAATTATTTCCATCCGTTACTGTAACAGTATACATACCTGCCGTCACATCTCTTAACGTATCGCCTAGTTGCCCATTGCTCCATTCATACGAATATGCTGGGGCACCATTGGAAGCAGCTGCAACTGCCGTACCATCTGATTCGCCAACACATGATATATGTTCACCTAAATAATTTGAGATTACTTGGGTAGTTACTGTTAATCCTGATGGGTCAGCAAGAACTATTTGGTTTGTATTTTCTACAACACAATATCCATTATCGTTTTGTACTTCTATCGAATAGGCATCTCTAGGCAAGGATCCAAAATAATTTGAATATTGCCAAGGGCCTCCATTAATTCTATATTGAAGTCCTGTAGAACCTCCACTTGCATTGACAGTGATATCTCCGTCTGTTCCACCACATGTTGTTGGATCGGTTGAGGATACTGAATTTATGATTGGTTCGGCGTATACCGTAATGTTGTCTGTTGTAGAATTGGTGCAGCCAATGCTATCTGTGTAGGTGTAAGTTATTGAATGGGTTCCTACTCCAGCAATCGTAGGATCAAAAATATTTCCAGATACGCCTAACCCAGAAAAAGTACCACCTGCAATATTTTCTCCTGATAATACTACACTATCAGTAGCTATACAAGCTTCAGAGGTAGTTAAATTTAATATCAAATTTGGAAGTGCAAAAACCTCGATTGAATCAACCG
This sequence comes from uncultured Saprospiraceae bacterium, assembly GCA_937941765.1. Taxonomy (GTDB): domain Bacteria; phylum Bacteroidota; class Bacteroidia; order Chitinophagales; family Saprospiraceae; genus CALDGQ01. The sequence goes on from CALDGQ010000009.1 coordinate 10,149, forward strand.
TAGTTGTAAAGCAACCATTTATATCTGTATATGAATAGGTTATTTCATGTTTCCCAATCCACGCAATTGATGGATTGAAAGTATTTCCAGTTACACCAGTTCCTGAAAAGGTACCACCCGTTGGATTTTCTCCATCTATGATTACAACGGTTTCGGAAACACAGGTTGAATCGTTTGCTATTTCTAAACTCGTTGAGGGTAGTGGGAATACTTCAAAGACTTCAGAAGAAGTGCTGGTACACCCATTTAGCGTTGCTGTCAAATAGATGATTTTCGTGCCAGCATAACTATAGGTTACGGGTGGAGGAAACAAACCAGTTCCAGTACTTGGAGTTGCTCCTGCTCCAAAATCCCAAGTATAAATTGCACCACTGTTATCATTGGTTGCATTGAAATTTGTCATTGAGTTCGTACAAACAGCCGACGGTAAATTAATCTCTGCGAGTGGATTGTTAGGATATGCTATTACAACCGGAGTTGAAGCATAAGCACAAAACCCATTATCATTTTGTATTTCAATTGTATAACTCCCAACTCCTAAGTTTCCAAAGTAGTTAGAATATTGCCATGGTCCACCATTAATTCTAAATTGAGGAGATGATGAACCTGGTGTTGCAAATACCGAAATACTACCATCATCTGTAATACAGGACATCACGTTGGTCCCTACGATCGAGTCAATAGTTGCAGCCCCATAAATTGTAATATTTTGCATTACTGAATTGGAACAACCATTGTCATCAACAAATGAATAAGTAATTGTCTCAGTGCCAGCACCAGCGACCGATGGGTCAAAATTGGTTCCAATGACGCCGTTGCCAGAGAAGGTACCTCCAACAGGAGTTCCACCACTAAGGGGGAAAGTATTTTCAATATTGCAAGTTTCTGTGTTTGGTAAATTCAAGGTTCCAGAAACCGCATTAACTACTTCAATAGTTGCTATTGCAATACCGATACATCCAAAACCATCCGTATACGTGTATGTAATGTCATGGATTCCAAGACCTGCGGCACTTGCATCGAAATTAGTTACAGTAACTCCATTTCCAGTATAGTTCCCACCACTTGGAGTTCCTTCATTTAATAAGAATGTATTGTTGAGTACACAGTCTTCGTTGTCAGAAAGTGTGAAAGTAGGTGTAGGGTCATATACGGTTATAAAATCAAAAGCAATCCCCGAACATCCAGTTCCACCAACAGAATAAGTAATCTGATGAACGCCAGCTCCAGCTAAACTTGCATCGAAATTGGTTCCTATGACTCCAGGTCCACTATAGGTACCTCCTGCCGGTGTTCCTCCACTCAGTGCTAGGGTAGTATTAGCAATACAATCTTCGTTATTTGGTAAATTTAGCGTGACGGATGATGATCCATCAGACACTGTTATATCATCTGTTGCTGTCATTGAGCAGCCACCAGGATTTGTGTACGTATATGTAATCGTAAAGACACCAACACCAGCAGAAGCAGCATTAAAGTTTCCACCGCTTGTTCCAATTCCACTATAAGTTCCTCCAGCGGGACTTCCACCTGCTAATGTATTTATAGTGTTAGAAGTGCAATCTGTATCTTGTGTTAATGTCAGCGATACTGTAGGGGTATCATATACTGTAATATCTTCAGTCGTTGAGATATTGCATCCATTTGTAGATGTTGTGTTGTAAGTTATTGTATGTGTACCCAATCCGGCTACTGCTGGATCAAAATTGTTGCCACTTACTCCAGCACCCGTAAAAGTCCCACCACTTGGGGTAACCCCAATACAAGAAGGAATATTTGGAATTTCATAATTGATTTCGCCACGATAAAGAGGTACCGTATGAATGAGTTCAGAAATGTCATTGTATAAATACGCGTTATCTCCGCTTGACCCCCAAATTGGACAAGCTCCTCGCACACTACCTATGACAATTGAACTACCTAATGAGCCAATTGCTGGACCGGATAAAGTTCCATCCAAATACCCACTATAAATTCTTAGCGTTTCTCCAATTTGAAGGGTACCACTAACAAAATCGATACTTGATCCGCAGCAACCAGGTATTGGATTGGTCGCTTCGTCTTGAATATTCCAACCGGCTAAGTCAACAACACCTGTACAGTTATTACATCCCAATGCAGTTATCTCAATAAATTCACCTCCATTTCCACAAGTCCCATCACCTGTGGCATTTGATGCCGAGATGTAGATTGTTGGGTCCGGTTGATCCGTACAATTGACAGATGCACCGGTTAAATCAATTGGTCCATCTGTCAAACAAACATTTGTTGAATCTACCGTAAATACTGCGGAAGTGCCATCTATTTCTACAATTACAGTTTCCATAATTTGACAACCAGAAGATAAGTCAGCGGTAAATATATATGCTCCTTCTTCTAATGAACTTGCATTAGGAATTATAGGATTGTCTGCTGGATCAGTAAATCCATTTGGTCCTGACCAAGAAGATGATAAAACGGTAACGGTGCTATTTAAAACTACTGTAGCGTTGAGAAGAATAGATCCTCCTTCGCAAACTGGACTATTGCTTGATACCGTTGCTGATAGTGAACAGTCTTCGTCATCACAATCAATTAAACCATCGCCATCATCATCGATTCCATTATTACAGATCTCTTCTAGTGTTTTTATTCCAAATGAGAAGTAACTATTAGTTGGATCAATATTACTGACTTCGTAGGTTGATCCACTAACTAAAGACATTTGTTCAACTGTAGTTCCTCCATTTGTGAAATCGCCATCATCATCTATAAAAACATAATAAAATCCATCTGCAGCTGGAGGTGAAGGCATTGCTGGTAAATCAAAAAATGGATTATCTACATCGACTCTTAAGGTCATGGTGGTTACATCCATTGTTTCATCTAATTTCCATACCCGATCAACTCCTAAGTAAGTTCCATTTGTAATGTTATAATTTGTACCATCCCATGAAGTATTCTCTGCTGCTCCGTTGTGTCCCCAGATCAATGTTGTTTTATCAGTTGGGAAAAACCAAGGGTTCGTAGTATTTGCAACCGAAAAATTTCCATGTGCGATTGATACAATTGCAGTATCATTGACAGAATGTGATTGCCTTTGATCCAAACCGCTACAAGAATCGACACCAATACCTCCTATATCAAATCCATATCCGTCATTGATGTCTTTGATTAAAGTACCGTCTGAAAGATAATAGTTATGCGAAATTGTCAAACCGTATTTTACAGCGAGGTAAGAATCAATCTTCTCTTTTTCTGTGGTGGATAGCAATTGATTGTAAACAAGTACTTCTGTAATATCTCCATCGAAAATTCTTCCACCATTGTTAGAAAGATAAACACTTGCGGATTTTCTTCCTATAGAAACGGGACCTGATGAATTTCCTGGAGAACCACTTTGATAGGCACTTTCTTCTAAAACTTCAAAGTCAGTTAATTGAGATATTGTTATTGGAATAGCAGCTAATTCTGTCCCGTTTCGGAAAAAAGATTGGAAATCATCAAAATCAACTTCAAATTCTACTAAGGCTGGATCATCTCCTTCTCCATGAATTAATTCAGTATTTGTACCACCATAGGAATTATTAGTATACATCCCAAAATCATCATTGGAATATATCATTCCATATCCTCCGTTTGCGGCCAATCCAAAATCGAAGATATGATTATCAGTTTCTGCATCGACTTCAGGATCTGCAACAATAAACACGTGCAAACCTTCATTGCTTGAATAAATATAATCTGATCCTAAATGTAATCCATCTGAGTAGTCATCGGTATAGTCTCCATCAAATTCAATCCCAGGATTGTAGTTGATACTATTATTCATAAACTGTGGATCGTCGGTTGAATTTATATCTGCATTTGCTGAATAGAAATTGCTGGATTGATCCGCCCAGCTGGTAACTGGATTTCCCGCTTGTTTGGTGTTAGTTCCAACATCTGCTCGCAACCATAATTGTAAATTTGACTCAACACCTCCCGGGTAGGGTTCATCTATTCGTCCATCACCATTATCATCAATTCCATTGCCACAAATTTCAAGCGGAGGAGCAATGTTGACTGTAAATGAAGCAGTATCAACACATCCTAGATCATCAAAGTAAACTACTTGGTAATCGCCTGCTTGTTCAGGTTGTATATTCTGTATAGCAAGTGTATCCAAAAAACCTGGACCTGAATCTTTAACATGATATAAGGAGTCTGGACCTGTCCATACGAAAGCCCAATTTGTGAAATTGGTTCCAACAAAATTTAATAATAAATCATCTCCTTGATTGACAGTAACTATGTTTCCTTGAGTGAAAGGACCATTATTGATTAGGTATTCGGGAATTACCCCTGTGGGTTGACATTCACAATTATAATAAGATATCGCATCAATGTCAGCATATCCACTGCCAGTAAAAACACCACTAAATCGGACATATCTCATTCTTGTATTGGCAGCGAAATTTAAGTTTATAAACGAATTGATTGGAGAATTTATAGGGGATGTCGTTGCTGGGAAAAAATTGATGCCATCAATAGATTCTTCAACATGTAAATCTCCTGTTACAAGATTTTCGATTCTTACAACATAGACTTCTCCAATGTCAATGAAATTTGCCAATTGTACAGTGATCGTATCATTATTATCTAGTCGTGCTGATGAATCATCTTCACTTCCCAAGATGTTTGCTGCATTAGGACTGCCAGTGTTGGTTCCTGTTATTCCATGATATAAGGATAAGCAATCTTGATCTAAGCAATCGATATCACCATCTCCATCATCATCAATTCCATTGTTACAAAATTCTGGGATTTTAATTCCAAAGGAGAAATAACTATTTGCTGGATTCATTATTGTTGTTTCCCAATCTGATCCTTGATCCAATGTTAGTTCCTGAACGGTAGTTCCACCATTTGTAAAATCGCCGTCATCGTCTATAAAAATATAATATTTTCCAGTTGAGCCTCCAATCGGAGGTAAAGCCGGTAAATCATATTGAAAATCATCTACATCAACAATTAAATTGATTTGCCCGACATCATTTGTCTCATCAAATTTCCATACTCGATCAACTCCTAAATATCCTCCATTAGGAATATTATAATTGGTACCTGACCAGGAACCGTTTTGAGCGGCTCCGTTGTGACCCCAAACAAGTGCAGTTTTGTCCAATGGAAATGAGGAGGTATTTGTTTGATTAGTACTAGCCAAAGTACCATTGGCAACAGCAACAATAGAAGATGTATTTTCTGATTTTGATTGTCTTTGATCCAAACCTCCGCAAGAATCTACAGCAATTCCAGCGATGTCATTTGCATATCCATCAGTTACATCTTTTATCAAAGTTCCGTCAGATAAATAAAAGTTATGAGGAAGCGTTAATCCATTTTTAATAGCTAAATAAGAATTAACTTTTTCTCTTTCCACTTGAGATAAGGTATCGTTGAAAACCAAAATATCAGTAATGAATCCACTAAAGATTCTATTATCATCCAGATACTGACTTGAAGATTTTCTTCCAATTGAAACGGGTCCCATCAATGAATCACCATATACGGCACTCTCATCTATCTCCGTTGCAGTTAGTTGATTTAAACTAGGAATCAAATCTGTTTGCAATAGATTACCATCTCTGTAAATATGTTGGGCGTTATTAAATTCAACATCAAATTCTACCAATGAAGTAACACTTCCTGAAGAGTGCTGGTGAAAACTACTGGCTCCTCCATGAAGCGTTGGAGTCATTGTTCGACTATTGTTCAATGACCATGCAAAACCATAACCACTCAAAGTACCTCCGAAATTAAATGGATGATGATACTGGGTGGATGCTGCTAATGGTCTTAATACTGTAAAAATGTGAATCCCAGCATTAGTAGAATAAATATAATCTGCACCAAGATGCAATCCATCAGAGTAATCATCATTATAGATTCCATCAAATGAAATTGCAGGGTTAAAATTAATCACATCGTTTGTATAAAGTGGGTCATCAGTAGAATTTACATCCGCATCTGCTGAATACTGATTGATTGATTGGTCGGCCCAACTTGTTACTGGTCCGAATGTAGTTGTAGTGTTAGTACCCACGTCAGCTCTTAACCAAAGTTGTAAATGATCTTCAACACCTCCAGGGTAAGGTTCATCTATTCTGCCGTCGTTATTATCATCAATTCCATTACCGCATATTTCAACTGGAGGTGGTTGAAGTGCTATATAAGCTGCTTCAACAGAACCATCATTACAAGTGGTTGTGATAGTAGACAACTCTGGACAACCATTGCAATCTATTCCACAAGTAGGAGTAAAAATGGGGTTATTATATTGGATGATCATATCATTTGTCGCACCGGGAATACAAACACCACCACTTCCTGCCCCATTTAATGTAAAAGCTTGGATCCATAAATTGGCTGATTCTCCAGCATTCCCAGAAAAACTCAAAAGGCTTATATTTGTATCTGAGCTATTAAATGTGGAAAGTGAATTAGAACCAATTGAAAGGGTATTAACATTTATGACACTTGCACACATTTCAAGGATTCCATAATTATTAAAATCTACTGGATTAATTGAAGTTGCATCTTGAAAATATCTTGAGTTTTCACATATCGTAATTGTTCCTGTTCCTGAAATATGTCCATTTATTTCAAGGTTTGCGCCATCGACAATGTATAAAGTACCATTTAGAAAAATGTTATCATTGTTTGCATTTAGGACAACATCGCCTGTTAAGCAATGCACTTCTCCAACTGGAACCGTATGGCCCGCAGTTATATTTGCATATGAGGTTGCCCCTGCTGGACACGAGCAATTATTTACAATTACTGGAGATGATGATACGGGGGGAATTACAATGTTGGAAGCTGGTAGAATCACTAATGACCCACCGCTTTTATTTGAAAAAATGGTTGAAATATTCGTTATGTGGTTGAATATGCTAAATGATACAGGAATTACTAGTGTAGCAAGTAAGGTAAAGGAAAGGCTAAATAGTATAGTTCCAACAACTAATTGCTTGGAAGATCTTCTTTGACCAACCCAGTAAAACGTCTTTGATATTATCCGATTCACATTAGTTTTTTTCTTTACAATACCAGATTGCAAATTCATTGATTACATATCTAATCTAACTGATCAAAATACTAATGTGCTTCGGTTTGATCTATTAAATTAAAACATGTTTGTATAACAAGCCTTTGTAAATCTTGATAAGGCAATATCAATGCCACATATAAGAATAAATGTGGATATGAAAACTTATAGATCTGGTTATCAAATAATTATGTAAGTGTTAAAATTAACTATTAGTTGTATTTGAGGATTGATTTTGGTAAAACTTGATTTTTGCAATCAAAATGGGGATTTGCATGTCACTATTTTGAGTGTGAGAATTGAATGACAAGAGATCGATATTAGGTCTTTTAAGGAACGGTGCTTAATAAAGATTTGAATCTAACAATGTGTTTTTATATTGATAAAAATTACAAGCAATTTAATAATCAATAATGCACTGAAATTTGAATAGTACGAAATTTTCTGTCAGAGGAATGAGTGACGATTTATAAATAACTGGAATTGAATACTTTGTGCGGATTTATAGACAAATTTAATGGGCTCTATTTTCCTGCAGTTTCCAATTTTTGGATAAAGAAAAATTCGACAGATTTAGGATTAAATCGAATATTGGAAACATTAGGAGGTTGAGTAGTTAAAAGAACTGGAATGGTATTATTCTCAGCATCCAAAACCACATCTTTTAAATTGACTTGGGCTTCAAAATCTCGGAAACTGATTCTATCATAATCGTTTAAACTTACTTTACAGTCTAATTTTATCTTGTCAGGGAAAATTTTCAAGCTATCAGGGCCATTGACAATTTTAATAGGAATAAATAATGATTTCTCCGTGTACTGTTCCACTTCCAAATTGACTTGAATTTCATTTGGAGAAAAAGCAATGATTTGTTCATTATCAATTTCACTTAATTTTTTTAAGCCAATTTTAGTTTCAGTAGAATTTTTTAAGTTTTTTAAGTTGACAACTTGAGTTTCCCACTTTGTGATAGGATCAATTAATTCCTGTGGTCCTGAAATTGTCACACTATCTGGCACCAATTGAATGGATTTTAGAAAATACTGATCGACTAATTTAATGTCTTCCTTTAATTCAATAGGAATCCGTTTTTGGAATTGTTCTGCCAAGATTGCATCAAAATAAGAGACATTGATATCATCGATGGTTACATTTCCGGGATTGTATTGTTTTACTAAATCAATTATTTGATCTTTTGTAAAAAGGGTTCTTCGGTTAAGCACCTCAATTTTGACTTCATTCAATTGTTTATTACGAAGTAAGTCCCAACCTGTACCTTCATACATTACTTTGATAGATTTTGGGAGAGCAGAGGTCATCACAGTACCTGGCGGTATTTCAAACTTTAATGCTACTTCACCTTCCGATTGGAACGTTTCAGACATTTTGTTGGTCAACCAAAAAATCATCGCGGCCACAATGCAAAGCACTAAGATCGCCCGATCGGTTTTTAGGAATTTTAATATATCAGCTTTTGACAGGTTCATTCAATGCGGCGCTAACCGATTCAGTCATTTCTTTTGAGATAGAATTTTTAGTAACTCTTATAAAGGTCTTCGTATCAATTTGTAGGGTAACGGTATGTTCATCCATTTTGTTGATGCGTCCAATGATTCCACTTGCAGTCACTACTTCATCTCCTTTTTCCATTGAGCCAACAAAACCTTCTTGCTCTTTTGCCTTTTTCGTTTGAGGTCGAATCAAGAAGAAATAAAACACAAAAATAATCATGATCAATGGCCATGATTGCATCAATGCTTCAGGAATTCCTGCTTGCAATACAATTGTTAGAATACTCATAGTTGATTCCTTTCTTTTAGTTTAGTTTTTTGATTTTGGTGTGACAAATCCGGATACATGAATTGTAGTTTCTCTAGGATACGTATTTGCAGTTATGGTAACTGGTTTACTTTGTTTGTTGGGCTTAGATTTTGTATCAAATCTTACTGAAATCTCCCCTTCTTTACCAGGCTCAATAGGTGCTCTCGGCCATACAGGGACTGTGCAGCCACAAGTAGAACGAGCGTTTGAAATGATAAGCGGTATTTTACCAGTGTTTTTAAACTTGAACAGATGCTTTACAATATCGCCTTCATTTACAGTCCCGAAATTATATCTCGTTTCTTCAAACTGAATTTTCGCAACATTTATCGTGTCTAGTTCTCCATCCAAAGTTATCGGATTGCGAATAATATCTGCATTACTTTGCTTTCCTTCCGTCTTTATGCCTTGAATCATTTTGCCAGGACGTGGTTCGTCTGAAACACAAGCTGACAAAATAAACACGAAAATACTGATTGAAATTATATACTTCATTGAGCTACAAAACTAATATTTTTAGCCTAAAAAACGAAATTGGAAACTGGTTGGTGTTTCTATAATTTAATTACCTTTAAATAATTGATGTATGAGTTGAAGATGTATGTTTTATGATCTGATCGTTATTACATATTCACGAATTTCTCATATGCACAGATGAGGTCATATCTTATGTCATAGCAACATACATCATACATTTCAAACTAGTTAACATGAAGATTTTTCTTATCGGTTTTATGGGTTCAGGTAAATCGTTTTATGGCAAGCGATTGGCTTCCAAGTTAAATATGGATTTTATTGATCTAGACCATTTAATCGAAAAAAAGGAAGGTCAGTCTATTTCCGATATATTCGCAACCAAAAATGAAAAAGGATTTCGACAAATTGAAAAAAAGTACTTGGAAAGTCTCCAAAAAAAAACAAACGTTGTCATCGCTTGTGGAGGTGGAACTCCCTGTTTCTATAACAATATGCAGTGGATGAATGAAAATGGGAAAACGATCTATTTAAAAACATCCAAGAATCTGTTGTTACAAAGATTAAAAGAAGGTCAGCGAAATAGGCCATTGTTGGAAAATCTTTCAACTGTAGAATTGAGAAGCTTTATCAAAAGCAAAATGGAAACCCGAGCTCACAAGTATGAAATGGCAGAACAGGTAGTTTATCAACGTGTTGGAGATCTGAAGTACTTGGAAAAACTTTTGAATTTGTTGAACCATTAAGATAGTTAAGAAATTAAGAGAATTAAGAAATTTATGATTTCCTAAATACCCTTAATTTCTAAATGTTACGAAAGGTTTTTTTAATCCTAATGAACTAAATTTTCCAACATAATAACAAACCCATCATGCTTCTTTCTCTTTAATTTCTTTAAAGCATTTTTGGCGCTAATTTTATCAGCAAAAGGACCTACGATTACTTTGTACTTTGTTTTTCCAGCATCATTTTGCTCAACACTAATCATCACTTCATCATAATTGCTTTCTTGGAGTTGTGCCACCAAACGCATTACATTCTTATAATCTAACAATGAAGATACTTGCACACCAAATCCTTGTTTTACTGGACGTTCCACTTTGATAGAATACAAATCAAAGTCACTATAGTTTTTTCTGGTCACTCTTTCTGCAACTTGATTGTAAGATGTTGGAGCTGCTGTCGTAACTGGAGCTGTTGTTGTTTTTACAATTGGCATTTCTGTTTTGACAACAGGTTGTTTGACATCACCTTTTTCAATATTGAAATTATCTTTTTTAGTATTTCCTTTATCTGTTAATACTACCTCTTTCCTTGGTGCTGGTTTTTTGGTAACCACAACAGGCGCTTTGACAGGTGGGGCGGCCATTTTCTTTTTCAACAATTCTACTTTTACTTTGGCTTCCCCAATAGTTAAGATGCCTAATTCTTTAGCAGCAATTCCTGACAAATCAACAATACGTCCTTTGATGTATGGACCTCGATCATTTACTCTGACTTCAATTGACTTGTTGTTGTCTAAACGAGTAACCCGAACTATAGATCCAAACAGCAATGATTTGTGCGCACAAGTCATTTTTGTTTTGTCATATAATTCACCGCTAGCTGTTTTTTTGCCATGATATTGGTCCGCATAATAGGATGCCATTCCGAATTCTTGAGAAAATCCAGTCAATGCTAAAATTGAAAATGAGAGCGATAAGAAAAATTTAAGTGAAGTTTTCATAACGATTTATGTTTTATAGTGTTGCTGTAGTATACCTAGTCCATTCAAAATTAGTGATTAATACATTAAAAACCAACCTTCTATGTGTGATACCGGTTATCTATGAATATGTCATATATATTTTGATATAATTTCAGAATATCATCGCCGACCTGTCGCCGATGGAAGGTTGAAAATATTTGTGATAAATTACTACCTCTCCGTTTTTTACCTTGATTTTAAAAAATTCGACACAAAATCTAATACCTTATCTACGGACATTATCGGTATGACATTGGAACAATAACCCCTCTTTTTTTGTACTTTTATTAAGCTTTTTAAAATGAGTTAATAAAATGAGTAAGCACGGAAAAGTATTGGTCGCAATGAGTGGTGGAATTGATTCCACTGTTGCTGCCATGATGATGCACGAACAAGGATACGAAGTCATAGGAATCACTATGAAAACATGGGACTATGCCAACTCAGGAGGTAGTTCCAAAGAGACAGGATGTTGTAGCCTAGATTCGATTAATGATGCCCGTCAAGTTGCCGTCGACAAAGGATTTCATCACTTCATTTTCGATATTCGTTCTGAATTTGGAGATTATGTTATCGACAATTTCGTAGATGAATATATGGCCGGACGTACACCGAATCCATGTGTTTTGTGTAATACACATATTAAATGGAGTGCACTACTAAAAAGAGCGGATGCTTTAGATTGCGAATTTATTGTTACAGGTCATTATGCGAAAATAGGATCGCATTTGGATCGCAAATTTATCATCAAATCAAAAGATACACACAAAGATCAATCTTATGTTTTATGGGGGCTTTCTCAAGAATGTTTGAATCGATCTATGTTTCCATTAGGAGGTTATACCAAACCGGAAGTTCGCCAGATGGCATATGATTGGGGATATAAAGATTTGTCTAAAAAAGGGGAGAGTTATGAAATTTGTTTTGTTCCGGACAATGATTATCGCGGATTCTTAAAAAGAAAAGTAGAAGGATTGGAAGAAAGAGTCGATGGCGGATTATTTGTCAACAAAGATGGAGAAATTCTTGGAAAACATAAAGGCTATCCGTTTTACACGATTGGTCAACGACGTGGATTGGGACTAGCTTTTGGAGAACCGATGTATGTCACTGAAATTCAGCCAGATCAAAACAAAGTGATTCTTGGAACTGTTGATGAATTGCTTCGTAATGGTATGACAGTAGGGGAGATTAATTCGATGAAATATCCTACAATTCCTGATGGATTGGAAGCAGTCACTCAAATTCGATACAATGACCCAGGTACTTTGAGCGTTCTTAAAAATGACGGTAACTCAGTAGGTGTAGAATTTTATGCCAACGTAAAAGGAGTCGCTCCTGGACAATCTGCCGTTTTCTATGAAGGCGATCATGTTATTGGAGGAGGATTGATTCGAAGTGGTCGCAAATTTTAATACTTTCCCTCTTACTTTTAAATCTCAAATTCCCAAGATGAATAAAATTTCAACTTTTTCATTTCTATTTTTATTTACATTAATCGCGACAAATTTCGGTTGTAGTGAATCTACTGTTACAGAAGATTTGGAAAATGTCATTCAAGGTGTAGAATATTTTCCACTTGAAATTGGAAAATATATTTCCTATCAAGTAGACTCCACTATTTTTGATGTAGATGGAAATTCTACTGCAATTTTAAATTCTACTTCCTATGTTTTGGAAGAAGTATCAGATACTTTAAGAGATAGTGAAGGAGACTTGATTTATAGAATTGAACGTTCGGAAAAAGCAAACCTCAATGATGCTTGGGAGATTAAAGATATTTGGGTTTCTAAACGAACAGAATTTCAAGCTGAACGAGTAGAAGAAAATTTACGTTACATCAAAATGGTATTCCCACTTGCAGCAGATGCCACTTGGAATGGAAATCTCTATATTGATAATGGTACAATTATTCCGATTGCAGGTGAAAGTATTGAAGTTTTTAAAAATTGGACTTCCGAGTTAACATTGTTAGGTCAACCCGCAAGTATCAATGGATTATTTTTTGATGAAGTGACTACTATCTCTCATGCAGATAGTGAAAATCTAATCGAACTTCGTCAAGTCACTGAAAAATATGCGAAAGGAGTAGGTTTGGTTGAAAAGGAAATGTGGATTTTGGATACACAAGAAATTGATCAAACCAAACCTTGGGAATTAAAAGCCGAGAAAGGTTATATTCTAAAGCAAACGGTCATTGACTATAATTAAATCCAATATTCAATCATGGATTTCATTTCTATAGGTCATACATTAAAAACTTTTGGAGTTAAAGGTGAAATAAAAGTGGATATTCAATCAGCTTTTTTTTCTGATCTCGAAAAGGCATCAGCCGTTTTTTTTGTAGAGAAAGGAAAACATTTACCTTATTTTCTTCAATCTGTAAAGACCGGTAATCACCCTGTTATTTTATTGGAAGATATTGCAAGCAAAGAAGCCGCACATCGCTTTAATTCAAAAGAAATATTTCTTAGAATTTCTGATATCGATCCTGCTCACCTTGAAAGTGATGAATATAGTGATCTGGAATATGGTGCATTAATTGACTACCTAATGGTTGATTCTAATCAAGGAGAAATTGGTATTATTGAAGCTATTGAAGCTTATCCTCAACAAGAAATGGCTGTTGTGAAACATGGAAATGAAGTTGTTTTGATTCCGCTTAATGAGCATTTTATTTTGGAAGTGGATGAGGATAAAGAGGTGGTTTTGGTGGAGTTGCCGGAAGGGATGTTTTGATTTTGTTTCGTGGGATCCATCCCTGTACCAGCAAGCTGGACGTCCCTTGCCTTTTCTGAAAAAGGAAGGGATGCACGTTAGACTGTGCGAAAACGAAATTGAACCGCAAAATATCGAACAAGCCTGCCTGACTGCCGTCAAAGCAGACAGGGAACCGCAGAATGTAGAAGTTGAGTACGCGAGTATACACGTATATTAACGAATTTCATGCTTAATTGTC
>CALDGQ010000010.1 GCA_937941765.1 uncultured Saprospiraceae bacterium
CACATATAAGCAAAGGCACTTTTGAGTATTTTATGTTTAGCTTGTCCTACAGAAGAAGTCGAAGGAATATATTTTATTTTTTTTGTGATCTTATTATAAAATTCTTCTGACTCCTCTTCATAAGTATCTAGCAATAATTCAAATGGGTTTTCTGTCATTTTATTTCTATTTTTCACACAAACATCTGTTGCAATAAGCCTTTTTTAAAGTTTTCCATTTGGGTAATCTGGTCGGATACTTTTTTGATTCGTTGGTCTAGAGTAATAAGGAAATTAGCTATTTTTTTCTGCTCAGGCACACTAGGCATTTCCCATTTAAGTTTTAAAAATTCTTTTTTACTCATAACTCTATTTCGGCCAGCTCCACCAGGTGAAATTACATCTAACTGAAAGCGAAATATTTTTTGAATAAAAACAAATTGGAAGTATTCATGAATGGCTATTTCTCTATTAAAGGTGTATGTAGGAAATCTATGAGAAACTAAACCTCCCTCATCTTCTTTCTTAACTTTTGCTATTGCACCTTCCCAAGCAAAAGTAATATTGACTATTAGGTCATTTTCTTTTACCTCAAAAAGCTTTTCCATCATAACTTTATTCGGATCAAAATTAGGTTTTTGAAATGTTCCTTTACAATGGCTTCGAATACCTATTGCTAAATAATTTGATTTGGGTTTATTTACTTCTCTAATTGTAGGAATTAAAAACTCCCCTAATCGCTTCTCTTCCCACTTCTCAAACGCTCCCCCATCCTCTTTCTTAAACCGAATCTCCTGACTAAAAATCTGTTGCATCACGCCTTTTTTATATTCCTCCAATAAGGCTTTTTTGCGGCTGACTTGTTGTATTTTTTTGTCAATGGCGGAGAGGAAGGTGGCTATTTTTTTTTGTTCGGGTAGGGATGGGAGGTTGATTTTAAGTTTTTTAATATCATCCATATCTAGTTTCCCAGCCCCAATTCCAGTTCCAACTACTTTACTTAGCAAAAAGTGTTGTTTTGCTGAAAACCATTGATATAAAAACTCTGAATTAGATAGATCATTTAATGTTATTGATTTTAAATCTTGATTAAATGCGACATCTTTTGAGGTTATTCCCACGGGAATTTTATTGTACAACATACTACCTCTAACTAAAATTAAGATGCTACCTTTTAAAGAAAGTTTTGATCCATTTTTTAATCCCTCCAATGTTATTGTCCTTTCAGATTTTGAATAATATTTTCCACGCATAGATACCGCACTTATCCAAGGAATATCTCCATCCCAAAATTTATCATTTTCCTTAGATGGTGTTCCTCCAGATTTAAATTCAGCAATTTGTTCTAGATTTATTACCTGTATATTATCTGCAAAGTCTCTAAATCTCAATCCAGGTCCCACTTTCTTCTTTTTCTTCCCCTTCTTATTTTCCGTTTTAACCATTTTATATATTTTAAATCCGCCAAAAGCGAATGAATGTTAATGTATTGTTGAATTTAGCTATTGAAAATAGGTTTTTCCAATTAAAAAGGAGCTTCAATTCCCAACTCTTTACAAAATCCAGCAATTTCCTTGTCGGTTTTGACCATCTCTTTATTGATGGATTTAATTTCTTTTGCTACTGCTTCCAAGTCCACTGGTTCTTCTTCTTCAAAAGTATCGACATATCTTGGGATGTTGAGATTGTAATCATTTTCTTCGATTTCTGCGATGGTGGCGACATGACTGTATTTGTCTTCTGCAGTTCTTTCTTTGTAGGTGGTGATGATTTTTTCAACATCCGCTTCCCGAAGATGATTTTGTGTTTTTATTTTTTCAAAATGCTGACTGGCATCAATAAATAACACATCTTTTTCGTTTTCTCGTTTTTTCTTCAATACCAATATACAAGTCGGGATACTAGTTCCATAAAAGATATTGGCAGGCAATCCAATGACGGTGTCGAGATAATTTCTTTCCTTGATCAAAAACTCACGGATATGTCCTTCCGCTGCACCACGAAACAGCACACCGTGTGGCAATACAATCGCCATGGTTCCTTTGTCATCGAGTTGGTGAATCATGTGTTGTAAAAAGGCAAAATCTGCTTTTGTTTTTGGTGCTAATTTTCCATAAGCCGAAAAGCGATCATCGGTCATAAACAATGGACTTGCGCTCCACTTGGCAGAAAAAGGTGGATTGGCAACGATGGCATCAAAACGCAAATCGATGTGTTGTGGTCTTTCCAGTGTGTCTTCATTTTTGATGTCAAAACGTTTGTAATGTACATCGTGCATGATCATGTTCATGCGACACAGGTTGTACGTTGTTGGATTTTTTTCTTGTCCATAAAAACCAGCGACTTCTTTTACCTCTCGTGCTACCCGTAGCAACAACGATCCAGATCCACAAGTAGGGTCATAGACATTTTTCAATTTCTTTTTTCCGACCGTCACCAGTTTTGCCAACACTTTACTTACTTGTTGTGGCGTATAAAATTCCCCCGCTTTTTTTCCTGCACCGCTCGCAAATTGTCCAATCAGATATTCATATGCATCACCAAGTACATCACTTTCATCATTGGCGATATCAAAATCGATTTCATCCAAGTGGGAGAGTACTTTGACGATGAGTTCATTCTTATCATTTTCAGATTTCCCCAACTTACTACTGGTCAAATCCAAGTCTTCAAATAGATTTCCAAAATCTTCTTCACTTTCCGCACCCATCGTACTTTGCTCGATACCCGCCAATACTTTCGCCAAGTCACCGAGGATAAATTTATTTTTTCCACCAGCATTCCCACGTCTTGCTAGTTCACTAAACAACTCCGATGGTTTTAAGAAAAATCCCAACGCATCAAGTGCCGCTTCTTTCACCGCACTCATATATTCCTCTTCTTTTTTATGTCCTTCAAGATCTTGAAAAGTCAGTTTGTCTGGTTTCAATATTTCATTGGCATACAAATCCATCTTCGTACTCAGGTATTTGTAAAAGATAAAACCAAGGATGTAATCTCTGAAGTCGTCGGCGTCCATTTTGCCTCTGAGTTCGTTGGCGATGTCCCATAGTTTTTGTTGGAGGTGTTGGTTTTGTTCTGTCATTATTGTCTCAGTTAGTTTAGTCTGTTTTATTTGCTTGTAAGATAGGGGATGTTTTATTAATATCTCCAGTTAGTTTTGGGGTAAGAAATTCTGCTTTTAGTGTAAGGTTTGCATTCTTTGAGAACTCTAGTATTTGCTCAAATTCACGTTTGATCCCATCATTGTATGTGAACTTATAAAGTCCAACTAATTGATCTATGTTGATCCGTTTTATTGTGATATTTTGATTAAAAGTGCTACCTGAGGGGAAATGGCGTCTTATATCAGTGTATTCCTTAAATCCTGGTAGAGCTACATTTTTAAGATTGTAAAGATTTCCACCAGAGTTTGTAAATTCAATATTGAGTTGATTACATGGTTCTCCCTCCTTGCAATTTATCCAATTAATGTCAGCTTGGAGAAAAGGTTTTTTGGATTCTCGAAACTCCTTAGTAAATAGAGCAACCATTTCTTTATTTTCCCCATATTTAATTTTTAAACTTCTTGCTTCATAAGCGAACCAAACAGTCACCAGTATTCCAATAATCGCAATGTATTTATGAATGTGGGAAATGTTCTTGTGAATATGACACAAAATCTTCCATATCGTTTTGAAAATATTTTTAGCAATGTCTATCATTAGTTAAGTCTAGTATTATTTGTATCGTACGAAACAATAAAACAATCCTTTATAGGAGAATTGGATATTAATCTTTTAACTACCTCTTTTGCTTGAGCTTTCGAAGAGAAAGTTTTTGCAGTTACGTACCTGAATGAATATATGGCTGAATTTGAGTTTGGTTCTTCTACTAAGTTAATAGAGATAAAGTCTTGAATCCTATCTAACTCAGACTTGGAAATTTTCGAGGAAGAAGCCATTATTTGAATTTTATAAAATGCTGATTTATCCCATAATCTTTCTTTTTCCGATGGAGTAATTGTATTTGGTGGTGTGCTTGGATTATTTGATTCAGGAGGTAACCCAGGAGGACTTGGTCTAACCTTGTAAATTGTTTTTGTTATTGGCTTTGCAACTGATATGTCGCTTCCCTTTGCTACGTAAGAATGAGGACTCTCTGATCTTTCATTGAGATTAGTTATACCCAGTTGTTTTGTTGGATCAATAAGTATATGGAAGCCTTTATTTGTTTCAATTTGAAAGACTGATCCTCCAACTTCTTGTTCAATTTTCTGTAATTCAGATTTTGTTTGTTCATTGCTCAGTACATGAATTTGTGTGTATGTAATTGGTGATAAAAGGAGATCATCTTTTTCGATCATTTTTTTCTTTGTAAGTACTTCTTTACCGTTATAATTATTATGATAATATTTCTCGATACAAAATCCAACATTATAAATACAGCAAAAAAGTAAAAAGACAATTATCTTTTTCATGGGGTAGTAGTTTTAATGATTCCGAAATAAATAAGTAGCGTCTCCAAGTTGTTGTGTTTGAAAACGTATAATACATACCACAAAACAAATTTTGAAATGATTTGAGCGGGGTAGTAGTTTTTATCCTGTTAGGTTGCTAAAGTGTAGGTTCTGCTAAAATACTTATTATTCAAGAAGAAATAAATAATATATGTAAATTATTTAAAATATAATTTACAATTTTCAACAACGAAATTGGTGGTTTATAGAATTTATAACTCCAAAATTAGATACCATATTTAATTTTAGTAGATTGTACTTATAGAATTAAAAGAATAAGTAATGCAAGACCAGAACATAATCATCTACAATACTACCGATGGAAAAGCATCTGTTGTGCTTTACGCCAAAGACGGTGATGTATGGATGAATCAAAATCAACTGGCGGAACTTTTTGACACCTCTAAACAAAACATTGGTCAGCATATAGCTAACATATTGGAAGATAAGGAGTTATCTCAAGATCCAGTTGTAAAGAAATACTTTACAACTGCTGATGATGGGAAGAATTATGAAGTGACTTTTTATGCTTTAGATATGATTCTTGCGATTGGATTTAGGGTGAGAAGTAAGCGAGGAATACAGTTTAGAATATGGGCTAATCGAAATTTGAAACAATTTATGATCAAAGGGTTTGTCATGGATGACGATCGTTTAAAAAATCCTGATGGAAGACCAGATTACTTTGATGAATTGCTTGCACGAATTCGCGATATACGTGCCTCAGAAAAAAGATTTTATCAAAAAGTGCGTGAACTTTTTGCGCTAAGTAGTGATTATGATGCTACTGATAAAGCAACTCAAATGTTTTTTGCAGAAACACAAAATAAACTGCTATTTGCTGTTACGGAAAAAACTGCTGCAGAGATTGTAATGTCAAGAGCAAATTCTGATAAACCTAACATGGCACTTACTTCATGGAAAGGTTCTGTTGTTCGCAAGCAGGATATTTTCACAGCAAAAAATTATCTAACTGAAGATGAAATTGATAGTCTCAATAGATTAACGGTAATATTCTTGGAAACTGCTGAATTAAGAGCAAAGAATAGGGAGGACCTTACTGTGAAATTTTGGAAAGAAAATGTAAATAAAATGCTTGAATTCAACGACATGAGAATTTTATTAGATGGTGGAAGTATTAGTAAAGCTCAAATGGAAAATAATGTTAGAGCAATTTATTCTGAATTTAATACTAAAAGAAAAGAGTATAACGCTAAACTAGCCGATGAAACTGATTTGAAAAACATTGAAAATGCGATAGAGAAATCAAAGGAAAAATGACTTTGATTAAAACAATAAAGATATCATGTCAAGTATAAAACCCCCAAGTAAAAATTTTACCTGGGGGTTTTCAATATATTTCTCTTTGCTGAGGACATCAAAAACCAAAAAATCCTAAGCCCCTTCCTTCAATCCTTCCTCCCGATTCTTCTCCATAGTAATCTTCTTTTGATAACGACCTTGCACAATATCCACCAGTACCATAATAAAAAGAATAAAATAGAAAGTGGTTTTACTCATTGGAACGATTTCGTTACCAAAAATCTTGAGGTGAGCGAGGTGACCACCTTCTGTAATTAACATGATACCTACGACGAAGAGGACGAAGAGACCAAGCACTTCATACATTCGATTTTTCTGCAAAAAATTGGAGACCACTTCTGCCATCACGATCATCAAAACACCACTGATGACGATAGCTGCAGCCATTACCCAAAACACATCGGTCAATGCAATGGCACTCAAAATAGAGTCGAAGGAGAAAACTAAATTCATGATGATGATCATAAAAAGTACGGAATTTACAGAAGCTGTTTTTTTCTCTTCTGTTGCATCATGTTCGTGCAAAGACATCATGTGCCAGATTTCTTTCATCGCCGTGTACATAATGAAAATACCACCGGCCAAAACAATCAAACTATGTCCGTTGAAATGTCCTTCAATAAAAGTGGATTTAAAACCGAACAATTCATTTTGGAATTTTTCTATCAAATTCACCAAAATAAAAAGCAAAGCAATTCTCAAAAAGATGGCTAAGCCGATCCCTACTTGTCGTACCCATTTTTGCTTGTCTGCTGGTGCTCTTTTGGATTCTAGTGATATATACAAAAGATTGTCAAAACCAAGAACGGCTTGAAGCAATACCAATAGTGCGAGTGTAATTAAATTTTCTACCATAATATATGTGTCTCAATTGAAATGCGAATATAGTGGAATAGAAATTATTAGAAAAAGAAATGGGCTATTAATACTTGATAGCGACGGTTGACGGTGAACGGCTGACGGTAAATGGGGAGTACGCTTGGAGCACGTGAGTATACACACTCTTCGCGAGCTCCGTTTACGGTCAACCGTTCACCGTTGTTGGGAACTATTCCCACTAAAACCATGTTATATTATTGTATCAAGAGACCGACCAGGTCAGCAACCGAGCTACAAACGTCACGGTGCTAAAAACGATACGGACTTGTCTGTCAAAAAAGTTTGAATAAATAAATGATAAGTTTGGGATGGGGGACGGGGAACGGTTGACGGGGAACGGCGGGGAACGGTGAACGGGGGACACGCGATGAGTGCGTGAACTCGCGTACTCCTCGCGTATCGCCGTTCACCGTCAACCGTCAACCGTTCACCGTTCTACCGTTCACCGGTAATTTTTATAACATTAAGTTGAATTAAAAATAGGGGAATTTAGTAATGACATTCTTAGGTTCAAAAACAAATAAATAAATAAACTAACAAACAAATGACGCAACTAGACTTCATTGGCGACATCCACGGATACGCCGACAAATTAAGACAACTCCTCCTAAAAATGGAATACGGGGTAAAAGGCAAAGGCTATCGACATAGTAGTCGGAAAGTAGTATTTGTCGGTGATTTTATTGACAGAGGACCGCATAATCCAGCAGTAGTGGAGATCGCTAGAGCGATGGTGGAGGCAGGTGATGCTTTTGCAGTGTGTGGGAACCACGAACACAATGCGATTGGTTTCAATACACTTGTCAAAAATGGGTATCTCCGGCCACATACTGTTAAAAATTTCAAACAACATTCTACAACGCTCTTGCAATACCATGGCAATCAGAAAGGATATGATGATGCAATAGCTTGGTTTAAAACCTTGCCATTGTTTATTGAACAGGAATCCTTTAGAGCGGTACATGCGACATACGATGATCGTTCGATCAAGACTTTAAAACGATTGACCGGAAATGGAGTGTTAAGTGATGATCAGTATTTGGAGTTGGTCAATAAAGATTCAGAATTATATAAAGCAGTAGAAATTACTTGTAAAGGAAAAGAAATTGCATTACCAGAAGGGCAAAGTTTTTTGGATAAAGATGGAACCGAAAGATTTGATATAAGATTGAAGTGGTGGTTAGATACTCAAAAAACAAGTATCAAAAATTTGAGCATTATTGAGGATATCGAGATTGATGAAAACAAATTTCTACAGACGGAATCAGATTACTATAAAGAAGAGGAGAAGCCTATTTTCTTTGGTCATTATTGGTTGAAAGGAGAGCCAAACTTGTATCGAAATAACGTTTGTTGTCTTGACTATTCTGTCGCAAAAGATGGGTATTTATGTGCTTATCGATTTAATGGAGAAGAGGAGTTGTCGAATGATAATTTGGTTTTTATATAAATTTAGTTGTAATAAAAAACCACCAAGTCTCTCGACCTCGAAACCCGAAAGTTTTCGGGGTCGGGGTATCGGGATGACTTGGTGGTCTGTGAAAAATAAATAATCGATATTTATTACTCTACACTAATAATTCCAAACCTAAAAGTATTTTTTCCCAACATATTAGGTTTGCTATTAAAAAAGAACAGCTCATTTTCACTTATTTGCGAACTTCTGCTTGGCATTAACAATGACTTTGCTTCTTTTTTATTGAAGAGTTCTTTTTTCTTAATTTTTCCATTTTTATCGATCGTAGTCATTACGGCAATACAATCTTTTGCACTACTCACTCTTTTGTATTTATCCGGATCTGTAATGTTTCTTTTCAAATTATCTTTATCATCATTGTAAACAAAATAAATTTTGTCTTTTGATTTTAAGGTAGCATACTTTTGATAGGTAGTTGATTGCATTTTCTGTTTCTTAGGAATTAAAGTGACATTGCTCACAACACCATCAGATCCAATGTTTATCACAACAATAGAATTACTGACATAGTAAGTGGTTGTGTAAGTACCATTTTGTGAAGAACTAGTCACGGTGTATGAATAATTTTCCTCTGCAGAAACAAAAATTTCTCCGTTATCTTGAATCAGTATTTTGTTAAATACAAATCGACTATTCAAACCGACATCATTACTTTTTTTGTCTTTAGTAGTACCTTTTTTACCAAATGCGTCTAATTCTTTTGGAGTAAATCTACGCTTGTTGGCAAACTCAATATTTCCATCTTTAGAAGATAATTTCAAATAAAAAACACCTTGTAAAGGTCCATTTTTACTGTCTCCATAAAAACCGACACAAGCGATATCATCAGAATTATCTACTTCTAGTTTTATTCCTTTCACAAAAGCATCTTCTAGTTTTAATTCAAAAGCTTGGGTTTTATCAGTATCCTTATCTATTTTGTAAAGCTTCATGTCATAGGCAGGAGCTCTTTTATTGCCTTTACCTCTTCGGCTTTCTTTCTTTTTGTTGTCTTCATATATTTTGGCAACGAAAAACACTTCTCCTAATTCAGTAACCGTTACTGATTCTATGTCCACTCTTTTTTCACTGTAAGGAAGTTTTATTTTTTTGTCATAGAGTTTATTGAAATCATTGTCTAGAATAGAGACATAGGCTTCATAATTTTCTTTTTTATTATTTCTATCAGTGTCGGCCATAAAAAGAAATTTGGTCGTGTCTTTTGAAATATACCAACGGCTTGTTGGATAATCCTTTTTTGTTTTGTAGACAAACCTTGCAATCTTTTTTGGTTTTGATGCTTTTCCGTTCATGTCGATCGGCGTGATATAGTATTGAATGTAATCATCAGATTTATTTCGTTCAGCTTGGAGCCAAGCAAATTTATCCTTGAAATATTTCATGCTTAGACTATAAATATTCTTTTTGTTTGTAACAAATTCCTTACTATAGACTTGTTTAAATTTCGAGTCATACTTTTCAAATATAAGAGGGGACTTTGGTTTTAATTCCTTAAAATACATATAGTGTCCTGTTGAATTTGAATGCAGATGACCTTGTAATGATTTTCTTTTGGCAAGTTTATATTCTGGACTGAATTTAACAGTATATTGTGCAAACGACGGTAAACTGAATCCAATAAATAGGAGTAAAAAAAAGATTTTATGTTTCATAATATTGTATATTTAAATTCTAAAAAAAACCGTGTGGTTATTGTCAGAATTTAGTAATTAATAATTAAATAAAGATATGCATAATAAGTTTATTATTCTAACAACGTTGATTTTGTTTATTTGTTCTACAACTGCTTTTGCGCAACGTGACAAAAAGAAGAAAAAGAACAACGATGTTCAAATAATTGAATTCGGTGATGATACAGGTGATGACAGTGATGTTGCAACTTCTCTAACAGGGTTTATACTTAAAACCAGTCCTTCAGCTTTCATTAATGGATGGCAATTTTTTGAGGTTGAAAAGGGTTTTACGGAGTTCCTAAGTCTTCAAGCAGGAGCAGGATTTACATTCAAACCACTTCTTGGAAATTTATATTCTGAATTGTCTAGCGAACTAGAGGTAGGAGATGAATGTGATAGTGATCAATGGGACAATGACTATTGTGATGATTATTTTGACCTAGAATATAGAAGGTTTAAAACAGGCCTTGTCTTGTCATTTTCGCCAAGATTATTTTTCAATGATTTTGCACCGGATGGTTCCTATTTTGGTTTGAAAATGAGATACTCCATACAGAACATGGAAGTACAAATGGTTGAAGAAGGAACCACTAGTTTTAATCGACTTTCAGATGCTTATCAACCAGAAGTAGTAAAACGTTTTGATCTTGTTGGACATTACGGTTATCAATATTTGTATGACAAATTAACTGCTGAATACTTTTTAGGATTAGGAGTACGATTCAGAAATCAAACTCGTCAAGACTTAGGATTCGATGCTTCCAATAATATTAGAAATGGAGAACGAACTTTTAAAAATACAAGACTAAGAATAGAAGCAGGACTTAGATTTGGTTTCCAACTTTAATCAATTACGCATTGAAGTAAAAAAAATCATCAAGTATCCCGATACTCATCGGAAGACTTGATGGTTTTTTATTTTACACAATTATTTTTTCCTCAAAGCCTTGATTGCATATACATTTCCTGGATGTAGTTCCAAAGATTTTTGATAATTCGCTTTTCCTAATTCAATCTCTCCATTTGCCAAATAAGTCTCTCCCAAACTATCATAAACGTTCCAAGAATTAGGAAAGGCAGCAACATTGATTTTGAAAATTTCGATTGCTTCTTTTAACTTTCCTTGATTCACTAATTGATATCCTAACATGTTGATTTCAAACTCATTGATTGGGAAATAGTCAGCTGTTCTTGAATATTTTTCAAAAGCATTTAATGCAAAGTCAATTCCTTTTGATTCAATATCGCTATTTAATGTTGTTGCGATTGAGCGCTTGATGGGAGAAGTGTTGTTGAGATATTCGTAAATGTTTGTCATGTAAGATTTATATAACATACTGTGGTGGTCACCGTAACTTTCAATAGTTTCGACTCCATGTGCTTTGAAAAAATCGAGTTCTGCTTTTGTAGTTCTACCATTCGCTTCATCAAATCTAGCGTAATAAAATATAACATTGCTGAGATCTTTTCCTTTTAGTAATTGGGTAAATCTTCTTTTTGCATGTGAGGATACCAGGGATTCGACATTGGTAAAAATAGTTTCCATTTTGGGGCTGAGTAAATCAATTAGCGGGAAGCCTCCCCAAAAATCTCGCTCATAAGGTTCTGTACCATTTCTAAACCGAATAAATTTGCGACTCCCATCTTCATTGACTTGGTAGTTTCTCAAATCTTCGTCCAAATCTGCTCCCATTAGGATTAATTTGTCTGCCATATTTGGATGATCAAGTAAGTATGCAAACCCAATATAACAACCATAAGAATGTCCAATTACAAAAACAGTTTTCCCTCTTTCTTTGAAATATTGAATCGATCGATGCATCATTTCTGCGCTTACATGATGTTCGTAAATACTTTGTTTTTCTGTGAGGGTAGGAGAGGCGTTTAAGATGGTTTGGTTGATCATTTGAGATTGAAGCACATCGACCCTAAGAAAATTTTCTTGATTTGGAAGTAAGGTTAATGGGCGCGGTCGATAGGCACTAATATCCGGCATCGGTCCTCCTTGTATAAAGATATAAACGGTATCACTTTCTTCATTTCCTTTGGATTGAAAAAGTAAGGTGGTATCTCTTGGCAATTGTGTCGGGATGTATTTTGAATAAGGTCTTGTTGCCAATTCCATGAAGGAGATATATCCATTAGTCGCAACGCCATTTCTCAAATATTGCATTGCCAATTGCTCATCTTCCTCAGCAAGGCAAATTTCTGCAAGTCGGATATAGCCGTCGTCTTCCATGCAATCTTCTGCAACAAACAATTCCGTCAAGACTCGTGCTTTTTCCATTTGGCCAGTCTTAAAAAACGAATTGGAGGTTGTATTTAGTTCAAATTTACTAACATAAAAAGCAGGGTTAGTTCTATTTTTTTGAATCCATTTTTTACCTTGGGCAACACCTTGCTTTTCTAAGATCGAAAACAAAGTCATTGCCAAAGATTGATTAAGTTTAGGGAAATGTTTTTTTATTTCAACTTCATATTGCTGATATTCTTTTGTCCTTTTCGATTGAAATAAAATATGTAAAGTTTTAAAAACTTCATCTTGACTTAGATAAAATTGGGTTGAATTTGAATGTTTATTTAAAGTATCAATAGCGGAAGTAATACCTTCAGATTCAATTACATCATATGCGAATTGAGCCAATGATTGTTTTGGGATGTCTTGCGCATTTATGTTGTTAAAAATGGACAATAGTATGGCTAGGAGCACTATGGTTGTTGGTCTCATGACAAAGGGTTTGTTAAGTTAATAAATAAGAATTACGGGATTAGCCCATCAAATGTAGGCATGATGTTATTTGTTTGATTTTGATGAATAATGTGTTGTTTCCGAAATTTGCTACGCTCCTTTAGAGCTTTGACGACCACTTTTTTCAATAGGGGCGATGCCTCTATTTATTTTGCATAACCCCGTTGGGGTAGATCGTTTTTCAATATTTTAATATCAAAATATGCATTTCTTTTTGTGGGCTTTAAAACCGATTCGATTTTCCGCTCATAGATTTCAAATATTCAATAATAGGTCGATTCAAATCACGTATAGCAAAGTCCAACGAAGTCATATTGTTATTATCGGTAGCATTAATGGCAGCTTTATTAGTAACTAGTGTAATAACACAAGATAAATTACCCGCTTTCACTGCATGCATCAAAGGAGTCAAACTTCCATCACCTGCATAATTAGGATCTGCTCCACCAGCAAGCAGGGTTTCAACTAGTCTTATATTACCTTCTTTGGTGGCGGCAATAAGTGGTGTTAAAACATGACTCGTTGTTGTAGATATATTGTTGATAGTTGACGTAGTCTTATGACGATGGAAGCAATTAGGATTAACATCATTCAATAATCGAATAGTGATTTCTCGATCATTTTGAATCACCGCATCGAGTAAACCAAGACAAGTCGGTTCCATATATTCATCCTCATTTTCGTTTAGGATTTGTTCAATATCATTTAATGCACTTCGCTGTTCGTCATACGATTTATGGTTATGATAACTCTGAACATATTTATCAACAGATTTTTGTTTGCCCAAATCAACATGACTTGCAACATCAGAGATGGTGATGTATTGTCCATTATGATTCGTTATATTCGGATTCACTTTCATCAATTTTTTTATAAAAGGAAAATCATTTCTGATACCCTCGCTACCAAGAGGGCATGATAAATTTTCATTTAATAATATCGTTCGAATCGTTGGTTCATCTCTTAATTGGATAGCTTTTGATAGTTTTAAATAAGAAGGGTCTTTACATTCATTATCCTTATCTGCGACATCAATTCTAAAACCAATATCACTGATGCGAATGATTTGATGTGCGTCAATTTGAATCACGGCACCATAAGACAATAGTCCTTGCATGATTTCAATATCTTCAATTGTTTCTTGATAATTGACATTCAAACAACGAACATCTTTTTCTAACAATAAATTTCTAACCAAGTTTAAATCTCGGTCATCTACGGCTTTACTTAGTTGGTCGCATACTGTTTGGTCAACTGTATTGTCGACTGTTTTATTTGTAGTTTTTTCATTAGTTTGTTGTGCTAACGACTGTTGTTTGTTGGCCACCATTTCTTTTACAGCCTTCAAGTTGGAACGCTTATTCTTTTTAATTTTAAGGCAATTTGGATCTAATGTTTTCAAGATTTTTTTGACTAATTCGATATCACCTGCTGCTACTGCTTTTTCAAATTCAGTACAATCACTAATCAATAAACTTGCTGATGAAATCGAATTGTTAGGTTTATTACTTGCAGTATTCTTTATTTTTTCTGGTACTTGTTCAGCTTCTGAAATTGGTTGAGAAATTGATTCTTCAATTGTAATAGGGCTTTCAATTGTTTTTGCAATCGCATCAACTGGTTTATTGAGCACCAATAAAAGCAACAACAATACGGGCATTGCAAAAGCGTATTTCCAATAATTAAATTTGTTGGATCTTTTGGAGTTCATTTTCATAATCCTTTGTTTGATAAGGGATTGATTATAATTGGTGGTTATTGACAATGGAGCAGTTTTGCAAGCAAGTTTTACCAAACTCATCTGATAACTTTTTCTTTCCTGATTTTGCATGTGTACCATTTCATCATCAGTTTGAAATTCAATATTATTCTTAATTGCATTTCTCAAAATCCAGATAAAAGGGTTGAACCACAAAGCAATAACGGCCAACTCTGAAAACAACAAATCAAGACTGTGTTTTTTATCAACATGAATTTTCTCATGCGCAATAATTTGCTCGTAAGTTTCGTAATCGTACAAAGTAGGATTGATGAAAATGTAGTTGAAAAAGGAACAAGGCTCATCTTCTGTGGCCATGTTGACGATGATGATATTTTCATCCTCAACCTTATCATCGTTTTTAAATACTTTTCTCATGACACTAATCACTTGACCGAAAAGATTCAGCGACAAAACGATGACACCAAATGCATAGATTCCGAATACCCAAAATAGAATTCCTTTGCTGGATTGTTTTTGTGTTGGAGTTATACTGGGTGGAGATTTTGTCACTTGAAGCGTCTTCGCTTCAGATGTTTGATTTGGTTTTATTTTAGTAAAAATGTTTGGAACATTTGCTTTGGGTTTAGCATCTCGATTTAAAGTTTTTTCAGAGAGTGGAGTAGTGGGCTGACTTAAGACAGAGACTTCATTCAACAACGTATCTACATATCCTTGGTTTTCCATTAATTTCGGCAATACCAAAAAAGGAATTAGAAAAGTTAATACAATCGCACTTAATAAATAGTACCGGTTAACAGCAAAGAAACTTTCTCTTTCTAGTACCAATTTATAAAATGCTAAAAGCACTACAACAACTAATGAAGACTTAATCAATAGAATCAGCATGCTATTTGGAGTTAATAATTTTAATTAATTCAGCTCTTTCATCATCTGTCAATTTTTCTTTTTTCGCAAAATGAGCTACTAGTTTTGGAAAAGAGTTTTCAAAAAACTTCTCTTTAATATCGCCAATTTGCTTCTCACGATAAGCATCAAAATCATCCACAGGGCTATATTGATGTGTGTTACCGATCAGTTCGGATTTGAGTACTCCTTTTTTTACAAGAATTTTGACCAACGTAGCTACCGTGTTATAATGTGGTTTGGGTTCCGGCAATGCCTCCACAATATCGCGGATAAAAGCATTTTTCAGCTTCCATACAATCTGCATAATTTGATCTTCTCTTTTGGTTAATTCTATCATCTTCCTATTTGTTTAAAACAAATCTACTAATTTTTTAGTAGACCTACTAATTTATTAGTAGTTTGAACCCAACTTTAACTTTTGGAGATGATAGATAAGGTGTGGAATATCGCTAATTACAATCAAAAAACTTCTCATAAACTACACTAAGACTATCAGCCCTTTTAGTTTTAAATTTCATAAAGTCTCTTTTTGAAAGCAACATCTGATTCAATGTTGGATTGGCAGGATTATAAGCAACTGGAAATTTATGTTTTTTTAATTCAGTACAAAAGGGGAGTGTAGGTTTAAGACAAAATTTATCGACATCAAAATACTTGTTATAAACCTTATCATTTAGGATGAATGAATATTGACCAAAATCAGCTGTTTTACCAACACCACAATCAACAAAACTACCTGAAGTAATCTGAAAGGATTCCATTAAAGCTCTTTCTTGTGTTCTTTGTTGAAAGCTTTTTCGAATTCCTAAAAAGAAAAAAACGATAAAGCATATCAATATGAAAATTGAAAGTTTATCTTTTTGTTTGGCCATGTTTTTTTAATTACTGTTCTGAAAAGATATCGAACCTTGTTGCTTGAAAAGCTGTGAACATTAGAACACACGCTCATGCAAACTCATGTTTGGTTGTTCACAAGCTCCACTTCGACATTGGATATTCTGCGGTTGGATATTCTGCGGTTCTAATCTATCCTGCCTCATCTTCCGAGCCAGCTTCTTTCTTCAACAAACCACGGAATGCATCATTTACCGTATTTTCTTCATACAACACTTTGTACACTTCCTCTGTAATTGGCATATCTACATTATATTTCTTAGCCAATTCCATTACTACTTTAGTTGTTTTAACCCCTTCTGCTACTTCATTCATGCTTGCAATAATATCGTCTAATTTTTTTCCTTGTCCCAATTGAAATCCAACAGTACGATTACGACTTTTGGAGCTAGAGCAAGTTGCAACTAGATCTCCCATTCCAGTAAGTCCAGCAAAAGTAAGTGGGCGACCACCCATGGCAACACCCAGTCTTGTCAATTCTGCTAAACCTCTAGTAATAATGGCAGCGCGAGTGTTGTCACCTGCGTTTGCGCCATCACCCATGCCTGTAGCTATTGCGACAATATTTTTTAACGTTCCTCCTAATTCACATCCAATCACATCATCATTGGTGTAAACACGGAAAAGTCCTGTTTGAAAAACTTTCTGGAGTGCTTTCGCAATTGTTGAATCTACCATCGCAATCACACTTGCAGCAGCTTGACCTTTGATAATTTCTTTTGCCAAATTCGGACCTGTCAATAAACCGACTGGATGACCAGGCATCAATTCTTCGATCACTTCCGTCATTCTCATTTTTGTGGACATTTCAATTCCTTTGGACAAACTAAGAATAGGAACCCAAGGACGAATAAATGGTTTGGCTTTTTCTAAGACGGATCGCATATGTTGAGAAGGTATCCCCATGACAATAACATCTGCATTTTTGACAGTCGCTTCGATTTCTTCACTGGCTTTCAAAGTTCGTGTCAATCTCGCATCCGGTAAATATTTATTGTTGGTATGTTGGGTGTTTATTTCGTTAACGGTGTTTTTATCTCGAGCCCATATTGTCACATCTGCATTTTTTGCAGCAAGAGAAGCAACGGTAGTTCCCCATGATCCACCTCCTAATAATCCGACTTTCAGTTTCATAACATTTGGTTTTATATAATTCCTAAGATAGTTGAAAGTGTCAATCTATTATAAAAAATTTTGTTCTATGTCGAAGATCCTTCTAACAAAGGTTTAAAAACTTATTTCTTTCAGATCATTCACCACCATACTAGCTTCAAATTCCCAAGCATCGAAAATATTTTCTTTTGATCGATGTACCCAAATCGTCTTCATTCCATAATTAGCAGCGCCAATTATATCAAAAGAATTTCCAGAAATCATCCACGTATTTTCTTTTTGAGAATTGGTTTTATGATTGAAATATGCGTAGCCATGTGGATTCGGTTTGAAAGTTTCAATGTCTTCTAAGCTGACAAATCCTTCAAAAAGATTTAAGATTTTGGCATTGGAAAGTAAATGAAAAAGTGCATTATTACTTCCATTCGAAAATGCGAATAATCGATGTCCTTCAGTTTTTAATTGATTGATTGCATCTAGACATTCTGGGAAAAGTGGGAGTACTTTATATTCATTCATCAAATCCACTTTTTGACTATCAGTTAATTCGACCTTATGTTTTTGACAACAAAAATCGAGTGCTTGTTGAGTGACGGTTGAGAAGGGGACATACTTTTGCATGGCACTTCGACGAAAAGAATATTCTAATTGTTTGTTTCTCCAAGATTCGTTGAATACTGCAGCTTTATGACCCATCAATTTTTCAAGGGAATAGAAAATATTGGTCGTGTCAATTAGTGTTCCGTAAACATCGAAGGCTAGGGTGTATTTTGTTGGATTCATTTTGGTTTTTGATTTAGCTTTTTCTCTTGAAGAATTTACAGATTCTTATTGGTAACTAAGTGCTCCCAATTTGACCTTAGCGACTTATCATCTTAGTCGTAAATTAAATGCGCTGATTAAAACAGCCTAACAATCCCCTTCAAAGATTCTAAATTATGAGCCGACGTAAAAACATCAATATAAGGCATTGCCAACTTCATCGCTTTTGTCTCCACTTTATAATCTGGATTGCCAGCCAATGGATTCATCCAAATAAGTTGACTAGATTTTCTTTGCAAATATTTCATGGTACTTTCAATCTCATCCGTGTTTCCAGTATCCCATCCATCACTCAAAATGAGAATGATTGATTTGTTGTTTAACAATTTGTCTCCGTAATTGGTTTTAAATTGGCTAAGCGATTCACCAATACGAGTTCCGCTTGACCAGTATGGAACTTGGTCGGCAAGATTGGTCAGTACATTATCAAAATTTCCATCAGAAAGGGTAGAAGTCAACGAAACCAAACGAGTACTAAAAGCAAATGTTTTGATATTCAAACTAACCTGGTTGAAGCCATACATGAATTCGATTAAAAATTTACTGTACAATTCCATGGATCTAGAAACATCACAAATTAGAACAAGATTGAGTTTTTTGATTTGCTTTTCTTTGTAATGAAAACGGTGAATATCCAATCCATTTCGCATTGCTTTTCGAATCGTATTTTTGATATCAATTGTTTTATTCGAATAAGAACGGATATTTCTTCTTGATTTTTTATTGGATAATTTTTTAGCAATTAATCGGATGATGTCTATTAAATCTTGATGTTCATTGGTTTTGAAAGAAGAGAAATCTTGTTTTGAAATGGCTTCCAATGCACTGAAAGATGCGACTTCCAACTCTTCAGATTTTTGTCCATTGTACAACCAATTTTTCAAAGCTTGTAAATCACTTTTTTGCCGACTTGGTTTTGGAACTTGTACTTCTTTTTCCTCATTTTTAATTTTGCCATCTTCCGCTTTTGCAAGTTGTGTCCAATAGTCATCATAGATTTCTCCAAATGTCAGAAACTGTTTTCTGTTTTTGACCAAGATAGATTTATACATTGCTTTTTGAAGGGCGTATGATGTTGGGATTCCTTTTTCCAATACACTTAATATTTCTAGTTCTTCATGTACGCTGACTGTGAATCCTTTTGTTCTTAGGAAACGAATGAATTGGATCAGGTGTTCAGGCAGGGAAGTTTTTCTGGTGATTAGTTTTTGCAATTGTGTTGTTGTTAAATTTTTAGTTTAGTTGTTTTTTTGCCATTAAGTGGATACAAGAGATTAAGAAAAATTAAGCGAGCTTTTGTTTCACACCAACCCGCTCAAATAACTCCGCCAAAGAATCCTGACTCGTCCGTATATCTTGCCAATCTTTCAAAATAACACCTAAAGTTGATTCCACAATTTCTTTATCCAAATGTTCGATATGCATAGAACTCAAGGCCGTTGCCCAATCCAACGTTTCTGCGATTCCTGGATTTTTTTCCAATTTTAATTGTCGCACTTCTTTCATGAAAAGACAAATTTGATTTGCTAGTTTTTTATTTATCGTTGGATTTTTGGATAGGACAATACTCAATTCTTTTTCAAAATCTGGATAGTCAATCCACAAATACAAACAACGTCTTCGCAGTGCTTCAGATAATTCACGCGTTCGATTTCCGGTGATGATTACATGTGGAATATTTTTAGCTTTTTGTGTTCCAATTTCAGGAATTGTAATTTGCCAATCAGACAATAATTCTAAAAAGAAACTTTCAAATTCTTCATCTGCACGATCAATTTCATCAATCAGTAAAACTGGTGCTTTCTCTTGCATGATAGATTGTAACAAAGGTCGCTTCATCAAAAAATCATCACTGAAAATATTGGCTTCTTTTTCTTTCAAAGTCATGTTCTCATTCTCTTGCATTTTGAGAAACAACAATTGCTTTTGATAATTCCATTCATAAATTGCGTGATTGGCATCGAGACCTTCGTAGCATTGTAAACGTATCAAATTGGTATCCATGACTTGTGCCATAACTTTAGCAATTTCTGTTTTTCCAACACCTGCGGGTCCTTCAATCAACAATGGTTTTTGAAGCAAAATAGATAAATGGATGGACATGGAAATCGCATCATCGGTGATGTAACTTTGTTTTGAAAATTTTTCTTTGATTTGTTGGATGTCCATTATTCTTTTACAAATTTAGTTATCGATGAGACGAGAGGTTTCCTGAATTCTAATTTATCCTGTAATCTAAATATTTTTAACCTCAAGGCGTCCCTAAGTCCACGAGCTCCCCTTCCTTTTTTGAAAAGGAAGGGACGTCCGACCTTAGTCGGTACAGGGATGGATAAAAAATAAAATGAGGCGAACAATGTTGAACGCCTCATTTTAAAGATATAAAATTAAAACTAATTACTTCAATCTTAATAATGCTCTTTTTGTATAAACCTTCGCAAGATGTGTCCGGTATTTTTCTGAAGCATAATGATCGCCCATG
The DNA here is from genome assembly GCA_937941765.1 of uncultured Saprospiraceae bacterium. Classification (GTDB taxonomy): domain Bacteria; phylum Bacteroidota; class Bacteroidia; order Chitinophagales; family Saprospiraceae; genus CALDGQ01. Next base: position 20,518 of record CALDGQ010000010.1, read on the forward strand.
ACTGAAACACCATTGGCAATTGTTCCTAAAGCAGCATCAATATTTGCTTCAGTCAATTCTTTGCCAATTAATTCTTTTTCGACTTCCATTGGACGAAATGCGACTTCAGCTAAACCTGTTACACCAATTCTCAAAGCTTTCACTACATTCCCATCCATCTCTGCAGCCGCTGCAATACCAACAATTGCAAATCTGGAAGCAGGTTGTTTGAATTTTTCATAAACTGAATTTGCATTGTAGGCGGTTTTAGGAATTCGGATAGCAGTAATAATTTCTCCATCCGCTAAAGCAGTTTCATAAAAACCAGTAAAGAACTGATCAATATCTACTTCTCGTTGACCCGTTTTATTTTTGATAACCACATTGGCATCTGAAGCTAGTAAAACGGCTGGCCAATCCGCTGCAGGATCTGCGTGTGCAATACTACCACCGATGGTCCCCATATTTCTTACCTGTCGATCACCGATGGTGTGCGCAGCTTCTGCCATCATTGGAGCAGCTTTTGCAAGGGCACTGTTAGAAGCGATGGAGGCATGCGTAGCACCACCACCTACCGTAACGGATTGTGCGTTGTCATTAATACCTTTGATGTTTTCAATTTTAGAAATGTCAATCAAAGTATCTACAGAATTGAGTCGTAATTTAAGTGCTGGAATCAAACTATGTCCACCACCTAATATCTTTGCATCGTCCGTCATTAAGGATAGTGCCTCATCAACTGAACTTGCTTTTTTATAATTGAATGATATTGGAATCATTGTATTTAATTTTAGAATTAAGAAATAAATTACCCAAACACTATCCTTGCATAGCGGTCCAAACTCGTTCTGGCGTCATTGGCATTGGAATATCTTTGACTTTATATCCAGCTTTCCAAAGCGCGTCCACCACTGCATTTACAACAGCAGGAGTGGAGCCAATACAACCAGCTTCACCAGCTCCTTTGACACCAAGCGGATTGTGTGGACACGGTGTTACGGTTCTGTCAATTTCGAAACTTGGAAAATCATCAGCACGTGGCATACAATAGTCCATGTAGGAACCATTAATCAACTGGCCAGTATCATCGTATAGTGCACCTTCATGCATGGCTTGTCCAATACCTTGTGCCAATCCACCATGAATTTGACCATCCACAATCATAGGATTGATAACATTGCCAACATCATCTACTGCAATGAAACGCAAGAGTTTGGTAGCGCCAGTTTCTTTATCAATTTCAACAATTGCAATGTGAGCCCCAAACGGGTATGTAAAGTTAGCAGGATCATAGAAGCTAGAGAAATCCAATCCAGGTTCCAGTCCTTCAGGATAATTATGAGGAACATATGCGGTTAAAGAAACATCTCCAAAACTGACTGATTTGTCTGTTCCTTTAACGGTCCATTTACCTTCTGCATAATCCAAATCATCAACGGAAGCTTCCAGTAAATGTGCTGCAACTTTTGCTCCTTTATCTAATACTTTTTCAATTGATTTTACAATAGCTGATCCTCCAACGGCCAAACTTCTTGAACCGTAAGTACCCATTCCAAATGCGACGCTATCCGAATCACCGTGGATAATTTCTACATCTTCTAAAGCAATACCCATTTTGTCGGCAACAATTTGCGCAAAAGTAGTTTCGTGTCCTTGACCATGAGAGTGTGAGCCGGTGTATACACTAACTTTTCCAGTAGGTTGTACCCGAACTTGTGCAGACTCAAATAATCCAGCACGTGCACCTAGTGCACCTACAACTGCTGATGGTGCAATTCCACATGCTTCGATGTAAGTTGAAAAACCGATTCCTAATATTTTATTAGTTGAGAGAGCTGCTGCTTGATCTTTTCGGAAATTTTCGTAACCAACCATTTCCAAAGCACGTTTCAGAACAGGTTCATAATTTCCACTATCATATTGTAACGCAACTTGTGTTTGATAACCAGGTTGTTCAACACCATCAAAAGCTGGGATGAAATTTTTCAATCGCAATTCAGCCGGGTCCATATCCATTTCTAGTGCGGCTAAATCTAGTAGTCGCTCCAATAGATAAGTTGCTTCAGGTCTACCTGCACCACGGTAAGCATCTACCGCATTGGTGTGTGTAAACATTGCTTTTACATCTACATTTACTTTTGGAGTGGTGTAGAGTCCTTGCATCAAAGTTCCGTGCAAGTAAGTTGGTACCGCAGGAGCGAAAGTAGAAAGATACGCACCCAAGTTTGCAAAAGTAGTTGCTTGTAAAGCGACAATTTTTCCATCTTTATCAAAACCCATTTTAGCATTGGAATTGTGGTCACGACCATGTGCGTCTGTCATGAATGCTTCACTTCGATCACAAGTCCATTTAATCGGTCTGCCAATATGTTTAGATGCCCACACCAACAATGCTTCTTCTGCATAATGGAAAATTTTGCTACCAAAACCACCTCCGACATCCGGACCCACAACTCTTACTTTATGCTCAGGAATTCCTAAAACAAATGCACACATTAAAAGTCGTATTAAATGTGGGTTCTGAGTTGAAGTCCAAATCGTATATTTATCATAAGCAGTATCGTATTGAGCAACAACACCACGTGTCTCCATTGCGTTTGGTACGACGCGTTGATTTACAAAATCTAATTCTGTAACATGATGTGCGCTTGCTAGTGCAGCAGCGACTTCTTCTTTTGGATTTCCCAATTCCCAATCAAAGCAAAGGTTGCCGGGACAATCAGGATGGACTTGAGGAGCACCTGGTTCGGCAGCTTTTTTAGGATCAGCTACAGCATCCAAAACATCATAATCTACATCAATTAGATCAGCGGCATCTTTTGCAATTGCTTTGGTTTCTGCCATTACGACTGCAACTCCATCACCTACATGTCTAACAGTTCCTCTGACCAAAAGTGGGTGAGGCGGTTCTTTCATCGTGTCTCCGTTTTTGAAATCCACTTGCCAACCACAAGGAACTCCAGCGATTGCTTCTGGAATATCAGCCCCAGTAAGAATGGAAACCACTCCAGGTACTTTTAATGCTTCAGCTGTATCAATATTCTTTACATGCGCATGTGCATAAGGACTCCGCACAATATATGCGTGTACCATGTTGGGAATTTTTATATCGTCGGTATAATTACCTTGACCTGTAATGAAGCGTTTGTCTTCGACTCGTTTTACAGATTTACCTATATAGTTTGTCATTATTATTTTTTTAAGGGATTAGTTAAGCAGTTGCACCGTTCATTTTTTTGGCGGCATATTGAATCGACTTCACAATGTTATGATAACCTGTACATCGACAGAAATTTCCTTCCAACGCATCTCTTATTTCATGTTCGGTTGGATTGGCATTACTTTTCAAAAGATCGACCGCGGTCATCATCATCCCAGGTGTGCAGAATCCACATTGTAATCCATGTTCTTCTTTGAATCCTTCTTGGATAGGGTGTAGCTCGCCATTGGTAGCTAGTCCTTCTACGGTGGTCACTTCAGCGCCATCAGCTTGGACAGCTAGTACGGTGCAAGACTTTACGGCATGTCCGTTTAGATGAATGGTACAGGCACCACAACTACTGGTATCACAACCAATGTGGGTTCCAGTTAAAGATAGATGTTCACGTAGGAAATTTACTAACAATTCTCTTCCTTCCACTTCGCCCTCGTATTGTTTTCCGTTTACGTTTACTGAGATTTTATTCTTCATAGTTGGCAAGTTTAATTATAAAACAATTTTAGTAGTTATGAAATTTATTTAGATCCGAAAATTGATTTGAAAAAATTGGCAATGGAATTTAACAATCCACTTTCATTAGCGGTTGTAGCAGCATTGGTTGAGGTCACTTTCTCTTTTTCTGGCATCGTGACGGTTTCAATCACTTTTTCTTTTACCGAATTGGTTTCAACGATTGTGTTGTCTCTTTCAACCAATTTATCTTCAACAATTTTTTCTTGTCTTTTTTCTTTAGAATGGAGTGGTGTCGATTCCACTTTTTCATTTTTCTCAACAACTTTAGATTCAGTTGCAGTAGTTGCTTCATTTTCCTCAATGTGCTTTTCGAGTGCTTCAAAAACTTCTTTAGTAATGACATTGGCTACACCGGACAATACGCGTTGTCCTGTTCTTGCAATCATTCCAGAAAGTTTTGCATTGCCATCAAAAATTAAAGCAGCATTTCCATTTTCGGTTTCATCAATTTTCATATCAACTTTGACATGCGCATTTCCGATTTTACTATGCTGTTCCATGTTGATCACAAATGATTCGGGTTCTGTCTTCTCAACAACATTTAATTTTCCTTTAAAAGAACCTTTTACTGGACCTATTTTTATGTCCGATATCGTTTTGAATTGATCTTCACCGGTTACTTCTAATTTTGAAACACCAGGAGTGATTTTAGCTAGTACTTCAGGATCCATGAGGTAGGACCAAAGCTTTTCTCTTGAGATTTTAAACTCGTGTTTTCCGTTTACTTTCATTGTTCCCAATATACTTTATTATTGGGGAAAACACATTAAATATTTTTAAAATTTACCATCTCTAAGAATTTTATTTTGACTTAATTGAAATAGTAGTTCAATTTGATTGTTTCGAATTCTTTAAAAAATGAAAATTGAAGCGGTAGGTAAATGAGAAGTATCATTAAAAGTGGTCAAAAAAAATGAGGACCGAAGTCCTCATTTTATATAATTTAAATAGCTGTATCATCTGTATTTTCCTTATCAAAAATGTCAATTACTTTTTGCTCACTGATAATTGAATCCATGTATTTTTTTCTGGATTTCGACATTCTTTTAAATGCGTTTGCGCTACCTGCTTTACTGTCTGTGTAGGATAACATTTTGTCTCTAGTAATTCCAATAGATTGCGCTTCCATCATGGCTTGTTCTGTTGTTCCCATAAAAGTAATGATCCAATCATCCGCTTCTTTTTTGCGAATTAGTTGTTTAATTATTGTGGCATCAAATTCTTTAGAATCATTTTCTTGCCCGTCGGTAAAAATGGTAACAAAGACACCGTCATTTTCATCTTGTATTAATTGAAAGGCTTTTCCAATTGCATCATATAATGCGGTCATTGCTCTTGGAATATAATCACCATCTTTCATCTGGATCAAATTCTCCGGTTCGACCGCATCATACAACACTTTAAAATCACCATGTGAAGAAAAATCAACGACTGTAATCTTGTTGTTAACAGCCGTGTTGCTTTCCTTGTCTTCTTTTAGTTCTGTAAAAATTTGATTGATCCCACCTATGACTTCTTCTGTTTTACTTCTCATGCTTCCAGATGCATCAATAATCAGTAAATTGTGAATGTTTTTGTTTTTCTTTCTCATGTCATTTTGAATTTAATTAAAAAATAAAAGATTGGTACATTGTTATGGTAAGCATGACAATCAGTTGCATGCGGTGCGTTTGCATTGCCGATGGATATTCGACTTAAAATGAAAACTTATTAAGGAGGTGTAACAATGTAATTTCGGAACTTTATTTTGATAGGTCTTCTCTTGTGTCAATGAATGAAGCTTTCATATTGTTCCTCCCTATCTTAACTAATAAATGAAAGAATAAGTTCCCGAAGATTCGTTTTTTATTTTTAAATAAAATTGATTAAGTTCAACAATATTTTGCTAGGATAAATTGCTAATTCGAAAAACAAAATAATAATGCTAAACCTTTCTGTAATTCTTGAAGACAGTGCAAACCGTTTCCCTTCCAAAGAAGCTTTTATCTTTGGAGAAACGCGTTTAACATTTGCACAAATAAATGGAGCTGCCAATCAGATTGCAAATGGATTGAAAGAAAAAGGTATTAAGAGAGGAGATAAGGTGGCGATTAATTGTTTGAATCTTCCTTACTTTCCAATGGTTTATTTTGGAATTTTAAAAGCAGGTGCAACTGTAGTACCATTAAGTGTTTTGTTGAAAAGAGAGGAGGTTGCATATCATTTAAAAGATTCAGAAGCCAAAGCATGTTTTTGTTTTGTGGGTACGCCGGATTTACCGATGGCGACAGAAAGCTATGCTGGATTTTCGCAAGTAGATGCTTGTGAACAATTTTATGTCATTACTTCAAAACCAACAGATCCATCTCCAATTGATGGGGTTTCCACTTTAGGAATGTTGATGAATGGACAATCTCCTGTTTGTGAAACGGCTCAGACAAGTGCAGAAGATTCGGCTGTGATTATTTATACTTCGGGAACGACGGGTCAGCCCAAAGGTGCGGAGTTGACTCATTCTAATTTAATGTTGAACGCGATTGTTTCTTCCAACATTATAAACACCATGTCAATCGATACCCAATTAATTGTCTTACCGCTGTTTCATATTTTTGCAATGACTTGCTTGATGAATGCAGGTATTTATAAAGGTACGACGAGTGTTTTGTTGCCACGATTTGATGCAGCAACAGTATTGGGTTTGATGCGTGATCATAAAGTCACCATCTTTGCAGGTGTTCCAACAATGTATTGGGGGTTAGTCGCTTACGAGAATAAAACATTCGATTTAGAAGCGATTAGCAAGAATTTAAAATCCTGTGTTTCAGGAGGTGCATCCTTGCCTGTGAAAATACTAGAAGATTTCGAAGAAAAATTTAAAGTAAAAATATTGGAAGGCTATGGAATGTCAGAAGGTTCGCCTGTTGTTACTTTCAATCAATTAGAGGTAGGAAGCAAACCTGGAAGTATTGGTACCCCAGTTTGGGGAGTAGAGGTAAGAATCGTTGATGAAAATGGAAAGGAAGTCTCGGCTGGAGAAAAAGGAGAATTGATCTATCGCGGTCACAATGTTATGAAAGGCTATTTCAACAAGCCTGAAGCCAATGCCAAAGCCCTTAAAAATGGCTGGTTACATTCAGGAGATATTGCTGTAAAAGATGAAGATGGTTTTTTCTTCATTGTCGATCGTACTAAAGACATGATTATTCGTGGTGGTTTAAATGTCTATCCGAGAGAAGTGGAAGAAGTAATGATGAAGCATGAAGCGGTTTCTATGGTTGCTGTAATCGGAATTCCCGATGACAAAATGGGTGAAGAAATTAAAGCTTGTGTGGTTTTGAAAGATGGTCAATTAGTAACATCAAATGATTTAATGAATTGGACAAAAGAGAAGATCGCTGCTTACAAATATCCTCGAGTTATTGAGTATATGGATACTTTGCCACAAAGTGCCACTGGCAAGATATTGAAGAAGGAGTTACGAAAAATGGGGTGAATTTGAAATGTGTGAAATGAATACACCATTATTCATCGTTATTTGGAATTTTTTACTTTTATTTGCAGTTCGAAACAAAAAACAAAAACACTAGAGCGTGTAGCTCAGTTGGTTTAGAGCATGAGCGAACGGTCCCGATGGAATCGGGATTTAATTGACCAGAGTCAATTAAAAGAAAGTGAACCGGCCACCATAGTGGACGGCTTGCAGAAAAGACAAAACAAAAAACAAAAACACTAGAGAGTGTAGCTCAGTTGGTTTAGAGCATTACCTTGACAGGGTAGGGGTCGGGGGTTCGAATCCCTTCACTCTCACAATGAAAAAGCTTTCTCAGAAATGAGGAGGCTTTTTTTGTTTTTACAAATGTTGAATAGACATCCTATCTGTTATTTTTATGTGAAACAGCCTAGAAGCTGTGCTACTTAAAAGTCACTCCTTGCAACAATTTATTTTCGTGAATTTTAAAACTTGTACTATAGGTACTATTTTATTGATGATTTTATTTTAAAGATTTATACTTTCGTGCATTCTTAATTTTAGCAGAAAAAAAGTAATTTATATTATGTCATATGCGGTAGTTTTAAAATCATTGCGGAAGAGAAATAAGATGACTCAAGTTGTCGCTGCAAAAGCGATTGATGTTACTTCTGCTTATTTATCCAAAATTGAAAATGGTTCCAAGGTGCCTAGTATGATACTTTTGGAAAGAATATCGAAAGTATACAAAATACCGTTGTCAGTTATTAATTATTTAGCTTCTCAGGATGAGATTTCAAAATTAAAGAAACCTAAAGAATTAAAAGCTGTTCAAAAACTCATCGATGAAATGATCCAATATTTATTTTTTGAAGAATCTTTTACGCTGACAAAATATGCTGAAGATTTTAAAAATCTCAGAAAGTTAAAGGTGACAGCAAAGAAGAAGCGATTTGAACAGAAGACTGGATACGACACTCAATTGGCAAAGCCTGCTAAAGCAAGTGAACAAAGGTCTAAATATGGTAAACGAAAAATAAAATAGTACAAAATACACGTCTAACTTCTTCGGTTTACTTACGTTCACAAATGTTGAACAAACATCTTGTCTGTTAATTTTAAATGAAACAGGCAGGAATACCTTGTGCTACTTTTAAGTCTCTACTTGCAACAAGCTTTAGGCAACTTATTCAAAAAGGCTCAACATGATTAATCAAATCACCTGACTTCCACAGCTCATCAAACTCCTCCGCCATTTCCCCACCACGTTTCGCCACCTCATACCAATTTTTAATTCGCTGATCCTTATTGTCAAAATAAGTTTCAAAATCTTCTCGGGTCGGAATTTTAGAATCTGGTAAACTATCAACAAATGATTTGGAAGGTGAAATGAGCACCATCCGATCCAAAACTTTTCCATTGAATTTTCTCCACGGTAAAAATTTGTCAAACCAACCTTCAATAATGTTGTCCGCAAAATGAGGATATAAAATTAAACCATCCGTGTTGTAGTCCAAACCAATATGATAATCAATCAAAGCACCATCCCAAAGTAATCCATTCATTCCTTGGATATTATCGACAGGATTCATAAAAGTGGGTAAGGTTCCAGTGGATCTTAATGCGGAGGTGGCATTTTCTTTTGTGAAATTTTGATAAATATTTTTAAAACCATCGTTTATTATAACATTGTGATTGCTATCTGAAGTAAAGATGACTCGCTCCACAGCGGATTTTAATAAATTTCTTGACAAGGTGTTTTTTAGAACGATCGGTAAGAAATTACGTCGATATTTACTACTAATTTTTTTCTTAAAATTTGTTTTGGTAGCAATCACATTGAGTTTGAAAGCTTGTTCTGTCAGTATATTTTGGATTCCATTTTTACCTAATGTTGTAATGATGATGTCATTTACGGTATTCGTAACCTCAGTAGGAGTAGGGTAGGTGTCGTAACTTTGTTCGGTGTATGCTTTTAGAAAACGATCTAGTGTTTCAGTTGGATTATCGAAAAGATAACAAAGCATTCGCCAAGCTCCGGCAGAAGCACCGATTAAGTGAAGTGGTTCTTTACGGTCATAAAACCAATTGTTTAAAAGGTATTTGTCAAAAGCTTGAAGCACGATCCATTTAGGACCTCCAGCTGCTGCAGGAATGACAGAAATATCTTTTGGAGACAACCCATTTTCTCGAATATGATTCAGTGCATATGCACCCGCTTTGATGTTGAAAGTTTTTGGCAATCGTATGTTTTGTTTAATTAGAAAAGCCCTTCGAATGTTAAAATCGAAGGGCTTTTCTTTTGTATATGAGTATTAGTGAACAATCACAAATTTTTGTGACTGTACTTTGTTATCAGATCTTAGATATAATAAGTAAGAACCTGTTGGATACTGATTGGTATCGAATGTTATCGTTTCATTTTGAATGTTGTGAAAATTACGATTTTCAATCACCTTACCAAAAGCGTCCGTAATTTTGACATTCAAATTCTTAGCAACTTTTTCCAAATCTAATGCTAATTGTATTTGTTGGTTAGCAGGATTTGGGAATAATTTTGTCTTAAATGAAGTAACTACCTCTTCATTGGAATTAGGATCAGGTATTGGCTCAATAAAAATATCAATAGCAGGAATTCTATCCGCACCAGAAAAACCACCGTTGAATAATTCTCCAGCACCATTGATGCTCACATCGTGGATAGCGTTGGTGAATTGATAATCGACTTCGGTATTGATGGCCGTAAATACAGTGTTGTTTCCACTATAGCTCACCATCGCTAGATAATAAATACCACCAATAAATTCAATTCCTTGCTCACCATCATCAAGATTAAACAAATCAACAGATGCAACGTCGTAATTATCGTAACCACTACCAAATTCATAAGTACCAAAACCAAGAAGAATCAAATCATCAGTGGTTGCTTCATCTGCCAATGGGTCTGCCCCAATTTGATAAATCTTTACAGTTGCAGCTTCTCCTTCCATGGTATTGCCTTGTTGTGCTGCCATCATGAAGCTCGAAGACATCGCTTGATCTCCATCATTTTGTATGAAAAACTGGTAACCAAATTCATAGGCGCCACCACCAGATACGGTCAATCCACCATTAGAATCAAACGGGGATTTACGAATCACATTAGACGTAATAGAAAAATTTTGTAGTATAGTTGTGCTATTCAAATAATTGGTACTGTCGCTATTGACTTCATAGTTTAAAGTGTATACATCCGTACCAAGGCCTAGTGCAGCCATGTCAAACACATCAGGAATAATCAGTGTTTCGCAAGAATCTTCACCTAATACATTATCGACTGGAAACGGATCTACACGATTAAAAGTACTATTGAAAACTTGAGCACCGCCACTATCATTAATGGTACAAGCGAGAGAAGTATTCGGTTGTTCTAACAATCCAGTATTGCAAACCTCTGCATCGAGTTCAGTTACCGCTGGCAATTGTGAAATCGGTGTCCCAAATAAAACAGGATATGCACCTCTCACTAAGTTCAAATTATTGTTAGGTGTAACAATTAATTTGACATCATCAATTAACCAAAAATAATACCGACCATCAAAAATAAATTTGAATTGAACTCCATTTGATCCACCTACATATTCAGAAATATCTATCAATTGGATATCGCCTGGATCTGTAGAGGCGTTTCCTGAAATACCTTCATTGATGATAATTGCTTGCCAAGTAGCTCCACTATCCGCACTCACTTCTACTCTTGTTTCACTTTGGAAAGCTCTATAAGATTGATAAAATTCTAGAGAAATATTTGGGTATGCACTGCAATCAATAACAGGAGAGACCAATTCGGCAGCATGAGGTGCTGGAGAAAGACCCATATAAAAATTTCCTGCAGTTCCATTGTTATCTAAAAAATCGGAACTAAATAAAGCACAACCATTTCCTACAGAAGGAGATTGAATCGTTCCAGCATCTCCCCAATAGGCACCCATTTCTGCACGACCATCATCTGACCATTCCCAAAGTGTATTGTGCAATGAGTCGAGGACACCACAAGACAATGGATTATTTTGCCAAGTAGAATCGATCCCACCAGCAAATTGTTCTTCATAAATAACTTGTGCATTCAATGAATTCGCAAAAAAGCAACATGCGAATAACATTATTAGCAAACCTGTTGTTGTAATTGTAATTTTTTGTGTCATGTAAAATGAATTTGAAATGAATGATATTCTAAAAATAAGAATTCTTTTGAGGTGGTATGTGAAATAATTAGCTGTTATTTGACAAAAACTGGTTTGTGATTGAAAAATTTAATTTTCAAAGTATTTTAAATATAAGTTTAGTCTCAAAAATCTGATTTATGAACATACCAATCAGAGTTAATAACTTCTACTATTTCTCGATCTTTAATATTTTGTTGATTGTGATTCGGTTCATGAAGAGAAGGATAGATATGATTTGCAAATAAAAGAAGTCTCTTGAATGATAGAAATTATACGATAAGGTAAGTTTCAATCGGTAGATATTCTAGTGGTATTCAGAAGTAACAAAGCTTCATTTTTGAATGCTAGAAATTCGAATTTCATTAAATTTGAATAAGAATCAATATCATTCCAATCCATGTTTTGATTTTCAAGGATTCTTTTCTTGTTACTTTTTCAATTGAAAAAAAGTAACCAAAATTCTAGATTTTAAAAACTCGTCCCTCAAACATTTAAAATCCGCCACCCGCTTCAAAATTCTGCTTTCGGATATTTAAGGTTAATATTTAACAATTTAAATACGTAATTGAGTTTTGACTTCATTACCTCGTTTTTTATCACACCACACTATTTTCAATTTCCATAATTGCGTCTACATGTGCTTGTGCAATTTTTTCTCTCACAGCAGGATTTAGCAATTCAAGACATTGTGCTTGGTTGTTGTAGAATCCATTTTCTGTAAGTACAGCAGTCATACCAGTATGGCGAAGCACATAAAATTGTCTTCCAGACTGAGTTTTGATATGTCGATTTTTCCAACCAGTGGCAGCAACAATATGTTTTTGAAAAATAGCTGCGATTAACTTTCCTTGCGCATTTCCTTTAAAAAACCAGGTTTCAACACCACTGATAGAAGGAGCAGACCATTGACCATACGGAGCTGGCGCAGCATTGGAATGGATTGATAAAAACAGTTTTGGTAAATTTGATTTATAAATATTAGCACGATATACACGTCCTTCTAAAAAATTGTCAACATCTACTTCTGGAACCACATTGTAATATTGGACACCGATTGCATCTAGTTTCACCATCATTCTTTTTACAATATCCCTATTGAACTCATATTCTTTTAATTGGCGACCATCAGGAAAAACAGGAGAGCGCTTCCCTTTTGTTTTGCTACCATGTCCATTATCTAAGCACCACATATATCTTGCGATGTGTTGTGATTGTGTTGTTGGAACTGGTTCTACCGGTGTTGGAGTAGGAGTCGGAGTTGGTGGTGAAGTTGGTTCACTAGTAGTTGCTCCGGTTGCTGTTCCTGGTGCAGGTTCAGGAGTCGGAAATGGAGTTCCAGTAGTTCCTGTCGGAGTTGGTTCTGGAACCGGGATTTCAATATCATCAACCACAACAGGATCCGGGATCACAGGATCAGGAATAACAGGATCCGGAATTTGAGTAGTGGTCGAATCAGGTAAAGTAGGTTCTGGAAGGATGATTTCAGGTTCAGCCGGCGTAGGTGGAGTTACAGGTGGATCTGTCTCTTCTAACAACACATCATAATTTTCTTCTCCTTGAATTTCTTCTTCATCATATACCTCCACAGCATTTTGTTCCGAGGAAGACATTTCAGATGCATCTTGTGGTTCTTCCACTTCAATTTCAGGTAGACCTTCGTGTTCCTGTTGAGAAGAGGAGGTTTTCGAAAAAGAAGAGAATATTGATTTTAGAAAATCTAGTATGCGTTGAATCATCGTATGATATTAACAGTGTTTTGCTGTGATTTATTCAAATATACTAAATATGTGGTTTTTGTTTAATTTATTGGGAAAGGGAATTGAAAAAGGATGTTTGGATATTTGGACTTTTAGATGGGTAGACGCTTCTTATTCAAAGAAAATGATTAATAAAAATGCAATTTCCTTTGAATAAGAAGTGTCTAAATATCCAAATATCAGATGTCTAAAGTTCAATATAAGGTCGAAGTGATCCTTACATCTTATAAGCAGAAGTAAACAGTCGATCCCAATTGATCCCGTTTGCAATACTACCATTTTTAGTAGAGAACCAGATGAACAAAGGTTTTCCAACAATATGATCGTGTGGTACAAAACCCCAAATTCTTGAATCTTCAGAATTGTGTCGGTTGTCACCCATTGCCCAATAATAATCTTGTTTGAAAGTATAAGTCGTTGCAGGGTTGCCATTGATGATGACATTGCCACCTTTTACTTCTAAAGTGTTGCCTTCGTATTCACCAATGATTGCTTTATAAAGTGCAATATTTTTTGGACTAATATCAACCGTTGCGCCTGCTTTAGGAACATAGATTGGACCAAAATCATCAACTGTCCAACCAGGGAAATTAGCAGGATCGTGCGGGAACACATGATTAGGACTACGAGGAGTAGCAGGTGGAACGACTTCGACAGTTACGTCGCCACCCCAAGCTTTAATTTTTTCAACTTGTTGTTCATTCAAAAAGAAAAAACCGGAGCTTGCATTTGGATGTTCTTTGACGCTAACACCCATTTCATCTAACTTTTTCATGTTGATGCCACCACCACCTTTGATGCGATATAGATATTGCAAGTTAGTTGGATTTTTAACTGGTTGGCCATTGATATATACTTGTCGATTGATGATTTGCATGCTGTCTCCAGGTGTTGCAATACATCTTTTTATGTAGTGATCTTTTTTATCGACTGGTCTTTCAGTTACTTTATCCATTCTAAAATTAGGAGGTAATTCTCCAGTCCTTTTTAGTTGGTTGTAGCTCCAATTCCGAGAAGCTGTAACAATGACTTTCCCACCTTCTGGATAATTAAAAACAATCGGTTCATTTTTATCAATACTTTCCATTGCCGGTAAACGGAAATAATCAAAACTAGGACTAGAAAAATAAGACTCTTTATTGATGAACGGAAGTCTATTGTGAAGTAAGGGAACCATAAAAACAGTCTGTGGCATTCTTATCCCATAATGTGCTTTGCTTACAAAAAGAAAATCACCAACCTTCAAAGAACCTTCCATTGAAGAAGTTGGGATTTTGTAAGCTTCAATCAAAAACATACGAATAAAAGCAGCAGCGAATACCGCAAAGATGATGGCTTCTGCCCATTCCCGAGCACTAGACTTTTTGTAAGGATTGTTATCTAATAATTTTTTCAGTTTATATTTTTCACCACTTTCCTGTGCTTCTCTAATTTTTAAATTGTAGGCACCTTCCGCTTCTAGAGTTGGACCTAAATATTTGTCATTGGCATTGTTACCTACTAAGAAAAATTTCAAAGGTGCAACAACAACCGCCAAAAATGAATCGCCAAATCCATACTTCCCAAATGATCTAACTAAGTCGACACACATTCCAGCGAAAATGAAAAAGTTTACGATTGGCAATAATAGTAATGCAGCCCACCAGCTTTTGCGACCAATAAGTTTGGCCCATTCGACAAAGTTGACTCCAGGAATCAATGCTTTCTTAGGATCAACTCCTGCTTTCTGGAAAATCTTATATAAACTTAAGCTAAGTAAGATGTAAAAAATGATCAAAAATAATGTGAATCCCACTGTCTGACTATTTTGTTAATTAAAAAGTAGAGCGCTATTTGTTTGTGTAGCACCTCATAGTAGCACAAATATAAGTGAAATTGTAAATTAGGTCTATTTAGTTAGAACTAAGTGTGAATTTGGTCGACAGAATAGTAGAAAAGATTGGATGAGACTCTTTATTTGGGCTTTTTGAAAAATGGCTGAGTGAATATTTGAAGTGGACCTAGTCGCAACACGACGATATAGCCGCGAGAGAATAGTGAAACCGTTCTCATATTTCGTAAAAATTTATTCTACATAACCTTCAATCAACAAAATCTCCGCTTTCTTTTGGCAAGACAAATACACCTTAATTTTCTTGGAAAAGTAGCCAATCTTTTTTGCATCAAAAGTAACTTGGATAGTAGAGTAGGAGCCGGGTTCGATAGGATCGTAAGTCCAAGTAGGCGCTGTGCAACCACATGCCGTTCTTACATTATCGATGAGGAAAGGTTCATCAGAAGTATTTTTTAAGACAAAATCAAAAGTTGCGGGACGATGTTGTTGGATTTCTCCGAAATCATGTTCTTTTGGAGAATCCCATTCAAAAGCAGCATCCGTTGCAAATAACGAAATAGAGAATAGAAAAGAGAATATGATAAGTTTGCTCATCGCAATTTTTTGTATTTAGATCTAATTAATGAGATGAGAGGTTTGGAAACCTTCATCTCGTTATTGATGTTCGAGGTTAAGATTTTGCCCACCGTGGCAAAGGTTTCCAACCGCTTGCCTCAATTGCTATGCTTCAATTATTTCTTCATCCTCATCGGAAGCCAAAATATCCCAAGTATGATCGGCTAATAATTTGACCGTTGCAACGAATTTTAATTTAGAAGATCGGCCCCATTCTTCAGGAGCGACCATGGACAATACTTTCTCTCCATCTTCTTTTTCATAAAGATGATAGATGTGATTGATCAATGGTTTAAAACCGACATCAGCTAAATAAATGTCTTCTGAAATTTCAACTCGCTTTTGAATTTGTTTTGCTTGTGCCGCCAGTAATTCAACTTGTTGTCTGATCTGATCCAACTGCATATTCGTTTGCTCATGCATCGCACTGACTGCTAACCCTTTGGTACGACCTTTATCAATTGGTTTGATGACAGCGCCACCTACAGTATGTGCATACGGTAGTAAATGAGGATTTTCAGCGACTTTATCCTCATCAATTGGATTGACAAAACTTTGAGATTCTTTTTTTTCTTCGTTCTCTTCCATAACAGAAATTCACTTTAATTTAACCCGAAATCAACTTGATAGTTGCATTGTGAAAAATTATAACAAATATTTAGGAGTTGTGTTTACAAATTGTCTTACTACAAGATAAAGAAAATCCATCTTAATTCAAATGAACTAAGATGGATCTCTGTGTCTGTTCTTTAGGAAATACAGACATTTCTATACTACTAAAAAAGTAGGGTAGACTATTTTAAAGTAAATTCTCCAGCGCCAGATAAGTATCCTTTGTTGTAGACTTGGACTTTGTAATTACCTTTTTCAAATGCAGTACCTGGTTCCCAATGCATACAACTGTTCATAGAAACATTATTGTATTCCACATCTTTGGACTTGGTGTAACGTACTTCTTCGCCGGTTGCTTTATTATTCATAACCCCTGAGCCAAGACTTTCGACAGCCATTGTTTCACCTCTTGGATTGATCAAACGAACATAGAATGTTTCATCACCAGCTTCAACAACCGCATTGTTATTAATAGCGTAGCAAATTTTTAAGCGGTCGATACTTTTAGCAGCATTTCTTTCAACAGCTTTTCCGCTTTTTTTCAATTTCCATCCAGTTACATCAACAGAACCGACTGAAATAATAGAACCTAAATTAACTTTGGCAGTTAACTGTTCTCTAACATCTTCTAATTCTGATTTTTCAGAAACTAAAACTGCTTTTTCAGCAAGCAATCCTTGATTACTTACTCGTTCTGTTTTAACCTCTTCTCGCAAGATTTTTTGTTCTTCACTTAATTGGGTATTGCGCACCGTAAGTTGTTCTTTGTCTCGCTTGAGCGCTCCAATTTCGGCTATGAAATTATCTTGTTGGGTAATTAAGCTATTGATTTGCAAACGAGCATTTTCAAGATCTTCGCGGGTGTTTCTCTCTTTAGAAATTAGAGCACCGATACGATTCTTTTGTTTCTTCAATTCACCTTCTTGTTCAGCAATTCTTTGATCGAGTGCTGCGCTCTTACCTTTTTGATCTTCCAATTCAGAAAGTGCATCGTAGTATTGCTTTTCTAAATCAGCTTTTAATTTTTCAGTTTCGATAAGGTCTTTATCAAGTTGGGAGATTTTCTCATCCGCATTAAATTTGTTGAATAGCAAATAACCGTTTACTGCTAATAAAGCAAGGATTACCATAGTTGCAATCGCAGTTAATTTGCTTTTAGAATTTGAACTCATGACAATGGTTTTTTTTAAATTATTTGGGAGATACCAATAATATTGTTTTCTCTAAAAAGTCTTTAATAACTAAGTTATTTAACTAATTGAGTATTAACGAATTTTATAATCAAAAAATTGCACTTTTTAACAAATACAATTAGTTGTTATATTACTTAAAAATTATTCCAAAAAAGATGAATCGGAAACTTTGGGAGGGTTACAGAGCTTAAATCAGTATGCAAATTTAAATAAAAGGCTTACTTTACAATAAATTATAATAGGTTATTTAAAAAATACTAACATGCTTGAGAACATTGATTTGTATAACATCCTATTCCTTGATATTGAAACCGTTTCTGCACAACCAAGTTTCGATGATATTTCTGATGATTTTAAACCGCTTTGGAAGAAAAAATCTAAGTCTGTATTAAGGGTAAAAGAGGAAGAATTGACGGATGAAATGGTAGCAGATTCTTATGCTGATAAAGCGGCCATTTATGCGGAATTTGGAAAAATAGTTTGCATTTCCGTTGGCTTTTTGAAAAAAACAGAGGATGGAGAAATGATCATCCGATTGACTTCTTTTGCAGATGAAGATGAGCAAAAACTATTGTTAGATTTTGCGGACATGTTGAACAAGCATTATAATATTCCTTCCAAACACAGTATTTGTGGTCATAATTTACGTGAGTTTGATGTTCCATATATTTGTAGACGCATGGTGGTACATAGTGTTCCCTTTCCAAGATTGCTGATGATCTCTGGGAAAAAACCATGGGAAACTAAACACTTATTAGACACGATGGAAATGTGGAAATTTGGTGATTACAAAAGTTACACTTCTATCAAAGTATTGACGGCATTATTAAATTTACCTTCTCCAAAAGATGACATAGATGGTAGTGAAGTTGGCCGAGTATATTGGCAAGAACAGGATCTAAAACGGATCGCCGTTTATTGCGAAAAAGATGTTTTAGCTTGTGCTCAATTGTTGCTAAGATATAATGCACATCCTAATTTGGAAGATAGTCAAGTGGAGCATGTTTAAAAGAATGTAAAATTTAAAATGAAAAATTAAGAATAAGACGTTACTATGTAAGAATACGTCAGACTGTGCGAAAATTCCAAAGCAAAGAGGTTAGAAACCTTTGCTCGAATACCGTGTGTATTACGAGATGAAGGTTTCTAACCTCTCATCTCGAACGAGTATTTTCGTACAGTCTGACGCTATGACGGTCTATTTTAATTTTTCATTGGTATTAAAAAATTCCTTTATATCTTATCCGTTTTCTTATACCTTTACGTCATGAAACATCTCATTGCACCATCGTTATTAGCCGCTAATTTTCTCAAGTTACAAGAAGAAATGGAAATGATCAATAACAGTAAAGCTGATTGGTTACATGTTGATGTAATGGATGGAAATTTTGTTCCTAACATTTCTTTTGGATGCTCCATTATCAAGCAAGTTAAATCGGTTTGCAACAAACCATTGGATGTTCATTTGATGATTGCAAATCCAGAAAAATACATCGAACAATTTCGGGAGGCAGGAGCAGATACAATAACGGTTCACTACGAAGCATGTCCTCATTTACATCGAACTATTCAGCAAATTAAAAGTACTGGTGCAAAAGCTGGTGTGGCATTAAATCCGCATACACCAGTTACTGTACTGGAAGATGTTTTGGAAGACTTAGATCTTGCATTAATAATGTCTGTCAATCCCGGTTTCGGTGGACAAAAGTTTATTTATCGAACCATTCCAAAAATACGACAACTACACGACATGATAGTTGTTCAAAATACCTCAACTTTAATTGAAATTGACGGTGGGGTAGGTTTGCAAAATGCGCAAGAGTTATTGAAAGCAGGTGCCAATGTTTTAGTAGCTGGAAGTGCAGTTTTTAAAAACGAGAACCCTAACAAAGTAATTACCAGTCTTAAAGAAATAGGTAAAGACACCATGTTCGTCTAAGGAACGTTCTAAAAACTGATACAAGAAATAAGATCCCATGAGGTATATATTAACTACTCTTTTTGTTTTTTCCTTTCTATTTTCATTCGCTCAAAACAAAGCAACGATTGCTGGTTCCATTGTCGATGGCGTGACCAATGAAGCGGTAGAATTTGCTACGGTTTATGAAAAAGGAACTTCGAATGCGACAGAATCTGACTTTCAAGGAAAATTTAGAATTGAGGTACGAGCAGGAAAAGAGATTACCTTAGTTTTCTCTCGATTAGGTTACAAAGAATCTGAAATATTACTAACACCAACTAAAAAAAGAACTACGAGACAGTTGGATATATCTATGGCTCCGCAAGATTCAGATGTAGAAATTATTGTAACTGGTGATAAGATAGAGGATACTGGAATGATCAGAGAAGAAGTTACAGAATTGAAATTGTTGCCAACAACTACTGGAAACCTTGAGTCTGTTCTACCTCATATTGCGCTCGGAACCAATAGTGGAACTGGTGGTGAATTGAGTTCACAATACAATGTACGTGGTGGAAACTATGACGAGAATTTAGTGTATGTCAATGATTTTGAAATTTACCGACCGCAATTGATTCGCTCTGGGCAACAAGAAGGATTGACCTTCCCAAATATTGATTTGATTAGAGATTTGTCTTTTTCCTCTGGTGGATTTCAAGCAAAATATGGAGATAAAATGTCTTCTGTTTTGGACATCAAATACAAGCGACCGGATTCATTAAGGTCTTCTGTTGGGTTGAGTTTTCTAGGTGGTTCAGCACACGTAGAAGGAAGTATAACTTCTAAAAAAGACAGTTACAAAAAGTTTCGATATTTGATGGGGGCACGTTATAAAACGACTCGATATTTATTAGGAACGTTGGATGTAAGTGGAGAATACACACCTAATTTTGCGGATGTACAAGGTTATTTTACCTATGATATTAATCGAGATTGGCAGGTCGGTTTGATTGGAAATTACAATCGTTCTGAGTATTCATTTATTCCAACGGAACGAAGTACAGGATTGGGATTAATTGATTTTGCGCTCCAATTGACATCTGTTTTTGAAGGGCAAGAAGTAGATGATTTTTCAACTTATATGTCTGGTGTTTCTTTGACTTATCTGCCAGATAGAGATCAAAATCCGTTTTATCTCAAGTTCTTAGCATCGACTTATCAAAGTGATGAAAATGAACGTTTTGATATATTAGGGTATTATTTGTTAGGTCAGGTTGAATCTGATTTAGGAAGTGATGATCTTGGAGAAGTAGTCTCCGTGTTAGGGACGGGAACACAACATCAATTTGTAAGAAATTATTTGACTTCCAACGTCACCAATGTACAACACAAAGGTGGAATTGAATTAGTCAAAGAGCATGATGATCCCTCAAAATCAAGTAATCACTTCTTTAACTGGGGTGTTAAATATCAGCATGAAATTATTAATGACCGGATCAATGAATGGGAGCGATTGGACTCGGCAGGTTATTCACTGAACTATGATGAAGAAGAAGTGCTGATTAGAAATGTACTAAAAACTGAAAATAATTTATCTTCAGACAGATTTACAGCCTATGTTCAAGACACTTATTCGCTTTCAAAAGATAGTTTGTCTGAATTAAAATTAACAGCCGGTGTACGTGCTTCTTATTGGACCTTAAATAATGAATTTTTCCTTTCTCCAAGAATGCAATTTTTGTACAAGCCGTTGAAATGGAAAAGAGATATTACGTTTAGATTTGCATCAGGAATTTATAACCAAGCCCCTTTTTATCGAGAATTGAGACGACCGGATGGTACCATCAATGAAGATTTATTATCACAAAAATCCATACACTTTGTTGGAGGAATTACTTATGATTTTGAGTTAGGAAAATTGAGTCCTAAAAAATTCAGAATCATTACGGAAGCCTATTATAAAATTTTGGAAGATGTAGTTTCTTATGAAGTTGACAATGTTAGAATTCGATATTCTGGAGAAAATGATGCGACCGGATATGTGGCAGGATTGGATTTTAGAATGAATGGAGAATTTGTGCCAGGAGCAGAATCTTGGGTCAACTTATCATTTCTACGTGCACGAGAAAGTCTCAATGGCATCAATCATTTGAAAAGAGAAATTGGGGATTCAACTGCACAAGTTGTGAAAACAGTACCAAGACCAACAGATCGTTTTATGACTTTGTCCATGTTCTTTCAAGATTATTTGCCCAAAAATAAAAACTTCAAAATGCATCTCAACTTTACGGTTGGTACTGGATTGCCTTTTGGTCTTTTAGGAAACAATCGCGAATATCGTAATACATATCGTTATGAAACTTATCATCGAGTAGACATTGGATTCTCTGTTTTGCTTTGGGATGAAGCATGGCGTTTTAGGAGAACAAAACATCCATTGCGATTTTCAAAAAGTACTTGGTTGAGTCTAGAAGTGTTTAATTTAATGGAAGTTTCCAATGTAGCATCCAATACCTGGATCAAAACTATTTACAACACCCAATATGCAATTCCAAATTATTTGACTTCTCGAAGAATTAATTTGAGATTAAAAATGGACTTCTAATTGACAATTTTAATTTTCATTGAACTGATTTCCAGAAAGTAATATATGTGGTTCGTTTTGATATTAATTTATGCTTATTTTTGTATCAATAAGTGCCTGAAATTTGGCACAAAAATCACAGTTTTACGTTTAAATAATAGTTTTCCCCCAATCGATACGCTTGACAAAGCGATACCCTTTTACGTCGCTTCTCATAACTCCTTACAAAATAGCTGTTTAGCTTATTTTGTTCTGAGTAATATTCAATTCTTAGCTTACTGACACCACCAATTATCAATTTATTAATTCAGTTGTAAAATTCGGAATAATGCGTTTACATTCCTTTCTTCTTATTTGTATTTCCTTTCTATCAATCAATGTGTTGATGGCTCAAAGTGATCAATTGACTAATCATCACGATCACCATGATCATGATAAATGTGGTTTTATTCAAGCAACCAAATGGATGGTTGATGCGAATCCTGAATATGCGAAAC
This sequence comes from uncultured Saprospiraceae bacterium, assembly GCA_937941765.1. Taxonomy (GTDB): domain Bacteria; phylum Bacteroidota; class Bacteroidia; order Chitinophagales; family Saprospiraceae; genus CALDGQ01. Next base: position 42,875 of record CALDGQ010000010.1, read on the forward strand.
AGCTAGATGACTATATGAAAAAAGGATTGCCCGTCCTATCATCTGATGAATATACCAAAAGCTTTGCACCGACAATTACGGTTCCAGTAGTCGTTCACGTGATTCATAACGGAGAAGCGGTTGGTACGGGTGCCAATATTGCAGATGGGCAAATCCTTGCTCAAATTGATATAATGAACGAAGATTTTGCTGCTTTGAATGGAAATTATAACAACACACCTTCACAATGGCAAAGTGTTTTAGGAAATCCTGAAATTCAATTTTGTTTGGCAAATGTAGATCCAAGTGGTAATCCAACTTCAGGGATTACAAGAAATAACATCACAGTTACAGGTACCAACGCCAACAATCATAATATTGAAGATATCAAAGCCCAATTGTTTTGGAATTCAAATAATTATTATAATGTTTACGTAGTAGGAATACCTGGCACAACTTCACAAGGAGGAGTTTTAGGATATGCTTATTTGCCTTTCTTTGGAACTATTGGAAGCTCCAATGATGGAACTGTTTGCGATTACAGATGGTTTGGAGGTGAAACTGGTTGGCCAAATACGGGAGCAAAAACAATGACACATGAAACAGGTCATTACCTAGGTCTTTCACATACATGGGAAAGTGTTCAAGGAAATGGTGGTTGTACAAATGATGATGGAATTGCAGATACACCTCAAATCGAAATGGCAACTGCCCAAATAAATCCAAACTTCAATTGTTTTGCAGGGTACCCAACAGGTCCAGTTTCGTGTGGAAATGAACACATGTATGTCAACTATATGGATTATGTGAATGATGATGGTTGTTATACTTCATTTACACAAGGACAAGTCAATGTAATGAGAGCAGTGATGGATGGAACAGCGGGCAATCTAGGATTCGCAAGCAGATTACCTTTAGCTAACAATTCATCTACAGTTTGCACAAATATTGTTGCAAATGATGCTGGAATTACTGCAGTTATCAATCCTGCTGGCCAAGTTTGTTCAGCGGGTACCATCACACCTCAAGTGACTTTAGCAAACTTTGGAGCCGATCCACTTACTAGTGTTACCATTTCATATACAATTGATGGTGGTACTCCAACTACTTTTAACTGGACTGGAAATCTAGCACAAAATGCAATGGTAAATGTTTCATTGCCTGCCTTTATGCCTCCAGCTAGCGTTTATACTTTCAATGCTTTTACGACCAACCCAAATGGAGTTGCAGATCAAGATACCTCTAATGATGCAACAAGTACAACCTCATCATCTGTTACCGCATCTAATATTCCATTATTTGAAGATTTTGAACAACTTAGTTGGGATCCATCTTCACAAGGATTGTTTCCTTATAATGTTACCAATGATGCATTTTCATGGGAATTAACAACCTTGGTTTCTAGTTACGGAAATGGTTCCAATGCTGCCGTATTTAATAACTACGATGGTAACAATACAAGCAATCCATTTAACACAGTAGATGCGTTAATCACACCGACTTATGATTTTTCAAATGTTGTTGGTGCAACTTTATCATTTGATTATGCTTATTCTGGTTATAATGATGGGGCTCAATATTTAGGTGATAGTTTGATTATATTAATTTCTACAGATTGTGGAACTACTTTCTCACAAAGGATTTACGAGAATGGAGGTTTGACCTTGGAAACAACTCCAGCAGGAACAGCTAAGTTCACACCAACCGCAAATCAATGGGGAACCGAAACTATTAGCCTTGCAGCATTTGATAATACTTCAACATTGACCGTTTCTTTCTTAAATTGGTCAGGATGGGGTAATCAAATATTTTTAGATAATATCAATATTTCAACAACATGCGCACTGACTACTTCCATTTCTGGAAACAACTTAAATTGTAATGGTGTTTGTGACGGAACTGCCGCAGCAACTGCATCCAATAATGTCGGAGCAGTAACTTATGCATGGAGTGCAAATGCAGGCAATCAAACTACAGCAACAGTCGCAAATTTATGTGCCGGAACTTATACAGTAACTATTACGGATGCTGCAAATTGTTCAGAGACAGAAACAATCACATTAACAGAACCTACTGCTGCATTGACATCTACCGCAACCGGTACTGATGAAATGGCAGTAGGAGCAAATGATGGAACAGCTATTGGTACACCAAATGGCGGAACTACACCATATACCTATGCTTGGTCAAACGGAATGACGACTCAAAGTATTTCCAATTTAGCACCGAATACTTACACCGTAATTATAACAGATAACAATAATTGTACGTCTACTTCAAGTTATACGGTTTTACCATTTAATTGTCCTGCAATAAATGCAACGGTAACACCGACAGATATTTCATGTGCAGGTGCTGCTGATGGTAGTGCAATCGTGACTGTCACCGGAGGAACACCTCCACATACTTATGCATGGAGTAACGGCCAAACAGGTTCTACCGCAACTGGATTAGCTACAGGTAATCACAGTGTTATTATTACAGATGGTAATCAATGTACAACCACATTAAATACCACGATCAACGAACCTGCTGCATTAACCGCAACAGCAACCGCTACAGATGAAACTGGAGTAGGAGCAAATGATGGAACCGCAACAGCAGTGGGTGCAGGCGGTACACCTGGATATACCTATGCATGGAGCAATGGAATGACAACCGCCACCATTGCTAATTTGGTACCTGGTACTTATACCGTTGTCGTGACTGATGCTAACAATTGTAATAGCACGATGCAAACTGTTACGGTTGAAGCCTTCGATTGTCCTTTGCTAAATTTACAAGTAATGGGAACAGATATTTCGTGTAATGGTGCATCAGATGGAACTGCGTCTGCTTCATTTAATGGAGGTACAGGGCCATGGACCTATAGTTGGAATAATGGAATGACAACACAAACTATTTCAGGATTAAGTGGTGGAACTTATACGGTAGTTTTAACTGATGGATCCAATTGTACAGAGACTGCAAGTGTAACGGTTTCAGAGCCATCTGCAATTGTATTGACTGCAACCGCAACTGATGAAACAGCAGTAGGTGCAAATGATGGAACTGCAACAGCTACTGTCTCAGGAGGAACGATGCCATACACTTATAGTTGGAGCACAGGAGCTACAACAGCTTCTATTTCAAATTTACCAGCAGGTGTATATACCGTTATGGTGACAGATAATAACAATTGTTCTACAAATACTTCTGTGACCGTTAATGGAGTCAATTGTACAGGATTTGCATCAGAATTTAATGCAATTAATATTTCATGTTTTGGAGCAAATGATGGATCAATAACAGCTGCACCAGTTGGAGGAACGACACCATATACTTATTTATGGAATACAGGTGCAACTACACAAATGATTAGCAATTTGTCAATGGGAATGTATGCTGTTGAAATAACCGATGCTAGTAATTGTAGTGTTTCAATATCTACATCTATTATGGAGCCTGTTGCTTTGGTTGCAAATGCAATGAGTACCAATGAAACGACTGCTGGAGCAAATGATGGAACTGCTAATGCAACTGGTCAAGGTGGAACGCCTGGTTATACCTATAGTTGGTCGAATGGTGCAACAAGTGCAAATATTACTGGATTAGCTCCTGGAACTTATACGGTTGATATTTCAGATAATAATAACTGTACCGCTTCAGCTTCTGTAACTATACTAAGTGGTAACAATCCATGTAGTTCATTTAATGCCTCAACTACAATTGTCAATGCTTCTTGTAATGGAGGAAATGATGGTTCTTCTACGGTTGTTTTAAACGGTGGAACTGCTCCATATACTTATAATTGGAATAATGGACAAACTACACAAACTGCCATAGATCTTACTGCAGGAATATATACGGTGACGGTTACAGACGCCAATAATTGTCCAGTTGAAATGGCCAGTACCGTTTCTGAACCATCTGCTATGATTGTAACTGTTTCTGGGACAGATGAAACTACTGCGGGTGCAAATGATGGAACAATGACTGCGACTGTTGTTGGTGGAACGCCAGGTGTTCCTGGTTATGTCTATAACTGGAGCAATGGAATGACAACTGCAACAATTACAGATTTAGCACCTGGTAATTATGATGTTGTAGTAATGGATTCCAATAGTTGCTCAATGCAACAAACGGGTACCGTACTTCAAGGTGCTGCATCGTGTGCAGGATATAGTGGATCAACAAATGCCATCAATGTAAGTTGCAATGGAATGAGTGATGGAATAGCTGAAGTAGTAATTAACGGTGGAACAGGGCCATTTACTTACCTATGGAGTAATGGTCAAACCACACAAATGGCAACGGCATTAACCGCAGGAAGTCACGATGTTGAAATTACAGATGCTAATCAATGCGTACTTAATTTGTCAACAACGATAACAGAGCCAGCTGCACTAATCGTTAATGTAAGTGGTACTGATGAAACTACGGAGAATGCAAATGATGGAACCTTGAATGCGGCTGTATCAGGTGGAATTGCTGGCTATTCTTATAGTTGGTCAAACGGTGCAACTACTGCAAGTATCAATAATCTTGCTCCTGGAAATTATACAGTTGATATTACAGATGCTAATAATTGTACAGTTACAAGTAGTGGAATCGTATTAGCCGGTGCCTCATCTTGTGCAGGATTTGGCGGAACTATCAACAAGGTAGATGCGACTTGTAATAACTTTAGTGATGGGACTGCAACAGTAGTTCTTTCAGGTGGAACAGCACCTTATACTTACTTGTGGGATAATGGACAAACCAACCAAACGGCATCGCAATTAACATCAGGGTCTTATGAAGTGACGGTTTCCGATGTCAATAATTGTAGTGCTGTTTTAGCAGTGACGATAAATGAGCCTGCTGCAATTGTACTAAGTGTTGCCGCTACGGATGAATCAATGCCAGGTGCCAATGACGGTAGTTTAAGTGCAAGTTCTACAGGCGGAATTCCTGGATACTCATACTTATGGTCTAACAATGAAAATACAGCTGTTATTACTGATTTAGAGCCAGGTGCCTATACAGTGACAGTTACTGATAATGCTGGTTGTGAAACAATAGGTGTAGGAACAGTGTTAGCTGCTCAAAATGCTTGTGCAGGCTTCAATGCAAATATCGATGTAACACAAATTACTTGTAATGGATTGGCAAACGGAATGGCAACAGCACAAGTAGTAGGAGGAACCATGCCATTAACTATGCAATGGAGCAATGGTCAAACTGGAATGACGGCAACAGGTCTAGGTGTTGGGAATCACACTGTTGCAATTTTGGACGCGAATCAATGCCCAATCAATTTAAATTTTGCCATATCAGAACCACTACCAGTATTTGTAACAGTCTCCCATACCAATGAGACTGCTTCAGGTGCTGAAGACGGTACTGCAACAGTAACTGGTGCAGGTGGAACGATGCCATATACCTTTTTATGGGATACCGGAGCGACAACAGCTACCATTAATAATCTAGCGGTGGGAACCTATTCAGTTACAGTGACCGATGCAAATAATTGCGCAAGTTCTCAATCTGTATCTATCAATTCTAACGGCTCTAATTGTACCGGTTTTGATTTAATTACAAATGGTGTGGATGTAAGCTGTTTCAATGGAACGGATGGAGGAGCTTCTGCAAATGTTACCGGTGGAACAAGTCCTTACAACTATATGTGGAGCAATGGAATGACAAGCCCATCAATTTCAAACTTAATATCTGGAACTTATGTAGTGACAGCAACAGATGCAACAGGGTGTATTGTTTCAGAAACGATTATGGTTACACAACCTTCAGCGATTCAACCAAACATTGTTGGACTAGATGGAGAATGTGGAATTAATGGAAGTGCCTCAGTCAACCCGCAAGGTGGATTCGAACCATATTCTTATTTATGGAATACAGGTGAGGTGACAAATGCGGTAACCAATTTAGCAGCAGGTGCTTATTCTGTTGTGATTACAGATGGAGCCGGATGTTCTGTGACCGCCACTACGTCTATTGCTGTAGATCCGACTTTCGTAAGTTTTGATGTAACAAAAAATAACATTACATGTGCAGGAGATAATGACGGGATGATTGACTTGACTGTTTTGACAGGAACCGCTCCTTATAATTTTATGTGGGATAATGGAATGACTACGGAAGATATTTCTGGATTAACCGCCGGTAGTTATATGGTGACGGTTACCGATGCCAATGGATGTGTCAATAGTTCAAACGTAATTATTAATGAACCAGATGAATTCTCAGTAGTTTTGAATACAATCAATGTTACCAATGGAAATAATAATGGAATGACTATGGCCAATCCAGCAGGAGGTACGAGTCCATATTCATATATGTGGAGCAATAATGTAACTACTCAAATTAATAATGACTTGACTCCAGGAACTTATACCGTTACAGTGACCGATGCAAATCAATGTACAGTAGTAAATTCTACGATTGTAGAAGATATTACTGGTGTTGAAACGATTGAAACTTTGACCGAATTAGAAGTATATCCGAATCCAACGCGTTCATTGATAAATATTGAAGCGACTTTTACTACCTTTGAAGCTGTTGAATTACACTTGATGAATGTTGTAGGTCAAACTGTTTGGAGCAAAAACGTTGAAGGGAATACGCTTATAGAAACAATTGATGTTACCGCATTTCCTGCTGGAACCTATTTATTGAAAATTGGAACCGAATCAGGTCAAGTGATTGAGAAAATTGCAATTGTAAAATAACATGATTAAAGTTGGTCAGCATGCTGATCTAGAAGCAATAAAAATTACACCGCAAGGAATGTATCTGGACGGAGGTCCATATGGTGAAGTACTTCTTCCCAATAAATACATTCCGGAAGATTTAGAACCCGGAGGATCCCTTCGGGTTTTTCTTTATACCGATTCTGAAGATCGTGTCATTGCTACTACTTTAGAACCCAATGCGGTTACTGGAAAATTCGCAGTAATGCAAGCAGTAGATGTCAATAAAGTAGGGGCATTTCTAGATTGGGGATTAGAAAAAGATCTCTTCGTCCCATTTTCCCAACAAATGGTTGACATGGAAAGAGGTCGATACTATTGCGTCTATGTTTACAACGACGAAATCACAGATAGAGTAGTGGGGAGTGCGAAAATTCACAAGTTTGTTAGCGAACCACCAAAAGATTTAGAAGTCAATCAAAAAGTGGAGATTCTTGTGGCTCAAACGACGGATCTTGGTTACAAAGCAATTGTAGATCAAAGTTATTTTGGTCAACTATACCATAATGAGATTTTTGGTAAAATTTATGTCGGCCAATATCTAGTCGCGTACATAAAAAAGATACGAGAGGATGGAAAAATTGATTTAGTTTTTCAAAAAACTGGTTTCAAAAATGTAATTGATGATGTTTCTCAAATGGTGCTAGATACGATTCAAGAAAATGATGGTTTCCTTCCACTCAATGATAAAAGTGCTCCTGAAGATATTTATAGAGAATTTCAATTCAGTAAAAAGATCTTTAAAAAAGCAGTAGGGCAGTTGTATAAAAACAAGTTGATTACGATTGAGAAAGATGGGATTAAGACGGTTGACAATTAACGGTGAACGGTTGACGGGGAGCAAGTGTGCAGACGCAATCCTCGCGTACTCCCCGTTAACGGTCTATCGTCTACCGTTCACCGTTAATAAAAAAAATGAAAATCATCACCTGGAACTGCAACATGGCCTTTCGGAAAAAATGGCCAGCCATCCTAAAATACAACCCAGATATTTTAGTACTTCAGGAATGCGAACATCCATCTAAATATAAAGAAGCGGAGCAAATTCCAAACTACAATGAATTCCTTTGGTTTGGAGATAATGAAAACAAAGGCGTCGGTATCCTCTCTTTCAATGACTATCAAATCAAAGCCGATCGGAATTATAATCCTGATTTCAAATACATTATTCCTTTAAAAATTATTGGTCCCAAAAAGTACAACCTCTTTGCGATTTGGGCAATGCCGGTCAAAAATAGGCCATCGAAAAGCTACTGTTATCAAATATGGGAAGCGTTGCATTATTACAAAAGACGACTCAATAATAGGACGATTCTAATTGGTGATTTCAATAGCAATTCCATTTGGGATCATCAAAAGAAAATGGGTAACCATGCACAAAATGTTGCTTTTCTTCAATCCAAAAACATCATTAGTCTGTATCATCATCTTCAAAATGAAGTGCAAGGAGTAGAGTCTCAACCTACCTTATTTTTATTGAAAAATGAGAATAAGCCATATCATTTAGACTATTGTTTTCTATCAAGAGAACTCATTTCAAAGCAAACGAAGTTGGAAATTGGAAAGCATGATGATTGGATAAAGTTGAGTGATCATATGCCGCTAATCGTGGATTGTGTTTAAAGTTCAGGCGACTTCAGTCGCCTATCTCCAATGATGATATTAGAAGGGCGACTAAAGATCGCCGGAACCAAATAAGGAATTTTTGACAACAAGCAAGGAAATACTGCCTACTCAAAAAGGTTGATATGCCTGCATCTTTGTATTGTAAATAATTTTTAAACAATAAAAAGAAAAGTATTATGTCAAAATTTAAAGTTCCAACAAGAGAAGAAGTTTCAACAAATAATCAAGCGATATTTGACAACCTTCAAAAAGGATTAGGATTCGTTCCAAACTTATATGCTTATTTCGCGAAAAACGAAACTGCACTTGGTGATTACCTAGGTTTACAAAACCGTAAATCAACCCTAAAAGCAAAAGAAAGAGAGGTCATCAATCTAGTTACTAGCCAAGTGAATGGGTGTAGATATTGCCAATCAGCGCATACCGTGTTAGGAGGAATGAATGGATTTACACCAGAACAGATTCTAGAGATCCGTCAAGGAACCGCTGCTTTTGATAGTAAATTGGATGCATTAGCAAAGTTTACACAATCAACAACTGCTAACAAAGGAAATGCAACACAGGAAGCAAAGGATGCGTTCTTTGCTGCAGGATATACTGAAGCTAATTTAATTGACGTAGTAATGGTAATTGGTGATAAGATCATCAGTAATTACATTCACAACCTTACAGGATTTCCGATTGATTTTCCAGTTGCCCCTGAATTGGAAACCGTACCTGCTTAAGTAATTTATTCCAATAAACCGCCCCTAAACCGCATAGTTTGTAGATACCAATTTTAGGTATCGAAGCAGAGGTGATTGATCATTGTTAGAAAAAGTTCGCAATGGTTTTTTGCCTCTGCTTTTTTTATGTAGAACAGACATCTTTTCTGTTTTCTAGCTAAAGTTCAGGCGACTTCAGTCGCCATTTTCCAAATGATGAAAGAAAAGGCGACTAAAGATCGCCTGAACAGGTAAAATACCTTCACGTCTAGTCGCATTAAGAAATTTGTGTTCTAAATAAAAATAAAAAAAATGGAGCCACCCGCACAGTGACCCCATTTCGGAGAGAGATAAAACGCTAGTATTGATATAATTTTAAAACCTTAAGATCCGCCTCACATCTTCCTCATCATCAATTACTTCATCTACGATATCCAAAACAAATTTCACTTTCCCTTCACCTTCACGTTCAATTTCTTTAAATTTTTCTGGACGATAGACTGCTAACTTATTTTCTTTCGTTACCAACCACATGATGTTATCAGATTGTTTGTTGTAAATGACATCCTTATTTTGTTTAGTGAAAAATTTAGAAACCGTATTTCTAGATTTATCCACCATGAATGCTTGTTTATTGTTAAGAAATTTATTTTTCTTGTCAACAAAATCACCTTTAACACGGGACATGTAGTAGGGTAGTGGACGATCACAATTCCAGATACCGAAAGCAGAAACTTCAAAACGATTGATTACTTTTTGCTTGATCATTTCACCAGAAACTAAGTCATCTCTGTTATTCTTTTTGTAGATCGCAATACGTTCTTCATAAGTCTTATCAACCGCTGCTTTTTCTGCAGCCAAACGTGCATTTAAGTCCCCTTTCAAAGTAGCCAAACTACTTTCTCGTGCCGCTACTTCTTGTTCATACTTAGCGAAATCGGCAGCAAAATCTTGTAATGCTTTTTCATAATTCTCACCTGATAACACAGGATTTGCCAAAAAAGTCACTTGCTCGGTAGGGTTAGATAGGGTAATTTCAAAATCAATATTGTTGATCTTTTTGATGGCTACATCTGCAAAACGTTTTTCCATTTTCTTCTCATCAAATGCACCATTTCTAGGCGATACTTGCCAAAGCACTTCCCCATATTTCTCCTTCATTTCAATCAATTCATTTTGTGCATCATTGACCAAGTTTTCTTCTTCAATATTGCTACGACGACCAGTTATTTTAGCCGTTTCAAAATCGAAATCAAATACCAGGTCACTTCCATTCTCTTTCTTAGGTTTGATTGGTGCAACTGGATTTGGGATTGATAATTCAATTTCAGCGAGTGCAGTCCTTCCTCTTTGTTCAATCATATCTACTTGTTGTGCTTTCATTTTCTCAGGAGTCTCAGGTTCTTCATTTTCAATGATAAATTCAATATTATCGACTCCTCTGTAATCCCAATTTCTCTTCACTTCATCCAAACGATAAATATTGAAATTCGGTTTCACATTTACATTCGGAATTGCGATGTTGGAAACCAATTCCACTTTTATCGATTTATCTGGAGCAATCTCTACCCGCTCACCATTCTTTTCACCATAGATCTCAATCATACCAGCAGATTCCAAAATATATTCCGTTCCATTCGAGTCATATTCCATTGGAATTCCTGACATGAAAAAATCTATATAATCGTGGAACTCTCTAAACTTGATGTCTACTTTTCCTTTGACTGGTTTGCCATCTTTGTCGACAAAAGCGTTATCAGGAACGATTACTTTGGATCCACTTTCAAATTCATATACGCCACCTTTGGAATTCTTGATTTTATGAGATGCAAAAACAGGTTTAATATTTTTGAAAGGAGGATTGACATAAGGGGTTTCAATCACCACTTCATTTTCCACATTTATCTTATCTTTCTTGCCAATGCCGCCAAAAAATAACAATGCTCCTGCGAGAATGGCTGCTGCTGCACCTGCAACGGCTTTCAACCATCTAAGTTTGGGTCGTTTTCTTGCTTTGGGAATGCCAGGATCTGCACTAGTATTGGCAGTAGCATTCTTCAAGACACGATCAAAATCCATATGCTTGCTGATCTCAGCATCGCTTAAGTTTTTTGGGTCTTTTTTGAAATTGTAATTCTTCTTCATAACTATATTTTTAAAATGAGCCAATTGGAATGTTGACGTCATTTATTTGTTAGCAACAATTATTTTTTTTAATTTATCTAAAATACGGTACGTTTTTACCTTTGCATTGCTTTCGGTAATTTCCATTATTTCAGCAATTTCTTTAAAAGATCGTTTCTCGAAAAAGCGCATTTCTATCATTTGCAATTTTGCTAATGGAAGTTCATCCAATGCTCGCAACAACTCGTCAGTAGTGTGTTGAGAAATAGATTCTTCCATCGTTTCTGTTATGTTATTTAATTGCGCATCTTCAAAACTGACCACTCTATTTTTCTGTGTTTTTCTATAATGAGTTGTAATTTCATTAGAAGCAACTCGATATAAAAAAGCAGAATAAGGAACTCCTTTGAATTGGTATTTGTCCAATTTTTGGAGTGCTTTGGTAAAAACTTGAGAGCAAATATCAGCGGCAAGGCTTTCATCTGCTACCCGTTTAAAAATGAATCGGAAAATTTGAAGGTAATATCTTTCGTAAATTGGCTTGAAAAGTGTTGGATTATCCTTGGCAGCAAGGATTTCCTGCCACTCAGCTTCAATAGCATCTACTGAAATTGTCTTTTTAGCTTGGTTCATTGTCTTTGAACGTTTTGCAAGTTTAGCATTGAGCGCAAAGTTTGACATCATATAATGTGTTTTAAATCAGGCTTTTAAATACCGTTTTGGACCGGTCCGATGGTTTTGATCAATTACCTTTTTGTCCGTTTCAAACACATAATGACATTTAACAGAAAAGTTACAGTTTTAATTACGAATTTTACCTAAAACCACAAAAGCTTATCAGAAAGTATCTCATTACCGCAATTACAGCAATTTTTTTAGTTGCTGCTTTTCCGACACTTAGTTATACCCAACAAAGTGAGGTGGATACTAGTACCGTCAAGAATTATTCTTTAACAGGATTTCCTTTTGTTTTTTATCTACCAGAAACGAAACTCGGATTTGGTGGATTGGGTTCTTATACTTTTCGATTTAAAGGAGAACCTAGAGAAAGTATTTCTTCACAACTGCAAATTGGATTTGCTTATACTTTGCGAAAACAGATGTTGTTGTATGTTCCGTTTCGATTGCATTTAAAAAATGATCATTATCGAACATATGGGGAGTTTGGCTATTATAGATATTTATTCGACTTTTATGGAATTGGTAATGAAGCAGATGGCGAGGAAACTTATTTTGTAAAATTTCCAAGAATTAGAGTCAACGTTTTAAAAAAAGTCGGTTCAAATGTATATGCTGGATTTCGATATTGGATGGATGATTACAACATTGTAGAAACGGATCCAAACGGATTGTTGGAAAATGAAGTGATTACAGGAGCAAGAGGAGGATTTTTCTCAGGAGCTGGTTTGATTTTGAATTACGATACACGAGATCAACCATATGCTTCTGAAAAAGGTTTTTATGCTGAGTACATCATGTTTAGAAACGGAAAAAGATTTGGTTCTGATTTCGAATTCTCCAAAATATTTTTAGACCTCCGTTATTTCTACAAAAACAAATGGGATCATGTACTTGCATTTCAAAGTTTTACGGAATTTACAGGAGGTGATGCGCCATTCAATCAATTAGCATTGTTAGGAGGTAGTAAAAAAATGAGAGGTTATGTTACTGGAAGGTATCGGGAAAACCACATGCAGCTATTCCAAGCAGAATATCGAGCACATTTATTTTGGAAATTAGGAGTGGTTGCTTTTGGTTCTTTGGGAGCAGTAGAAAATCGATTGGTTGATTTTAAAGGGGAACATATCCGATGGACATTGGGTTGTGGATTGCGTTTGCGTTTAACGGAAGCTGAAAAAATTAATTTAAGAGTTGATATGGGATTTGGAAAAAATACCAAAGGACTCTATATTACGATAGGTGAAGCGTTTTAAGAAATGAAATTATCGATTATTATTCCAACATTAAATGAGGAAAAAAACATTGAAAAATTACTCCTCCATTTAAATAGTATTGAGAATATTGAAGCTCATGAAATTATCATTGCGGATGGAATGAGTCAAGACAATACTGTCCAAGTTGCTAATGCTTTAGGAGCAAAAATTTGCCAAACCAATATTCAAAATAGAGGTGTACAAATGAACGTTGCCGTCAAAAAAGCTTTAGGAGATATCTACTATTTCATCCATGCCGACACGATTCCTCCAAAATCATGTGTGCAGGATGTTATTTCTGAAGCTAAAAAAGGAACTCAAATAGGCTGTTTTCGCTTTCGATTTGATTCCAAACATCTGCTTTTAAAAATCAATTCTTTTTGCACCCGATTTCCATGGATGTGGTGTAGAGGAGGTGATCAATCATTATTCGTAACAAGCGCATTTTTCCATCAATTAAATGGTTATGATGAATCTTGTCAAATTATGGAAGATTTTGATTTTATTATCCGAGCAAAAAAGCAAACGAGGTTTGCTATCATACCAAAAGACGTTTTAGTCTCGGCCAGAAAGTACGATCACAATGGCTACTTCAAAGTTCAAATAGCCAATCTTATCGCTCTTCGCAAATTTAAAAAAGGAGATTCCTATGAAAGTATCCTGAGTACTTACAAGAAGATGCTAAACTACCGTTACTAGCCCTTTACTATTATATAAAAATTATGCATATTTGTACCTTATGAAACAGGATCTGCCTTAGCACCATCCGAAACACTATTTCCAAATTTTTTGAGCTCTTGTAAAAGGGCTTTTGTTTTTAAATTAATGTATAAACTACTCCCTGCAGTTTTAGTCCTATTGGTTTTATGCACGTGTCAACGACGCGATGTAGAGACCTACCAATTTCACGCTCCTTTCATGCAAGGAGATATCAGGTGGGTGGATTCCTTACTCACCAATATGACGGTTGATGAAAAAGTGGGGCAACTCGTTTTCTTAAATGCTAAATTAGATTCCACAGCACAAGAAGATTCTCTTTTTCATTGGGTCAATCAAAACCAAATCGGTGGATTGATGATGAAAAACTTGGAAGTAAATAATTTCATCCGGTTAGTCGATACCATTCAACAAATATCCAAACGTCCTTTATTTATTGCAGCAGATCAAGAAAGTGTGTTGCAAAATTATTTTTCAGATACTTATCAATTTCCCAACAAAGCTTCATTAGCGTCCATGCGTTCCGATTCTATGAAAAATGTGTTGCAACGATATATGATCAAGCAATACAAAGCGATGGGTATCAATTTCTCTTTCAGTCCAGGTATCAATGAGTTTTGTTACAAAAGAGATGAAAAAATGAGCGGGCCGATCTATACGGATAAAGTACGTTTGTTGCAAAATTCAGTTGCCTACATGGATGCTTTGCAAAAAGAGAAGATATTTTGTGCTGCTACTACTTTTGATCAGTTCATTTATGTTGACAATGACACGACTAATTTGCAAGAAGCGTTATTATTTCCTAGCAAACTGTTGACGTTGAGTGGACTTTCTGGTTTTTTGATTGATGATGGCATCTTGCAAATTGATACCATCGCAAAACTACAAACACACTTTTTAAAACAATATCTAAATCAGCATGTAGAGTTTCATGGCCTATTGATGGGTAGATTGACCCCTCAAATTACGATTGATAAATTGTTGCATACAGGGACGGATGTTTTTATTGTCGAAAACAATGTAAGTGAGGTCACCAATTATTTAAAACGGTTTGTAAACGAAGGTTTGATGTCTGAAAAGGTGTTGAATGAAAAAGTAGCAAAAGTATTGTTGGCAAAACGTTGGATAGGAGCCAACAAAAAACCTAAAAAACTAGATCGAGAAATTGCAGCGGAATCCGTGCTTAACAGAAAGTATCGATACCTACGACACAAATTATTTAAGAAAACATTGACTTTGGTAAATAATCCTAAAGATCTTTTACCTTTTTCATATACCCATGCACGCAAGTTTCAACTCTTGCATGTGGGTGATAAAGAATTGGATGAATTTCAGTCTTACTTTTCAAAATATGCCCTGTACAGTAAAAGCTTAGTGAAACCCGATTCCAATGGGGTAATTCAACCGCTTAAAGTATCTAAATATAAAAATGCAACCGTTATCATCACTTTAGATGAGCAAAAATTAGATTCTGAAACGAATTTAGATTGGATTCATTCTGTGAATGAGCTGAGTCGAAAAACAAAAACAGTCTTGATTAATTTTGGGGATGCTAGAAATTTTGCACACTTCGATAATACGGTAACGATGGTGCAATTGTATGAAACGAATGAGATTAATGAGTCATTGGCTGCTCAATTGTTATTTGGAAGTGTAACGGCAGAGGGAAGTTTGCCATATGCTGTTGATCATCGTTTTTTAAATGGACACTCTATTAAAACACCGATTACACGTATCGCATTTGCAGAACCAGAAGAGGTAGGAATTGCTCCAGAAAAATTAGTGGGTATCAATGCCATTGCCAAAAGTGCGATTGCAAAAGGAGCCATGCCTGGTTGTCAAGTCGCGGTAGTTAAAGATGGAAAATTAGTTTATTCAGAATCATTTGGACATCATACTTATCGGAAAAACCAGTTGGTCAAAACGACCGATATATACGACATCGCTTCCATTACCAAGGTAGCTGCAACCACATTGGCGGCGATGAAATTGAATCAAGAAAATAAATTTAGCATCAACGACAAATTAATCAAACATGTTGATTGCGGGTCAGATTCGAAAATCAGAAATGTTACGTATAAAAAATTGTTGACACATAGTTCTGGACTACAACCACATATGCCAATCACCGAATATGTTTTCAAAGAGTATGCAACCGATACAGAATGTGATTATTATTTCTGCAAAGAAAAACAAGGTGATTACAGTTTGCAAGTGGCCGATTCAATATTCATAGACAAAAGTTATGTGGATACGATTTGGAGAGATGTTTATGATATTAAAATTAAAAGGAAGCGAAAAAAATTCCAATATAGTGATGTCAATTTGAATTTGGTTTTCAAAATGGTTGAGAACGTGTCAAAAAAACCGATTGATGAATATCTGGCAACTAACTTTTACAATCCACTAGGTCTACGTCGACTGATGTATAAACCACTAAAAAGATACCAACCAAAAAATATTGTTCCAACACAAGATGATGCTATTTGGAGGAAGCAATTGTTGCGGGGTCATGTACATGATGAAGGGGCGGCATTGATGGGTGGAGTTGCAGGAAATGCTGGTTTATTTTCCAATGCAGAAGACTTAGCCGTTCTATTTCAAATGATGTTGAATGGAGGAGTATATGGTGGAAAAGAATACCTCAAAAGCGAAACAATTGATCTATTTACATCAAAAAAATGGGGTAACCATAGAGGATTAGGATTTGATGTCAAACGCTCTGGAAGTAAGTCTGCATCCTCAAAGGCTTCCAATAAAACTTATGGACATACTGGTTTTACAGGTGCATGTGTATGGGTAGATCCAACAAAAGACTTGATATTTATCTTTCTTTCCAACAGGATACATCCGGATATGAACAATTCAAAATTGTATAAAGAAAAAGTAAGGAAAAGAATGCATCGGGTTATTTATGATGCTCTAAATACTTACACCGACCCTGATTGGGCAAGTACCGTCAAAACTGGTTCCCAACTAGCTGTAAAGTAATTTTCATATCTTGCAAGAAAAATCACTATTCCATGCGCCATGATTGACTTTGAGAAAATAAAAGCGATTTATAAGCTTGGAAAAGAATTATCACTTCAAGATATTCAGTTGCTAATTGCTGCGGCAACACCTAAATCTTTTGCTCCGACCGCTTATCTAATTGAAGAAGGTGCTACCAAAAGAGAAATCCATTTTATTGTTAAAGGCCTAGTTCGTGTTTTTATTGTAAACGATAAAGGAGAAGAAATTACATCACGAGTGGTAACTGAAAATCATCCTGCTACTAGTTCTGATATCATCCTTTTTAACCGACCATCAAGATTTTATATACAAGCAATAGAACCTACAAAAACACTTACAATTGATTTTGATGAATTGCAACTCATAATCGAAAAGCATCCAAAATTGATGCGATTGCGTAGGAATATCTTATTTGATTTATTGCGAGAATCAACCACTCATATTGAATCATTCATATTGTTGTCTCCTGAAGAACGGTATTTGCAGTTTGTAGAAAACTATGCGGATATCTGTAGTCGCATACCTGATAAATACATTGCTAATATCCTAGGAATCACGCCGGTCTCATTAAGTCGTATCCGTAAACGTATTGCTGGTAGAAAGTAGAAGTAATATGGGTAGAGTCAATATGGGAGCATCCCATCGCTATAATATCCCATCGTTATTATCTTTTGTTAACGTCACCAACCAAACATCTACTGTATCTTTGAATAAAAAATAAAGTAGTAACATGGAAGAGCTCTTTAAAATATCTGGTCCAACAGTAACACTTTTAATTAGATATTTTCTGATTGCTGGAATACCATTTCTGATATTGTATATGTTGTGGCCAACTAAATTTTCTAAAAATAAAATTCAAGAACGTTTAGCTCAAAACAAGGATTTTATGCGTGAATTCGCGCATTCTATCAAAACAAATTTGATTTTGGGTGGTATTATTGCTGTGATAGTTTTCACACCTTTGAGAGCATATACTCAGATTTATTTGGATGCTGCTGCTTATCCGAGTTGGTGGATGCCAGTAAGTGTGTTGTTGGCAGTTTTAGTACATGATACCTATTTTTACTGGATGCATCGGACCTTACATCATCCTGCATTGTACAAAGCAACCCATTTAATGCATCACAAATCTACCAACCCAACACCCTTGGCATCTTTTTCTTTTAATGCGATTGAGTCCGTTACAGAATCCTTGATTTTTCCAATTGTTGTATTGCTTATTCCAATGCATCCAATAGCGTTGGTGTCTTTTGGAGTACTGTCAACTATTGTTAATGTTTATGGTCACTTAGGCTTTGAAGTTGCCCCAAAATGGTTAAGGCATTCCTTCCTTTTTGAAATTGTAAATACCTCTGTCCATCACAATTTGCATCATGAAAAATTCAACGGAAATTACGGATACTACTTCAGGATATGGGATCGATTGATGGGTACGGAGAATCCTGACTATGTGAGGCAGTATGATGTGATACAGGAACAGCGGTTTGGAAGCGGAGTGGAGTTGAAGATTGCGGAAGAATGTAAAATGTAAAATTAAAATTAAAAATAGACCGTCAGCAAGTATGCACACGTATCGACGATCTATTTTTAATGATACATTATACATTTTTAATTTTTCACAGAAGAAATCCGATCTGGATAATCCGTAATAATCCCATCCACTCCATATCGAATCAACGTCTCCATTCTTTCCACTTTATTGACGGTCCAAGGAATTACACGCATATCCATTTCATGACATTTCTTGATTACTTTCTTAGTTAACAACTTGTGGTCAGGGCTGTAAAGATCCGGTTTGAAACCTAAATTTTTAATGTGTTTGTCGACATCTGGTCCATCAATAAATTCAACTAGCATAGCGATTTCCATGTCAGGATCTTGCTTTTTTATTTCTCTTAACAAATCGAAATCGAAGGCTTGTAAATTAGTGCGTTTCTTGATTTTCAAGTCGGTCAATTCTTGTAGCATAATTTCAACAAACTCCTTAGGGTAAGGGGTTGCAATACCATAATATTGCGCATAACTTTTCATTTCAATATTGAAATTCGGTTTTGGCAATTTATTTTTTCGGCAATGTTTATCCACTGCTTTTACCATATCTTTGAAAGAAGGTTTGTAAACAGGTTCTGGTATTTGATTAGGGAATTTCTTGTGTCCTCGAATTCCGCAATCATATTGTTTAATTTCTTTGTAATCCATCTCATAGACAATCAAAGTTTTCTCTTCTTTTTTGGTAACAGGTTCCCCATTCGGTTTGGTGGAAATGACGTGAGAGAAATAAGGTTCGTGAGAAACAATGATTTTTTTATCTTTTGAAACGACTACATCCAACTCCAAGGTATGGACATTATATTCTAATGCTTTTATAAATGCGGGAATCGTATTTTCAGGTGCTAATCCACGAGCTCCTCGATGTCCTTGCCAGCTAAATATTTTCGATGAGTTTTTCATGTTAGTTGTTATTTTTCGATTACAGGAAGTGCTTAGTAAGATTGTTGTTGTTAAAATGATGAATGACAAGTCTCTCATAATATTAATTTAGGTTGTCCACGAGCTCCATTTCGAAATTCGATATTCTGCGGTTCGATATTCTGCGGTTCAAAATAGGTTTCAATACGTCGATTTACCACGAACCCGACTCCAAACCGCCCTAACAACAATCCCGATATGATTAAAAAAATTCCCAACAGCACCATAATGTTTGCTCAACACTTTATAACGATCGGTCAAAGCCCGTTGATGTTGTTGGCGAGAAGTCCCACCAATCAAAAAATTAGCAAGTACTTCATTTGTGTTCGTATTTTTTCGACTCTTTTTTAAACATTCAATGACCCAATCAATATCCGCACTTAAATTATCCATCATGTATTTCGGGGCAATAGATTTTCTCGGCAAAAAAGCTTGATGGCTCACGACCATTCCTTTTTTCAAACTTTTCCAATCCAATTGCGCTGGCAATTGCTGAGTTGTAATTTCACTCCGAGTACCAAGATCAGCTCGGGTATCATCAACCATCATCACTTCACCGAAAAGTATGTCCGTATCTGATTCCATCTGCAACGCCATTTTTTCCACTGTATCAAAATCTCGAATTGTATCGCCACAATTCATAAACCATACAAAATCGCCAGTAGCCATCCGCAACCCTTTGTTCATCGCATCGTAAATTCCTTTATCCGGTTCTGTGATCCATCGGTCCAGATCCTCATCGTATTGCTTAATGATAGCTAGCGTTCCATCAGTCGATCCACCATCCACAATAATGTATTGAATATCAGGATAGGTTTGTTCGATCACACTTTTGATAGTGGGTTCCAAAAGCGTGGCGCCATTGTAGACTACTGTTATGATACTAAAAACTGGATTTCCTGTTGACATTTAGGTGTTTGTATGTTTGCAAATGTATGGTTTTAGCTTCAAAAATGGGAAAAAATAGGTACCTTTGGCACCTTCATTAAACAGGTTTTATATACCTGAGAATCAATTAGAGAGATATATAAAATATTTATCAAATTTTAGCATTTCTATGGATAACTCCCTTTTAAAAAACCTGCTTCCTCACATTGGTGCTTATGTCATCATGCTTTTATTGACCTTTCTGTTTTTCAAACCATACGTTTTCGACGGAAAAGTACTGAAACAAAGTGATAATATTCGTGCCCGTGCCATGCAAACGGAGATGAACAAAGTGAAAAAAGAAACTGGTGTCTTGCCTTTGTGGACCAATTCGATGTTCGGAGGAATGCCGACTTTTCAAATCAAAAATCCGTCTAGAGGAAATTATGCAGGACATGTATTATCTACCATGTTATTAAGACAAAGTATGACGAAGCCACATGTAGTTATTTTGTTGGCAATGTCTCTTTGTTATCTCTTCTTAATTACCCTCAAAGTCGATTGGCGAATCGCCATAATGGGCTCGGTAGCATTTGGACTATCGAGTTATTATATGGATCTCGCAGATGAAGGACACTCAACAAAGATGGCAGCATTAGCATGTGTGCCTGGAGTGTTTGCAGGAGCAGTGTTGGCATATCGAGGAAAATATCTGTTGGGAGGTGGATTGTTTGGGCTGTTTTTAGCCTGTAATATCGTTGCCAATCACTTACAGATTACTTTTTATATGTTTTTATTGTTGTTAATTCTTGGGTTGGTAAAATTAATATATGCTGCCAAAGAAGGAGCCATTCCATTATTTGCAAAAGCATCTGGTGTACTTGTCTTAGCAGGCGCATTAGCAATGTTAAGTAATTCAACCAACTTAGCAACTACATGGGAATATTCTAAAGAAACCATAAGAGGAAAGTCTGAATTGTCATCAAAAGCAAATCTAGGAGGTGGATTGGATAAAAATTATGCATTTGCTTGGAGCTATGGAATTATAGAATCAATGACCTTATTGGTTCCCAATTATTTTGGAGGCGGAGGAAAACATACCGTCAAAGGAACAGAAACGTATAAAAAAATATCCCCTCAAATGATTGGCCGTTTCACCCAACAAGGAATGAGTCGAAAGGAAGCAGAGCATGTTGTAGACCAACAATTGGCACCTTTATTTTATAATGGAGATCAAACTTATATCGGTGCTGCTATTTATTTTGGTGCTATTATTTGTTTCTTATTTTTTCTTGGTGCCTTTTTGCTAAAAGGAGATATGAAAGTGTGGATGTTGACTTCAGGAATTTTCGCACTGACTTTGTCTTGGGGAACTAATTTTCCGCTCAACCATTTCTTTTTCGATTATTTACCCATGTTCAATAAATTCCGTGCTGTTTCGATGGCGTTAGGAATTACACATTTGTGTTGGTGTGTACTAGGAGCAATGGCATTACAAGGTATTTTTAGCAAAGAATATTCGACAGAAAAGAAGAAAAGAGCGTTGATGATTGCAACTAGGATTACAGGTGCATTTTTGTTGTTAGGTTTGATTGGTTCTTTTATGATGAATATGGTGAGAGAAACGGATGCGAACGTCGGACAATTTGCGTCAGTTTTGCAAGCTGATCGCTCAAGTATGATCATGAAAGATTTGCTTCGTTCCTTTTTTCTAGTGGCTTCTGTTGCAGGATTGTTGTTTGCTTATTTATCCGGCAAAATGAAGACGATGATTGCAGTTGGTGTAATTGCATTGTTGACAATAGGAGATGGTTGGGTCGTGAGTAAACGAATTGTCTCTTTCGATGATTTTGAAAAAGCAAAACCGGTTTCTGCGGAAGCGGTACCATTACCTGCGGATAAACAAATTATGGCAGACTCCGATCCGCATTTTAGAGTATTGGATATGGCAAGAGGAAATCCATATACCAATGCAACGACCTCTAGTTTTCATAAAAGTATTGGAGGATATCACGCTGCCAAGTTGATGAGTTTTAATGAAGTAAAAGATCGCTATTTAAAAACTCCAGGGAAATACATGAATATTTTGGGGATGATGAATACCAAATATATTATTCAAGGTCAAGGGAGAGAGGCTACTGCAGCGAAAATTCCTGAAGCAGCTGGAAATGCTTGGTTTGTAAATTCATACGATGTAGTTGAAAACGCAGATCAAGAAATGGCTGCAATCGGAACTTTAGAGCCAAAAACAAAAGCAATTTTACAAAAGAAACATGCTGCTAAATTAGGGAATCCAACGATCACACCGGATCCAAATGCGTCGATAAAATTGATTAAATATCATCCTGATAAAATGGAGTATGTTTATTCTGCAGCAAGTGAGCAACTAGCCGTCTTCTCTGAAATGTATTATCCGCCTGAAAAAGGCTGGAAAATGTACATTGATGGACAACCTTATGCGGATGGTTTCGTTAAAGCTAATTATATATTGCGTGCTGCTAAATTACCGGCAGGACAAAATAAAAAGCTGGAAATGCGCTTTGAACCTAAGTCATTCTATTTGGGAGAAACGATTTCTAAAATTGCATCTAGCTTATTGATACTTTTTTCTTTTGGTGGAATTCTTCTTTATTTCAAAAACAATGGATTGCCAAAAGCAGATCGATTGGAAGAAATGGAAATATCAAAACCAGTAAGGAAAAAAGCAGTCGCAACTACTTCGAAGCGAACTAAGCAAGTTCAACAAGATACAAACGTCGCAGCGAAAAAAACAAAAACAAAAAAGAAGTCTTCTAAAAAGAAGGACAAGAAATAAATTGAACAAAGACCAAAAACGCTTATGCTAGATTTAAATGGAAAATCCCTTTTGTTGACTGGAGGTACCGGTTCATTTGGGAAGAAATTTGTAGAAACTGTGTTGAAGGAATATCCAGATATCAAGAGGTTGGTAATTTATTCCAGAGATGAGTTGAAGCAATTTGAAATGGCTCAAACTTTTCCTCCTCAAAAATATAAAGCACTTCGATATTTTATTGGTGATGTTAGAGACTTGCCAAGATTCAAGAGAGCCTGTAAGTACATAGACTATATTGTGCACGCTGCTGCTATGAAGCAAGTACCGACTGCAGAGTACAATCCAATGGAATGTATCAAAACCAATGTATTAGGTGCAGGTAATGTTATAGATGCTGCATTAGAATGTGGTATTTCAAAAGTCGTTGCATTATCAACCGACAAAGCAGCTGCACCCATCAATCTATATGGTGCGACTAAATTGTGTTCTGACAAATTGTTCGTTGCAGCTAATAATATCAGAAGTAACAAAGAAATGAAGTTTTCGGTCGTTCGATACGGGAATGTAATGGGATCAAGAGGATCTGTGATTCCATTTTTTATGAACAAGAAAAAAGATGGCGTTTTACCAATCACAGATGACCGAATGACCCGTTTCAATATCTCATTGGATGAAGGCGTGCGAATGGTGTTGTATGCTTTGGGAAATGCGATGGGCGGAGAAATATTTGTCCCTAAAATTCCTTCCTACAAAATTATGGATGTTGCCAAAGCCATTGGACCGAATTGTGAAACACCGATTGTAGGAATTCGTCCAGGAGAAAAAATACATGAAGAAATGATTACGGCAGCGGATTCATTGACGACGGTTGATCTTGGGAGATACTATGCAATTTTACCACAGACACCAAATTTTGATTTGGAAGATTATTTGAAAAAATATAGCGGAAAAAAAGTTACACCTGGTTTTACTTACAATTCAGAAACCAATGAAGAATGGTTGAATGTGGAGCAATTAAGAGATTTAATTGTGGAGCATGTAGATCCAAATTTTGTCGCCTAATTCTGTTGTTGAATGAATAGAAAGATTCCATATGGCAAACAATATATTTCCGAGGAAGATATTGCAGCAGTTTCCAAAGCATTAACAGCGGATTTTCTTACTCAAGGACCTACCATACTCGAATTCGAAAATAAATTTGCAGCATACGTTGGCAGTAAATATGCAATCGCAGTTGCAAATGGAACCGCAGCATTACACTTATGTACTTTAGCATTGGGTGTCAATGAAAAGAGCAAAGTAATCACCACACCGATTACGTTTACCGCTTCTGCCAATTGTGTCCGTTATTGTGATGGGGAAGTGGACTTTGCAGATATTGATTCAGAAACTGTATTGTTATCAATCGAAAGTGTTCGCAAGAAATTAGCACTAGCCCCAAAAGGAACATATCAAGGAATCATACCGGTTGATTTTGCGGGTTACCCAGTTGATCTGGAAGCTTATCGAAAATTAGCGGATGAATATGGTTGTTGGATTATTGAAGATGCTTGTCATGCGCCAGGCGGATATTTCACAGATTCAAAAGGAATTAAACAGCGTTGTGGAAATGGGCAGTATGCGGATTTAGCAATTTTTTCATTTCATCCAGTCAAACACATTGCTTGTGGAGAAGGAGGGATGATCACAACCAATAACGAAAAGTTGTATCAAAAAATCATGGCGTTGAGAACACATGGTATCACCAAAGATCCGAAAAAACTGACCGAAAATCATGGAGGTTGGTATTATGAAATGCATGATTTGGGTTATAATTATCGATTCACAGATTTTCAAGCAGCATTAGGAATTTCTCAACTAAGTCGTGCTCCTGAAAATTTGAAAAGAAGAAAAGCAATTGCAAAAAAATACGATGAAGCTTTTAAAGGAACAGCATTCGAAGTGATTTTACCAGATAATAACACTGGTCACGCGTATCATTTATATGTAATTCAAACAGACAATAGAAAGGGATTGTATGATTATTTGCGAACTAAAAATATCTTCGCCCAAATACATTATATACCAGTCAATACCCAACCATATTATAAAGATAGAGGCGAATATCCAACACCAAATGCCAACAAATATTACGATCGCTGTCTAAGCTTACCAATGTATCCAACACTGACAGATGAAGAACAAGATTGGGTGGTTGAGCAAGTAAAATCATTCAGAAAATAAAGATATATTCGGGTTGCTTTTGGCGTCTCGTCAAAGATGCTATATCCAAAATCATATTTATAAAACCGATAAAAGTGAAATCATTCAAAGTAGGAAATAAAATAATCGGTGATCAACACAAACCATTTATCATCGCGGAAATGTCTGGTAACCACAACCAGTCATTAGATCGTGCTATGGAAATCGTAGATGCAGCAGCAAAAGCAGGAGCGGATGCCATCAAGTTGCAAACTTATACTGCCGACACCATGACGATCAAAGGTGCGCATACGATTGAAGACAAAAACTCATTGTGGTACGGAAAAGAATTACACGATTTATACAAATTAGCCTACACACCATGGGAATGGCATCAACCACTTTTTGAAAGAGCCAAAGAACATGGGATGATTCCATTCAGTTCTCCTTTTGATGCATCCGCTGTTGATTTTTTGGAAGAATTGGGAATGGAAATTTATAAAATTGCTTCTTTTGAAAATACGGATATACCATTAATCAAAAAGATTGCTGCAACTGGCAAACCTGTGATTATGTCGACGGGAGTTTCTCGTTTAGATCAACTGGCAGAAGCGGTACAGACCTTGAGAAATAATGGGTGTGAAGACATCGTGTTATTAAAATGTACCAGTACCTATCCTGCATCACCCCAAAATACCAATTTAGCGACGATTCCACATTTAAAACAACTATTCAATTGTACAGTCGGTTTGTCCGATCATACCATGGGTATCGGTGCACCGGTAGCTGCTGTAGCATTAGGTGCACGTGTGATTGAAAAACACTTCACATTATCTAGAGCAGATGGGGGAGTGGACGCAGCATTTTCTTTAGAACCAGCTGAACTAGAGGCTTTGGTCATAGAAACAGAAAGAGCATTTGAAGCAATTGGTGAAATTCAATATGGTATTCAAAAAGCGGAAGAGAAAAGTGTCTTTTACAAACGTTCATTATATGTTGGACAAGACATCAAAAAAGGAGAAATCTTTACTGAAAAAAACTTACGAGTCATTCGTCCTGGAGATGGATTGGCGCCAAAATATTTTGAATTGATATTAGGCAAATCTGCAAAATCAGATATGAAATCTGGTACCCCATTGCAGTGGGATCATGTTCTTTAAAATCCCAACTATTTAATGTTAGCATTGATCAAATCAATATATCAACAAGTCAAGAAATTTAAATTTTTCGACACCTTCAAGCACGCGAGTACTTACTTTAGTGGC
Organism: uncultured Saprospiraceae bacterium; assembly: GCA_937941765.1. Classification (GTDB taxonomy): domain Bacteria; phylum Bacteroidota; class Bacteroidia; order Chitinophagales; family Saprospiraceae; genus CALDGQ01. The sequence continues at coordinate 69,275 of CALDGQ010000010.1, forward strand.
AAGATGGTGGTGCAAGGATTGGCGTTAATTTCGATGCCTGTTTACACCTATTTTTTAGATGCAGCAGAGTTTGGTATCATTTCCGTTTTTGGATCATTAGTGTCGATGATGACGATCTTGTTGACCTTGAATTTGAATGGATCGGTAGGACGATATTATTTTGAAGAACGAGCAGATTGGAAAGAATTTAATGGAACCTCATTTATTGCTGCGCTAGCAGCTTTTTTAGTTTTTGGGACTACCTTTTATTACTACAAAGATTGGATTGCAGAGACGGTGAATTTACCAAAACAAACCATGATTTGGGTTTTGTTTACCGTGTTTGGAGCGTCTGTTTGGAGAACTTTCGAGATGTTTTTTATCGCAAGAAAAGAAAGTAAACTATATGCAGCTAATGAAGTCATTTATCACTATTCCAAATTTGGATTGGCATTAGTAGGTATCTTGTTTTTAACCAGTGATCGGTCTACTGGGAAAATCATGGGTGAAGGAATTGCGGCTTCATTAATCGCTTTATATTTTTTGTATCGATTGCTTCCATACGTCAAGTTACATTTCTCCTGGACACATTTGAAATACATTTGTTACTTCACTTTCCCATTGATTCCATATATTCTTAGTGGACAAATTCTCAATTATTTTGATCAGTTTTATATCATCTCGACTGTCAGTCAAGCATCTGCTGGTTTGTACTCTTTTGCTTATAAAGTAGGTATGTTGTTACAATCGTTATTGATTGCATTATTGGCTGCTGCTGGACCGGATTTTTACAAATGGATGAATGCGAAAGAATATGGAGAATTGAGAGGTCAAGTAATCAGTATCATGAAACTATTGACCTTAGGAGCCAGTTTTTTAATCTTTTTTGCTATAGACGTAGGAGATTTGTTAGCTTCTCAAGATGGTTACAATGATGCACTTTATTTAGTTCCAATTATTGTAGTAGGATATTCCTTTTTTGGAATTGCACAACTATACAATCGATTCATATTTTATTCTAAAAAGAATATTTGGTTAGCAATTATCATGATCATTGCAGGTATTTTGAATATTTATTTAAACATGTTTTTTGTACCGCTTTATGGATTTGGAGCCGCTGCATATACTACGATGGCATCCTATGCATTTATGATGACTTTATCTTGGATTGTCAATAAATTTATTTTGAAAAATCCGGATTTACCTATGTTGCATATGTTGAAATACATATGCTTGTTGATGTTATTGTTGCCGCTGTATTATTATCTGATCGATTTAGAAATGAATTATTTCTTAAACTTACTTTTAAGACTTTTCGTTTTTGGAATCGTAGCGGTTATTATTTTTTGGGGTAAATTGCGTGGTCTTAAATTCGAAAACAAAGATGACAATGACATCTTAGATTAAGGAATATAATGAAGATACTTTTCATAACACATGGGGCAGATATGATGGGCGCCAATCGCTGCCTCTTAGACCTAATCAGTGGATTGCAACCCAATGGTGTCAACCCGCTCGTGTTGCTTCCAGAAGAGGGTCCATTGGTGAAAGTGTTGAAAGAAAAAAAGATTGAATATTTAATTGAAACTTATCACAACTGGGCATTTACGAAGTACTACAAATTATCGTATTGGATGCAGGGAATTCGTGCCAACCAAAATAAAAAGCATTTACCTCATTTATGTAAAGTTATTTACCAACATAATATAGACATAATATATACCAACAGTTCTCAAACGGGAATCGGTGCTTTCATTGCTGAAGAACTAAAAATCCAACATGTTTGGCACATCCGTGAATTTGGCGAAAAAGATTACGACTTAGCTTTCTATAAAGGAAGAACCTATTTCAATCAATGGGCCAACAAAGCTACAGCATTGATTAGTATGTCGGCAGCAATCGAGCAAGAAACCCTCCAAGCAATCACGGCCCCAAAACATGTAATACATGATGGCATTATACTTAAAGATTTATTAAGCAAAATTCAACCAAGAAAAGAAAAACCCAACAAACCATTCACATTTTTAATTATTGGAGCCATTCATCCAACCAAAGGACAATTGACAGCCGTAAAAGCATTTCATTTACTTACTAAAAACAATTCAGATGTTAGATTGTTAATAGCAGGAAAAGGGCGAAAGTTATATACCCAAAAAATAAAGTCCTATATTCAAAAAAATAAACTGTCTGATAAAATTGAAATGTTAGGTTACGTCAATGATCCATATGCAGTTCATCAAAAAGCAGATGCAGTACTCATGTGTTCAAAAAGCGAAGGAATGGGTAGAGTTACTTTAGAAGCTATGATTTTCGGAAATCCTGTAATCGGTTTCAACGGCGGCGGTACACCTGAATTAATTGAAGATGGAGTAGATGGTTTTATCTACCACACCGATGAAAATGAGTTGGCTAAAAAAATGGAAATCTTGGTGAACAATCCAGCACTTGCTTTTAAAATGGGGAAGGCTGGCCGAAAGAAAATTGAAGAAAAGTATACGATTGAGGATTTCACAGATAAGGTTTATAACATCTTATCTTCTTTAACCACATAATTTTTTCTCCAATCGTTGCTATTGTCGTTCCGCCAAAGATGTTTTTTAACACATAAGATCATTACAAAGAAACAAAGAACTTTTTGACATACTCTTTCTGCGAAATTCAGCGACTTCTGCGTGAGGAAATTTTACGTAAAAAGATCCTTTGTGATCTTTGTTTCTTTGTGATCTCTGTGTTAAAAAATACGTCCTCTATGTTTTCAACAATTAAGTTCTAAGTGGTAAAAAAAATACGCTCAATGTGTTAAAAAAATCCACTACTTTTGCACTATAAATAAAACAGAAAACCAATGCCATACGGAATTTTAAAAATAAAAAACACCAAAGGAATCGTCACCATCACGATCAATAGAGAAAAAGCGTTGAATGCGCTCAATCGCCAAACCTTTGATGAATTGAACCAATGGTTTGGAACCGATGGGCCCAAGAAAAAAGGACTAAAAGGAGTCATCATAACTGGTGCTGGAGAAAAAGCATTTGTTGCGGGTGCAGATATTAAAGAATTCGATGGATTAGATGAAGCAAAAGCAACTGCATTATCTTCAAAAGGACAAGCAATATTTGACCTCATAGAAAATTTCCATGTTCCAGTTATTGCTGCCGTCAATGGATTTGCATTAGGAGGCGGATGTGAATTAGCGATGGCATGTCACATGCGCGTAGCTGGAGAAAAAGCAAGATTTGGACAACCGGAAGTCAACCTTGGAATCATCCCAGGATATGGAGGCACTCAAAGACTAATTCAATATATCGGAAAAGGAAAAGCAATGGAATTGTTGTTGACAGCAGATATGATTGGAGCAGATGAAGCACAACGATTAGGACTAGCGAATCATGTAGTGCCAGCTGGAAAAGAAGTAGCGAAAGCAAAACAGATGATTGAAAAAATTGCAACTAAAGCACCATTAGCAGTAACCAAAGTTATTGAATGTGTCAATGTTTATTTCAAAGGAAATTATGACGGCTTTGCAATTGAAGCAGAAGAATTTGGAACCTTGTCAGAAACAGAAGATTTCAAAGAAGGTGCAGGTGCATTTGTAGAAAGAAGAAAAGCGAATTTTAAAGGTAAATAAGAAGATGTATGATATGTTGATGTATGATTTATGATATAACGACCTAGCGTATGCACACGTCTTAACGATCATATCATACAACATAAATTTTACATCATACATCACAATTAAAAAAGCGAATTTTAAAGGTAAATAATAAGAAGATGTATGATATGTTGATGTATGATTTATGATATGACGACCTAGCGCATGCACACGTCATAACGATCATATTATACAACATAAATTTTACATCATAGATCACAATAAAAAAAGCGAATTTTAAAGGTAAATAAGAAGATGTATGATATGTTGATGTATGATTTATGATATGACGACCTAGCGTATGCACACGTCATAACGATCATATTATACAACATAAATTTTACATCCTACATCACAATTAAAAAAGCGAACTTTAAAGGTAAATAATAAGAAGATGTATGATATGTTGATGTATGATTTATGATATGACGACCTAGCGTATGCACACATCATAACGATCATATCATACATCATAAATTTTACATCATACATCAAAATAAAAAAAATGATAGAAACAGATATACTAATAATAGGAGCGGGGCCATGTGGTTTATTTACGGTATTCGAAGCAGGTCTTTTGAAATTACGTTGCCATTTGCTAGACACGTTGCCACAACCAGGTGGACAGTTGACAGAAATTTATCCTAAAAAACCAATCTACGATATTCCAGGATATCCAGAAGTGTTGGCTGGTGATTTAGTTGATAACTTGATGAAGCAAATTGAGACGTTCAAACCAACTTTTACATTAGGTGAACGTGCTGAGACTATTGAGAAAATGGAGAATGGTCATTTCAAAGTAACGACCAGTAGAGGGACTATAATTCAAGCACCTGTTATTTCGATAGCGGGCGGACTTGGTTGTTTCGAACCACGGAAACCACCTATTTCGAATATTGCAGAATTTGAAGATAAAGGGGTCGAGTACATTATCAAAGATCCAGAGTTTTATCGTAATAAGGATGTTGTTATTGCAGGTGGTGGTGACTCCGCTTTGGACTGGACCATCTTCTTAGCGGATGTTGCAAATGAAGTGACGTTGGTGCATCGTAGAAACAGTTTTAGAGGTGCACTAGATTCAGTTGATAAAGTAAAAGAGTTGGCAGAAGCTGGAAAAATAAACTTAATTACAGAAGCACAAGTAGTTGGTCTGAATGGTAATGGAAAGTTGGAAGGAGTGACCATCAAGCATAAAGAAAAAGGTGAGGAAAATAAAAAGACCCAACATTTCATTCCACTTTTTGGACTTTCACCAAAGCTAGGACCAATAGCCGATTGGGGCTTGAACATTACAAAAAATGCGATTGAAGTAGATACCTTTGATTATTCCACCAACATCCCAGGCATCTTCGCCATAGGTGATATAAATACCTACCCAGGAAAATTGAAATTGATTTTGTGTGGATTCCATGAAGCCACATTGATGGTTCAATCTGCTTTCAAAATTATATATCCAGATAAGAAGTTGTCATTTAAGTATACGACGGTGACGGGTGTTGAAGGATTTGAAGGGTAGAACAAGAATGTAAAATTAGAAATGTAAAATTGACCGTTACGACGTCAGACTGTGCGAAAATTCCCAAAGCAAAGAGGTTAGAAACCTTTTGCTCGAATACCGTGTGTGTTACGAGATGAAGGTTTCTAACCTCTCATCTCGAACGAGTATTTTCGCACAGTCTGACGTATGCACACGTAGCAACGGTCTATTTTTAATTTTGCATTTATAATTTTTAATTCTCTTTTAGCCTACAATTTCACTTCAACTCATACGATTATCTCCCTGATTCTGTTATAGTTATAGATTATTGAAAATTTTTGTATAATTTTACGATATAAACATACGCTATTATGGAATTCAAAATTTCAAAATACATTGCGGAGTTGTTGAGTCATTATGATCAAGTCAAAGTAAAGGGCTTAGGTACTTTTGTTTCCAACAATCCAACTACACCTGCGCAACCAGGTCAAAGTTTTCAATTGAATCCTCAGTTGGATGAAGACATTTTGTTGAAGCATATAATGGCTACGACGGAGATGGATTTATTCGTTGCGACAAAACTAATCAGTGAAGAAGTCGAACAAATTAAAAAAGTGATTGATAGTGGAGAATTGGTTTATCTTGGAAAAATTGGTCACTTCTACAAAAATCATTTAGGTCGATTTATATTTCTGCCTGAAAAGTCCAACTTCAATCAACCTCAATTTGTTCATCCAGAATTAGAGTTGCAGCCGATTACAGATGCAGAAATGGCGGAAGTAAAAGCATTGGTCAAAGCACCCAAAAAATCGAAATCCAAATTCCAGTTTGCGAAAAGTCTGTCAACAATAGCACCCATTGCAGTTTTGTTGTTAGCTTGTGTGTTGACTTGGTCTTTAATTTCAAATAGAAGCCAAAATAGAAAAGAGCAATTCTCAAAAATTCCAGTTGCGGAAAATAGAGTCAATAAAAAACCAGAATACACACCGCCACCTCCTCCAGTTGAGCGAAAGGAAGATCTAGTTGAAGCTTACAAAGAAGAAGTAGATACAGAAGCCGCTACAAAAGATCCGAATGCTAAAGAATGTATTATTATTGTAGGACAATTTAGGTCGAAAGATGGCGCTAGAAGAAGAGCATCTGATATCTATGATTTTGGATATGCAGCGTATCAAGATCAAGCGAATGGTTTGACTCGAGTAGGCATTCAATTTCAATACGAAGATAAATCGGAGATCAATGAAATGATGCAAAAACTCAAGAAGCGATTTGATGTTGATTCTTGGATTTTGAAAGAATAAACTGCTTTTGAATTTAATTCATAGAAGCGCAATATTTCACCTAGAAATACTGCGCTTTTTTATTAAAAAAAATCAAATTCGGCTGTAATTTATTTTGAGATACTTTAGTTCGAAATTTTCAAAAAGACCGTATTAAATAACTAATCATCTAAATTGTCGATATATAATTTTGTATACAATTAATTTTGTTGTTCAAAACAGAATAAAATTTTAAAAATTGTTTTTTTTACCAAACCTTTAGACGTACATTTGCGTTATAATAGTAGAAGGCTATAAAATGCAAATGATGTTTATCAAAAACTGAATACTTTGAAGCTACAAGAGATACCAAAACTAAAGCATACGGAATCCGGAAATTTCTTTTTGATAGCTGGGCCTTGTGCGATTGAAGATGAGCAGATAGCCTTTGAAATTGCGACACATGTAAAGTCATTGTGTGAAGAGTTGAAAATTCCTTATTTATTTAAAGGATCTTATAAGAAAGCAAACCGCTCTCGATTAGATTCGTTTACAGGAATTGGAGATGAGAAAGCTTTGAAAATATTGCAAAAAATCGGAACTGAACTGGATCTTCCGACTGTTACAGATATACACACGGAACAAGATGCCGCAATGGCTGCACAATATGTAGATGTGTTACAAATTCCTGCTTTTCTATGTAGACAGACAGATTTACTAGTTGCTGCGGCAAAAACAGGAAAAACGATTAACATCAAAAAAGGTCAATTCATGAGTGCAGATGCCATGCAATTTGCACAAGATAAAGTGACACAAAGTGGGAATGGAAAAGTGATGTTGACAGAGCGAGGAACTACTTTTGGATATCAAGATTTGATTGTTGATTACAGAAATATTCCGATTATGCAATCATTTGGTGGAACGGTTGTTTTGGATTGTACGCATTCTTTACAGCAACCAAATCAAAAAAGTGGTGTCACAGGTGGTCTACCTAAAATGATTGGGACCATCGCAAAAGCTGGAATCGCAAGTGGGGTAGATGGTTTGTTCTTAGAGGTTCATCCTCAGCCACTTACAGCAAAATCAGATGGAGCAAATATGCTAAAATTAGATAATTTGGCAATACTATTGAAAGACCTAATTAAAATTAAGCATGTCATGAATAATATGGTATAATATTCTGAAATGCTTGTTTTTTATAAAAAAAAATTTAAATTACACATATAAAACCAAAGGAGGTATCCTTATGAAAAATCTCAAAACTTTTATCCCTATTGTAGCATTATTATTAGTCACATTTTCAGTGCACGCACAATCTGCTGAAAAGACTTTAGTAAAATCATTTAACTTGAAAGGCAACAATGTAGTCCAGTTAGATTTAGATGGAGACATTGAAGTAAAAGAATGGGACAACCCAATCATGCGCATCCAAATTTCAGTTTCAATTGAAAACTCAAATAGTACCATCTTGAAAGCTTTGGTAAAAGCAGGACGTTACAATCTTGCATCTGCAGAAGAAAATGGAGAATACAGAGTCTTTGCACCAGGTGTAGATAGAGAGGTGAAAATCAAAGGAACTGCTTTGACTGAAAATCTATCATATATTGTTTTTGCACCAAAAGATGTGTTGGTCAAAACAAGAATGGACGCGACAACAAGCGCAGTGATCAATAATATGAACTAAATACAACGCTTTATACTATCTACTAGATATCAATCGTTCTTAAAACGCGCATAGCAACTTCTGTTATGCGCGTTTTTTTATGAATAATATAACTTTTTGAGGTTGTATTCTATAAATGAAAATAGGAACTTGCACATATGAAAACCTATATCCACTTCTTACTCTTTTTGATTATTCCAACAATTGGATTTGCTCAACAACAAAAAACCTTGCATCAAACTTTTGAAATTGAAGAAGTAGAAAGATTGAACTTTGATTTATACGACGAAATAGAAGTTGAGAAATGGGCGGGTAACACTGTTTTGACAGAAACGAAAATTGAAGTGCATGATGCTACCAAAGGAATCTTTGACCACTTTGTAAATGGTGGACGTTATGAAATTTTATTAGCAGATAGTCCATCCGCTAAAAGTGCAAAATCAGAAGATGGTGGATACGCATTAAATGAAGATTACTTCAATGACGATGCACCTGCAAGTACTGAAGCAAAAACAGAAGAAGTTGCAGTCGAAGAAGTAGCACCAGCTGAACCAGAAGAAGGAGTTGTTTATTTGACCTCCAAAGACAGTGAAAGAAAAGCCATCCGGACTCGTAGCGGCGAATGTCTGGAAATAATTAAAGTAAGAATTTTCATTCCTGAAGATTTCAACCGTTCAGGTCAAAATAGTTATTTCAGAACGTTGCCTAAGGATGATGATGAAGACTAGATTTGTTCGGGCGACTTCAGTCGCCCATCTGAATAATAGTTGACTAAAGTCGCCTGAACAGTTCTTTATTTCAAGCTTTTTGTAAAATAGTATCTGAAGCGGAGACACTTCAAACAACATCCGAGTTAAACCAACCATCTCATTTTTTATTACTGTTTTCCCATTTGCCCCCTTTTTGCCTCTCGGCATTGAAAAGACCATCGCCATCATAAGTGGAAAATGCCGACAAGCAATAGGGGTAACTCTCCCGAGCTTTCATATCTTTGTCTCAAAGCAGCTAAACCAAGATGAGAAAAGAATTAGAATTAAAGATCAAGCCGGTCCAGATTGATGATATCGATCTGATAACTAAGATTGCTGCTGATAAATTGCAGATTAAAAAAGATGCAATTACCCATCTTCAAATATTGCGCAAATCCATTGATGCAAGAGGGCGAAATCCAGTTTTTAGATTGAGAATTGAAGTATTTCAAGATGAAGTACCAGCACCTGAAGCAAGATTTCTTGATGCGATTCGACCAGTATCAGATAATGCAAAATCAGTTGTTATTATTGGTGCGGGTCCAGCAGGTTACTTTGCTGCATTAGAATTGTTAGAAAATGGAGTGAAGCCGATTATTTTTGAAAGAGGTAAAGATGTAAGAGCTCGACGTCGAGATTTAAAAGCGATACAACAAGATGGAGTAGTTGATCCGCATTCCAACTATTGTTTTGGAGAGGGTGGAGCAGGTACTTATTCTGATGGGAAATTGTATACTCGGTCTCATAAAAGAGGAAACATTAATAAGTCTCTTAAATTGTTAGTCGAACATGGTGCAACCGAAGAGATTTTAATAGATGCTCATCCACATATTGGTTCCAATAAATTGCCAAACATCGTTGCGAACATCCGAAAAACGATTCTTCAAAATGGAGGAGAAATTCATTTCAATTCTTGCGTCACTGATTTTATCATCAAGGAAAAGAAAATGATTGGCGTGGTTGTGAATTGGGAAACGGAACATTTAAGTGATTCAATCATTTTGGCAACCGGTCATTCGGCAAGAGATATTTATTACTTATTGCAAAAGCATGGAGTTGAAATGGAGTCTAAACCATTTGCATTAGGGGTACGTATCGAACATCCACAGGCGTTGATCGATTCTTTACAATATAACCAACAACCTCGTGAACAAAATCTACCCGCATCGAGTTACAGATTAGCGTGTCAAGTAAAAGATCGAGGAGTCTTTTCATTCTGTATGTGTCCAGGAGGATTGGTCGTACCGGCTGCTACAGCACCAGGAGAAATTGTAGTGAATGGAATGTCCTTATCAAGGCGAGATTCTTCATTTGCAAATTCAGGAACTGTGGTTGCAGTAGATCCAAAAGAAATTGACATTGAAGTTGAAAATGAAGTGTTCAAAGGATTGGAATTCCAAAAGCAAGTTGAAAGGAATGTGTTTTTAAGTGGCAATGGAAGTCAAGCAGCGCCTGCACAACGATTAACAGACTTTGTGAAAGGAACCTTCTCAAATTCACTACCAAGATCATCGTATATTCCTGGATTATTTAGTGCTCCGTTAAATGAAATACTACCACCATTTATTTATGAGTATTTACAGCAAGGAATTTTTAAATTTGGGAAAAAAATGGATGGATACTTGACTTCAGAAGCGAATGTGATTGCGACAGAAAGTCGAACAAGTTCCCCAATCAAAGTCCCTAGAAACAAAGCAACCTATATGCATGAAAAAATAGAGGGATTATTTCCATGTGGAGAAGGAGCAGGTTTTGCAGGTGGAATTATCTCAGCAGCGGTGGATGGACAAAATGTAGCCAAAGCAGTTTGTGCATATTATGGAGTCAAACCCAACAGAGCAATTACTTAATTTGTTTAACCCTTACAAATTTTATGAAAGATATAATAGACTTAATCGGACGTATTTTTATCTCCCTAATTTTCTTGTGGGAAGCATATGATTCCATTGCTTTTTTTCAGGCAACTAAAAGAACCATGTCAGCATTTGGGTTTGATTGGCAACAAGATATGTTATTAGGTGGTGCCATATTTTTATTAATTTTTGGTGGAATACTAGTTTTGATTGGCTATAGATCCGGACTAGGTGCAATTTTATTATTGCTCTATTATATTCCAGTTACGTTCATTTTACACTCATTTTGGAACGACCCTATTGATGTCCGAAGAATTGAATCCATCATGTTCATGAAAAACATTGCCATCATTGGTGGTTTATTAATGGTCTATGTAAATGGATCTGGTAAATATAGTGTTAAACGATTATTTGCTACTACTAAAGTGACGAAATGGAGCTAAAATGTTTTAAGTATTTTTAATGAATGTAAAAAGTAAAATTAAAAATATTGATCGTTGTTGAATGAATACGTGCAACATACGTCAAGGTTGTCCTATTTTATATTATACACTCAAACCAACTTTAGAAGTTAAGACATATATATTTTAATTCAGAGTTTAATCCTCCTCCTCAATATATTCATCCTCCTCCTCATTCAAAATCTCACCACAATACTTACAATATTCAGCATCTTCATCATGCCCTTCTTTACTACAATATCTACAAGCTTGTGTGCTTTCAAATGATTCTTCAGATTTATTCGCCATCAATTCAGAAGAGACAATACCCGTTGGAACAGCGATGACTGCATACCCTAATATCATCAAAATGGAGGCAAGAAATTGACCGAGTGGAGTAGTAGGAGAGATATCACCATATCCAACAGTAGTAATCGTAACGATCGCCCAATAGATACTTTCTGGAATACTAGTGAATTTAGAATCTTCAATATCTCCTTCAATGACATACATGACGGAACCAACCACAATGACCATCAACAATACAAATACAACAAATACAGTTAATTTTGGCAAAGACTGTTTAAGCGCATTCGTAATGATGGCACCTTCCTTCATAAACTTTCCGAGCTTGAAAATTCTAAAGATACGAAGCAAACGGAGCGATCGAATACTTAATAAATAATGAGAACCTGGAATGAAGAAATTGATATAGGCTGGAAGAATAGCTAATAAGTCAATAATTCCGAAAAAACTAGTCGCATATTTCATAGGTTTATAAACACAATACAATCGCAAAATATACTCAATCGTAAAAAAGATGGTAAACCCCCATTCAAGGATTTGAAAGAGTCGATTGTATTCTACTGCTAAAGATTGAATACTCTCCAGCATTACGACTGCAATACTACCAAGTATGGCAATCAAAAGGGCAACATCAAATGCTTTCCCCGAAGGCGTATCTGCTTCGAATATGATTTCGTGAATATGTTCTCGAAATGGACTAAAACGTTTTTGTGGAACGTGAGACATTTTGCAAAAATACTTGTTTAATGGGAATAATAAAGGCTGGTTAATTAAAACCACTAAAAAATTTAATATAGTGGATTAATATAATGTTTAATTAGTGCGATAATAGTTAATTAAACTTTACCTTTAATTCTAACAAATTTAAATTTAATCTGATGTTGAAAGGGATCATTATCGAAGACGAAGTTAATGGAATTCAGAACTTGAAGAACTTATTAGCTACCCATTGTCCACAAATTTCCATTGTTGCGGAAGCTGGCTCTATCGTAGATAGCAAAAAGATTTTTTCTCATGCTTCCATTGATCCAGATGTAGTGTTCATGGATATTAATTTATCGGACGGAACTGTGTTTGAATTATTAGAATGGTTGAGCGAAAAGGACAACCTATCTTTTGACATTATATTCATTACAGCGGAAACAACTCATCTTAATAAAGCATTTGATTACAGTTCTATAGGATATATCGTCAAGCCAATCGATTCTTCTGAATTGAAAAACGCAGTTTCTAGAATAGAAAAGAAACCGAATCGCACCATTAACAAGCGTCTTGAGTTTTTCCACAAACAGAGAAACAATCCAAATCCTCTAGAAAAGATCTCGATTCCATCTCTAGAAGGATACGATTTTGTCGATATCAAGTCGATTATTCGTTTTGAAGGAGATGACAATTATTCTCATATCTATATCAGAGGGAGTGACAACAAAATAGTTTCATCGAGAACGGTTAAGTACTATCAAGAATTATTAGATGGTGTCAACTTCTTTAGAGTCCACAAAAGCCATTTGATTAACATGTCTTGTATTAAGCGTTTTGTCAAAGGCGATGGTGGTTTTGTTATCATGGATGATGGTACCAACATCGAAGTATCCAGAAGACGTAGAGCCGCTTTCATTGAAAGAATGTCTCAAATCCAACAAGGATTCTAAAATTTTCATTTTTTAAATTACTGGTTTGAAACTTTCTACGTATTTATAACAATACATATGTTATTAAATCTACATGGATAGTTGTATGATTTTCATTTAGATATAATTATGTTTTATACGTAATGTTTAAAAGTCAATCTTGCAAATTTGATTAATAAATTGGGCGTAACTGTTTGGTTTTGATGAGATTACTAGTAACTTTATTCGACGCTACAACATACTAAATGAACACTTACTAACTTATGATTTTCAAAAAGAAAGGCAAGACGGCTCAGAATCTCTCAAAGCAGACTGAGAAACAAAATGCAGGAAACGAAACTTCAGCGAAAACAACAAAAGCTACTCAAACCAAAAACTCCAAAAATAAAACAAAGTGGAATAGTCGATGTGGAGATTTATTACCACATTAATATATCACTGAAAAATAATATTTAGAATGGGCTGCAGTTTAACAATTGTAGCCTATTTTTGTATGCGAACCTATTTTTTATGATTGACACACCAATACCTAATATCCAACTCTCAACTATCCAATCAAAATTGGCTTCTTTTTCCAATTCATTGGAACAGCAAGAGTATTTGGATAAAGTGATTGGTGAAACGATTTATACAGATCTACAACTCGCCAAACAATTACAGCAAGTTCAATTTTCAATATTGCTGGCCAACAAAAACGAGCAGTACGAACTCACTTATATTCTCAACGAAGCTTTCATTCAAAATCAAGAATATAAATTCAAGGAGGCTGAACTGACTTATCTGAATGCAATTACTGTTGTTGAAGAAATTGGTTCTGACAAATTAAAAGCATCGACCTATATTGATTATGCAGGTACTTGTTTCAATTTAAAAAAATACGACAAATCAGAAGAGTATCTCAACAAAGCAAGCACGTTAATGCGTGACAATCCTGCTGATATGTCTCATGCTTATATCCACTGCAGAAGAGGCCATATTTGTTTAGCGCTGATGGATTTTCCAAAAGCGATAGAATTTTTTATTGAAGCCGAGAAGATATTTTTGCGTAAAGTGAAAATGAAGATTAAGGACAAACTTTTCTTGACTTATTTCTATAATGGAATGGGAGAGGTTTTTGATCACGTTGGAGATATTGAAAAAAGTATCAACTACCGGAAAAGTGCCGTTTCTATTTGTAAAAGTAATTTACTATATTCAAGATTGTCATGGCATTTATTGAATCTCGGTAAAGGATTGTTAGCAATTGGCAATCATGATGAAGCTATTCAATGTTTTAAGGAGACATTAGAAGTAAAAGGAGATAGTCATCCAAGTGCAAGGGCAGGCGCACTCGCTAATCTCGGTATCTGTTATGTCAATCAACAAAAATTGCAGTATGCGTTAGATTGTTTTGATGAAGCAGAAGAATTATATGAAGCCAAAGAGGTAGTTGACAATTACAATTTATCAATCATTGACTTTTGGAGATCTGAAATTTTTGAAGCAAATGGGAAAGATAAATTGCGATTGAAATTCTTAAAATCTGCATTTGCATATGCCAAAGAAGGAAAAGACTATCGACATCTAACATTAATTTGCAAAAGAATTTCTAACTATTACGAAGATAAAAACGACTTTAAAACAGCGTTTGAATATCTGAAATACAAAGAGACTTTGCAAGAACAATTCAACGAAGACAATACCAACAAAGCAATTCGGGAATTGAAAGCGAAGTATGATGTGGAGAAAAAGGAACAAGAATCAAAAATGCTTAAACTAGAAGCGGTTGGTTTAAAATTAAAAGCATTGCGTGCACAGATGAATCCGCATTTTATGTTCAATGCATTAAATGGAATTCAAAAATTTATTACGTCCAATGAAATGTCTAAAGCGGAATTGTATTTAGCGAAATTCTCGGCATTGGTTCGCAAGACACTAGAATATTCAGACAAGGAAGAGGTGTCATTAGAAAATGAAATTACTTTCTTGAAAGAATATTTGGACATCAACAACAAGCTGAGGTACGCCAATTCTTTAAAATATACAATTACAGTTCACGAAGATATCGAGGAAGACATTATGTATATTCCAACAATGGTTATACAACCTTTTGTGGAAAATGCAATCGTTCATGGTCTCAGATCCATCACCAATGGACACATAAAAATCAACTTCAACTTAATAGATGATGACATGATTCTTTGTATCGTAGAAGACAATGGATTGGGAAGAGATCGAGTCCGACAAATTCAAGAAAGAGAAAACTATCAAGCCAACCACCGATCCAAAGGCGCACTAATCACGCAAGATCGTTTAAATCTTTTGGACAAATCTACAGAAGGGAGACTGAAAATCAAGCACGTCGATATGTTTCATGAAGACGGTACAGCACGTGGTACAAGAGTAGAAATCAAGATTCCGGTCCTAAGTATCCGAGTTTAACCAAAATATTTTTTCCTCCATTTTTTTTACAAATTTTCTAATCACTTGACAATGATGTGGTTGTCTTTATATATCAATTTCCTAATTTTTTTTCTTCGGACTTTAACAGGCAAAACATATTAAATATTTTGATATATGTCGAAATGCGGTTATCTTCATCCTAGTTTTCTCATAGTATGTTTGTTTAATCTTCCTGCATTTTGCTCCCTCCTGAAATGCAGGAATTTTTTTGCCCATATAGCAGTTTAAGAATTACCGCTTTCTATCATATTACAACCGTTCCTTCATTTATTTACCGCAATCTCTAAAGTACAGACTTTCAAAGCGTTATAGCGTCGTATCTTGCAAATAGTTTTCTCATAGTATGTTTAGTATTCCTGCATTTTGATCCCTTCTGATTGCAGGAATTTTTTTTTGCCCCTATCTGACTACCTGAACTTCAATCTTTAAAATATAGCTAATTCTTTGAATGTGACAAGACCGCTTTCTTGAAGAATAGGACCGTTGCTTAACCTAAGTGCTCCTGTCTCTAAAGTGGCTAACTACTAACAAGGAAGTCGTCGTATCTTGCAAATAGTTTTCTCATAGTATGTTTAGTATTCCTACACTCTTTTCCCTTCTGGGGTGTAGGATTTTTTTATGCCCCTAAGTCAGATACAGAAATTAACTTTGTATAAGACATAGTTGAGATTCACAATAGTATTTTTTATATCTAAAATAGTCAAAGCCGCTACGCGGTTCGCTTCGTCAAATGTCCTCTGGGACATTAGTTCCGACGGTAGTCGGAATGCACTACGCTCATCATCTGTGGTGTAGGATTTTTTTTTATGCACCTAATTCAACTTCCGTTCCTGGGTAAAATGACCTCTAGGTCATTTGGTGTATGGTTCCCTACAAATTTTTTATTTCCCTAAGTAAACTACCTAAATTCCTCACAGTCAATACCGTTCTCTTTCCGATTCAAACCAATAAACGTTGTTTTGAAACCAATACATATATAACTATTTACTATATGATGTTATTCCCTTATCTTTGTACTGTGTAGTTTTCTCATAGTATGTTTTTCTCCTACATTCGATTATGCCTCCAGAGTGTAGGAGATTTTTTTTGCAATCTTCCCTCTTCCCTCAAAAGCCAATTCTCGATTGAATTAAAATGAAAAATTAAAAATAGACACCCGCGTCAGAGCACGCGACAACGATCTATTTTACATTTTTAATTTTACATTCTTTCCTTCTGAAAAATCTCAACCACCTCTCTAACCTTATTCCCATCTTGATCAACCAAAGTCAAAGTATGTTTTCCTGATTCAGGTTTTAATTCGAGATGATGGAAATTTTCAGTAGCACCGATGTAGGTATTATTCAAATGCCAATGAATCGTAGCATCTTCTTGCAAATGTGCAGCTTTAAAAATAACCGGACTCAAGGTACCATCTAGATCTTTAGGTAAATAGACTTTAGTGGATTGACGAGGATAGATCAACTGCATTGGATTTAGCTGATTCGTCGAAGTAGCAATACAATCTGTACGAAAGGGTGGAGGTGGGATGTAATCTGGGCTTTTAAATTTATAATAGTGTGCCTCAACTGGAGGTAAAATAAACCAAGGTTTGGGTTGAATATCAATTGCCATTTCACAATCACCATTTACTTGGTATTTTAAATTTTTATCCAACATTATTTTTTTGTGGAATGGACAAGTTTTGGATCGAGCCCCAATTGCTGGGATGACTTTATTCTCTGCATCACATAACGATGTTGCTTTGTAACCACTTTGTTTGCAAACTGTTGTTTCAATCAACTCATCATGTGGTGGAGTAAACCAATCAGAAGCAGGAAGTAAATTAAATAAATCAAAAAGAACAGGTGCTGCTGCTTTGACTCCAACCAATCCAGGCCGACCTTCTCCATCCGCATTTCCTGTCCAGACACCTACGGCATAACGTGGCGTAACTCCAATCGCCCAAGCATCTTTGAACCCAAAACTAGTTCCAGTCTTCCAAGCAATTTGTTTGTTAGAAGGAAAACGTTGCCAATCACCTAACTCGTTTGGTCGTTCAACTTGTTTCATAGCTTCAAATGCGTAATAAATAGAAGAAGCACTCAACATTGGTGCTTCATCGGCCAATTGATAATCCTCGATTGGTGGAATACTCACTCCATATTCGTAATTAATAGGTCTAAAATTATCAGGTCGGTATTTTCCAGAATGATCATAAAAGCCATTTAAGGTCCGAGCCATTCCTGCATATGTATTGGTGAGATTACATAACGTGACCTCAGCACCTCCCAATATCAACGGCAAACCATAATGAGTAGGAGATTGATTAATACTTTCAAAATTCAATTGTTTTAATCCGGCATGAAATTTTTCCAAACCGTACCATTGCAACATCCTGATTAAAGGAATATTGAGGGAACGAACGATTGCTCTTTTTGCAGAAACCATCCCATCAAAAGTAGCATTATAGTTTTCCGGTTTGTAACTCCCTAAGTTGGTTGGGATGTCCGGAACTAAAGTGTTGGGAAGTAATTGACCTTCATTCATCATCATCGCATATAGTATCGGTTTCAGTGTGCTCCCACTACTTCTTGGAGCATTCGCTACATCTACAAATGAACTATGTTCTTCACCAGCATTTTTGATATTGCCAACATATGCCAAAATATTTCCAGTCTCCACTTCAATAATAATAGCAGCTGCATTGTGGACTCCATTCCCTTTCAGGATTTCGTGATGCCGATTAAGTATTTGATTACTTCGAATTTGTAAGTCTCTATCGATGGTGGTACGCATTCTCGTGATATCATTGTTATTATTGTTAAATTTTTCATTAGCAATACGTTCCAATAAATGAGGTGCATGTTGGGGTAGGGGATGCGGTTTATCAGGCAAAGGTTCCGACAACGAGAGATCATAAGTCAATGCATCCATGTCTCCATTTTCCATCAACCGTTTTAGCAATCGATTCCGTTTTGCTTTCAAAGCATTCCGATTTCTACCAGGATGAATCAATGCTGGACTATTGGGAAGTACTGCCAATGTCGCTGCTTCCGCCCAGGACAACAATTCCGGTTGCTTCTGATAATATCTCCAAGAGGCTGCATCTAGTCCAACTACATTCCCACCAAAAGGAGCATTGGAAGCATACAAGGAAAGCAACTCTGATTTGGAATAAGATAATTCAGCACGAGTAGCCAAAATCAATTCAATAAATTTCTGAAACACACTCCTTGGTTTGTCCCGCCTAGACATGCGCATCAATTGCATCGTCAAAGTACTACCACCACTGACTACTTTTTTACTTTTAATATTTTGTTGAATCGCACGACCAATCCCAATAATATCAAAACCAATATGAGAATGAAATCTTCTATCTTCAAATTCCAACAATGCTTTTTCAAATTTCTCAGGAACACCTTCTCGGTAAGGAAATCGCCATTGTCCATCTGCTGCGATACTAGCTCCCAATAATTTTCCTTCGTTGTCTTCTAGGATCATGCAAGTCGGATCGTTGAATAGATTTTTGGGTAGGCAGAAAGCGTAGAGTAGGAGTAGGATGATTACGCTTCCTAAGAAGAATTTTGGGTATTTTTTTAGGAAGTGGTATAGGTGTTTGATTGGTTAGGTTTTTTGTTTATTTAATAACGACTAAAGTTATTGTAAAATTATATACCAAAAATGAAAACGATTCTTACTGGCTAATTTACAAGTATTTTTTCTTTTTTGAAACGGATAAGATTTAAACTAAATTATTGAGCGGCCAAGAGTAGCTTAAGGAAAGACTATGTTAGGAATTAAATTTAAAAATAAATCTGTTATATTATTTTGAATAATATACAATTTGTTTTATAATTGCACCTCAGAACATTTTCACTTTTTTTGCTGGTTTAAATTAAATGCAAGATTTTGCTGGATCTTGCTATAACCTTTATGTTAAGAATTGGATGGAGAAAATAAATAACAACATATTATCGAATCCTTGGGTGACATTTATCATTTCAATTTTACTTGCAGTTATCGCAGGTTTCGTTGCAAACTTTCTAAACAAAAATATAGTTGCTTCCATTGGTCTGATGTTCGGTATCTCAACCAAGGGATTGGAGTTGTACAATAGTAAATTAAACAAGCTTAATTTAGCTAAAGAAAAATTAGAAATTCTTAAACGATTTGCAAGGGAAAAGATTAATCAAACAAGAGATTTACTACCTAGAAAAGATAGTGGCCCAACAATTTCATGTTTAGCGAGTTTAGAATTTATTGTAACTGAGATTTCAAAGTGTTGTAGTAACAGCCAACATATTGAAGACTTTAGAAATGTTAAAGGAATTATTTCGGATACTAAAACAACATTTAATAAGGCGAAATTCGACGAATCTATTGAAAAACCCTATGAAGATGTTGTAACAAGTATTAATAAAATTGAATCTTACCTAAATGATTTATAACTTTATAAACATAAGCCATCTATATGAAACTGCAAAAAATCCTTCGTATTCTTTCAGAAAATAAACTTAGTTGGAGACGAGTTAATAACCAACCGTGTGTTCACGCATTTTATGGAGACTATTATATTAATTTATGTCTATGGCATCCAAATGGAGTTAAAACCATATCGATTGATGTCGATGATATCAAACGAAATGTAAGCGACATTTTAGCTGAGGATTTGAGTGAATCCAATATTCATTTTTCAGATTTAAGTTCTGTATATAATCAGGCAAAACAAGTAGCTATAAACATTGCAGCTTAAAATATTTTGGTCTAAAAGAAAATTTTTCTTGACGTATGATAAACTTATATTCAAGCAGGAATCATTTTCAATCTATCTTGTTCCAAATCCAAAGCCCGCTTCAACTGCACAATAGACAAAACATGCATAAAAACAGCACTAGGCATAAAGAACAAAGGCAACAATACAAATGGAAATTTAAGAAAACCACCATTTAGGAAAATGGACTCTGAAACGTCCCAAATAGATGGGAAATAAAAAGAGGTAATAAAAGTAAATGCTGCCCATCCAACTACAAAAATTCCAATCACATTCCATAAAATTAGAAATTTCTTCGAAGCTGTTTTTCGATAAGCATAGATAGCTACAAAGATAGCAGAGATGCCTAACAACACATCGTAATTGGCTCCTTCAAATGTTACTTGAATAGGTAATATTCCGGCTGCGAAAGTAAACCAGAATAACAATTCAATTACAGTTCTGAAACTTTGATAAGCAATCGGTATGTGAATAGGGATTGAATGTAAGACCTCACTATTTCGTTTTAGGTACAAGAAAATTCCAGTGAACAGAAACAGTGGTAATATCATGAACAACGGAAGTCTTGGAGGTAAGGAATCATTTAAATAAAAACCGGAATCAAGCACTAAGAATTGAATACCTAACCATGCAGATAATACACCGACGAAGGTTAAAATGGTTTTCCTTCTTTCATTAGAATCAATATTGTTTTTCGTTAGTGCAACATTCAAAACGTAAATAATAATACAAATCAACACAACAAATAATAAAACATATCCTGCTTCTAACATAACAATGGTATTAAAGGGTTATTAATTTTTTTGTCAAAATATCGAGTGCGTTTCCACCTTGTTTTCCCATTAGGTCTTCCGCTTCTTTCATCGCATTTTTCCAATGTGGGATAATTTTTTCCAACAATTCATGTCCATCTTTAGTTAAGACAAAATTGAAAGTTCCACCTGATTCAAGATAGCCGTCTTTTACCAATCTTTTTAAATTTCTATTAACCGTCGATTTTTCTAAAAACATAAAATCAGCTATTTGTTTTTGATTCGCTCCACCCATTTTACCAACCACAAACAGCATACTTAACTGACTATCTGTAATATTGAATGGACTTAAATGCTTTCGAAATATATTGGCAATAATTCGATTCATCTTCATCAATCTACCTGATATACAGGTACTTGGGTTGCAATTGTCGAATTGCGGATAGCGCTTTTCCGTTTTCATAATAGCAAGGTAAGCTATAAAAGTTGTATATGCAACTTTTGAATAAAAATAATTGTATATACAACTATATGGAGCTACTTGAAAGCAATTTGAAAAAAGTAAAAACAATGAGTTTGTGACTAAATCTTAAAATGAAAATTATGAAAAATAGAGTAGAATGAGAAGTTTCTGAAAATACACCATTAAATAAATAGGACTGTTAATATATCTAACCCAAATCTGATAATTTGACTAATAATTAAAACCAAAAAGTAAACTTTCAATTGCTCGAATGCATCTTTTAATTGTATTAATCCATTATTACGATTAGCACTTTGCATGAGCATAAAAAACTTAACAAGAAAAATGAAAGGGATAATGAGCAGTATCAAATAAACAAAACTTCGCATTGAAGTTGATACTTGTTCAATGGAAAAAATATTGAAATTAGACATAATCGATCTCAATATTCCAATACCTTTTAAAATTAACAATATACCTACAATATTTACTATAGAGCTGGTCTGTACTTTTATTTCATGAATCATAACTTTAAATTAAGGCATTAAAATGCCACGAATTGTCCGAGAAGGGGACCTAAAAAGGCCATTGCTTTATAAAACACCATAACAATTAAAGTAGCGATAAAGTATTGTTTCAATGATTTCAAAATGTTTCGAAGTGCTTCATCTCCATTGAGTTCCACTTCTTGCGCTTTTTTAGAAAACAACCAAAGAAAGTAAATACTTATAAATGAAATAATTCCAAAAAACATAGACTGCATGGTGTACCAAAATAAACCTCCATAAATATCACCTATATCATCCGCGTATTGTCTAACCACATAAAAGTTCATAACAAGGCGCACCACATTATATATAATCGAAACAATTACAAATATTTTCGCATATTTTGCACAGGATAAAATGACTTGGATAAATTCAGCAGAAATTTCTTGATTGTTATCCTTTGGCAAATCATCTAAAATTTCATTTTCATTCATAAAATATAAGGTAAAGAAAAATTTGAGAATTAAATTCAACCAATATCCAAAATCTCAATCTCGTTGCCATTGAAAGAAATGAAATCACCTATAGATTTGCCTATTAATAATTTCCCAATCGGTGAGTCGGTCGATATGACTAAGTAAGTAGAATCATCCATCAACACTTTCCCAATTCCAATCGAAATAAAATAGATCCCCTTGCTTGTATAAATCAAACTTCCGACTCCGATTTTGCCAGATATTGCAATTGATTTCAAACTGTTTAATTTTTTCTTCAATCCAAAAGCATTACTCAATTGTGACTCCAACTTATCTTGCTCTAAATGTAACATAGCACGTCCAGTTTCAAATTTATCTCCGGCACTACTTTTTGTTTCATTGCCTTTAGATTCGTGGATGGATGCAATTGCATTGTTGAGTGTTTCGATTTGGGTATCGATTTGTTGGAGGAGTACTTGTAGTAGTTTTGATTTTATGTTGTTAGCGTTTTCCATAATTTATGTGAAAGCTTCACGTAGAAATCGCAGAATAATGCAGAAAGAACACGTATGCATTCTGCGCTATTCTGCGATTTCTGCGTGAGATAATTAGCAAATAACCTACTTAACAATCACACCCCTCAAAGCATCCTGCAATCCTTTCCCTTCCTCAGACAACGCATCATAAACAGATTTATCCTTCATGCTTTGAATCAAAATCATAAAATTATCAGCCATCACCTCATCAGGATGAATGATGTAATTCGTATTATCTTTTATCTGACGGAAAAAATCAGGTAACTCTGAATTAACATCAAAGCCAGCAGTACCATCTCCGTTCGATTTTACTTTAGTAAGACCCATTCCTTTCGCTTTTCCGAGAACTCTTTGCACCTCATACAAATCGAATTTTAGATATTGAAAAAACAACTTTTTAGCTGGTGTATATTTCCAAGATTTGGCAGTAATGATTGGCATAAAATCTCTGAACTGCCCATCATCCATTTTCAAAGTGATATAGTATTTTTTGACACCATCAGGATTTAATAACACTCTCTTTGCTAGAGAATCCCGCATTCTGAAAACATCTGAGTCAAAAGGTTTGAAACCAATTAAATCATAAATAGCCAATCGTTTTTCATTATTCAGTCTCGAATAAACATGAAATAATTCATGCAACATAACATTGTACATGGCAGAACGATCCATTGTTTTGAAAGCACCATATGGAATGACAATACAATTTTCTCGCGTATAAAAAGTTCCGGTTCCATAAGGACGTTCATGTGATTTGATGAGCTTTAATTTTTCAGGAAATATATTGTTGTTCAAAGTAGAAGTGAAGGTGTGAATCTCCTTGAAAATTTCTGTCAATAATACCTTTTCTTCTTTGGTGAAATTGGTGACATCATCTTGCATGAATTTTTTATAGTAACTAGATAATTCATCCCGAGACATTTTTTCATGATCTTCCACTTTGGCTTGAATGGCCATATCCAAATCTGAAATATCTTCAAAGAAGTTGTCGTGTGTATCGTAGATGATGGCAGTTCTTGCTGCAACACTATCTAAAAAAACAACTGCTTTGTTAGGTTCCACTTCAAATGAAGAAGTTTGAGGTAAAACAGTCTTTTGTTGTGTTTGTGTTGTCTTGCAAGAAAAGGCAGAGAGTACAAATAGCAATAAGAAGCTATTAAATATGAATTTAGTCATGGTAACTTAAACGTTATTTTTGAATAATTAATTTTTGTGTATTAATACCATCTTTCAATTTGAGATGTACTAAGTAAATCCCTGCTTCGAGATCCATTTCCAAAGATTTGGAATGAATGCCTGGAGTTGAAGTGATGACTTCTTTATAAATTTGTTTTCCAGAAACGTCGGTGATTGTGACTTGAATTAGTTCGTTTGCATTGGTCTGATAATAAATCGAAATATCACCAGCACTTGGATTTGGGGTAATGTTGAAATTTAATGAATAGTCAATTTCATCTTTTGTGTTCACTAAATAATTGATATGTCCACCTGGTGGAGGCGGTAATGGCTCTGTAGTGTAGAGTCGATATTCACCAGGCAA
The DNA here is from genome assembly GCA_937941765.1 of uncultured Saprospiraceae bacterium. GTDB lineage: Bacteria > Bacteroidota > Bacteroidia > Chitinophagales > Saprospiraceae > CALDGQ01. Next base: position 93,734 of record CALDGQ010000010.1, read on the forward strand.
TAAATTAATTGGTGCATTGACGTCTGTCACCTCTAATGTCTCACCAGTAAAGTATTCATACCAAGTTCCAGTATTTTGAAAGGCAGGATTTCCTTCCAGTTCATTGACCAAAAAATTTCCTAGAATGGTCGCATTCATTGTTGAATGATTCAAATGAAAAGCTTTGAAAAAATTCGAACCTAATTCTGTATGATCAAAATCTGTTGTTTTAAAAACTTCGTAATTCTTTTTCAAGTCGATCAAACCAGCAGTAATGTTAAATAAACGTTCGCGATCTGGATTATCTAAATAATCCCAACGAATTGGTTTCGGGTCCAATCTGCAATTATTGTCAACGGTTCCATTTGTACAATGATTGATGGAATAGTCATATCCTAATTCACCAAATTGCCAAAGCATTTTAGGACCAGGAATCGTATAGAAAAAAGTACTTGCTAACTCTTGACGACGCAAAGCAGTTTCAAAATGAGTGACGTCATAACCTTCAAAGGAAGCACCAAATTCTAAATTTTTGTACATCATTCTTTCTTCATCATGCGATTCCATATATGCGATAATGTTTGGTTCTGACCAACCACGTTTGGTGTAGGCGACATTGGACATGTCATTGTTAGGCCAACCCATACTTCCTTCATTGTAGTTGTGATTGTTATTTCCCCAAACCATCATTCCATAATCTGACAACTCAGTTTCTTCATCCCAAGCAGCAAAATGTTCAAGGATAATAAAGTTATCTGGATCTTCTGCCCAAACAACATCTGCAATTCTTTTTAAAATAGCGATTCGACTTGCGTCATATTGTCCCCATGCGCCTACATTGTTAGGATTATTGACTTGCGTAAATCCTTTAGACAGGTCAAAACGGAATCCATCAATTTTAAACTCATTGGTCCAATAACGTAAAACACGATCGACCCAATCTTTGGTGGCTAGACTTTCATGATTAAAATCGTACCCAACATTAAAAGGATGAGTGGCATCTTGGTTGAGCCATGGATTGTCAGCAGAAGGTTTAAAATTTTGAGTGTCCCAATATAATTGACACAATGGACTTTGACTGAATGCATGATTGTAAACTACATCCAAAATAACAGCCATCCCACGTGCATGTGCCGCGTCAATAAAAGTTTTGAAATCATCAATAGTTCCATAGTTTTTATCCAATGCCATATGAAAAGAAGGATTGTAACCCCAACTTTGATTTCCTTCAAATTCATTGACAGGCATTAATTCTATTGCATTGATGCCTAGTCGTTGCAAATAGTCGAGCGTGTCGATAAGTGTTTGATAATTTTGAGTCTCCAAAAAATCACGCATCATCATTTCATAGACCACCATATCTGTTTTAGCGGGAGGTTGAAAATTGTTGACTTGCCAATCAAATGCTGGTTTTCCAGGAGTAATTAAAGTAAGCATACCAGCAGCTTGACCAAAAGGGTAGGGGTATAGATTCGGATAAGTAGTGTTGGAAATACTTCCATCATTTCCTGGATCTAAAATAATTTCCGAATAAGGATCTGCCACAATTATGTTTCCTTCGACTACATATTGAAAAGCATATTCTTGTCCAGGAGTCAATCCTGTTATTTCAATCCAGTGAATATTGCCATCTGTACTTTTATTCATTTGAAAATCGGAGTCCAATGACCAATCGGTAAAATCTGCTTTGACAAAAATATATTCTTTGTTAGGAGCATATAACAATAAAGTTACAGAAGATGGGCTGGTATAATTAATGCCATGTTCCAATCCAGTTGGAGGATCCAGAACATTGCCAGTATTTGGAACGATATAGGAGAATGAAGAAGTATCTTGTTCACTTCCATTGTTGGCAATGAATTCGATCAAATGACCACCAGCGGTAGCATTCAAAATATAGTTCAACACAGTACCTGTTCCAGATGAAATCAAAACACCATTATCATAAATTTCCAAATCAGCGCTTTGAGAAGCGATTCCAAAAATATCAATAGCTTCCCCAAGTGTCGCAATAAAGTCTGTGGTAGGAGCAAGTAATTGTGTTGTTAGAGAAAGTCCAGGTTGAAAAACAGGAGAATAGATATCTGATCCATCTGTTTCTCTACCGACTGTATTACCGTCTGCATCTCGAAAAACAAATGCTAAAGCTTCAACTATTTCTGCCATCGGTATGCCATAATAATCTCTGATGTTGTATTCTAATGTGTAAATATCATTGCCTTGCGAAGTCATCAATACATTAGGATCAGCAACTCCCCAATCACTAACAACATACTTCCAGTCGGTAGGAGAAGTACTACTATCTGTTATTACACCGGTATGAGCATAGACATCACCATTGAATCCAGCGAGTGCACTATTTCCTTCTGAGGCATCAAAATAAACGGTGACATCATCATCCGCAGTAGGGAATGCTGGTTCGGTGTAAATCAATACTTGACCTTGTAATTGAAAGCAAAAAAAGATAAGTACTATTAACGTTAAACTATTCTTCATAATAGGCGGTTAAAATGCGTTTAAAAATAAGCATTTTCCTGCTTTTAGTTGAATGTTGATATGGAAATGTATGATATAGAAATGTATGATTAGTGATTTATGATTAATGATATGACCGTTGTTGCGTGTGCTGACGTGTGCAAACACGTACTCACGCACTCACGCAACATCGTCATATCATACATCATACATCACGCATCATACATCATAAATCATAAGTTCTTCCGAGCAGTAACAATAATCGAAGTCAAAATTTTGATTAATCTTTCAATTTCAACTAGATGAGTGTCCACATTTATTTCGGTGAGATCACTATGTTTTAGAAGCTTCAACCAATATTGTGATTCAAGCGCTTCTTTGTGAGAAATAGTTAGTTTGAAAATAAAGTCCTTTTTAGAGATGCCAGCTGTTGCTTCGCTAACGTTTGCACCGATAGATGTTCCAGATCTAAGCAATTGTTTTGAAATGATAAATTCTTTTTCGGCAATCAATTTTTTATAAAGAGAAATGGTAAGTAATGAAAACTCGAATGATTTGTCAACAATAAGATTCTGCTTTTTCATGAATGAATTTAGTTAAGTGAATAATCTATTATTACGACGATTGACTTTTCCAAATTCCATAAAAACTTAGAAATTTATTTTTGATGTATATATTTATGCGATGTATGATGATTTTCTCAATCGCTAAAGCTCATTTGAATGTATGATTAATGATATGACCGTTATTACATGTGCTGACGTGTGCAAACACGCACTCACGCAACATCGTCATATCATAAATCATACATCACTAATCATACATCATGAAAATCAAACTTCCTTCATAGAAAGTTTAATCCGTTTTCGATCACGATCTACCTCCATAACTTTAACCTGAACTTGTTGTGTCAAATGAACCACTTCAGATGGATTACTAACAAACCGATTGGCTAACTGCGAAATATGCACCATACCACCTTCCTTAATTCCAATGTCGACGAAGACACCGAAGTTGGTAATATTGTTGACGATGCCCGGAAGAATCATTCCTTCTTTGACATCTTTAAATTCTTTGATTTCATTAGCGAAAGAAAAATTCTTGGCTTTACCTCGAGGATCCAAACCAGGCTTTTCCAATTCCTTAACGATATCATTTAAAGTAGGCATTCCGACATCATCTGTGATATAATTTTTGAGATTAAGTGCTTTTCGTTTTTCTTTATCTTTAATTAAATCGATGACTTTACAGTTGTGATCTGCTGCCATTTTTTTGACGAGTTTATATCTTTCTGGATGAACGGCTGTGTTGTCCAATGGGTTTTTTGCTTCGCGAATTCTCAGGAAACCAGCACACTGCTCAAAAGCTTTGGCACCCATTCTTTTTACTTTTTTGACTTGAGCGATGGAAGTAAATTGACCATTTTCATTTCTATAAGCAATCACATTGTCAGCAAGTACTGGGCCGAGACCGGAAATATAAGTGAGCAAATGTTTACTGGCAGTATTGATGTTGATGCCAACTGAATTCACCGAACTTTCAACAACTGTTGTCAAACTTTCTTTCAATTTGCCTTGGTGTACATCATGTTGGTATTGACCGACACCGATAGATTTCGGGTCAATTTTCACCAATTCCGCTAACGGATCCATCAAACGTCTTCCAATTGAAACGGCACCACGAACGGTAATATCTTGGTCTGGAAATTCTTTACGAGCATTTTCTGAAGCGGAATAAATAGAAGCCCCATTTTCATTGACCATATAGGTTTCAATCGGCTTATCGAATGGAATACTAGATATGAAATCATCAGATTCTCTACCAGCAGTTCCGTTGCCGATAGCGATTGCTTCAATTTTATGTTTCTTTACTAACTTCTTGATAATGTCCGCGGCTTCGTATTGTTGTGATTGAGGCGGGTGGGGGAATATAGTAGTATTGCCAAGAAGTGCACCACTTTCATCTAAGCAAACTACTTTGCAGCCTGTGCGGAATCCTGGATCTAATGCAAGGACTCTTTTCTCACCAAGTGGAGCTGCCATTAATAGTTGTTTCAAATTTTCTGCAAACACATTGATGGCTTCAATATCAGCTTTTTCTTTGGATGAATTTTTGAATTCATTTTCAATAGATGGAGCTAGTAAACGTTTGTACGAATCTTCTAACGCTTCCCTTACATTATTAGTAGCTGCACCATTGCCCGCCAAAAACATTGGACTTAATTGATAGACTGTTTGTTCAGCATCAGGAGCAATTGACAATCGAATAATCCCTTCTTCCTCCGCTCTTCTCAACGCCAGCACTCGATGACTGACCGCTTTTTTCAATGGTTCACTATAATCGAAATAGTCTTTATAATTGGCACCTTCTTTTTCTTTTCCCTTGACTAATTTAGTCGTTATAATCGCATGTTCTTTAAAAATATTACGACACAATTCTCTAGCGCCACTATCTTCATTTATCCACTCAGCGATGATATCCCGAGCACCTTGCAAAGCATCATCCATCGTTGGAACTTCATCATTTACAAAATTGTTGGCATATTTTCCAACAGACTGATTGTGTTGATCAAAAATTTGTTGTGCCAATGGTTCCAATCCTTTTTCTCGAGCAACAGAAGCTCTAGTTTTTCTCTTTCGTTTATAAGGTAGATAAATATCTTCCAATTTATTAAGATCAAAGCAGTCTTCTATTTGCTTCCGTAATTTCGGTGTTAGTTTATCTTGTTCTTCTATTGACTTTAGGATTGCTTCTTTTCTTTTGTCCAAAGCTTCTAGCGCTGTCAACATTTTTTTGATATCCATAATCGCGACTTCATCTAAGGAGCCAGTAGCTTCTTTACGATATCTAGCAATAAAAGGGACAGTTGCTCCTTCTTGAAGTAAGGCGACCGTGTTTTTGACACTTCTAGTTGAAAGATTGAGTCGAGAAATTATCAGAGAAATGTGTGTTTCATTCATCAGTTTTCGTAGTTGTTTTAGTGGGGATGAAATTAGGGAAAATAATTAGTAAGTTTAAGTGTAAGTCGAAGATTAAGTTTAATTGAAATGTGTTCACACGAGCTCAATTAAACTTATTCTTAAACTTCGACTTAAACTTAAATAATTTCAAGCAAAATCCTGATCACCCCATTCTTTCCGCAAATTTTTGAAATCTTTATACTCAATTTCTTCATCGACTGGAGGTGTGTCAGTAATAGCAGGTTTGTTAAAAAAAGTATGCACAAATGATCCAGTTAATGCGCCCAACGCACTAATCAATCCACCAATCAAAGCAGTTAATAACAATACAATTGGCCGTCCTAGTCCACCAACTAAATTTCCAAAACGACTGGATAAAATTCCTTCATTAGCCAAATCGATAAAAAGGGCATAACCACCCCACAATAGAAGTCCTGCAATTAATCCATAGAAAAAAGCACGGATGCCATTTCCACCAACAAACATAGCAACAATAAAAGCAGCAACCGCCAAACTCCAAAATGGGAAGAAAGTTTGAAAAATACCTCCGAGTAAAATGGTTGCAACAACACCGATTAAGAATTTCATTTAGTTGAGTTTCAAAGTTTCAAGAATATTCGTAGCATCGTTTTCATTCTTCATAAACTGCAATTTGTAGTAGTCTCCTTCAATCCACGAGTTCATCATGTTAGCATAAAAGGGGCTGCCTGGATTACCCGATTGACCACCGGGATAAACACCCCAAGCTTCGACTTCATCACCTAATTCAACAATCATTCTCCAAGAAGGTCCTGCTCTTTCTCCGATTGCATTGAGTGATTTGATATCACCACTTACATACATTTTTTCAAAAGATAAAGCTGGGATATTTGCTAAGTGCCTAACACTGCTTTGTCGGTATTTGTGCAATGGAATTTTTCCACCGTTTTTATTTCTTAAGGTAGTAAATGAATCGATCGCACTATGAAATGATTGCGTAACAATTTCATTTGCCGTTTCAATTTCAGGAGTAGTTTTGTTGTCGAAAAAAGCATGTTTTGGGTCTGCTTCCAATATCTCTAACATTCTCCAATATTTCGGATAAGCAATCAGTTCTCCATGTACATAGATTTCATCCCAAGTGTTTTTATAAATTTGGTCCAACCATTCAGAAAATAAAGCAGGTGCTTCACTGTCTCTGTCAAATTGATGATTCCAATTTTTCAACAAATCTAACAATGATTTTTCATTTGAAGACAATGAAGATTGGTCTAGATGCTTGTAAAAAACTGGAAGCATTTCCTCTGCTTTCATACTATAATTACTCATTTGCATTTTCTTCATATCCTCAATAGTGAAATTATCTTTTTTACTTAATAATTTATTGACAATTCTTCCACGATATGGTTCAAATCTACCATTGTAGTAATAAGGATAATCCTTGCCTGTTGATCGCTGATTGGCGGAAGAGACGAAACCTCTTGCTGGGTTTTTGACGGTAGGATTTTGGTCTCCCGAGATAAAACCTTTCCAAGCATTTTTGCGCGTATTTCCTTCTTGTACAAATAGACCTTGGTTTTCATTTTTCCATGGAAATTTACCCTGTACTTTCAAACCAATGGTTCCATCTTTACATGCGAATGCAAAGTTTTGAGGAGGTGTTTCATAATTAGATAAAGCTTCTGCATATTCATCAAAATTTTTGGCTGCGTTTAGTTTTTCAAAAACTGTCATTTCTTTTTTATTGGGAACATCATGTGCCAACCAACGCAATGCCAAATCGACTTCTGGATGATCTGGATCTTCATAAACAACCGGTCCCCAAACGGTGTATAAAATGGTGTCCTGTACATCCATTTGTCCTTTCACTTTAATCGTTTCCACTACTTTTTTTACAGGCACCTTTTCACCATCCAACATATAATGCGCTCGATTTTCATTTTCCCATTCTATTCGATACCAGTCCATAACATCGTGTCCAACATTGGTTATTCCCCAAGCGATATTTTCGTTGAAACCAATGATAACACCCGGTACACCCGGCAATGAAACCCCATAAGTATTGGTTCCTGGATAATGCAATTGCACTTCATACCAAGTCGAAGGAAGACTTAATAACAAGTGAGGATCACTACAAAGAATCGGGTTGCCAGAAGCTGTTTTTGAACCAGCTATTGCCCAATTATTACTACCCAAAAAAGGTGGAGGTTTAGGTATAGGTTGATGAGGAATAAAACCGATTCTGGATTTTGAATCGTCTGCTTTTTCGTCAATTGTATTGGGTGTTGTAAAATCATATTTTACAGTTTCTGGAATAATTGGAGATTCCTTTAGTTTATGTTGTGGGTATAAAAAGTCAAATGTTTCTTTTCCAAAAACTTCAAGAGCATTAGAGTTTTCAAGATCTGCCTCCCGAGCACATAAAGAAGCAGCCATGGCTTTGATAAAGAAAGCAGTTTTTAATGGCGTCCAATATTCTGGTTGATAATCTAACAATTTGTATTCAAATGGATAATCGGCAGGAGATAAGGACTCAATATATGCATTGACACCGTCTGCATAGGATTGAAGAAGTTTAAAATTTTCGGGAGATTTTTTCCAACCTTCAATTGCATTTTTGGCAGCAAAGTACATTCCTTTTCTACGTTGCAATTTATCTCGCTCCAACATTTTGGGACCCATAATTTCCGCCAGTCGACCACTGACAGCTCGTGTCGAAATATCCATTTGCCACAATCGATCTTTGGCCGTTACATAACCTTGAGCAAATACACCTTCCGTTTTATTTTTTGCAAAGATGTGTGGAACCATTCTATCATCGTATTGGACAGTGACTCCTTCTTTTATGCTTCCAAACTCAATTGTATTGTTATAATGATTATTGACAGCTGGTGCATTTTGCCAAAAACCATGAAATGGACTTAATATTTTTCCAATAGGAGGGAGGTTTCCTTTTTTACCTTTGAAGGAGGTGTTTAATGCAAAGCAAAGTCCTATCGTTAATAAAAGTGAGATGAGAAATTTGACAATTTGCATTTGGTTGATTTATGATGATTTTCTCAATCGCTGAAGCTTATTCGAATGTATGATGTATGATATGACCGTTATTTCGTGTGCAAATACACGCTCACGACGCATCGTCATATCATAAATCATACATCATACATTAGAGTTTTGCCTTCAGGCAAAACTAGAAAACTATTACCTAGTAAAAATAAACTCTTTTTTAGAAGACAACTCTGGATTGAATTTATAATTTTCCATATCAAAAGACTTCATGTCTTCCGGATTGGTCAACTTATTTTTGATAATATATTGTGCCATGTATCCACGTGCTTTTTTTGCAGAAAAAGAAATGAATTTATAAACGCCATTTCTATTTTCTTTAAAATTGGCGACATAAACATCTCCTTTTAAGTTTTGCGGACGGACTGCTTTATAATATTCATTGGAAGCCAAGTTCACAATAATATCAGAATTTACTTTTTTCAAATCTTTGTTTAGATGATCTGTAATTTGATTTCCCCAAAATGAATAAAGGTCATGTCCGACTTCATTCTTCAATTTAGTGCCCATTTCCAATCGATAAGGTTGCATCAAATCAAGTGGTCGTAAAACACCGTATAAGCCAGAAAGGACTCTCAAATGATCATTTGCAAAATCAATATCTTCCTGATTAAAAGTATTTGCTTCAAGACCTGCATATACATCACCTGTAAAAGCAAACATGGCTTGTTTTGCATTTTTCAATGTAAAAGGTGTTTTAAAAGATTGATAGCGATCCACATTGAGTGTTGCTATTTTATCCGAAACGCTCATCAGTTTTTTGATGTCATTTACCGATTTATCACGCAAAATCTCAATAAGGGCCTCACTTTGGTTTAAAAGTCTTGGTTTACTCTTTTTTGAGTGAGTTGGCGTATCAAAATTCAAAGTTTTCGATGGAGAAAGAAGTACAATCATAGTTAGTTATCAATTAATAATGCAAATCACACATAATCATTTTAAATACAGCGACTTTCAGTGACTTTTAACAGGTATAAATTAAAAAAAATGGTATTGCAAAAAAGAACATTTTATTTCAGCAGGTGGTGAATTTTAGTAAAATATTCAATTATTCGATGTCACAAAAAAAAACATGAACCGTTGTTCAAATCGGGTTTACACTATAGATTTACATTGTATTTAAAAAGTAGTTTTTGTGTTTATTTGTTTGGGTTAGAGACCCTTGCTGCTCAGCGAGGGTTTTCTTTTTGCCCAAGCTCTAAATTAACAAATAAAAAAACCCTGTGTTCGAAAGAACACAGGGTTTTTTATGAATAATATTCAAATATTAGTTACCAGATAATCCAGTAGGTTTCTTTGTAGGAACCCCTTCATTTTCTTTTGGTGCCTTTAAAACATCACCTTTAATCGTCAAAATTCTCTTTTCTCCACCTTCATTGGTAGTTAAAGTGACTCTTTTAGTGAATTTTCCAATTCTTTTAGTGTCATAACGTACTTCAATAGAAGCCGCTTCACCTGGAAGGATTGGTTCTTTAGGATAAGTAGGTACCGTACATCCACAGCTTCCTTTCGCATGTGTAATAACAAGAGGTTCAGTACCTGTATTAGTGAAATCAAAGGTTCTTAAAGGATCTGAATTTTGCTCAATTGTACCATAATCAACTTCCGTACTTTCGAAAGTCATCACTGGTCCGTTAGCAGGCGCTTCAATAGTTGGGGTATCTGCAACTTTGATAGCTTCAACTTGTGCATAACTAACTGAAAAAGCCAATGCCATCATTGTCAAAATAGAAAGGAATTTTTTCATTATAATTTTTTTAGTTCATGTAAAAAATAACGTACCCTAAAAATAAAGAGATACAATACAAAATTAAACTTTTAGCTTGTTTATTGCAGTTAATAATTAGTTAATAGCGTAAGAAGAATTGTAAATATTTGTTAATAAGTCATATGACATTGATTTCATGTGAGTTATACTTGGCAAGAAATAGTAATAATCGGAAAAAAAATTAAAATTTTTTGACAAAAACCAAGCAGATATCCAAAAATTGAAGGTTGAAGAGATACGCCTAATTTTTGCTATTTTTGTATTAACTTTTACGACCATTTAACACCATATCAAATTAAAAAATTTCATGCTTGAAAATCCTATCGAAAATCAATTAAAAGGAACTACAAAATTAGGACTGGGAATTTCACAAAAAGACATTTTAGATGACTTCAAGATTTGCTGCATTAGTAGAGCTGCTAGTTTGATGGCAAGAAAAGAAGTGTTGACAGGAAAGGCAAAATTCGGAATTGTTGGTGATGGAAAAGAATTACCGCAAGTGATAATGGCGAGGGCATTTAAAAAAGGTGATTTCAGATCTGGTTATTATAGGGATCAAACTTTCATGTTGGCGTTGGGACTTACGACCATAGAAGACTTTTTCGCACAATTGTATGCAGATCCTGAGAACGATCCATTTTCCGGTGGCCGACAAATGAATAGTCATTACGCAACTCCATTGTTTGATAAAGATGGAGAATGGAACAAACACGTCGATCAATTCAATATTTCCTCAGATATTTCTTGTACTGGTGGCCAGATGGCTAGGGGAATAGGATTGGCATTGGCATCAAAACTTTATCGTGAAAGTGATGAATTAAAAAACAATAAGCTTTTTTCCAAAAAAGGAAATGAAGTAACATTTGTAACGATTGGTGATGCGAGTACTTCCGAAGGTGTTTTTTGGGAAAGTATTAATGCTGCTGCTGTGATGAAAATTCCTATGGCCATTTCGGTATGGGATGATGGTTATGGGATTTCAGTTCCAACCAAACACCAAACAACTAAAGAAAGTATTTCTGAAGTGTTAGAAGGTTTTAGACTTGACAAAAATGGAAATGGAATTGAAATCTATACAGTCAAAGGATGGGATTATCCGACACTGATTGATACTTATGAAAAAGCAATTAAGAAAACCAGAAAAACGCATATACCTTGTTTAATTCATGTGCAAGAATTGACACAACCACAAGGTCATTCCACTTCAGGGTCACATGAAAGATATAAACCAGCAGAGCGATTGGAGTGGGAGCGGGCGCATGATTGTATCGACCTATTCCAAAAATGGATTGAAGATAATAACATTGCAACTGCAGATGAATTAGAGGCCATTAAGGAAGATGCAAAAGGATTTGTCAAAAACGGGAGAGATGTAGCTTGGAAAAGATTTTCCGATCAAACTGCTATAGAAGTAGATTTTATAAAAGATGTTTATTCGAAATTAACTGAAGTTACTAATAACAAAGATGCTGTGTTGCTTCATTTGAATGAAATCAATCAAATGCGAGCACCGTTTTTGAATGAAGTCGTTCAAAATGTTAGAAGGCTTTTGTATGAATTAATTGGAGAAGAAAATGCTCCTAAAGCTGAACTAGAGAATTGGTTGGCTAAAATTAAATTAGTTGCCTACGATAGATATCATGCTAGACTTTATTCTGATTCAAAATATTCGGCTTTAAATTATGAAGTCATTCCAGCCAAGTATTCAGCAGATTCAAAAAGTATTAATGGTTCTCAGGTATTAAACAAATGTTTCGATGCAGCACTTGAACGAATGCCTAATCTTTTTGCATTTGGTGAAGACGTAGGTCAAATTGGAGATGTGAATCAAGGTTTTGCTGGTTTGCAACAAAAGTATGGGTCCAAACGTGTCTTCGATGCCGGTATTAGAGAATGGACGATTATGGGACAAGCAATCGGTATGTCGATGAGAGGATTGCGACCAATTGCGGAGATTCAATATTTAGATTATTTAGTTTATGGTTTGGAACCACTGACAGATGATTTGGCAACATTACGTTACCGTAGCAATGGAATTCAGCAAGCACCAGCCATCATACGTACACGTGGACATCGTTTGGAAGGGATTTGGCATGCTGGATCGCCAATAGGAATGTTGATCAACGCCTTACAAGGAATGTATATCTGTGTTCCTAGAAACATGACACAAGCAGCTGGATTTTATAACGGATTATTGAAATCAGATGATCCAGCATTAGTAATCGAATGTCTGAATGGATATCGATTGAAAGAAAAGTTACCGGATAATGTTGGTGAATTTACAGTGCCGTTAGGTGTTCCTGAAATACTAGCATCTGGAACGGATGTTACTTTGGTTACTTATGGTTCATGTGTTCGAATAGCAGAAAAAGGAATTGAAATGTTAGCAAAAAAAGGCATTTCAGTTGAATTAATAGATGTACAAACTTTAATCCCATTTGATTTAGAGCACATGATTGTTGAATCGCTTAAAAAGACCAACAAGGTTGTATTTTTAGATGAGGATATTCCAGGTGGTGCGACGGCCTATATGATGCGTGAAGTTCTCGAAAAACAAAATGGCTATCAATATTTAGATGCTGCTCCTAAAACCATAACAGCACATTCACATCGTACCCCTTTTGGTTCTGATGGTGATTATTTTACGAAACCACATCCTGAAGATATCTTTGATGTTATTTATGAAATGATGCATGAGGAAGATCCAGGTAAGTATCTTGCACACAAGGGATTTTAAGGAATAACGAGGAATTATAAATGTAAAATTAAAAATGTAAAATAAGACGCCCATATGTGTACTCACATCAGACTGTGCGAAAATTCCCAAAAGCAAAGAGGTTAGAAACCTTTTGCTCGAATACCGTGTGTGTTACGAGATGAAGGTTTCTAACCTCTTATCTCGAACAAGTATTTGCACACAGTCTGACGTATTGGCGTCTTATTTCTAATTTTTATCTCTGTCGTCAAGTATCTTTGTTGACAATTATTAATGAACAACATGGGTATTTCGAATAACTAAATTAATGTGCGACTAACAACGTAGGGGTCATGTTAAAAAAAAGACGCCCACACGTTACTCACGTATAGGCGTCTATTTTTAATTTTTAATTCCCTTCTTAATTTTTCAAGAATCGTTTATTTTCCAACTGAATTCCATCAGAAGAAACATTCAAGATATAAACACCTTCCACTAAATTATTGATATCAATGTTGATAATATTACTGCCTTCAATCGCTACATCTTTTGTAAGAATTACTTTCCCAACAATGTCAACAATGTCGATTGTAATATTCATCTTAGTATCATTCGCAAAGTGTACATCCAAATAATTAGTTGCAGGATTTGGCGTAACTTCTAATTCATAAGCAGAACGAATGGCAGCTGATGCAATCCCTAAATCTGTTTTAGAACCTTCAAAATCTATTTGTTGTAATTGGTAGTAATACGTGATTCCTGCAGTTACATTTTGATCAACAAAAAGATAGTCACCACCATTTTCTTTAGCATCCATTTTTTCAACTAGCGTAAAACCACGAGCTGGATCGATACTTCTAAATAACTCAAAACCTTTGTTATTGATTTCATTTTCAGTAGACCAAGCCACATCAATTTGTTTGTCAACAGCATTCGCTTCAAATTTTAATAACTCAACTCCAAGTGATGCATCAGAGCAAACTTCGAAGTTGACATCATCAATATAAAAGTCAGAGGCTTGTTGATTCCCATTTATAGAAGCATAAAAACCAATATCAAAAGTAGACCCAATATAGGCGGATAAATCAAAAGAAGAAGTAACCCATGCACCACCTGTATCTGTGGTTGTGCAAATATCAATAGTCGTTAATTGGTTGAATTGACCATCTGCATTATCATCGATGGCAATACCACCAGCGTCATTGCTTTGACCACCACAACCTTCATCTGTATCAATTAAGTAACTATAAGTCATAATCGCGGATGAAGCACCGGCTGGAAGTGTTACAGTTTGAGAAATAATACTTACTTCATTTCGTGCTCCACCAAGATAGGCGCTATTCACACCATTTTGAGGTAAGTCGTTTGTAACTAATTCATATCCATTAGAGGAAAATTCGTTCCATACGCCACTCTCAAATCCACCATCAACAATTGCGTTGATACATGCTGGACAATCAGGATGACCCGTCGGTAATACAATTACGTTGAAACTTTGAGAAGCAGAACTAGTTCCACCACCATTTGAAACATCTAAAAATACATCCAATGTACCTGAGCTTGTCACGGTTACTATTGGATTTTGAGAAGTACTTGACGAAGGACTTACACCAGCTCCTGAAAAAGTCCAGTCATAACTATTTGGTAAAAATTGAGATAAATCTTCAAATGTGATTGTTGGATTATTATCACAAACCGTCAAAGAACTAGTTACTTGAAAAGCAGCAACTGGTGGTTCCGAAACACAAGGACCAGTATATATTGGATCATAGTTAGGCTGATCAGCAGCTGCACAAGTATTCGTTGCCCAAGAACTGTGAGAAGTCGCAGAATTATACATTACAGTTGCTTGATCATCTGTAAACATGTACATGCACGCATCATTGACATAGTCCATATAGTTGAAAAAGAAATCGGTAGTTGAACAAGTATTACTTGCAGTAGAAGTACAAGTAGTAGTGTTGAATGTCGGACATCCAAAATTTGAACTAGATTGAGCAGGCGTATCTGCAATTCCATCACCACCATTACAACCATTAAAAACATGCTCTAAACCAAAGTAATGACCCACTTCATGAGTTGCGGTTCTTCCTAGATTAAAATTATTATCTGTATTGATACCAGTTCCAGAAGTACAAGAAACACCAGGTCCGCCAAATGCGTATGCAACAATTTGAACCCCATTTCCATTCGGATTATTACCTCCAAAAAGTGGAGCTTGTCCTAAAAAGCTAAGTCCATCTACAACAAATAGATTTAGATAACCGGCCCAACAAGCTGCGCCACTATTAAATGTATATTGACCTACAGTAATTGCTGGATCGCCATTACTTAAACCAGAGCAAGTTGGATGATTTTGAGTAGCTAAACAAAATTGCATACAAGCGCCAGTAGAAAGTGCACTTGGGTCAACTACGCTTGGGCAAGCAGAAGCAATGGTGCAAAAATTTTCAATATCGGAATTATAAGCTCCAAAATCTTCGTTCAAAACTTGTATTTGTGCTTCCGCAGCCGCTAATAAACAAGCGGTATTGGAAGAGTTTATATTTCCAGCATAGTGTACAGCTATTGGAATTGTAATGACTCCACTCGAGCAGTTTATTTTTTGATCAGATTGTATGGCAGCCAAAGCTTCCGATTGCATTTTCGAAAACTTGCTAGCAAAATCTGGATCTTGCATCATCAATTGATGATATTCATCTGAATGGCATCTAGCTGGTGAATCGGTCTGATTGGAGTTTTGACTAATAGCATTGCAATACACGAAGCATAGCAATGCCGCAATTAAAGTGTGTCTTAAGTTCATTGTTAATATTATTTAAAAAGTAAAAACTGATTGGGTTAGACGTAGTTAT
Organism: uncultured Saprospiraceae bacterium; assembly: GCA_937941765.1. GTDB lineage: Bacteria > Bacteroidota > Bacteroidia > Chitinophagales > Saprospiraceae > CALDGQ01. The sequence continues at coordinate 109,511 of CALDGQ010000010.1, forward strand.
TAATGTGTAAAATACTTATTATTAAGGGGATTGGAGTTGTTTTGTACTGTAAATAACGCTATAAATTAGCGATTGTGACATAATTCCTTATGATTTATTCTAATACATGTTAATTTTATTCTTAATACATTTGTGCTTTGAAAATCCAAAATTAACTTATTCAATTTCAGGCGTTTGGCAGATAGCTTAGTGATCATACCTACATACAATGAAAAAGAAAACATTGCAGCAATAATCAAAGCTGTCTTTTCATTAGAATTGGAGGTCGAAATATTGGTGGTAGATGATAATTCTCCTGATGGCACTGCACAGATTGTCAATGATCTTCAGCAGCAATTTCCGAAAAAACTTCACATCCTGAATCGAAAAGGAAAGCAAGGTCTCGGTACCGCATACATTGCTGGTTTCGAATGGGGACTACAAATTCCTCGCTTTGAGTACTTTTTTGAAATGGATGCAGACTTCTCTCACAATCCATTGGATCTTGCTAGATTGAAAGAAGGTTTACTTGCTAAAAATGGAGATATGTCTGTTGGATCTCGATATGTAAAAGGTGGGAAATTAGAAAATTGGCCATGGGATCGTGTCTTCCTATCAAAAGGTGCTTCTTTTTATGTACGCATGATTACGTGGATGCCGATTATGGATCCAACCGCGGGTTTTGTTTGTTACACTAGAAGAGTTTTGGAGAAATTAGATTTTTCAAAAATTCGATTCGTCGGATATGCTTTCCAAATTGAAATGAAATTTGCTACCTACCAAAATGGGTTTAAAATTGTTGAAGTACCAATTACTTTTACAGATAGAGTAGAGGGAACTTCAAAAATGCATAAGAGTATTATTTCTGAGGCGATACTTGGGGTTTTGCAGATGCGGGTAAAGAGTTTGTTTGATCGTAGTGCTTATGTTGTTAGGTGATTCTTTTTTCTTGGATTTGTCATGTTTCTTGAGGGCGCTTTTTTTACCACTAAGATAGGTGAGGAGCTAAGAAACACTAAGGAGTTCGTGTTTTCCCCTTGCAGTATAATAGGATTTATCCGACTTCTGCGATTTCATTGCGTGATTTTCACGTCCTCCTTTCTGCGATTTTTGCGACTTCTGCGTGAGGAAATTTTCACGAAACAAGAGCTATGTGCTTCTATGTTTCTAATGTGACCTATGTGTTGAAAGAGCGTATTTACTGTGTTGTAAAAATCTGTATTGCACCTAATCCATCCACCAAACCTCAACCCCAGAAAAATCTCCACCCATATTCCCAACTTGCAAATCATACATCTCCGTATTCAAAGCAGCCTCAGAAGGTGGATAAGTAAAACGGAAAAAATCATTAGCAGGTTTTTCACGAGGCACATTATTCGTCCTACGTAACAAACTAAACGCTTCCCAAGGTTGACGGAAATAATCTACCCATCTTTGTTCATATATCTTAGTAAGATTGTCAGTTGCACTTGCATTGGTGTCAAATGCGTATTTAGGATGTTGGACGGTTGCAAATAATTCTCCAGTTGATAGAATGGTTGGTTTATTGACCCAAATTTCAGATTCTACAACGTGATTTTGCCAAAATTCCAGTGACTCAATCATACCATTGGAGTAGGCTGCTTGTGCTAAAAAGGGATCAGCAGCAACACCTAGCCCACGTAAAAATATCTCAGCTCGTAAAAATTGAACTTCCGCAGAAGTCATCAATATCTCAGGAATATCTTTTTCATCACGGACTAAATAAAAATTGACAGCACTATAAATATTGCCATCGCCTTTGTTAGCATGATTGGCATCTCGTCGATCTTTGTTGTAAGGTTCACCACCAGATTGAATAGTGTTGGCATCAGCAATTTGAGGGAAAGGAACCCATTCGTCATTAACATTTGGTTCGAAAAAGAAGTGAATACGTGGGTCTAAAATATCCTCATTATTCTCTGTCATAAAATCCCACATCGTTGATCCCATTCTCACTTTGTTGTGTTCTCTAAATGACCAATTCACCCCTAAATTAGTCCACAATTGATTTCTAGGATGCATCACAGCATCTCCATTTTTTATGATGGTATTGGCACCACTTTCAATTAAAAATTGAATTCTTTCAGCCGCATAATCTGGATCTTTATCGTGCATTCTAACAAGGTGTCGAAGTTGTAAGGAGTTACTGAATCGTACCCATTTTCCTAGATCGTCATAAAACAAAGTCTCACTTTCATTGTAACGGATATAATCATTACCTTGACTTGTTTTGTTCGCGGTACTTAACAATTCAGATGCGGATTTAAGATTTTCCAAAAGCGTTTTATAAATGCTTTCTTGGTTGTCATATTTCGCACGAATAATTGCGTTCTCGACAAATACTTGTCCTGCTTCAGAAAATGGGATATCACCAAACAAATCAGTTACTTGAAATGTTTTGTACGCCATCAAAATATCTAATTGTGCTTTCATCACAGCTCCTAATTCTGGATCATTGGAATAAGAATTGAAACGACTGTAAAGTTCGTTTGCATTTTTTAAAGCATCATAATAGTTGGTCCAAATATCTTCCGTTCCACCACTAATATTTCCAAAAGTTTTGGCGGTTACGACTGCTTGTTCCGTTACATCATATAAGACCTCGTTGTGTAAAAACAATTGCCGATTCCATCCCAATCGAAGCGAGTTGACAATCGCATTAAACAAAGAACCATCAGAAACATTGGAAGGAGAAAGTGGGTTGGTGTTGAGTTCTTCAAAACCTTTATCACAACTAAATGAAGTCACTATCAAAACACTACAAATAATAAGAATCAATCGCTTCATGACAAATAAATTTTCAATGTGATTTTAAAAAGAAGAAGAAATTCGCAAACTAAAAGATCGCATACTTGGATACGAAGCCCACTCCAAACCTTGTGCATTTCCAGAACCCGCGATACCTTCAGGATTGATCTTGTCAGGTATCGAAGAATAGAAATAAAACAAATCACGCCCGACTAAAGAAAGGTTTAGATTTTGGAAAAATTTCAATTTCTTAAGTTGCTTAGTGTTGAAAGCATAAGACAAGGTAATTTCACGCATTTTTACCCAAGAGTTATCGATAATTCCAGGTGTTGTCAAAATTTTTCCCCATCCACCAGCATTGGGTAAATACTTGTAATAATAATGAACCACATTGTTATTCGGAGTACCATCTGCTAACACACCAGGTAATATAACACCAACATTACGAGTCTCGCCAGAAGGATCGGTATAGGGTAAACCATTCCCATTTCGTTCTTCTAAGGTCAGTGGACTTTGGCCAGTTTGCAATCCAATAACATAAGAGCCAGCATAAATATCACCTCCAATTTTGGTGTCCACTAAAGTTCTTAATTTCCAGTTTTTGTATTTGATATCCAGATTCCATCCTCCTGTAAAGTCGGGTGAAGCATTGCCGATTGGAACAATATTTTCGGTCACCAAATAATGGGTGCCTTCATCGTTGAGCATTGGTTGACCGTTTTCATGATAGACATGATCGTAGCCATAGATAGTCCCATATTCTTCTCCTTCACGAACCATAATTTTGGGTCCAAAGTCACCCCATATTTGTCCGATTTCTAAAAACTCAGCACCATCGCCAAGACTCTTGACAAAGTTTCTATTGTGCGCAAAATTAAGTCCGGTATTGATATATCCACCTTTGAATTTGGCCACATAAGCTGCAATTCCAACTTCAAATCCATAGTTTTCTAAGACACCATTATTGATTCTGATTTCAGAAGCACCAGAAGATGAAGGAGTAGGAGAATCCAAAATTTGGTCGAAAGAATTGATGTAGTAATAAGTGAAGTCCGTAGTAATTCTATCATCGAACATCCCAAGTGTTAATCCAACTTCATAAGAATTTGCTTGTTGTGGTTTTAAGTCTGTCGGTGGTTTTGTAGAAGGTAAAGTAGCAGTCTGTTGACCATTAAAAGTGCCAGTATCATAAACAAAATCCAGTAAAAATGGATCCGTATCAGAAGCGGTTTTAGCAACAGATGCACGTATTTTTGCAAAAGTCAACCAGCCAGGCATTTTCATGGATTCAGAAACAATATAACTCAAAGAAGCAGAAGGGTAGAAGTAAGAATTATTGGCTAATGGCAAAGAAGAAGACCAATCATTTCTACCAGATATTTCCAAAAATAAATAGTTTTTAAAATCGATATTCAAAAAGGAATAAAGCGAGTTAATCTTTTTCGAAAATCGAATTTCATTGGCTGTTGGTAATTGATCCAAATCAGATCCCGCATTATTACTCAAGGCAAATAACCATGGATTTACCCAATTGGAGTTGGAGAAATTTAGTCCATATTGATCCCGATTCCAGCGCGTACCACCCACAGAAAGAGATACATCAAATGGAGAATTAAAAATTCCATCTTTATGTGCTGTCAAAATAGCATCTAAATTAACAACGCTATTACGATCTATCTCATTGGCATATTCAGCACCGTTCACACCAGATAAATCGTGTGGATTAAAACGCTTTTCAAATTCATTTAAATTGAAATCCATACCCGCTTTTACACTTCCTACAAGCCATTCTGTTGGTTGATATTGTAAGCCAATTGAGCCAATCAATTTATTTCTTGTGAGATAAGTATTTTGATTGTAAGTATTCCACCACAAATTTTCAGGCGTGTATTGAAATGGGTAATTTCCATCATAGGTATATCTAGTTCCATCTTCATTGATGTTCAATGTTTCTTCCAATCCTTTATAAGATCTTGGCCAACTATACAATATTCCTTTTCCAAAAGAAGCATTGTTGTCATCACCAAGAGAAGGACTATTTTTGCGATTAAAATTGATGTAACTAATACCAATTGTTGAGGTCAAATTTTTGCTAATTTTCAATTCAGAACCAACATTGAAAGTATATTGTTTGAAATTAGAGTTTGGGACAACTGCTTTGTGATCTTGATAACTCATCGATACTCGAACAGTCCCAAAATCACCACCACTAGAAAAATTGACATTGTGTGTTGTAGTATTTCCTTGACTGAAAAATTGCTTTAAATTATCAGGTTGCGCATCAAAAGCTCTCAATTCCCCATCCCACCATCTTACCATTTGACCTTCCATTTTTGGTCCCCAAGAAACTCCGGTAGAGTAGAAGCCAAAAGATTCTGTAGTCGGTCTACCAAAAGGTCCATTGCTAGTGTGTACACTGTTTGGGTATATGTTTTCGCCAGCACCATTTTGGGCAAAAGTTGGTGCGTTTAAACTAATCGGTCCACCTGCTCCATAGGTGTTTTGAACTTCCCGAAAACGAAAGGGTTGTATATTTTTATAAGTAACCGCATATTCCAATCCCATTCCTTTTCGTTGAGATCCTTTTTTGGTAGTAATCAAAACCACGCCATTGGCACCTCGCATTCCATACTTCGCTGATGCAGTTGGTCCTTTAAGAATGTTGACCTCTGCAATATCTTCGGGATTAATATTGTTGATTGCAGAACCCCAATCGGTGCCGCCACTTATATTTGTAAGTCCAGGTGGATTTTCAATTGGAATACCATCTACAATGATGAGTGGCTGATTATTTCCTTTGATATTATTGTTGCCACGTATAGTGATACGGGAAGTACCGCCATCGACTCCATTAGCACTTGCAATATTGACACCTGCGGATTTACCTGATAATGCATTCACCATGTTAGAAGCACCTGATAAAGCGATTTCATCTCCTCCAAATTGATCGGTAGAATAACCTAATTCTCGTTTTTGTCTTTTGGTTCCTGGACCCGTTACGACGACTTGGTCAAGTTGGACCGCATCCGATTCCAATTGAATGGTCAAGTTTTCTTTTCCATCGACAGCCTGTTCAAAAGTTTGATAGCCAATATAGGAGAAACGCAATGTTGTTGGCCCATCAATTTGTAAAGAAAAAGAACCATCAAAATCACTTGTTGTACCATTTTTTTTGTCGATGTCCATGACAGTGACACCAATCAACGGTTCTCCATCTGCAAGATCAACAATCAAACCTTTTACTTCAACTTGAGCAGAAATAAAAAGTGGTACAAGAAGGAATAAAACCCCTGTACAAATAAAATCTCTCATCCTATTCTCTGTTTAGCGCTATTTAATAATGACTAGTTTTTTAGAAGCGGTGTGTCCATCTGTATTGATGATTTTTACAAAGTAAGTTCCTGCATGGTCTAATTCAATTTGTTCATTTGTTGAATTAATAGTGCGTTCCAACAAAAAGCTTCCATTGATATTATAAACTTGTAATTGACCGCTTATTAAACTTTCATCCAATTCAATATTGACAAAAGAATTACTTGGATTAGGAGTCAAATTGAATTGCTGTGCAACGATTTGGTCTTCAATGTTTACGATTGAGAAAACATCACTTTTGATCCAATCATCACCTGGATTTTCATCAATATTAATATCCACTTCACCGTAGAAGAAATTGTCTCCATTTGCTAGAACAAGTCCAGGAAATGTTGCAGGTGTAAATTCCAATGTGGTACCTTCTCCAGGAGCCAAAGCATCTCCAAAATTAAATGATCCTACTGAAGTTCCATTGAGATAGAGATGCGTCATGAAATTTGAAACAGACGTATTTCCGTTGTTAATAACAGTGATAGAAACAGATTCAATCATGTTACTAGTGATGATGGGTTCAATATCCGCTGTCAACAAATTCGTGTAATCCTGATAACGCTCAGAGCTCTTTTCAATAAAGAAATCATGCTTTCTATAATGAGGTTCCGTATGACCACTATCATTGTAACCTGTGTTCAATAAATTGACATAATCTTCAAAGACATAATCAAAAATTGCGGAAGTTCCAGGAGCTGCAACACCAGTTGTTTCGACTATATATGGTTGTACTTCTTGACCAGGACACCAACCAGCACGCGAGAATAACCAATTGCCATTTTGGTCTGCACAAGCATTACTTGCACAATCATCTTTCCATAAATTATGTTGAGCAACTTCGCTTCCATTGACTTGAAAGCTGTGTGTTTTATTAGAAAATTCTGCAGCATTTTCGGTGTTGCCTTGTCCATGTCCAGTAAGCTGTATACGTGCATGTGAAGCTTCCGTATTATTGTCCACCATAATTTCTACTTCTGGTAAATCATGTGAAATTCCAGGGTCACCATACACTTGATAATCCATTTGATAAATTGGCGTAACTTTTTGGTAGGGCATCGCAGCATTCCCTTCTATTAATTCTAACTCAACTGTTGCATTCCATCCATTTGGTCCCCAAACTTGGATGTAAGAATTGTAATCTACTTCACCTTGAAAAATGGTTTTGAAATCAGTTACATCAATGGTCCAAGGTCCACAAGCGATCCCATATGGTGTGATATATCTTGCCAATTCAAAAGAACCTTGAGCAGTAAATGCGGTAACTTTTGCAGGTTGATCCCAAGGATCACAACCACCAGAAGGGCAACTCAAAGTGATGCGCATCAATAATTGTTCGTATTCAGCAAGGTCATAAGGAAGCACAACTGAATTGAATTTATTTTGACCTGCTCCACCAAAATTGTGTGTTGTTTGTTTGAAAAGTACAATGTTATTGCCTGGAATATTGGTTAAGTTGGCAGTTGTTGAATTGTTTAATCCGTTCTCATCATTAGGGTGCGATACAGTCGCTTCAATTTCAATATCTGAATATTCAGTAAAGTCTGCCGGTGTTTCTAAGAGGTAACTCATTAGTTCGCCTGCTGCCAAAGTTTCATTAATCGTTTCAGAAATTGCAATGTTACCATTGATGGAAACATCAATTTGGAAATTAGATAGCGCAGAAGTTCCAGTATTTTGGACACGTGCAGTTACTTGGATCGGTCTTGTTTTCATGTTCAATTGATCGATACCTGTAATTGCTTGTAAACTTAAATCGAACATTGGCAAGGTATAGCCATCCACCCAATTGTTATCACCAATACTTACACCAGTTGCGGAACAAGCCGCATCCACTAAATTGGTTGCAACCATACCGCTACCTTCATTCATTGGTAGATAGACTGCTAATCCAGTTTCGGAACCCGTTAAGTCAACAGTCGCATTATCTGCAATCTCAGTTGGAGTTCTGGCAACATTCCAAATTCTAACTTCATCAATTACACCATCAAAAAATCGACCATCGAAACCTGCAGATGCACCTATATGTAATGGTTGAGGAAGGTTAGATGGAGTGCCAGTAAAACTACCTGCTGCCACTTCTTGCCCATCGATATATAATTTTACGGCACCATTATTTACCACACCAGCTACATGATGCCATTGATTGACATTCATTAATGAAGAAGAAACAGTTTCTTCCCAAACATTGTCTACAGCGATAACAAAAGATAATTTTCCATTGTCCCCACATCTAAATGCATAACCCCGATCAGGTCCTTGATTGTCTTTACCTACAATTGATCCTCGCCAAACTTCTGTAGTCCAATTGTTGGCAAAAATCCACGCTTCTATCGTATAGGCATCTCCTATATTTTGATTTGGCTTGTGATCAATGGTAAGATAATCAGCAGTCCCGTCTAAAAGTATGGCGGAATTTTGCGCCAAACTATAGAAGCTAGAAATCAAGAATAGAAATAAGAAATAGTATTGTAAGTTTTTCATTATGATCTTTGAAGTTGAGTCAAATAATTATTGCATCTAATTTAAGCATAAAGGAAAACCTTTTAGGTAATAGAAGCTAGATATTCTGACTTGATGGTTACATATAAAGCGTATATGGTTTTTGCTTTTCGGGCATTTCATCTTCTTGAAAATATTCTATTATCATACTATATATATGGTGATAGTCAATAAGCACAATGTTGATAAGTTGCGAATGCAACCATGATTTCTGCTCTTTCGATAGGTTGGTCTCGCTTAATTCAACGAAAAAGCGGTTTGTTTTAAAATGTGGAAAACTTTTTTTTGTTCAACTTTTACTTAAACCACTTTTGCCCAACTCGTTGAATATGAGCGATTTTTAAAATATAGACTATATATAGTAGTAAAAAAACCTTGTTCCTTGGTGGGAAAAAGTGGGAATTTGTGGTAAAAAAACTCTATTTTTGAGTAGAAATGATAGGACAAGGTAACAATTCTTTCAATTTTTATGGTGAATTCACTTGCAAAGTGGATGCGAAAAGTCGTGTCCGATTACCCGGTGAGATGATTGACCAGCTGAAAGTAATTGATAATCAGACGTTTATCATGAATAGAGGGGAAGATGGGCAGATAATTTTATTTCCAAAACCAGTGTGGGATGAGAAATTAAGCTCACTTCGTCAATTGAATCGGTTTGATAGCAAGTCGAGAGATTTTACAAGATTGTTTTTGAGAGGTGTGAGTATTGTGAAGTTAGATGCAGGCAATAGGTTGTTAATTCCTAAAAAATTGGTTGACTACGCAGGCATCACTAAAGAAATCGCAATCTTGGCTTTGTTTGATCAATTTGAAATTTGGGATACGCAGAAGTACGAAGAATTTGTCATCAACAGATCTCAAGAAGAATTCCACAAGTTGGGTCAAGAAGTAATGGTTGATAAAAAACCAGATGAACCAACCTCAAAAGAATAAAAATGGAGTACCACAATCCAGTATTACTGAAAGAAAGCATCGAAGGATTAGAAATTAAGCAAAATGGAATATATCTCGATGCGACTTTTGGAGGAGGAGGGCACTCACGAGAAATTATAAAACAGATAGGTAGCAAAGGCATGCTTATCGGATTTGATCAGGATGAAGACGTTAAACCAAATTTGATCGACGATGATCGTTTTTTGTTTATCAATCACAACTTCAGATACCTGAAACGTTTTTTGAAATTACACCAGATCGGAGAAGTTGATGGGATACTTGCTGACTTAGGCATTTCTTCTCATCACATCAACAAAGCTGAAAGAGGATTTTCTCACCGATTCGATGCCGCTATAGATATGCGGATGAATCAGAAAGACGAAGTAACTGCTGGAAGTATACTTAATAGTTATACAACAGAAGAATTACAAAATGTCTTTAGTATGTACGGAGAAGTAAGAAATTCCAAAACCCTTGCCCAGGCTATTGTTGAACAGCGAAACATCAAAGATCTAGAAACGATTAATGAATTTATTAGAACCATTGATCCCTGGGTGCGTGGCAATCGAAATCGATATTTGTCATGTGTCTTTCAAGCACTTCGTATGGAAGTCAACGATGAAGTAGGGGCGCTCAAAGATTTTCTGCAAGATTCATTATCAGCTTTAAAAGAGGGTGGATTGATTGTTATCATATCCTATCATTCTATTGAAGATCGTTTGGTTAAAAACTTTTTTAAGACCGGTAATTTCGAAGGACAACAAGAAAAAGATTTTTACGGGAATATTCACAGACCGTTTAAGGTGATCACGAAAAAAGCAAAAGTTCCAACACCTGAGGAAGTGAATAGTAATCCTCGCTCTCGCAGCGCGAAAATGAGAATTGCCCAAAAACAGTTTACAAAATCTAAAAGCTAGCTCCAAAAAGAGATAGCGAAATAAAGTCATCATGGCGGAAAAACGGAAGATCACTGATTACATGCATTTTAGTGGTTGGAGTGCAAAGGTGTTTTTGAAAAATTTACCTTTTATTATTTTCCTTGGTATGTTGTGCACGGTGTATATCGCAAATTCACACTATGCATTACGAAAAATCCGAGAGATTAAAATAAAACAAGAACAACTAAAGCAACTCCGATGGCACTATATGACCATACAGACGGACTTGATGTATAGCAATAAACATTCTGAAGTCGTGAAAAATGTCCAAGAGATTGACTTGAAAATTCAAACGAAGAAACCTAAAAAAATAGTCGTTACTAAACCGAAAGCTAGCAATGATAAACGTAAAAAATGAAGTACTGATTAGAGTTTACATCGTGTTATTAGGTGTAATCTTTTTGGCAGCATTCATTTTCTTTGCAGCTTTTAAAATTAATGTGTCTGACGGCAAAATGTGGAGAGAGAAAGGAGATGATCTTTATGTAAAGTTTAAAGATATCGAGGCACAAAGAGGTAATATATTGGCCGAAGATGGAAGCCTTTTAGCCACCTCACTACCGTTCTTTGAAATACGGATGGATTTAGTCACTTGTACTGATGAAGATTTTGACGCAAATGTAGATTCGTTAGCATATTGTTTAGCAACATTTGTAGATAGCGAACATACAGTAGGTGGCTACAGAAATAAATTAATTGAGAAAAGAGAACAAGGACAACGTTACTTGCTGATTAGAAAAAATGTGGATTTCGAATTGATGCAAAAAATCAAAAAATTTCCACTTTTTAATTTAGGAAGACATCGAGGTGGATTGATTGTAGAGCAACATGCAGAGAGAAAACGTCCTTATGGTTTGCTAGCACATCGTACGATTGGATATGTTAGAGAAACTGCAAAGCCAGTAGGGTTGGAAGGATATTTTGATAAACAATTGGCAGGAACACAAGGCAAACAATTGATGCAACGGGTGAAAAATATTTATATCCCTGTCAATGATCTTTCGGAAATACAACCTAAAAACGGTGCTGATCTTCAAACGACAATTGATATCAATTTACAAGATGTAACACAAGATGCACTTTATAAAGCAGTCGATCGTCACAATGCTGCTGGTGGTACTGCGATTTTGATGGAAGTGAAAACGGGTGCTATTAGAGCGATTGCTAATTTGGGTCGAACAGAAGAAGGAAAAATCTGGGAAAGATACAATCACGCAATTGGTTCTTTAATCGAACCAGGTTCTACTTTCAAGTTGGCAACAATGATGGCATTGTTAGAAGATCAAGTAATTTCTTTGAATGATTCAATTGATTTGGAAGGTGGAAGTAAAATGTTTTATAAGGAAGAAATGAAAGATGCATTTTATCACAACATGAGACTTACATCAATTAGAAATGCTTTTGAATTGTCTTCTAATGTTGGGATAGCCAAACTAGCTCAAACTTTCTATGGTCCTAAAAATAGAGCAAAAAGATTTTACAAAAGATTGCAAGACATGAATCTTGATGTTCCAACAGGAATCGAAATTCAAGGTGAATTGCACCCAAGAATAAAAAACCCTGAAAATCAAAATAACAATTGGAGTGGCGTTACCATCCCATGGATGTCTATCGGCTATGAAGTGTTACTAACACCATTACAAATTTTGAATTTCTATAATTCCGTAGCAAATGATGGGCAAATGATGAAGCCTTATGTGGTTTCTAGTTTGCAAAGTAATGGATCAATTATTACTGAATTTAAACCAAGAGTGGTTAAGAAAAGTATTGCTTCACCACATACAATCAAAGCTGCACAATCATTGTTAGAAGGAGTAGTTGATCGTGGAACTGCGAAATCATTACAATCAGAAAGATTCAGATTCGCAGGAAAGACAGGAACCGCACAAGTGGATTATGCAAAAGAAAATGTTGCAACAACTTATAATGCGTCTTTCGCTGGATATTTTCCAGCAGAAGCACCAAAATATTCTTGCATCGTTGTTGTAAATGAACCAAAAGAAAATGGAATATATGGTGGAGAAGTGGCAGGACCAGTATTTAAAGAAATAGCTGAAAAATGTTACTCCCTAAAAATGGAATTGCATCCATCTTTAAATGAAGCGCCACCTATGGCATTGGAAGATTATGAATTGCCGGTACATGAAGTAGGTGCCAGAGAAGATTTTGTTTCTATCTACAATTACTTGGATTTGCCATATGCTAACAATCCAAATACAGATTGGACGGTTTCGCAAGCACAAAATGATACAATTAGTTTGTTGACTAGAGTAATCAATGATAAAAATGAAGTACCGAATGTAAAAGGGATGGGATTAAGAGATGCATTATTCATTTTGGAAAATAAAGGATTGCACGTGAAAGTAATTGGAAACGGAAAAGTAACCGCACAATCCATTAATCCTGGCACTAGAGCAAAAGGCCAGACTATAAAATTGAAATTGAGTTAATCAGTTTTTATAAAGTTCAATGTTAATGAAAATAAAATACCTGCTCACACTATTAAACACTTTATGTTTTGCATAACCTGGAAAACATATTAGCAGGGATTTTGATAAGTGAGTCCATCGGCAACAGTGATAAACAAATCAACCGAATCGCTTTTGATTCTCGAGTTATTGAAAGCGGAGATTTGTTTGTTGCAATCAAAGGAGCTGAAGTCGATGGACATCACTTTATTTCGAAAGCAATAAAAAATGGAGCAAGTGTTGTTGTTTGTGAAAATTTGCCAGAAGAAATAAACCTGACATCAGAACAGGGAGAAAGTGAAGTCACTTATTTGAAAGTAAAAGATTCAGCAAAAGCGTTGGGTCAATTAGCTGGAAATTTTTATAACCATCCATCCAAAAAATTGAAACTAGTCGGTATAACCGGCACGAATGGAAAAACGACAGTAGCAACATTGCTATTTAATTTATACAAAAACATGGGCCAAAAAGTTGGTCTGTTGTCAACCATTGAAAATCGAATTAATAACAAGGTAATTGCAGCAACGCACACCACACCTGATGCTTTGAAGTTGAATCAACTTTTGGGAGAAATGGTGGAAGAAGGATGTGACTTTGCTTTTATGGAAGTCAGTTCTCATGCCATCGATCAAAAACGTATCGAAGGAATAGAATTTGCTGGAGCCATTTTTACCAACTTGACACATGATCATTTAGACTATCACAAAGATTTTAAATCTTATCTAAATGCTAAAAAGCAACTGTTTGATAACCTCAACAAAAATGCTTTTGTAATCACCAATAAAGATGACAAGAATGGTGGTGTGATGGTTCAAAATTCGAAAGCAAATATCTTCTACTACAGTTTGCAAACATTGACAGATTACAAAGCCAAGATTTTGGATAACAATATCACTGGCTTACATCTTGAATTAGATGGTGTTGAATTTTTCTCTAGATTAATTGGAGAATTCAATGCGTACAATTTGTTAGCAGTTTATGCAGCTGCATTGAAATTAGGAACAGATAAAATGGAAGTATTGACTCATATGAGTTCATTGCATACAGCTGAAGGAAGATTTGATTATGTGATTAATAGAGCGAGAAATTTGATCGGTATTGTAGATTACGCACATACACCGGATGCATTAGAAAAAGTGTTGACAACGATTTTAAAATTTAGACAACCGACAACCAGATTGATAACAGTCGTTGGATGTGGTGGAGATCGAGACAAAATGAAACGTCCGATTATGGCAAGAAAAGCAACGGCTTATTCGACCACCGTCATTTTGACTTCCGACAATCCAAGGACAGAAAATGCAGAAACGATTATTGAGGAAATGGAAATCGGAGTACCAATTGAAGATAAAGGAAAAACAATTTCCATCACCAACCGAAGAGAAGCCATCAAAACAGCTTGTCGGTTGGCACAAGATGGAGACATTATATTAGTGGCTGGAAAAGGTCACGAAAAATATCAAGATATCAACGGAGTAAAGACGCCGTTTGATGACAAAGAAGAATTAAAAAGACAACTGCAATAGCTGAATTTGGGTAGGATTGTTAAAACAATCCGCATTGTAATTCTCAGATTCACATGGTAGTCTGCGGCGGGGAAAGTTTTATTTACAGTCGTTTGAAATGTAAAATATACTCGCTGCATTCTACCTTTTTTGAAACAAAACGAAAAATCAAAATCACAGCGTGCTATACTATCTCTTTAAATATTTAGATGAAGCATTTAAAATGCCCGGCGCTGAGGTCTTTAATTTTATCACATTCAGAGCAGCGTTTGCAATTATTTTGTCTCTTGTAATTTCATTTTTGTTTGGTGAAAGAATCATCAAATTTCTAAGAACACTCCAGATAGGAGAGTCGATTAGAGATCTTGGATTGGCAGGGCAAAAAGAAAAAGAAGGAACACCAACAATGGGTGGTGTGATTATCATCATGGCGACCATCATTCCATGTTTATTGTTAGCAAAATTGGATAACATCTATATTCTGTTAATGATTTTAGCGACTACATGGATGGGGATTATTGGATTCGCAGATGATTATATCAAAGTTTTTAAGAAAGATAAAAAGGGCCTCAAAGGTAGGTTCAAAATATTAGGACAAGTTGGGTTGGGGTTGATTGTCGGGGTAACAATGTTGGTAAGTAATGAGGTGGTAGTAAAATTACCTTATACAGAAGATGTTCGCGATGATTTTAAGGTCGTATCAATTGATAAAGAACCAACTATCGTCAGAGGTGATACCATATTTTATGCCACGGTCAAAGAACCAATTACTAATGTCCCATTTTTGAAAGGTAGTGTTTTAGATTATGCAGAACCTTTTTCAAGCAGAAGTTTGGTTTGGTTGATTTTTATTCCAATTATTATTTTCATCGTTACTGCAGTTTCAAATGCAGCGAATTTGACGGATGGAATTGATGGATTAGCAACAGGAGTATCGGCTATAATCGGAGCAACTTTAGGAATACTAGCATACGTTTCGGGAAATACAGTAGCTGCGAATTATCTCAACATATTGTACATCCCGGGTTCAGAAGAACTCGTAATTTTTTCCGCCTGTTTTCTAGGAGCATGTATTGGATTTTTATGGTTTAATTCTTATCCAGCACAAGTATTTATGGGAGATACGGGAAGTTTGACAATCGGAGGAATCATTGCAGCACTAGCAATCTTATTGAGAAAAGAATTATTGATTCCAATTTTGTGTGGCATTTTTCTGATGGAAAGTTTATCAGTAGTCATGCAAGTGAGTTATTTCAAATTCACAAAAAAGAAATATGGAGAAGGAAGACGCATATTTTTAATGTCGCCACTTCATCATCACTATCAGAAAAAAGGCATTCATGAAGCCAAAATCGTTACCAGATTCTGGATCGTAGGTATCATGTTAGCAGTTATTACAATAATCACCTTAAAAGTAAGGTAATTCATACTTTGAAATTATTTAAGAAATGAAAATAGCAATACTTGGAGCGGGCAAAAGTGGAGTAGGAGCAGCGATGCTCGGAAAGCAGTTGAAGTATCAAGTTTTTGTTTCTGATATGGGGAAAATTAGTGACACTTTCAAAACAGAATTGAAGCATCACCACATCGAATTCGAAGAAGGGAAACATACAAAAGAAAAAATCTTCGAAGCAGATATCATAGTCAAAAGTCCTGGCATTCCAAACAAAGCTCCTTTAATAAAAGCAGCACATGAAAAAGGAATGGAAGTGATTTCTGAAATTGAATTTGCTAGCCGCCACACCAACGCCACTATTATTGCCATCACAGGAAGCAATGGAAAAACAACCACAACCGGTTTGATTTTTCACTTACTTCGAGAAGCAAATATGGATGTCAAGTTGGGCGGAAATATTGGTGTCAGTTTCGCAAAACTATTAACAGAAAAACCAGCAAAGATATATGTCTTGGAAATTAGCAGTTTTCAATTAGACGATATCAAAAAGTTTAAGCCTGAAATTGCATTGTTATTAAATATTACCCCAGATCACTTAGATAGATATAACTATGATTTAGATACATATGCTGATTCGAAACTGAGGATCTTTGAGAATCAAAATGAGAGCGACCTTTTGATTTACAATGCTGAAGATTCCGTGATCAAGAAGAAATTGGAAAATAGGTTATTAAGTCAGTTGACGGTCCCAGTTTCGAGTCGCATTTATCAAAATAAAAAATTGGTTGTAAATGAACAACTAGTATTTGAAATGAAAAATAGTCCATTGCAAGGAACACACAATATGTTCAACGCATACTGTGCTGTCCGAGCCGCTTTGAGAATGGGGGTTGATCCAGCTGTAATTCAAAAAGGATTAAACAATTTTGAAAATGCACCGCATCGCTTGGAAAAAGTCGCAACTATAAATGGCGTTACTTTTATCAACGACAGTAAAGCGACCAACGTAGATGCCGTGTTTTGTGCACTTGAAGCAATGGAAGAAAAAGTTGTGTTGGTAATCGGAGGCGTGGACAAAGGAAATGATTATGACGAAATCATGGACTTAGTAAAAAAGAAAGTAAAAGCGATTGTGTGTTTAGGAGTTGACAACGAGAAATTGAAAAAAGCATTCAGCCATTTGAAGATTCCAATTAAAGAAACGCAGAAGACAGAGGAAGCAGTGGCATATGGTTGGGGACTTGCAAAAGAAGGAGAAACCGTTTTATTATCTCCAGCATGCGCAAGTTTCGATCTCTTCAATAATTATGAACACAGAGGAGATGAATTTAAAAAAGAAGTGCTCGCACTAAAAAATATTAAGTAACATAAAGTTTTTTAAAGTCCTGAAGGATTAGAAAATGGAAATAGGTAACAAAATATTTACAGATTTAAGAGGAGACAAAGTCGTTTGGGCGATTGTCATCATTCTTGCAGTCGTGTCAATATTAGTCGTCTATAGTTCGACAGGTCGCATTGCACACGAGCAACGTGGAGGAAATACAGAATTTTACTTAATCAAGCAGACCTTATTGGTGGCATTTGGGTTGTTCCTTACCTGGGCTTGTTACAGTTGGAATTATATCAACTATTCCAAGTTGGCACCAATTTTAGTTGTGATTGCAATACCATTGTTAGTTTATACATTGGCATTTGGGATAGAGATAAATGATGCAAGACGTTGGATAGGTGTTTCGGGAATACCGATTACCTTTCAAACATCGGAATTTGCAAAATTAGCATTGATCATATTTATAGCTAGAACAATTTCAGCAAAGCAAGAATATATAGCTGATTTCAAAAGTGCATTTTTGCCAATTATATTTCCGGTATTAGTCATCTGTTTATTGATTGCACCAGCGGATTTGTCAAGTGCGATGTTATTATTCGCAACTTGCATCTTGATGATGTTCATGGGAAGAGTCAATGCTAAATATATCATCCTCTTATTCTTTTTAGGAATTGTTGCTTTTGCAGGTTTGATTATTGCTGGAGAATTTATCCCTGAAATTAGAGTGGAAACATGGATCACAAGATTCAGAGATTTCATGACAAGTACCGATGGGGGATACCAAGTGACACAATCGAAAATTGCAATTGCGCAAGGAGAATTGACGGGATTAGGACCAGGAAATAGTATTCAAAGGAATTATTTGCCAGCACCTTATTCAGATTTTGTATACGCAATTATTATTGAAGAATACGGATTGATTTTGGGAGGATTGGGAATTCTTGGATTATATGTACTCTTGTTTTTTAGATGTGTACGTATGGTTACAAAAAGTGCCAAAACCTTTGGAGCTATGGTAGCTTTAGGAATATCCTTGAATATCGTGTTGCAAGCATTAGCAAATATGGCTGTGTCTGTCAACTTAGTACCAGTAACCGGGTTGACCTTGCCGATGATTAGTATGGGTGGAACATCCATCTTGTTTTCAAGCATCGCATTCGGTATCATATTAAGTGTTAGTAGATTTATTGAAAAAGCCTAACAAAGTGGCTGCGGATTCAAATATATCAACTAGTAAAAAACGATTAAAAGTAATCATAAGCGGAGGTGGAAGCGGTGGACATATATTTCCTGCCATTGCCATCGCCAATGCACTTCAGAAAAAAGTCAAAGATATTGACATTTTATTTGTAGGTGCAAAAGGAAAAATTGAAATGGAAAAAGTCCCGAAAGCGGGATACCCGATTGAGGGTTTATGGATAAGCGGTCTTCACAGAAAAGAAATTTTGCGGAACCTAACTTTTCCTTTGAAACTAATAAGTAGCATTTTTAAAGCGAATTCAATCATTCGAAAATTCAAACCAGATGTAGTAGTTGGAGTGGGCGGATTTGCAAGTGGACCTACACTAGCAGTTGCTAGCAGAAGAGGAATTCCCACATTGATCAATGAACAGAATTCTTATGCAGGTTTGACTAACAAATTACTTGCAAAAAAAACCGATGTGATTTGTGTCGCTTTTCCGAAAATGGAACGCTTCTTTCCAAACAGCAAATTAGTCATGACTGGAAATCCGGTTAGAAAAGACATTGTTCATTTGAATGGAAGTAAAAAAGAAGGATTGAAACATTTTGGATTGGCTGAAAATAAAAAAACAATCATCATCGTAGGTGGTAGTTTGGGAGCCAAATCGCTAAACGAAGCAATGGCAGCCAATACAGAAAACCTGAAAGCGAATCCTGACGTGCAAGTACTGTGGCAAGCTGGTAAATTGTATATCGATAGATTTCAAAATTGCGATACAGCCAATTTGCCAAACGTCAAAATCAGTGCTTTCATTGATCGAATGGATTTAGCATATTTGATGGCTGATATAGTTGTTTGCAGAGCAGGTGCGTTGACAATTGGAGAACTGGCAATGGTAGGAATGCCAACGATTTTGATTCCTTCACCAAATGTTGCAGAAGATCATCAGACTGTAAATGCAAAAGCACTAGTTGAAAAAGATGCAGCAATATTAGTAGAAGATAAAAATGCGAAAGAACAAATTATCACTTCAGCGATTGAAGTTTTAAATAATGAAGCAAAGCAAAAAAGTTTGCGCGAAAATATATCGACTTTCAGAAAACCAGATGCTGCAGCTACAATTGCAGATGAAGTTTTAAAGTTGACAAAAATATGATTTAATTGACATGAATTAATTTCGCACAGATTCCACAGTTGAACACAGATGAAATTCGTGAGATATCTGTGCTAATCTGTGTAATCTGTGTGACAAAAAAATGCGACTTGTTGCATTATGTCTTTGAGCCTTTAGGCGAAAATAAAAGTTAGTGTGAATAGTATCACAAAAAGTAAAAAATGAAGTTATCGAAACTCCAAACGATTTATTTTATAGGAATTGGCGGGATCGGAATGAGTGCCTTGGCTCGATACTTCAATGAAAATAACAAAAAGGTTTCTGGTTACGATAAAACAGAAACGGTCCTGACCAAAAAGTTGGTCAAAGAAGGAATTGAAATTTATTATGATGAGAACATAAAAAATATTCCAAAGAATGTAGACTTGATCATTTATACTCCGGCCATCCCGAAGGACCACATCGAATTAAAGTATTTGATGGAGAAGGGGAAACCCTTAATGAAGCGAGCGGAAGTGCTCGGTATGATCAGTCGCGAAAAGAAAACGATTGCAGTTGCTGGAACACATGGAAAGACAACTACAAGCACCTTGTTAGCTTATTTACTTCGCAAGGGAGATGTAGATTGTACCGCTTTCATGGGGGGCATTGCAAACAATTTCAAATCGAATTACATTGGTGGGAAAA
This sequence comes from uncultured Saprospiraceae bacterium, assembly GCA_937941765.1. Classification (GTDB taxonomy): domain Bacteria; phylum Bacteroidota; class Bacteroidia; order Chitinophagales; family Saprospiraceae; genus CALDGQ01. The sequence goes on from CALDGQ010000010.1 coordinate 129,675, forward strand.
GTGATTGGGTTGTAGTCGAGGCAGACGAATATGATCGTTCTTTTCTTCATTTGAATCCTGATATTGCCATTTTGACTTCATTGGATGCTGATCATTTAGATATTTATGGTAGCCATGAAAAAATGCTAAAAACAGGATTTACTAAGTTTCTAAAAGGAGTAAAAAAAGGAGGAAGTATTTTCTTTAAAAACAGTTTAGAGAAAAATTTCACCTCGATTACTTCTAAAAATTCTGGGTTTGAATGTGAAACTTACGGTGTCAATCGAGGCTCAGGAAAAGCAACGAAGATACGAGTTGAGAATGGTTATTTTGTTTTCGACTACAACAACTCTCATCATAAAATAAAGGATATTCGCTTTACATTGCCAGGGCGACATAACATTGAAAATGCAACTGCAGCAATTGGTGTTGCACTTCAATTAGGGGTCAAACCAGCAGCGATTAAAAAAGCATTAGGATCTTTCAAAGGAATCCAACGCAGATTTGAAATCGTGTATCGGAATGAAGCAATTGCATATGTAGATGACTATGCACATCATCCGACAGAATTGAAAGAGGCAATTGGTGCAGCAAAAGAATTGTTTCCTAACAAGAAAATAACGGGAATTTTTCAACCGCACTTATATTCTAGAACAAAAGACTTCGTGAAAGGTTTTGCAAAAGAGCTCAACCAACTAGATGAAATCATTTTAATGGATATTTATCCAGCAAGAGAGTTGCCAATAAAAGGCGTGACCTCAGATATTATTTTTAAGAAAATAAAAAAGAAAGAAAAATATCGTGCCTCGAAAAAAGATTTGATGGACATATTAACTGAAAGAACGCAAACAAAAGAATTTGAAGTAATTCTAACATTGGGAGCGGGCGACATCAACACCTTTGTAAAACCGATTAAAAAATTATTACGCAAAAAATATGGAACAACTTGATACAACTAAGATGCTAAAAAGAATTGGAGGGCTCGTGCTCATACTGTTCTTGTTTGGTCTGATCGTATCAGGAATCAGCAAGCGTAATAGCAGTTTCACCAATGAGGTAAACATCCTCATCAACGAAATTGAAGGAAGTGAAAATTTGATCAACAAATTAGATGTCGAAACTTTTATTGAAAGAAAATTTGGAAGAGACTTAGTAGGAATTCCGATTGGCGAATTGTACGTCGATAGAGTAGAGAAAGCATTAGAAGAAAATGAATTCATCAAAAATGCAGATGTATTTGTCAATGCTAGAAATATCGTCAACATCATCGTGACACAAAATAAACCAGTATTACGATTGATTGATAACAAAGGAGCATCTTACTATTTAGATGAATGGGGAGGAAAAATTCCAGTATCCAGTCATTATACAGCAAGATTAATGGTGGCAACGGGAAATATTCCAGCATTCAATCCTGGATTTCTTGAACAGGAAGAACATGTGATCAAAGACTTGCATTTATTGAGTGCAAAAATAAGAGACGATGCCTTTTTGACTAGTTTGATTGAACAGATTTATGTTTCCAAACAATCAGGTTACGTACTGATTCCAAAAGTAGGAAATCAAAAAATTGTATTCGGATTTTATGAAAATGTAGATGACAAGTTGTTTCGACTCAAAACATTTTACAAAGAAGGAATGCCTTATGAAGGCTGGACAAAATATAAACGCATCGACTTGAGGTATAAGGGACAAGTCGTTTGTAAGAAAGCGGATAGAAATTACGTAGCTGACAATTTAAACTAACAAGAAATTCACACTTTTTAAACGTTAGCAAAATAGTTTAAAAATATTAAAGATATCACAATTCACTAAAAAGGACTTATTACTATGAAGACAACAACACTAGTCGCCCTTGACATTGGAACTACGAAAGTTTGTACTGTTGCTGGTCGCTTAAATGAATTCGGGAAATTGGAAATCCTTGGATTCAACAGCACACCTTCACATGGTGTACTCAGAGGAATCGTTTCCAATATCGACAAAACCGTTAATGCGATCACTTCATCCACACAGATGGTTAGCAAGTTGGCAGGAATTGATGTAAACAGCGTGTTGGCATCTATTTCAGGACAGCACATTAAAAGTTTTTCTCAACACAACACGATGACACGAGAAGATCAATTGTCTGAAATTTCTGAAAGAGATATTCAGCAATTAATCAAAGACATGCACCGCTTGCGTTTAGAGCCGGGAGAAAAAATCCTTCATGTTTTGCCTCAACAATTTACAGTTGATAATGAACAAGGAATCTTGGATCCAATTGGTATGTCAGGAATTCGTTTGGAAGCTGATTTTTATATCATCACAGGACAAATCGCAGCTTCGAATAATCTAAAAAGATGTGTAGAGAAAGTAGGGTTGGGGGTTGACAAAATTACTTTGGAACAAATCGCTTCTGCAACTTCAGTGTTAAGTGAAGATGAAAAGAATGCAGGAGTCGCATTGGTTGACATAGGTGGTGGAACGACGGATATCACCGTTTATCTAGACGGTATCATTCGTCACACAGGTATGATTCCTTTTGGTGGAAATGCAATTACAAAAGATATCAAGATTGGTTGCCACGTGATGGAAGACAAAGCTGAGAAATTGAAAGTAAGATTTGGTTCTGCATTTACGGAGAAAATTGTAGAGGACAGAATGATTACGATCACTAGCTTGAAAGGACATGAACCCAAAGAGATTTCGGAAAGAAACTTATCACGTATCATTCAGGCACGTACAGAAGAAATCATTGACTATGTCATGTTAGAAATCAACAAATCAGGATTGACTAGCAAATTAATTGGCGGAATTGTCTTGACAGGTGGTGGCGCCAAAATGAGTCACTTAGCTGAGTTGATGGAGTTTTATACAGGGATTAATACTCGTATCGGTTTGCCAATAGAATTTTTAGCACATGGATATCCTAAGCAAATGGCAAGTCCAGAATATTCTACTTCTGTAGGTTTGTTGTTGGATGGACTACGCAATTCTGCAATAATAGATGAGAAAGCAGCGGCTGAAGAAGAAGTGAAAAAGGTAGTAGAAGAAGTTTCTGAAGAAATTCATGCAGAAGAAGTTGGATTCTTGCAAAAGATGACCAATGGAATCAAAAACTTTTTTGAAGCAGAACCGGACAACGATTTTAAATAGACCATATATATTAAGCAAAATATAAATTATAACACGGAGACTTGAACAGTCATTAATTATTTCACAAATCACAAAACATTCACAGTTATGAAATTCGATTTACCACAAGACGAACCGTCAATAATCAAAGTAATAGGAGTAGGAGGAGCAGGAAATAATGCAGTTAATTACATGTACAAACAAGGAATTGTAGGCGTTGATTTCGCCATTTGCAACACCGATGCACAAGCTTTGGAAGGCAGTCCAATTCCAACAAAAATTCAATTAGGCCCTGAACTTACTGAAGGTAGAGGTGCAGGATCTAAACCCAATGTTGGCCGTCAGGCATGCATAGAATCTTTGGAAGAAGTCAAATTATTTTTAGAGGACAATACTCGTATGTTGTTTGTTACAGCAGGAATGGGTGGTGGAACGGGTACTGGTGCTGCACCAATCATTGCCAAAGCGGCACAAGAGATGGATATCCTTACGGTAGGTATCGTAACGACTCCATTTACTTTTGAAGGAAATACTAGAAACAATCATGGTAGAGATGGATTGGAAGAATTGAAAAAAAATGTAGATACCTTAATTATCATTTCAAATGACAAGTTGAGAGAGATACACGGTAATATGTCCATGACTGATGCTTTCTACCAAGCTGATAACATTCTGGCTACGGCTGCCAAAGGTATTGCTGAAATTATCACAGTTGCTGGTTATGTAAACGTGGATTTTGAAGATGTAAATACAGTCATGCGTGATAGTGGTGTTGCGATCATGGGATCCGCTACTACTGATGGTGACAACCGTGCACGTAAAGCAGTAGATGAAGCATTGTCTTCTCCATTATTAAGAGACAACGATATCAGAGGTGCGAAGCACATTTTGGTCAACATTGCATCTGGAACTAAAGAGGTGACAATGGATGAGATTTTCGAGATCACTCAATTTGTCGAGGAAGAAGCGGGTGCTGGAACCAACTTAATTTGGGGTAACTGTTTTGATGATGGTTTAGGTGAGAAATTATCTGTAACGGTTATAGCGACTGGTTTTGAATCAAAGAAAAATGAAGCGTTAGCAAAAGATAAAATTGATGACAAGATTGTTGTTTCATTAGATGATGATGAAGTAAGTTTTGAAGGAACTTATGAGATCGGACACAATGCTGGTGAAAAGGCAGAGGTGTTTGAATTTGAAAACATCAACTTTGCACAACAAGCACAGCAGCAACGTAAGGTAGTTGTTGGAGACACCGTCATGCAAGAAGATAAATTAAACTCAATCCGCGAATCACAACGCCGTGATCACAACCGGAAAAAAATGAGAACGAAATTGAACCCTGGCGTTATCACAGAATTGGAAAAGCAACCAGCGTACTTACGTAGAAAAGTAAGTCTAGACGATGTTCCTCATTCATCAGAAAACCAGTATTCCAACTGGGCAGTTTCTGAAGGTGACGAACCTACACTTAGCACTGACAATGATTTTTTGCATGCTAAAGTAGATTAAGAAATTTATTCTAAGATAGAAAAAAGAAATTTTGCTTTTTCTAATTTGTGAACTGTGATGAAGGTCGCCAACTCTCCGTTGGTGGCCTTTTTTTAGGGGTATTCAGAAGTAAGACAAAACATTGATAACTAATCAGTTAGATTCATTTTTTGGCGGATAATGCATCAATTTTACGTAGAAACCCAATAAAACGGGGTAATTACGTTAAAGTTAAACAACGTATTCAAATTGTTGCAAATTCAGTTGATACAAACATATACTTGGATTTTGTTGCGAGAGGCCGATTTTATATGTTCGACATGAACGAAATCAAAAGTCCCAGAGGACATTTGATTCAAGTGAACCGTGAAACGGCTTATTCCTTTTAGCCAACCAAAATTCAAAAAAAGAAAAAGAACTAGATTCCTCGAAAAATCA
>CALDGQ010000011.1 GCA_937941765.1 uncultured Saprospiraceae bacterium
CTTCTTTTTTCACATCTATAAAAATCATATAATTCTTTTGCAGCCGATTCGTGATAATTGACAGGGTTAGAAACCTTTGGCTCGGTTAAACAAAAGCGAGCCGAAGGTTTCTAACCTCTCGGTGTTTGGCAACCAACTTTCGTGCATTTTCGCACAGTCTCACGAAGCAGCCCTCTTTTTTCAAGGAGGGTCGGAATGTCCGGGGTGGATCCTAACGCCTACGTTTCCAGCGTTTATGAGACCACAGCCAACTCTCCGGTCTGTCTTGAATAATTTTTTCCAATTCTCTTATATATAAATTAGTCACTTCGCTTTCAGCTAATTCATTTGGATGATCTGATAATTTATTAAACGTCACCTCATATTGTCCTCGATTTATTCGTTTAATATCCGTATTGAAAATTGGGTAACCTGTTTTCCTGGCAATTTTGTCCACACCATGTAAAAACGGTGTGTCTTGATTTAGAAAATCGAACCAATGTGCATGCTTAACATCAGATGGGGTTTGATCCGCTATGAAAACAAAAACGGTTGGTTCCTTTTTTCTAGCAATGATTGCACGACCTGTTTGAGCCATGCTTGTCAATTGCAATCCCCACTTTTTTCTTTTCCCATTATAGTAGGTATCTATGAATTGATTATTCAAAGGTTTGTACACACCAACTACTTGACCTGTTGTCCAAAAATTAAATGATAGGACACCCCATTCCCAATTGGCAATATGACTCGCAATTACAATTACACTATTTCCTTTTTCAAATTCTTGATTAATAATATCAACATTTAAATATTGAAACCGCTTTTGAAGATCCGATTTAGACATTGAAAGTCCCTTGATACCTTCCAAAATTATATCCGATAAATTTTTGTAAAACCCTTTTTGAATAGCCTGAATTTCAGCTTCATCTTTATTAGGGAAAGAATTTTTCAAGTTAGTTTCAACTACTTTTCGACGATATTTAAAAACAACACGAAGTAAAAAAGAAACTCCATCAGATAACACATATAGTTGACTCATTGGAATCAATGAAAACAAAAAGACAAAGCAGCGAAGAAAAAAGTATCCAATAAAATTCATTCACAAATATTCGTTAATGGCAAATTTACTTATTTTATTGATGTATGATTTAAGATATGACCGTTATTGATTGAGTGACACGTCACGTATCAACGTCATATTATAAATCGTAAATCACACATCATATATCTTGCCTTAAAAAATCAAAAAAAATTGGTAACTTGAAACATGAATACTCGACGAAAATTTATCAAAAAAAGTGCAGTTACTGCGGTTGGAATACCATTAATCAACGTGAGCAATTGTTATGGTGCTCAACAAGAAGTCGAAAAAAATATTTCAAAAAAAATAATTCCAACGGTAATCTCCACTTGGGAAAATCAAAAAGCAAACGAAGCAGCTTGGAATGTGATTAAATCAGGAGGTAGTTCTCTGGATGCAGTAGAAACAGGCGTTAAAGTTCCAGAGGCAGATCCTGAAGATCAATCAGTTGGATATGGTGGAAGACCAGATCGTAAAGGTATTGTTACGCTAGACGCTTGTATTATGAATGCGGATGGTGATGCTGGGTCTGTTAGCTTTTTGCAAGGAATTAAACATCCCATTTCGGTAGCAAGAAAAGTAATGGAAGAAACACCTCATGTGATGTTGGTGGGTAGTGGGGCAGAGCGATTTGCATTAGCCAAAGGATTTGAGAAAATAAATTTATTGACAGACTTATCTAAAAGAGAGTTTGAAGACTGGAAGAAAACTTCTAAATATAAACCGGTCATAAATATCGAGCAACACGATACAATAGGTATGCTTGCAATTGACAAAAATGGAGATATCGCAGGTGCTTGCACAACTAGTGGACTGGCATATAAAATGCACGGAAGAGTAGGAGACTCTCCAATCATTGGTGCAGGAATGTTTGTGGATAATGAAATAGGTGGTGCTGCAGCAACCGGAATGGGAGAAGCTGTTTTAAAATCCCTTGGATCGTTTTTAGTTGTCGAGTTAATGCGGCAAGGTAGAACTCCATTTGAAGCTTGTAAAGAAGCAGTGATGCGAATCATTAAAAAACAACAATTTGGAGACATTCAAGTTGGATATATTGCCATAAATAAGGAGGGAGAATATGGAGCTTTTGCTATTCAACAAGGCTTCAACTATGTCATTACTCAAAAAGGGCAAACGCAATTAATTGATGGTCAATTCTTTAAAAAGTAACTACCCTAGAAAAAGTAGTATTTGCATATGCAAAATCAATATATTTTCCTATATTTGATTAACAAATTCCGTGAACAATATAATATGTCTTTTAAAACTACCCATTAACAAGTTTGGTTTCTAGAACAGTCCTCCCATGTACTGAATCTATTCTCCAATCTCTATTTTCCTGATACCGATTTGAATTAGTCACCGCACTATGACTATAGTTGCGCACCGCACTATGACTATAGCTGCATAATGCACTATAACTGTAGTAGCGAAACGTACTATCAAAAATAGCTGCGCACTTTATTTTTGTATTGTGGCATTGGATTTGTATAAAATACTAATATGTTTCAGGATAACAACAATATAAATAAAGACAGATTGAATACATTAAGCAATTCAACAATTGAGGACCAAGCAATTACCTCTAACGAGGCTAATGTGCAAGTGGTAAAGGTTATAATAGCCGAAGATCATTTACTTTTTATTGAGGGTTTAAAATCAGTATTAAGGCAATCAGAAAAATTTGAATTCAATATTACAAATATTGCAAATACAGGACCTCAATTGGAGGAAATGTTGAAAACTTCAGATGCTGAATTATTGCTTTTGGATTTGAACATGCCTGACAAAGACGGGTTGAATGTATTAGCCGATATAAAAGGCAAATACAAAGATCTTAAGATTCTTGCTTTGACGAATTACGATGAAGTCAAATTGGTCAAATCGGCATTTAAATCTGGTGTCGATGGTTATATTCTCAAAAACATAGGTATTCATGATTTACACAACGCAATTGACGTTGTAATGGATGGTCGTACGTATGTTGGAGAAGGAGTAGAGTTAGTCAACAATGGCGTCAAACCTATGACTCCTGAAATGAAAGCTTATCAAGATAAATTCTTGAAAAAGTACAATTTAACGAAAAGAGAAATGGAAATTCTGTCACTTATTGCGCAAGCATTAAGTAACAAAGAAATCGCTAGTCAATTATACATAAGCGACCAGACAGTAAGTGTCCATAGAAAAAATATCATGCGTAAATTAGGTGTCAGCAATGCTGCAGCTCTAATTAAAATCGCATATGAAAATGATTTGATTTAAAAACTAAATCAGATTAATATAAAAAATGACCTGATTTAGTCTGTCAGGCTCATTTCAATCCGCACGACTACAGCTTACCATATCAAACGGTTTTTGTTTAGGATATACATTTGAAAAAAATGGATAGAAGGTGATTCTATTGAAGAATTGACCCTTTTGAAGGATTAGAATGGTATTGAGTTGAAATAATATTTTCGTATATTTGTATTGAATTATATGTGAAAATATCGTTTCTGCACTAGTTATACTGGATTATGTTTCCTAAAGAGTGAAAACAATCAAGTTCGTAATGTTATTATTACCACAAATGTGGTATGTGTAACGTTCTTAATTAGCGTATATTTGTTTTAAATTATAACCGATGTTCCCGTTCAAGTAACGGGACTCAGAACAAAACTTAATCCCAATTGCTTTTAATTTGAGTTAGTAAAAATCCCGTGAGCATAATCAACGTAGTCTAAGATAGATTACTCTTATCTCCCACATTTTCCATGATCTGGATTTTTCCTAAATTATCTTAACAGCTTTTTTATTTTTAAAATGTAGTCCTGAACATTCAGTAAACTTAATCTCGTGTATTGCTAACTGATACGTCTTACTAAGTATCAAATTATAACTTACCTAGCTACACTAAATATCAAAATTAACCGCCGAGATTAATTATCCATCTGGTATTACCAGTAGGAAAAATTTTACGTTCAGGTCAGTTCAAAAGGGTTATTACAAATTCTTAGTTATATTACTATGTCTGATTTTTCAGACTGAATAATCATTTGATTAAAAAGAAGAGTATGGTTAAATACTTACAGTGTGTATTTTGTTATTTTTTCGTTTGTACTTCATTATTAGCGCAACCGACTTTTACTAGTTCATCTGCAGACGTAGCGCCTGGAGAGGTATTTACGATTCAAGTTTCAGCTGAAAACTTAGTCAATATCGTTTCTATGCAGTTTTCTCTGGACTGGGATCCGGCTGTAGTCGATTTTCAAGAAGTTAGAGATTTTTCGATTCCTTCTTTAGGTCTTGGAAATTTTGGAAGTCAACAAGTGGATCAAGGAAGAATTGGAATGAATTGGTATGACAATTCGCAAGCGTCACAAGGAATAACTGCACCTGCAACCAACCTTTTTAAATTAGATTTTAAAGCACTTGATGGAATTGTACAAGCAGAAACTGCGATTTCCTTTTCAGGAATTCCGGTAGCAATTGAAATAGCAGATACTTCTTTTATGGATATCGGAATGATTCCAGTAAATGGAGTAATCAGTGTGTTAGATCCGAATGACATAACTGAACTTGAAAATGAGGTAACAACAATTGGTCAAAATGTCCCCAATCCATTTTGTGATGAAACAATAATTCCCATTGAAGTCTCAGAAAGCAATGAACTTAAAATAGAAATTATAAATCTCACCGGTGCTCAAATTTATGAGCATACGGAATTTATTCATCCCGGACTACATAAAATCAATATTCCCGGAGATATTTTTCCAGCCAATGGAACCTATCTATATTCTGTATTGATTGGAGAAAAGAAAGTAGCTAAAAAGTTATTTTATAATGGTAAATAATATTTTTTCACATCCCACATTCCATGGACAAATGAAAAAGCTAATAACACTTATGTTTTTGGGTTGCTTTGCAGCGACAACGATGTTTGGACAATTGAACATATCCGCATCGTTTCCCAACCCAGCGCCCGGCGCAACGACCACAGTAGACTTTACTGTGACTGGATTTACAGATATTGTAAGTTCTCAGTTTACACTCAATTATGATCCTGCAGTTTTGCAGTACGGTTCCATCAGTTACACCAATCCCGCTTTTAGTGGATTGAGTGCTGCTGCATTTGGAAATCCGAATCCAGGAGTAATTACATTCTCTTGGTTTGACAATTCCTTATCAGGAGTTACTGTTGCAGATGGTACCCTGATGTTTTCAATTGACTTTGTTGCAATCGGTGCCGATGGTACCAATTCAGCAATAACATTTGGAAATTCACCAACCCCAATCGAATTTAGTGACAACAATTTCCAAACATTACCTCCAGGCGATTTCACATTGACGGATGGTAATGTGCCCGTTGGTTCTGGCGGAGGTGGCAACAATGGTCCATTAGGAACCAGTTTTGCTTGCCCTACTGGTGCTACCGGTGAAAATGTTTGTATCGATGTTGCTGTAACGGACTTTGAACTAATTCAAGGTTTTCAATACACAGTAGCCTTTGATCCTGCAGTTTTACAATATACGGGAACAGCAGGTTATAATCTTGTTGATCTTACAGCAGGAAATTTTGGTGACGGAAGCGGTGGTCTTTTGACTGTTTCTTGGAATCAAATAACAAACGCAGGAACTGGGGTTACCGTTGCAGACGGTACGGTCATTTATCAAATCTGTTTCAATGTAATTGGAGCTGGAGGAACAAGTAGTACGATCAGTACGACTAATTCACCAACTGCACAAGAAGCTTATCATATAGATTCTCCTGGTACCAACATTGGTTTGAATGGAACGCCTTGTACATTTTCAACTTCAGGTACTGGAGGAAGTGCATTGTCTATTCAGGCAGGGACTGTCAGTGGTGAACCTAATTCAACGGTATGTGTCCCATATACGGTGACCAATTTTACAGACATTGTAAGTATGCAGTATGTTATGAATTATGATAATTCTGTTTTGCAATTTAATTCAGTTATGAATATTAATGCAGGCATTACAGGTATGACACCTTCTTCATTCAATAGTTCAAATCCAGGAACCATCAATTTTAGTTGGTTTGACAATACAATTCAAGGGGTAACTGTACCAAACGGAACGGTTGCTTACGAAATATGTTTTGACGTCATTGGAACACTTGGAGATTCAAGTCCTTTAAGTTATTCTGGATTAATTGAAGCATCACAAAATCAAGGTGGTTCCACGACTACCGTTCCATTAACAACCTTGCCAGGAAGTGTAAGTGTTGTTGGAGCGCCAGGAGCAAACTTTACAATTGATGCAGCAGAAGTGAATAGTGATGGTGCAACCAATGTTTGTGTACCATTTACTGTACTCAACTTTTCTACAATCATAAGCATGGAATTTGACATGACTTACGATCCAACTCATCTAGAGTACACTGGTGTTAATGTAACTGGTGCACTACCCGGTTTACAGCCTACTACTAATTTTAACTTATTGTCTCCTGGAAATTTGAGACTAGCAAGTTGGACTTCACCAGATCTTACGGTGGGAGAAACACTCGCAGATGGAACTTCGATTTTTGAAGTTTGTTTTGATAAATTAGGTACAACTGGAACGAGTAGTATAATCAGTTTTAATCTAAATGGGGTCAATGAAATTGCGATTCCACCAGGTACAGCACTTACTTTAAAAGATTTCTTAGACGGAAGTGTTACTTGCACAACAGGCAGTCAACCATTAGATGTAACTTCAGTAGCACCTGTTGTTACACAAATTGATTGTAATGGAAATACAACTGGTGCCATCGATGTAACAACTTCTGGTGGTGTTGCACCAATTACTTACTCATGGGTAGGAAGTAGTGAAACGACAGAAGATTTAACAAACTTAGGTCCTGGAACTTATACACTGACTGCGATGGATGGAACAGGAGCAACTGCTTCTACATCTGCTATCGTAATCAATGCAGCGCCTGGTGCTATTACCACAACCGATGTGGTTACAGATGAAATGAGTGCTGGTGCAAATGATGGAGCAATCAATTTAACAACAGCAGGTGGGACCGCGCCATATGCTTGGTCATGGGACAATACACCGGCAGGAACAACAGAAGATATCTCAGGATTAGCTCCTGGTAATTATAATGTTACAGTTACTGATGCCAACATGTGTACGATGACTTTTGGACCTTTTACAGTAGCACCTTTTATGGCTGCACTTACAATTGATCCAACCACATCTACTGTTGTTGATATTGAATGTTTTGGCGAAATGACTGGATCCATTACTTTGGCAGTTACAGGTGGCGCAACTCCTTATAGTTACTCATGGAGTTCGAATGGAGCAACTAGCAATCCATTATTAAATATTGGAGCTGGTAACTACAGTGTTACAGTAACAGATAGTGCTGGCGCAACCGCTACAGAAACTTTTACGGTCAATGAATTAGCAACCGCTGCACTTGATTGCTCCGTTGCAAATATCACCGATGCTATGGGAGGCAATAACGGTGCAATCGATCTAGTACCTTCAGGAGGTACAACTCCGTATTCTTATAACTGGAGTAATGGTCAAACAACAGAGGACATTTCATCACTTGGTGCGGGACTTTATATAGTTACCATCACAGATGATAATGGTTGTACACAAATATGCTCTCATACGGTTAATCAAGCAGATCCATTTGATATTGATGAAACACTTTCAACAGTAACAAATGCAACTTGCTTAGGGATAAATAATGGTGCTATTAATTTAGCAATTAGTGGTGGAACAATGCCTTATGGTCCTTTCTCTTGGACGGGTCCAAACGGATACATGGCTACAACACAAAATATAGCTGCATTAGTAGCTGGTACCTATAATGTTACTGCTACCGATGCTTCGGGAGCTACAGATATGGCTTCTTTCACAATTACAGAACCTGCGACTGCAATTACAGTTGTAACTACTTCTTTTTCAGATGAGTCGGGTCAAAATGCAAATGATGGATCCGTCACAGTAAGTGCATCTGGTGGAAGTTCACCTTACTCCTTTCTTTGGAGTAATAATGCAAGTGATTCCAATACAACTACTTCAACTATTTCAGGATTAACAGGTGGTTTATATTGTGTTACCGTGACTGACGCAACAGGTGTTTGTACCGAACAAATTTGTCAAACAGTTAACACAATAGTTCCAAACCCAATGGTATTAACTTTTACAGTTTCCAATCCAGCATGTAATGGTGGAGATGGAGGTATAAGTGTTGAAGTGACAGGCGGAACACCTAATTATACATATATGTGGGAAGAAACTGGAGTTGGACCGATTCCAAACAATGCATTCCCGAATCTTGGTGGAATTGATGTAGGAACTTATGGTCTTACCGTTACAGATGCCAATGGTGTTCAAGCATTCGGTTCACAAACTTTAGTAGAACCAGCGGCACTTGTATTAAGTGCGGTTCCAACAAGTTCTAGTGGGACAGATGGATCCATTGAATTGGATATATTTGGTGGATCACCTGCTTATACACCAATCTCATGGACTGGACCAGCAGGCTTCATGGCAAGTACAGAAGATATTTCAGGACTAGCGCCAGGGCAATATTGTGTAGAAGTATTTGACGCAAATGGTTGTACGGCAAATTCATGTTATGATGTAACCGCAACAGCTAATCCACCAGTAGTAACAATTGCAGGAACCAATTTAACTTGTAATGGTGATAATACGGGAGCAATTACTTTAAATGTTTCTGGCGGTGTCGGAACTCCTACATTTACTTGGAATCCGGATTTAGGAAATACACAAAATCCTTCAGGCTTAGCAGCTGGAACCTATGAAGTAACTGTTTCAGATGATAACAATGATACTGCAATTGCTTCAATAACTATAACAGAACCAGCTGCAATCATGACAACGGGTCAAACTACTCCCGTTACGAATGGAATGATGAATGGAGCGATTAATATTGTAGTGAGTGGAGGAAGCGGCATGGGCTATACATATTCATGGACAGGTCCTGCGCCTTTTACAGCAAATACACAAAATATTTCTGGCTTAGCAGCTGGTCAATATATAGTAAACATTGAAGACAGTAATGGTTGTACAACTACTGGTATTTACAATGTTATTGAAGATTCAAACGTAGCACCAGTTGTTATCATGGCGAATATGATTCCAGCTGATTGTAATGATGAGAATGGAGCAATTACGGTGGGAATCACAGCTGGTACTGGAAATCCAGCCTTTACTTATAACTGGTCAGTACCAGGTGGCGGACCAAACGGACCAACCATTACTGGTTTAAGTGCTGGTTCCTATGACGTAACCGTAACGGATGCTCAAGGTTTAACAGGAGTTTTACAAGGTATCATGGTTACTGCTGCAACGAATGGTACAAGTATTCCGGCAACAGGAGTTACGGTGACTTGTGAATCTGGTAGCTTAAATGATGGACAAGTAAATATTACACCAACAGGTGGCTGTTTACCTTATACTTTCTTATGGAGTAATGGTGGTACCACAGAAGATATTACTGGTTTGATTGCAAATGATTATCGAGTAACAATTACCGATGATTGTGGATGTATTTTCGTCTCAGATGATTATACAGTTTGTTTTGATGGAGGATCAGTAAGTCCAGCAATCGTTATCGAGGAACCACTTTGTAATGGAGATGCGAATGGAAGTATTATTCTTTCAGTAGATACGCCAGGTGATTACTCATTTGCTTGGACAGGAACTAGTTCGTCAGGTCCTTCAGCAACAGGATTGGCAGCTGGTACTTATAGTGTTACAATTACTGATGATAACAATAATAATGCAGTTGTGTATATGAATACGTGGACATTGGGAGAACCAGATGCAATTGTCATCACAGTAGATGATGTACAACATCAAGGATGTCCTCCTGGACCAGGTGCAATTTATATTTCAGTGACTGGAGGTACTTTCCCAGTTGGAGTTTCATGGAGTAGTGGGGCAACGTCGCAAGATTTGAATCCAGCCGCAGTAGGATTTCATCAACCAACCGCTATAGATGCAAATGGATGTTTCTTAGTAGGACCAGATATCGAAGTAACAGATGATCCACCATGTGCAGTAGAAGAAATGATTACACCGGTCAACTGTTCCAATGAATGTGATGGTTCGATCGATATCAATGTAGTCGGAGGAACACCAGGCTATACTTTCTTATGGAGTAATGGAGACACCTCAGAAGATGTAGCAGGATTATGTGAAGGAGCAATTTCAGTAACAATAACAGATGCTAGTGGATTAGTGAATTCACATACTTATGTGGTAGGTTCTAATAATAATGGACCTCAATTATCAGGAACAGTTCTACCTTCTTCAGGAAGTGATGGAATGATTGATGTTAGTGTCAGTTTAGGTTCACCTGCTTTTACTTTTATATGGAGTAATGGAGCAACTACTGAAGATATTTCAAATCTAGCTCCTGGTAACTATAGTGTTACAGTAACAGACGCTAATGGCTGTACAGATACCGAATCCTACAATGTAGAATCAACATTGATTGCAGCAGAAGTAACACATGTAGATTGTTTAGGAAATATGAATGGAGCGATTGATATCAGTCCTGCTGGTTCATTGATTCCACCACTTACTTACCAGTGGTCTGGACCTAATACAATGGACACGACTCAAGATATCACCAATTTAGAACCTGGTGTTTATACTGTTCAGATTACAGATGGCAATGGAACTATTGCTACTAGCTCGTGGACAATCACTGAAGGTTCTGATATCAATATCTCTACTTCAGAAATTAATCCTCCTTCGGACGCTGGAGCTTCGGATGCAAATGCAACTGCGATTGCAACCAATGGAGCAGAACCATATTCATACTTATGGAGCAATGGTCAAACAACACAAAATTTGACGAATGTGTCTGCTGGTTTGTATACGGTAACGATTACTGATGCCAATGGATGTGCAGCGGAAAATTCAATTACTATTTTTGACCCAGTCATTTTTAGTGCTGCCTTAGATATAGTAAATACTAGTTGTAATAATTTGGATTGTAATGCAACGGCAACGGTTGTTATAAACGGAAATCCAATACCACCATTGACCTACGAATGGAGTGATGGCCAAACAACACAGACGGCAGTAGGACTTTGTGATACTGTTTATACCGTTATTGTTACGGATGCAGATGGAAACTCAACAATGGCTATTGCATCTAACTTTGGAGTAGAAGAAATGACAGCTTCTTACGTAACTTCCGATCTAGGCGGCAATCTATATGAGATTATTATTAATGTTGAAGGAGGAACGGCACCATATCAATATGTTTGGGGAAATCCTCTTGCTGATAATGATGATAATACGGCTGAAGCATCACCTGGTACATACGCTGCTATCATCATGGATGCCAATGGTTGTACAGTGACTTTAGATCAAATCTTTGTTTACGATGACACTGAGTGTTTAGACTACCGGCAAGTAATCACACCAAATGATGATGGCTTCAATGATAATTTTGAAATGAGTTGTTTGGAAAGATATCCTAACAATGAATTGGAAATTTACTCTCGTTGGGGAGAATTGATGTGGATGGCTGATGGTGATTATAACAACCAGTGGGAAGGTACCGATTTAGACGGTAAACTCTTACCACAAGGAGGTTACTTCTTCGTATTCAGATATGATGATGACACTTCAGGTACAGTAGAAAGAAAACAAATCAAAGGTGCAATTACCTTGTTAAGATAAAATTATTATCCCGGAATATTAAATATAAGAGAAATGAAAAAATTAATCATCATATGCGCTTTCTTTGCAGGTTTTTGCAATCTGTCCAATGCGCAAGAAGAAGCGATTTATTCGCACTATCATCTAAATCCGTTGCTGATCAATCCAGCAACAGCAGGTTTTGATGAAGACTATTATCACTTGTTTTTAAATGCGCGTAGTTCATGGGTAGAATTTCCTGAGACGCCAAGAACTTATTCTTTAAGCTTCAATGGTCCTATAACTAAGAATATTGGAATCGGTGCATTGTTGTTTACAGAAAACTTAGCTGCCTTATCTAGAAATAGATTACAGTTATCGTATTCTGGTAGATATAATATCACAGAAGATTTCAAAGGAGCAGTAGGATTCTCAACTGAGTTTCACCGCACACGTATTACTTCGAATGTTGTCAACAATCAATTGTATGAAGCAGGTGATGAAATTATTGACGAAGCCATTGATGGTGTCAGAGTTTTTGATGTATCAGTAGGAGTTTATGGAGCATACAAAGAAGATACTTATGGTGGAGTGACGATTCCAAACTTAGTAAGAAACAAATTGGATGATATCAATGGAGATGAATCTGGATTGTATTACATCATTTTTGCAGGACATCGTTTTGATCCACCATCAACCACTTTTAGTTTCGAACCATCTTTTGCAATTAAAAAAGTGAGAACGGTACCTTTTCAAATCGACTTCACTTTAAAAGCAGGATTTTTAGATGATCGTTTGATGACTGGATTAACTTACCGTACAGGTACAGGTGGAGATTTGGCCATTCTTATTGGAACGAATTACAAAAACTTACAAGCGTATTATACTTACGATGTGTACTTTGACAAATTCCAGACGTATAACAATGGTTCTCATGAATTTACAGTCAGTTACCGATTCGAAAGAAAGAAAGGAAAATTCGATCGTAGCAAAAAATTTAGATCAGATAATTAATTAATGAACTATTATAGATATAGATAATTAGTTTTTGGTTAAAAGTCTTCTTCATTCATTTGAAGGAGACTTTTTTCATTTAACCCAGTCTTATTCCTAGAATATATTGTACGTTTTATTGAAAATAGAAATGAAAGGAGTAATCCATTTTTATTTTCTAACATACATATTTCATACTACTTCACTTCCTTACCCATCCAAAATAATTTCTATCTGATAATTACGTGCATACGGGTATTTCTATCAGGACACTTATTGTTTAAATTGATATAAAATACCGACAAATGATTTTTAAAACTTTAATCTTCTTATTTATTGTAATGTTGTTTGTAGAGATTCGTAAAGATTCTCCAGACAGTTACCAAGAGTAATGCAACAACAAAAGAAAGGACAACACTGATTCCAGTCTTGATTACAAAACGTTAACCCTCTAACGTTATTCCTTTAGTTCTCAAATAACCGATCTCCCCACTTATCTCCCACGCATCCTCCATTTTCAATTCCACGGTTAATTTATTCTCGTACATAACTTGTTATGTATGGCGTTTTAATTTGAAATCTTATCAAGTAGCTTGCTTGATATTTATTAATAATTTTTTTTATAACCAAAACTTTCATCCCATGAAAAAATCGATTACTCTATTCGGTTGCTCAAATTGGCTGACCAAAATGGTCATGTCGCTCATGTTATTATTTAGCATGAATGGAATTGCCTTGGCTCAGCCAGGCGCATGTGCTTTACCTTGTAATGGACAAGTAAATATTTCTCTGGATGCGAACGGACAAGCGCTGATCGATCCATTGTTAGTTTGGCAATCAGGGGCTAGTTCCCAATGCTATCCTAACTTAATGTCTGTAACTGTAACGGTTGCAGGTCAATCTTCTAGTTTCAGTGGAACCTTTAATGATGCATCTGGAACTCCTTTATTAAATTCAATGGGTACTGCAATTCCTACTTCAAGTGCGATTGTAGATTGTTCATTGATTGGTCAGAATGTAGAATACAATTTGATCAAAAACTACGTAGATGGCACGTCTAACCAATGTTGGGGATATCTTCTTGTTGAAGATAAATTAGATCCAACAATTGTTTGTACAGATGTTACTGTCTTTTGCAACGAAGGAACAACACCTAATGATTTATCAGCTGCTGGATTAGCTGGTTATCCTACAGCCTATGACAATTGCGACAATAATTTAGATTACGATTACACAGATCTAATTGTTGATTTTGATTGTGATACTTTCATAAATGGTATCTATGTTACTGGTGCGGTTGAAAGAACTTGGACGGTGACTGATGACAATGGAAACAGTTCTACTTGTACACAAAAGATTTATTTACAAAGAGCTACACTTTATGACTTAGCATTTCCACCAAATTATGATGGATATGACCAGCCAGTATTAAGCTGTACGGACAATCCTAACAATGTAGCTGCTACTGGTTACCCAACATTAAACGGTGTAAACGTATTGTTTAAAGGAAGCTGTGAAATGTCTGCAACGTATGTAGATCAAGTGATTCCACAATGTGGAGGAAGCTTCAAAGTATTACGTAAATGGACTATTATCGATTGGTGCCCAGTTGCACCTGTTAATTATCCTGGAGATCTTTATGACAATGGAGAAGGAATTTTAGTTCACACACAAATAATTAAATTCTTAGACGAGGTTGCGCCATCTATTTCCTGTGGATCGGACATCACTTTAGGAACTTCAAATTCAAGCTGTACTGCTTCTACTATTTTACCACCTGCATCAGTTTCTGACAATTGCTCAGGTTTTACTGTTCAAACGATTACTCCAAACGGAACAATTAATGGAAACGGTGGTGCTGTTTACAATTTACCTTACGGAACAAGCACGATTACTTATGTTGCTACAGATGAATGTGGAAATGTAAGTGAGTGTACTTTAGATGTAACGGTTGAAGACAATGTTGCACCTATTGCAGTTTGCGATTTAAATACAACGGTATCTTTAGGATTTGATGGAACGGCACAAGTTTGTTATGGAACTTTTGATGACGGAAGTTATGACAACTGTGGAGATGTTGATTTGAGTGTTAGAAGAATGGATACACCTAATTTCCCATACACAGATTGCGTAGATGTATTTTGTAGTGATTTAAATGCGGGTGTACAAGTTGTTTTAAGAGTTGTTGATGGTTCTGGAAATACAAATACTTGTATGGTTAATTTAACAGTGGAAGACAAAATTGCTCCAATCATTGTTTGCCCTACTGACAAAGTATTAGATTGTACAGATGATTATACTAACACTGCATTAACGGGAACTGCTACTGCAAATGATAATTGTGGAATTGCTTCTATTAATTATACTGACAATGCAGATATTGACGATTGTGGACAAGGAGTTGTTTTCCGTACGTTTACAGCAATTGATAACCAAGGAATTAGCGTTTCTTGTACTCAAAAAATTACTTTAGTAAACAACAATCCATTCTTTATTACAGATATCGATGCTACCAACGCAAATCCAAATGATGGAGTAGTGTGGCCAAAAGATTATATCACTTACGATTGTGTAACGGATGTTAATGTTTTCGAACCTGAAAATTTACCAACTACTTACAATGAGCCACATGTATTCGATAGCGACTGTGGAATGATCGGTGTTTCTCACCAAGATAAATTATTGGATTTGAATGCACCTGCATGTTTCAAAATTATCAGAACTTGGAAAGTAATTGACTGGTGTCAGTTTGATCCTAACAGTGGTTCTACTGAAGGATACTGGGAATACAATCAAGTAATTAAAGTAATTGATAACGAAGCACCAGTAATTGCTGGACCTGCTGATATCATCGTTGACAACTTTACGGCTAACTGTGGTGCTCAATACGTTGACATTGCAAGTGCAACAGCTACAGATTGTGCAGATAATGTTACTATTACAAATGATTCTCCATATGCGAATGGTGGTGGAGCAGATGCAAGTGGTAGCTATCCAAATGGAACAACTACGGTTACATTTACAGCTATTGATCACTGTGGAAATGCTTCAACGTATTCTTTTGATGTAAAAGTTGCGGATGGTAAAAAGCCAACTCCAGTTTGTTTGAACGGATTGTCTGTTGACTTAATGCCAAACTCTGGTATGGTTACACTATGGGCTTCTGACTTCGAATCAGGAAGCAGCTATGACAACTGTACTGCTTATGGTGATTTGAAGATCTCTTTCTCAAGTGATGTTAACAATACAAATACTCAATTTACTTGTGCTGATTTTGGAACGAACATCGTTCAGATTTGGGTGACAGATCTTGCTGGAAATCAAGACTATTGTGAAACTTACGTGATTGTTCAAGACAACATGGGTGCATGCGGAAACAATCCATTAAATGCATTTATTGAAGGAAACATTGAAGATGAAATGGGTCAAGATATCGAAGATGTAGAAGTAGATATCACTGGGTCAAACGCTATTCCTTACATGACTGGAAATGATGGAGAATACTTATTCAACAACTTGGCTTTAGGTTCTAACTACAACGTAGCACCTGAAAAAGATGTAAACCCGTTGAATGGAGTTACTACATTTGATTTGGTATTAATTTCACAACACATCTTAGGAGTAGAGACATTAGGATCTCCTTACAAGATGATTGCGGCAGATGCTAACAATTCAGGTACGATAACAACACTTGATTTAGTTCAGATCCGTAAATTGATCTTAAACATTGACCAACAATATACGAACAATACTGCTTGGAGATTTGTAGACAAAGATTTTGTATTCCCTAATCCTGCAAATCCATTTGCAACTGCATTCCCAGAAGTTATTGCAATCAACAACTTGACACAAAATGAAATCGCTGATTTCGTAGCAGTTAAGATTGGTGATGTTAACTGTACTGCAATTCCAAACAATATGTTAGGAAGTTTGACACGTAACAATGAAGGTACTTTGTTATTCTCATTAGAAGACAAAAAATTCTCAGCAAATGAGACATTCATTGTTGACTTCAAAGCGAAGGACTTCAAAGACATGTTAGGATACCAATTCACATTAGGATTTGATGCTACTGCATTAGAAGTGAATGATGTAAAAGCTGGTTCATTAGAAATCACTGAAGGTAATTTTGGATTATCAATGTTAAATGAAGGAGTATTGACTTCATCATGGAATGATTTTGCAAAGACTTCAATTGATGACAACGAAGTGTTATTTAGCATTGAGTTTACGGCACTTGAAAATGGACAGTTAAGTGAATTGTTAGAAATTTCTTCTAAAGTAACAAGAGCTGAAGCTTATGCAAACAATACGCAATTGGATGTTTCACTAGCTTTCAATACAGAAGAAGGAACAACAGTTGTTGGTGGTGAATTTGATTTATACCAAAATCAACCAAACCCAGTTGTAAATGCTACAACTATCTCATTCAACTTGCCAACTGCTGCAAATGCAACCCTTACAATTTCTGATATTTCAGGTCGTACATTGAAGATAATCAATCAAGATTTCGCTCAAGGTTACAACGAAATTTCTCTAGGAAAAGAAGAAATAAATGCTTCAGGTATTCTTTACTACCGTTTAGATACGCCGAATCATACTGCAACAAAGAAAATGATAATCATTGACTAATTTCTAATTAGTTCAATATCAAAGACTTACCTCAATATCCGGTTTTTGGGATGGCCTCTCTCTACGAAAGTAGAGGGGGGCTTTTTTCATTTAGAAAATGAATGACTTTTTTTTCGAATATTTAGAATATATTATAAAAACTTAGTAATTTAGCGTTGTATTTAACCGATACTGTCCCATAACTTAACAGGCAAATTATTTCCCACTAACCTGCCTAATTCCATACTTCCCAATTTCCGTAAAAAGTTTCTTTAGCTTTAATGAAAGACCTATGTCTCAGTTTTAGTTTTAAAGAGTTGAACGCTTAAGCACAATTATGTCCCGTGAACATATCACACTTCTTTTGTGAATATCTTACTACTTGATATTCATAAGCTCTCATAATTGTTATAAATATATTTTATCGATCCCACCGATCCTGACATGGCAATTTTGTGTCATATCAAAATCGGTTTTTGGGATGGCCTCTCTCCGGACAGTTTTTGGAGGGGGGCTTTTTTTTTGTTCAACGGAAAACCGTCACCAAATTTGTATTAAAAGAAACACTAATACAAATACTTTCTCCTTCTCTTATCTTTAAAATTCAGTTACATATTAATTTTTAATAATGTAAAAGCCTGTCACATATACTGGTAAAAACTAATCTTTAATTGAATGTTCTATCCTCATATTGTCGTCATAAGTGAACAGTTCCTCTGTTCCAGCTATTGGTAAATTCTATATTGATACACGACGGTTTCCGCTAAGGGATATTACAACCTGGTGCTAAAGTAATTTTAGTGCACACTCCTTTATGTTTCTTTGTTCAAAGAAATATTTCATTCTTGGATTGACCTCCAACTTAGTGTTACAAACAAATACGTGTATGTATTACGCATAACTACGTCTTCAAAAAGAAGATGATAGTAATAATTGCGTACGACCACATCTTTGATATCAAAGGTGATGGCTATTGTGCATTTAGATTTATTACTAAATATTTTACATGAAAAATTTGTTAACAAAAAAAATTAATTTCCATGATTAAAAAATCCCCCACCGATTTCAGTCGATACTTATCGACAAGCACATTACTCGCAGGAGTATTTACATTGCTGTTACTTTTTGTAACAAACATAACCTTTGGAAATCACGAATGTGATCCACCAACCTTAAGCGATATTGGAAACCCTGATGGTGTTTACGATCTTACAACAGATTGTACACAAACATTTGCACCACAATCAGGAGGAACCTACGAAATTGAAGTAAATGATAACACAACTTACACTTTTACGATATGTAACCCTGCAGGAGGGACAGCAGTTCCATTTGCTGAATTATGGTCAGGATCTGGTGTGAATGATTTAATAGCAGCTAGCACTACAGTAGATGGTTGCGCTGTAGTTGAATATGTAAATTGTGATGCAGCGACTGAAGTTTATTTGAATGTATTTTCTGTACACGGAACAGATATGTGTGCCAATGATTGGTACACATGGTCTATGACAACTAGTTGTGTAGAATCTTTATTTACTTGCCCAGCAGCAATCAAGTTGTCTATTTCGGACCCAACACTATGTTGTTATGTAGGTGAATTACCTTTACCTGATTTTTCCAACTATGCTTGTGATATTGATTCTTATACTGTTGAAGGAACAGATTGTGATGGTATTGCATTTAGTCAAGTTGATCCAGTAGCTCCCTATATGGTTTCATTACCAATTGGAGTTAATTTTATAACACACACGATTACAATTGATGGAGAAGATATTATTTGTACACAACAAGTAACGATCACAAAAGCAATTGCTTGTACACCAACTGTACAAGTTTCTTTAGATCACAATTGTGAAGCTACAGTATCAGCTGCTACTTTTACAAATTATTCTTGTCCTGAAGCAGGCAACGCATATGTTGTCGGACTTACAGTCAATGGTGCTTCTGTGACGGTATTGAACCAATCACATATTGGTGCTTTTATAATTGCTACAGTTACAGATCCGCATGGAAATTCATGTTGGTCAAACATTATACTTGAAGATAAATTAGGACCTAAGATTGCGTGTCCAGATGATATTACTTTGCCTTGCGGTGCTGATTATAGCATAGCTACTTTAGGAGATGCTGTTATTTCAGATTGTACAGATGTTGGTTCGACCAGTGTTGTAGATGTAGGACCTACAGGTGATCCATGTGCCGGCGACCAAACTATTGAAAGAACTTGGACTGCTGTAGATATTTTAGGAAATGTTGCTACCTGTACACAAACAATTACTTTGGAAAGACCAGATTTGGACGATATTGTTTGTCCTCAAAACTATATTGATCCAACAGAAGCTGGACCAAATGAAATGATGTTGTCATGTGATAGTTTCCCAATGTCAACGCCTCCAGGAATTACAGTAACAGGAGGATTCGTATTGCCAATGGATCCAGCTGATCCAGATGACGATATATTGTTACAAGAAGGAATGTTTTGTAATTTCTTAATTTCAAAAACAGATGAAATCGTACCAACTTGTGGAGGTGCTTATGATATTTTACGTGTTTGGAAAATTAGAGATTGGTGTGATGCAACAAATGAAGAAACTTGCACACAAATTATAAAAGTAAAAGATACTACGGCTCCTGAAGGAACTCCAGGATCTTATACCTATACTTCCGAGGCACATAGTTGTATCGGGACTGTTACCGTAACACCTGCTTCATGGACCGATGGATGTTCAGGAATGGACGTTACAAGTTATACTACAAAGTTAGTACAAGTAATTTCGAACGCTGCAGGTGTAGTAACAGGTACAGGCACAGTTTATTCTTTCCCAGGAAATGGAGGAGTATTAACCAATATTCCTTTAGGAACTTATAATCTGGTTTACTGTGGAAAAGATGAATGTAACAACAATGGAGATATTACAATTGAAAATATAGTGTTAGAAGATAATTTAGCACCAGTTGCAGTTTGTGATGACAAGACGGTTGCATTGGGTACAAACGGAGAAGTATGGTTATGTGCAAATACATTGGATGATGGATCTTATGACAATTGTCAAATTATTGCTAAGAAAGTAAAGAGAATGGATGCTGCAGATGATGTATCCTTTACTGATTGTATTGGCTTAACTTGTGATGATGCAGTCAATGGTAGTGTCAATGTTCGTTTCAGAGTTTATGACTTGACAGGAAGTTTAACCGCTAGCGATGATCTCCCAGAAAGTATGGGAAGATATTCAGAGTGTATGACAACGATTACTGTGCAAGATAAATTGAGACCAACTTGTGGTGCTATGCCAGAAATTATTGTCGATTGTGGAACTGATTTTACAACACATGCTGATTACGCAACAACGCCAAATGCAACAGATAACTGTTCTTGGGATTTCGTTGCCATGGCTGATGATGGAACACCAAATTCATGTGGCGATGTTGTTATATTAAGACAATGGAGGTTGACGGATCCAAGTGATGCTACTTGGGTAGGACCAATTTGTAAACAACAAATTACAATAAATGCAACGCCTTGGACATTTGATCCAGTATGGCCAACAGATCATACAGTAGATTGTAGTACTGCGGGTGGAACAGATCCAACATCACTTCCTAGTGGTTCAGATTTCCCAACCTATACGATTCCTTCAGATGATATTTGTGAAGACTTAGTAATTGGACACACGGATAAAATTTTAGAAAACCAACCTGGTGCTTGTTTCATTATTATCAGAACTTGGAAGATTTATGATCTTTGCCAAAACCCTGGTTACAACACAACCGGTCCAGGATACTGGTCTTACAACCAAAAAATTACCGTAACAGATTCACAAGGTCCAACATTTACAACAACTCCTGGAGATAAGTTTGTAGACTTAGGTGATAACTGTTCCGCGATCTTCTTTTTAGATCCTGCTGCAGCAAGCGATATTTGTAGTGATGACATTACAATTACGAGAAGTGTTCCAGGTTCTTTTGCATTAAATGCAGATGGATCATACACGGCACCAGCTGGAATTCATACTGTAACTTATTCAGCTACAGATGGTTGTGGAAATCAAACTGATTTGCCGATTACCATTACTATTGAAGATAACAAAGCACCTTCACCTATTTGTTTAGGAATCTTTGCTACGACATTGATGCCAAATGGTGACGGTTGTATGGCTCAAATTTGGGCTTCAGATTTACATAATGGAAGTAGTTCAGACAATTGTCCAGGAGATTTATCATACTTTGTTACAGATTATTTTGTTTCTAATGGAAATGGTGGACAAATTGTAAATACAGTGTTACCATCAACTACCGCAGTTGAATTTGATGAAAATGATTTAGGTTCAAACCTTGTACAGTTGTGGGTTGTTGATGCTTCTGGAAATGCGGATTACTGTGTAGTGGAAATTGTACTACAAGACAATTTAGGGGTTTGTATTCCTTGTGATAGTCCAACATTTACCGTTGCTCAAGATGCTGCTAACTGCTCTGCTTCAGTCGTAGGACTTTCTGGAGGAGCTGCACCATATGGATATCAGTGGGCACCAATGTCAGTTTCTGATCCTAATTTTACATTCACAATTTGTGAAAATAGTACTACTTGTGGTGGTCTTGCAAATGGAGGTGTTTACCAAGTTACGGTAACAGATGGAAATGGCTGTTCTACAGTCAACGAATTTACAATGACTTGTAATGTTGCCAATCCATGTGAAGGACTTGTTTTTAATATGAATGTAGTGAATTCAAATCCACTTTGTAATGAAAATGCTTTTGCGGAGGTGACCTTTATTTCCCCAGGAAATGTAGCTGACTATTCTTATCAATGGTTGACACTTGCTGGAGATGCGGTACCTGGTTGTACAAGCGCATCTAGTTGCGCCTCACTACCTGCAGGAAGTGCAGACTATGTTGTTAGAGCTACCAATGCGAATGGTTGTACAACAGAAAGACAATTCAGTATTGATTGTACGGGTATGATTGCTGGTCGAGTTGCAAACGAAGAAGGTGGTGAAGTGCAAAATGTTGAAGTAGATGTAACTGGAATGACACCATTGATGACAGATATAGAAGGAGGATTTATGTTTGAAGATTTAATTCCTGGAAATAATTATACCGTAACACCTGAGAAAGATGTTGATCATACGAATGGTGTAACTACTTATGATTTGGTTTTAATATCACAACATATCTTAGGTGTACAATCTTTAGAATCTCCATACAAAGTAATTGCAGCAGATGCTAATAATTCAGGGACAGTAACGACTTTGGATTTGGTTGAATTGAGAAGCTTGATTTTAAATATTTTTAGCGAGTTTCCTAACAATACATCTTGGAGATTTATTGAAAAAGATTTTGTTTTTGCAAATCCAATCAATCCGTTCTTAACTAGTTTCCCAGAAGTGATTTCGTTCAATAATTTCACTCCTAATGAAATCCTTGCAGACTTCGTTGCTGTAAAAATCGGTGATGTCAACTGTTCTGCAACGACTAGCAATATGACTAGTGCTTTGACAAGAAGTTTCGATGGTGATTTGGTGTTAAATGTAGAAGATCAAAAATTTGAAGCAGGTGAAATGGTAAATGTTACCTTCACTGCAGAAGAATTTGAAGCGATTTTGGGATACCAATTTACCTTAGAATTTGATACAGATAGATTAGACTTTGTTGATTTTGCAACAGAGAAATTACAGAATTGTACAGAAGATAATTTTGGATTCTCAATGTTGAATGATGGAGTTATTACTGCAAGTTGGAATACGACAAGTGGGGTAACTATGGAAAACGAATCAGCATTATTTACATTGAAATTTACTGCAAAAACGGCAGGAACTTTATCTGACTACTTAAGAATTTCATCTAAATCAACCGTTGCAGAAGCTTACAAAGCAAATGGCACATCTGCTGAATTGATGGATGTCTTAATCGGATTCAACAATGGAAATACAACTACTGTATTAGCTGGTACTTATGAATTGTACCAAAACCAACCAAATCCATTTAACAATGAGACGACAGTTGGGTTTAATTTACCGCAAAATGAAACTGCAACGATCACTGTATTCGACGTTTCAGGAAAAGTTATAAAAACAGTAAACCAAGAATTTGCACGAGGTTATAATGAAGTAACATTCAATAAAAATGAATTGAATGCTTCAGGTATTTTATACTACCAATTGCAAACATCAGAATTTACTGATACAAGAAAAATGTTGTTGATAGACTAAAAAGTTAGCTCTCGATACACGGTTTTATAGGGTAAGACCTTCCTCCATATTTTTGGAGGAAGGTCTTTATAATTCCTAGAACATATTAAACTAATTTATTCATTATAAAACCCTCTTTGCCTATGATTTAAACCGAAATTACACCTTGGCTAAGCAAACTACCTTGAACACCATCTCACTCTAGTTGAAAAAAATTTCATGGTCCCCCCATATTATTTTTTTACCTCTAAAACATTAATAATGATAGAGAAAACTAGAAAAAAACAGCAGCGTCCTTGCATGCAAAAAAATTGTATTCAAAGAATGCTTCCTGTTTTGTTATTTAATTTTTTGTTGTTTTTTACAACAACACTTTCTGCACAAGTATGTGCACCGCCAACTTCACATGCAAGTATTTTTGATATTGCTAGTGATTGTGCAATTCAACGAAATGTTACAGATGGAAATGCCTACAATTTGTCGGTAGATCCGAATGTTACTTATTCATTTACAGTTTGTGATCCGAATTATACTACAGGTGGATCTCAACCGTATTTAGAACTTTGGGATGCTCCAAATGGGAATTTCCTTGCGCTTTCTACAGCAACCAATGGATGTGCAACTGTTACACATTCCAATTGTACACCGATTCAAGATTACTCATTATTTGTGCATACACAACATGGTACTAGCATGTGCGATGTGGATAATGCCAATTACGAATTTACTTCTACTTGTACACCGAATACTTTTACATGTCCAACAACAGCGACTCCTTTCAAGATTTCTGTTTCAGGAGCTTCTTGTTGTTATAGTGGATTGATTCCATTACCAGATTTGTCAACTATTGGTTGCCAGAATGCGGCAACATTAGCAATTGCATATACTGATTGCTCAGGAATTATAATGACTAATAACATTCCATTGCCGGATGCAGACAATGCAGTATTGGCTGAATTACCTTTAGGTGTTAATAATGTTGATTACACGGTTACCGTTAATGGAGTTGCAGTCACATGTACTTCTATTATAACCGTAACTAAATCGATTGCTTGTAATGCAAATATGGTTGTTGCATTAGGAGCAGATTGTAAGACAACGATTGATCCTAGTACTTTGTCATCACAGACCTGTATGGGAGTAGATTATGACGTTACTTATACTGTAAATGGAGTGGCAGTTGACACTTTAAGAAGTGAACATTTGAGTTCAATAAATATTGTTGCAACCGTAACAGATCCTCATGGAAATAATTGTTCTTCAAATATTGATTTGCAAGATAATTTAGGACCCAAATTAGTTTGTCCAGTAGATGTAGTTTTGACTTGTGGTCAATCCACAGATATTGCCAATACAGGTGGAATGGCTACGGCTACAGATTGTTCAGGAATCGATGGAGAAGTTACTTTTTTAGATAGTCGGAGCCAAGTTGGATGTGGAGAAGAAATAATTAGAACTTTTTATGCTACAGATAAGAATGGTGTAACCGCATCTTGCCAGCAAACGATTACGTTGCAACCAATTAATTTAATGGATGTTGAACCACCTTCAAACTACATTGATGCTACTGCTACAGGACCAAACGAAATGGTTTTGTCATGTACAGATTTTCCAATTACATCATTACCAGGAGTTGAAGATGTTGGTGGATTAACCATTAATGGAATTTTACTTTCTACTGGAATGAATTGTCAATATTTAGTTTCAAAAAGTGATGAAGTAGTTGAAATATGTGGAGGTGCCTATGATTTGATACGTACTTGGTCTATTTCGGATTGGTGTAATACGCCACCATCAACAACTAATTACGTTCAATACATCAAAGTAAAAGATTCAGAGGGACCAGTCGGTACTGCAGGTACTGCTTCATTTGAAAACGAAATGCTGTCATGTGAAAGTACTGTTGAGGTTGGAGCTGCAAGTTTTACAGATAGTTGTTCTCCAATTGTTGCGACAAATTACACCGTAAGTTTGACTGGTTCAGGAACTACGTTTTCATCAGCAATCAATGCAGCTTCAGGTACCTTTAATAATGTGCCAATGGGTGTTTACAATGTAGAGTGGTGTGCGCAAGATGAGTGTGGAAATGAAGGTTGTGTTACTAGTGCATTGACAATTGTAGATGATTCATCTCCATTAGCGGTTTGTGGGCCTAAAACCATTTCAATTAATAATAGTAGTTCTATTTCATTTTGTGCTACTGCATTTGATGGTGGAAGTACAGATAATTGTGGAATTGCTGCTTACAAAGTAAAAAGAATGGATGCTGCATCTACCGTTGATTTTACGGATTGTGTTTCATTATCTTGTTCGGATACGGATGCACCTGTAGCATTGAGATTGAGAGTGTATGATGTGTTAGGAACCTATGTAGCTAGTGACGATATTCCTGAAGCTGCAACGGGTGTAAGATTTACAGAATGTATGTCTACTGTTACAGTTGATGATAAAACTTGTCCAACTTGCCCGGCTTTTCCAGATGTAGCGATTACTTGTAATCAACAAATCACAGACGGAGTTGGATATGTAGTTGATCCAAGTATTGAAGGAACTGGTGCAGGGGAGTTAAATGAGAATACAGACAATTGCAATATGTTTGCATATGCAGACGGTGGCTTGACTGATAGTAATGGAGCTGTAATTACTGAACTGCCAACATGTGGAGGAGTGATTTACAAAAATTGGATTTTGACTGCATCTAATAATGCAGATTGTGCTGCTCAGACTTGTCAGCAACGGATCAATATTTCTGCTACTACATGGGATGGCAATGCGATTGTAAATGGTGTGCCAAATATTGCTTGGCCTGTTGATGTGACAGTAGATTGTGATGCACTAACAACTGCAACTACAGAACCTGTTTTGTCGAATATTGATGATGCATGTGGATTTGTTTTTACAAGTTTAGCGAATGAAAAAATCCATAACAGTATAAATGGAGGTTGCCAAAGAATATTGAGAACATGGAAAGTTGTTGATGAATGTGCCACGGATCCATTAGATCCTACTGCGGGTGTTTATACGCAAGATCAAGAGATAACGGTTAATGACAATATCGATCCAGTATTGCCAGCCTTGAGTGATTTAACCGTTGAATGTAACACAACATTTCCTTTACCTGATTTGCCAGTTGCAACTGATAATTGTGACGATTCAGTAACCGTAACTTCAGATCAGAATACAATTTTTGGAGCACCAGATGCTAGTGGCAATTATTCAGCTGCAGTAGGAACTTATACGGTTACTTATACTGCTACCGATAATTGTAACAATACAGTTTCAGAGTCAATTACAGTAACTATAGGTGATTTTACGGGTCCTGTTGTTACTTGTTTGGTCGATAATAATCCAATTGATTTAGGTCCTGATTGTACGGAGTTAGTTACAGCATCTGCGATCGCTTCTGCTGCTGATGTGTGTGATGGTGCAGATTTGACCGTATTTGTTGAGCGAATTACCGATCCTGCTAATCCGTCTACTACCTTACCAACTACTACCAATGTAACCTTTACTTCTAGTGATATTACAACAGGTACGAGTGGAACATTTTATGTACAAGCTTGGGCTGTTGATGCAGCTGGCAATAGTTCGTCTATTGTTTGTTCGATTGCACTTTCTGGACCGGATGCTTGTTTTTGTGGAACTGGATTTACATTTGATGTAAATGAAAATTCGTCAGAACCGAATTGTGATTTGGAAGCAACGGTATCAAATTTATTATTTGATGGGGCAGCTATTGATGCTGCAGACTATTCAGTAATGTGGGAGTCTAATGCTACTTGTAACAATTTGTTGACATGTGCATATCCAGCAGCAGGGACTTATACCGTTACAGTCTCGCATAATAGCAGACAATGTTCAAATGCAATGTCAGTTACCATAACACAAGACATTGTTGAGATTATTGATCAAACTTCTGACAACTGTAATACGGGATTAGGAATTGGATCAGTTTTATTGAACAGTGTAAACGTGAATGCTTCTATTTCTAACATTGAATTATTGAATGCTGCTGGAAATAATTTACAAGATGGAAATGGGGATGTTGTTTGTGACAACCTCAGCATTGGAGAATTCTGCTCTGGTCAATCTTCAGGAGATTATATCGCCAGAGTAACTTTTGCAAATGGATGTGTTTACGATAAATTGATCGAGCATAATTGTTCGTTTTTACGTATCGGAGGAATTATTCTAAATGAAGAAGGAGATGAACTTGATGAAGTAACGGTAAAAGTTAGTGATGCAGTTACTCCAGTGATAACGGATGAAAGCGGCGCCTACATTTTTGAAACTTTAACAGAAGGAAGCAACTACACCGTCACGCCAACCAAAAATGTTGATCCGTTAAATGGAGTCACAACTTTTGATTTGGTACTAATCAGTCAACATATCCTAGGAGTTGAATTGTTGGATACGCCATACAAATTGATTGCAGCAGATGCTAACAATAGTGGAACCATCACTACACTTGACTTGGTGAAAATTCAGCGATTGATTTTAGGATTGGATAATGATTTTGCACCGATTGATTCTTGGTGTTTTGTGGATGGAAGTTTTGCTTTTCCAACACCTACAAATCCGTTCCAAACTACATTCCCAGAAATTTATCCGATCAATAACTTTACGGAAGAAATGTTGGATGTAGATTTCGTAGGAGTGAAAATTGGAGATGTAAACGGAACGGCGATTGCCAATAATTTATTACCAAGTGAAACTAGAAGTGAAGGTACATTGAATTTTGAAATTCAGAATCAGCAATACGAAAGGGGAGAAGCGGTTGAAGTGAACTTCACTAGTGATGCATTTGATTCCATGTTAGGATTCCAATTTACTTACCAATTTGATAATGATGCTTTAGAATTTGTTGAGGTGAAATCAAATACACTTGAAAATTTAACTTATGAAAACTTTGGATTGAAAAAAGTAGCAAATGGATTAATCACAGCAAGTTGGTTTAGCCACAAAGCAATTTCATTAGAATCCGAAGACGTCCTATTTACACTAGTATTTAAAGCAAAAGAAAATGGAGACTTATCTAATGCTTTTGATATTACATCAGGAATTACAAAGAATGAAATTTACAGTACTATTAATGGATCGATTTCAACATTGTCCATTCATTTAAATGTCGATGGTGCCATCGACAATTCCAAAGAAGTGACCTTGTTCCAAAACAGTCCAAATCCTTTTCAAGAATCAACAACGATTCAGTTTTATTTACCAGAAGCCGATCAAGCATCAATTTTGATATTTGATTATTCAGGAAAATTGGTAACAGAAATAAATCGTGATTTTGAAAAAGGGATGAATGAAATTCTAATTAATAAAGAAACACTAAATACATCCGGTGTTTTATTTTATCAATTAGAAACGAAGCAATTTACAGCAACGAAAAAAATGTTAATAGTAGATTAATTTGGTTGTTACTAGCAACTAACCAAAGTAGTTAGATTGTGAAGTAAACCACCTTATTATATATTACTAACTTTTTCAATGCACTAAGGTTTGGCCTTCTCATCCGATAGCTTTCGGAAGGGGAGGCCATTTTTTTAACTAAAAAATTTTTCAAAAAAAATAAAAAAAGGATGCATCATATCAATTATTGCTCTATATTTGTCATGACCATATATGTAATAGTACAACTTACTTACTGAAGGCAAGAACATATCAATCTTAACTTCGCTGCTACAAAAGTAAAATACAAAAATTAGTCTCATAGCCGAAAAATGGTACATTACATTAAAAATTGATTTATCAATTTTTGAGAGGGCATAAACCATGAACACGTTAACCCACTCTTTTTCAGTCGATTATCTATCGATTTTAAAATTCCATTTTTCACGCTACGGTTTTCTATATTCTAAAATGCGCTTACACATTTCAGAATTCTAACATCTAAAGTTACTGTATCCTGTTGTCTCTTTACGGACAATAGAATTTTTGCATGTTATCCCATTTACCGAAACGTCGTGTTTCAGTAGATATGATATTTCTGTGCACTTTATGTAAACATGATGTTATTCAAAAATACTTTTTTAAACCGTATAAATTACTCCTCATGAAGAATTGCTTTACACTCTTCTGCATTTATGGATTTACAAATACACTTTCAAATAAAAATAAAAGTGTAAATATAAATTCAACTAAGTTACATAACATCCTTAAGGGAATGGTGTTATTACTCCTTTGCTTTGCAGCTTTTAATCAAGCAAATGCACAAGCATACTGTACAATGGCTTGCCACAACCAGGTAAACATTTCAATGGGTACTAACTGCCAGATTGAAATTGGATATGATGTAATGATGCCAGATGGGGACAACCCAGCATTGTGCTCACCAAATGGACCACAAGCTTATATGGTTTTTATCACTTATCCAGCTGGTACCAATACTTTTGATCCACCAAATATTGTCGATGCTTCTCATGTTGGACATAACTTAGAAGTTATGGTAAAACACTGGGCTACGGGAAATACTTGTTGGGGAAATGTATTAATTGAAGATAAGTCACCACCACAAATTACATGTCCTGCGGATATAGTCATTAATTGTTCTGACCCACTTCCAAATGCCAATATACCGAACGCTAATATTTTTGATTGTTCAGCTACGACACAATCGTACTCAGACAATGAAGTTGATCTTGGTTGCAACGGAACTTATTCAAGTCAAATAATCAGAACTTATTCTGTTACTGATGCGATGAATAATACGGCAACTTGTACTCAAAATATTTATGTGCAAAGAGCAACATTAGCAGATGTTCAACAACCTAATAACTATGATGGTATTGATTATCCTGTTTTATCTTGTGGTTCTCAATATGGACCTGATGTCGTTCCTGGCCCATTATTAAACGGAAATGCAATTGTAAATGGAGGTTCATGCGATATTTTATTAACGCACAGTGATCAAGAAATTGATTTATGTGGTGGTAGTAAAAAAGTAATCCGTACTTGGACAGTAGTAGATTGGTGTAGTGGTGCAAATACTAATATGGTGCAGTTGATCAATTTAATGGATCAAACGCCACCTGCAATTACTTGTCCTGCCAATGTGAACTTTGGTTCCAATTCACAAGATTGTAATGGTAGTGTTGTATTTCCACCTGCAACGATCAGTGATAACTGTTCAAACCCAGTAGATGTGGTAATCAGTACTTCAGTTGGTTCAATTTCTGGAAATGGTGGTTACCTTTCTGGAATTCCATTAGGAAATCAAACCGTTACTTATACAGCGACGGATCAATGTGATAACACTTCTTCTTGTTCCATTACAGTTGATATTAATGATAACACGCCTCCAATTCCAGTATGTGATCAAAATACAGTTGTTGCACTTTCAGATGGACCCAATGGCGGGACATTAGTTTGCCAACAAACCTTTGACGATGGTAGCTATGATAACTGTGAAATTGTAGTGAGAGAAATAAAAAGAATGGATGCACCTCCTTCTGTCCAATTTGATGATTGTGTATTGTTAGGTTGTGAAGATGTTGGAACCAACGTAATGATTATTTTCAGAGTGGCGGATGCTGCTGGAAATTCAAATCAGTGTATGGTGGAAGTAGAAGTACAAGATAAAGGACTTCCAGGATTGGTATGTCCTCCAGACAAATACTTAGAATGCACACAAGATTATAATGATTTAGGATTGACAAGTGAAGCGGTTGCAACTGACAACTGTGGTGCTGTCGTCACTTTTACAGATGTTCAAACAAACATCGACGATTGTGGTGTTGGATATATTAAGAGAAGATGGAGAGCGGAAGACGCGAATGGAAATTTTTCAATCTGCGATCAGAATATTTACTTACAAAATAGCTATCCATTTACAGAAAACATGATTGTTTGGCCATTAGATCCACCGGCTGTATCTTGTGTAGATGCGTCTACTTTGGATCCTGAAGATTTGGATTCACCATATGATCAACCTACTTATAATGGGGACGTTTGCGATCAAGTATTTAAGTCATACGAAGACAAAATATTTTATGTAACAAACAGCACTTGCTTTGAAATCAGAAGAGAATGGAAGGTAGTTGATTGGTGTCAATATGATCCTAATTCAGCTTCTCAAACAGGAATTTGGTATCATACACAAACAATAAGTGTTACTGATTCAGAAGCGCCGACAATCAATGGACCTGCGGATATTGTGATTGCAGCAACAGATAATAGCTGTACATCATCTTATGTCGACATACCAGTAGTAACTGCGACAGACTGTAATCCTGATGTGGTTATAACAAATAATTCACCATATGCAACTTCCAATACTGGAGGTGATGCCTCTGGAAATTATCCTTATGGAAATACAACAGTTACTTTTTTCGCTTCAGATGGATGTGGTAATGTTTCTGAACATGATGTAGTAATTAAAATTACGGATGGGAAAGCACCAACACCTGTTTGCATTGTGGTATCAACAGATATTATGTCGACTGGAACAGTTGATCTATGGGCTTCTGACCTTGAATCGGGAAGTAGTTTTGACAACTGTACCGCTTATGATGACTTAACATTTACGATACGTATTCTCGAAGATGGAGTACCTCCCTCATCAACCCCACCTACTTCTTCTTCGGTTACGTTCACGTGTGATCACATTGGAAACGTACAATTGCAAGTATGGGTAGGAGACGAAAGTGGTAACTGGGATTACTGCCAGACTTATGTAAATGTGCAAGATAATTTCAACGCTTGTGGAACGGCTCCTCCTCCTCAAAACAATGAATATTATATTGCAGGAAGAATTGCTAATGAAGAATCAGATGATGTAGAAGATGTGGAAATGGAAATCAGTAGTGGTTCAACTTCTCCTTTGATGACAGGCGCAGATGGTGCTTATATGTTTCCTAATTTAGCACCAGGTGCCAACTATACCGTTACACCTGAAAAGGATATCAACCATGGAAATGGAATCTCTACTTTTGATTTGATTATTATGCAAAAGCATATTTTAGGAATAGCACCATTGGACTCTCCTTATAAAATTATCGCTGCAGATGTCAATAAATCGGAGACGATTAGTACAGTTGATATTGTAGAATTGAGAAGATTAATTTTAAATCAGATCACAGAATTTACAACGAATACATCCTGGAGATTCGTAGATACAGATTTTGTATTCCCTAATCCTAACAATCCATTTGAGACGGACTTCCCTGAAGTATTTTCTCTAAATAGTTTGACAGGAGATGTGACGGCTGCGGATTTTGTAGCGGTCAAAGTGGGAGATTTAAATTGTAGCGCATCACCTAATAACATGGTAGGTACGCAATCAAGAAATGATGAAACAATGACATTTGGTTTGACCACAAAAGAACTAGCAAATGATCAAATCATGGTTTCATTTACTGCTAAGGAATTTAAAGATATGTTAGGTTATCAATTCGCTTTATCATTTGATACAGAAACCTTGTCATTTGTTGATGTGATAAAAGGCGATTTACCTAACATAGACACTAATAATTTTGGTTTTTCTTTGTTAAATGATGGTATTATTACCACCAGCTGGAGTACTTCAACATCCAATGGAATGGAGGATGGAGAAGTTCTCTTCAGCTTGGTTTTTGATAAACTACAAAAGAATTTACCAAATAGTATTTTTAAATTGGAGTCTAACATTGTAAATGCAGAAGCTTATCGTCAAAACGAAACTTCTATCACACCATTAGATGTTAACATTGCAATTGAAAATAACAACATTACTACAGAAATTTTATCTACTACACACTTCAAACTTTATCAGAACAAACCAAACCCATTCGATAACGAAACGGTTATTGGGTTTGACCTTCCGGACGCATCCAATGTCTCAATTAAGATATACGATATGTCTGGAAAGGTTCTGAAATTGACCAATGCTGATTTTGAAGCAGGCTACAATGAAGTGACGTTGAGGAAAGATGAAATTGAGACAACAGGAATTATCTATTACCAAATTGAAACCGCAACAAATACTGCGACTAACAAAATGGTAATCATTAGATAATCTCCTTCACTGCCACCGAGAATGGTTGCAGTCAAATACGGCTAAGTTTAGAGATTTTCAATAAACGGTTTTGGGATAG
Source organism: uncultured Saprospiraceae bacterium (assembly GCA_937941765.1). Taxonomy (GTDB): domain Bacteria; phylum Bacteroidota; class Bacteroidia; order Chitinophagales; family Saprospiraceae; genus CALDGQ01. The sequence continues at coordinate 33,552 of CALDGQ010000011.1, forward strand.
AGCCTCTTTCAATAAAGTTTGAAAGAGGTCTCTTATTTAAATAAGCTCGCTAAATATAGGAAAAAATTTAAACTATCCATTGCCCATTAACATAGAAGTATTAGTCAAAGCATAAGATTAAGTTTAAGGAGCGCGCGAGCTTACGTCTTAAACTTAATCTTTCAACTTAAACTTATCAAGATACCGCTTTAGTCCCCTGATTTATTAAAGCAGCCTCTTTCGAACTTTTGTTTGGAGGAGGTTTTTACATTGCAAGTTTAAACGTCAAAGTGTAAGATTAAGTTTTTAGCGAAGTAGTGTATGCGGACAACCAAACATGAATATACGCGTGGACTCGCGTACTCAACTTCAACATTCTGCGGTTCTCTGTTCGACATTCTGCGGTTCAATTTCGTTTTCACACAGCCTGAAATCTTAAAACTTATCCAGGGAACCTTTTCAAGTCAATTGGTATTTATAGCTTATGAATTATCTTTGTAAAGTCAACGGATATTAATTTAAAATTCAAAAACATAAAATGAAAAAGAATCTATCTCATATCCTACCCATTTTAATATTAGCATTAATTAGTTCAATAATAATTGCAGGATGTAAAGGCGACGATAATGCGGTCCCCGATGTTGAAAATTGTACTATAGATTGTCAAAACAATGGTATTCTTACTATTGATTGTGAATGTGCCTGTCCAGAAGGATTTGAAGGTGAGTTATGTGAAATAGTAACGTGTACACTTGTTTGTCAAAATGGAGGAACCCTGACTTCACAATGCGAATGTGACTGCCCAGAAGGTTTCACAGGTACTAGTTGTGAAAATTGCGAACCAAAAGTTGGATTTTTTGATCGTACTGCTTATTGGAGTCCAGGTAATCTCAACCTTGTAGATGATGTAGAATCAACATTGCCTGCTAGTTTTATTTTAACTGGTTTTGGATTCAGTACTTCATCAACAATAATGGTAGCTGGAAGAGAAGTATTTCAAGATGGGACCTTAGGAGAAGAAATTCAATTTAGAGATGGCAGCAATCCAAATGGCGATCTTGATGTTTCTTACATCGTACCAGAAGGAACCGTTGTTACTGGAGTAGGCTTTGGACTTAATAGTACCAGCGAAGTAAGTCGTTTGGTTGTAAATTATAGTGAAATTACATTTGATGAATCCTGTGATTTAAAATTGGGACCACCAATGCTTTATGATAACAATAGTAGTGACGATGTCGATGCGTGGCTGAAGATTTCTGATACAGGTCTTGATACAAGGTATTATGGATTTAGAAGTTTAGAAATTAAATACACGAGTCCTCGACAAGTAGAAGCATATATGGGAGAAATTATCAATCAATTCTAAATGATAATTTGAATACGACAATCTATATAATTATATCTATAAAATTATCTTTGCAGCGTGGGAAGAATATTAGCAATAGATTACGGCACTAAACGAATTGGATTAGCAGCCTCAGATCCGTTAAAGATCATAGCATCTGGTCTGGAAACTGTTGAAAATCAGAAAATTATTTCTTTCTTGGAAACCTATTTGGAAACAGAAGAAGTGGAATGTTTCGTGGTGGGAGAACCATTTCATCATGATGACCAACCCACTCAATTAACAGGAAAGATCAATGAATTCATCAACAAATTAAGAAAGAAATTTCCAAATATTCCTATAGAAAGAGTGGATGAACGACACACATCAAAAGATGCAAAAAGAATAATCTTAGACAGTGGCGCGAGGAAAAAAAAGAGAAGAGATAAAGGATTAGTAGATAAGGTAAGTGCTATCCTTATCTTACAAGAATATTTAGAATCGAATCGATAAGACACAAAAATGATACTACCAATTTACGGATACGGTTTTCCTGTTTTGAAACAAAAAGCCAAGGCAATTGACAAAGATTATCCAGAATTCAACACGTTGTTAGAAAACATGTGGGAGACCATGTACAACTCTGATGGGGTAGGGCTCGCTGCACCTCAGATCGGAAAAGCCATCCGTATATTTCTTGTTGACTCTGTTCAAATGATGAAGGAAGGAGAAGAAGATCTAGGAATCAAACAAGCTTTTATCAATGCCGAAATGATCGAAGAAGGTGGTGGAGAATGGGAATATGAAGAAGGCTGTTTATCGATCCCCGATGTGAGAGGCAATGTAACCCGCGAAAAACAAATCAAAATCAAATATCAAGACGAAAATTTCGAAGAACACACCAAAGTGTTTACGGGTGTCAATGCCCGTGTCATTCAACACGAATATGATCATATTGAAGGCAAGTTGTTTATTGAAATGCTTAAACCCATCCGTAAACGTCGTGTTAAAAGAAGATTAGAGAAGATAAAAAAAGGAGATATTGAAGTTGGATATAAGATGAAATTTTATGATAGATAGGATCTTTGATCTTTATATCTTCGAATGGTTTTTGTACTTATTTGTTCTGGCGATCTTTAGTCGCCAATAGAGCAGGTCAAATCAAGAAGGGGCGACTGAAGATCGCCCGAACAAGAAATATATACAGAGCGTTAGGCTACCATTCACTACTCACATTTATGTCCTTCCACCCAAGTTTTAACAATCCAAATACAATTTAAAAATAAATCACCTTTTCCTTGAAATTTCGCTTTTTTTTTTTTGTAACATTGCATTAGCGAAAAGAACCCCACTTCTAAATTGCTTTAGAAGCTTTAATAGCTCAACCAAATAGCAATTATTTAAATAGCCTGTATATAGATTATTGACGATGTGAGTTTAGTGCATAGTGTACTAGCTTCATAGTTAATACAATAGTAAACAAATTGTTCGGCCAACAATCTGAATAGCGATGTATTGCTCTTAACATCGTTTTTAATAAATAAGAGTATAATAAAATACAATCTAAAATGAAAATTAGAAAATTATTTTTTTTACTAGCAGCATTCACAACATTGGTTTTTTCGTGTAACGAAAATTCCAACAAGGATTTTGATTTATTAACTCAAAATGAAGTTCAATCAAACCCAGAAGAAAAGAATGAATTATTAATTGAATTTTATCTAGAATTTACAGGAGTAGTTGGGAAACTAATTAAGGAAGATTTAGCTTCAGAACTAAATCTTATTACTGATTTTGAAACTGAGGATGAATTAAATTCTTATCTTTTGATATTAGAAGCGGACCTGAAAAAGCTAAATATTTATGATGAAATAAAATATTTAGCTGAAAAGCATTCTTTTATTGTGAAGTCATTTCCCGAAGTAGCCCGCTATAATAAAGAAGACTGGGAAGAGGTTGGCATTTCTGCATTAGAAAATATACAAAAAGGGCCTGATCTTGGTCACATAGGTACCATATTTTCGATTAATTGCACTGATCCTTTATCTGCATTTAAAGATTCAGATTTATTCCCCCAGTATGTTGGTTGGACAGATTTAGAAATTGCTGCAGAAATTTGTGTTGGAGGGGCGCAATGTTATGAAGATTTTGAAAATACGTTAGAACCAATAATAGCTGATTTCAATGCAGATGTCAGATCTTGTCAAATTAAGGGAGCTACTATAGGGCTTTCAACATTTGGGATTACTACCAGTGCCACTGTAGGATTTGGAGCTATTTTGGGAGCGATTTCTGGTACAGTTACAGCTACTCTTACTATCTTAGCTTGTGTGGATCCATTGGCAGATAGTCTTGAAATTAAATGTGATACTGCAAATGAGGCTTTTGAAGGCTGTTGTAATTAAATCAAAAATTGTATTATACCATATTTGCTATTTAATATAGCGAATATGGTATATTTTACCTTTACTCTAAAAACTTCTATTATTTGACATGGCTATGCCTAAGGTTATAATTTTAGTGATTATTTCTATCTTAATTAGTCCAACGCAGAAAGTGTTGTGTAACCACGTTGTTGGAGGAGAAATAAATTACGAATGTCTTGGTGAAGGTTCAAATCCAAATTCGTTTACAATACGAGTTAATTACTCTTCTTTTGAAGTTTGTGAGTTTGAATTTACGCAAGAAACCAAAATATTACGAAAATGGATTGACGGTTTATTTACAGATTTAATACTTAACTTAGATACTTTTAACGTAATTGAAACAATTGATTATTCCTGCGTTCAAAACGAAAGTAATTTTTGTTATGTGAAGAATTATTACTCAAATGAATTTGAATTTATTAAGTCGGATAGCGAAATATATTTGGAGGCAAGAAGCTGTTGTAGAGATGCAGACATTATAAATTTGGACGCAAATGGATTAAGTTTAGGTGCCGTTTATATGATTGATCTTTCTACTTTTGCGCAACAAGAATGTAACAATAGTCCTAATATTGAGAATAATCTTCCTGCTTCATTTTGTAAAAATGAATTTTTTGAACTAAATTTAGCTGGCAATGACATTGAAAATGATCAGATTATTTATGAATTTTGTGCTCCCTTGAACACCCCTTCCGAGCCTGTCGATGTTCCTGATTTTCCATCATTACCTTTTAATTTCCCGGATTATGGTCCACTTTATCCCTTAGGTCAAGGAGTACTAAGTCTTGACCCAAATCTTGGCATTCTTTCTGGCATCCCTTCAAACCTCGGTTCATTTGTGGTAGGAATTTGTGTTACTGAATATAGAAATGGACAATACCTTAGCAAGACTCGGCGTGATATTCAAATCAATGTCACAGATTGTATCCCTTACGTGCAAGCCGATATGAATTCAGACTCAATTACAGATGAAAGTATATTTATTATCAATAGTTGCAATCAGCCAACAATTAATTTCGAAAATCTAAGCATAGAAGAGAATAATATAAATAGCCAACTTTGGACTATTGATATGGGTACGGATATTGTGACCTCTGATGAATGGAATCCTACAATCTTTTTCGAAGAAGCAGGAACTTATTCTGGAAATCTAGTTATCAATCCTAATGAAGAATGTTCTGATTCCATAGATTTTATTGTAAATATAGTTACCGATATTATTCCTGATTTTACGACTATTTATGATACTTGTATTAGCGGGCCGGTGAAGTTTTTCAACAATTCATATGCGAATGGAAGCGAGCTTTCTTTTTTTGAATGGTCATTTGGTGATAGTACTTATTCTTATGAATTGGAAGTAGAGAAAATTTATCAAAACCCTGGAATATATGATGTCCAACTGAAAGTAATAGATGAATTTGGCTGTGCAGATAGTATTAACAATGTGCTAGATTGGCGACCTGCTCCTGCTATTATTATTGCCCCACCCAGAATTCCCGCTAGTTGTGCGCCTTTGGAAACAAAATTAATCAATCTTTCATGGCCTATTGATTCAACTTATTCTTTTGAGTGGGATTTTGGGGATGGTACTTTTGTATATGATGAAATTAACCCGATGCATACTTATAGTAAACATGGCACTTACGATATATTTGTTTCAGTTACCTCACCAATAGGATGTATTGCAGATACTTTGTTTGAGCAATTGATCCTTGTAGAAGAACCGCCAGCCGCATCATTTAATTATTTACCAACAGCACTTACATCCTTTAATTCAATAATTTCCATTACGGATTTTTCTGAGCGCGCAGTGCATTGGCATTGGCTCTTCGACCAAGTCGATAGTAGTTATATACAAGAACCTATCTATGAGTTTGCAGATACTGGTTTTCACACAGTTCGATTGGTCGTGAAAGATATTTATGGTTGTACAGATACTTTGGTGCAAAAAGTAGATGTAATACCTGCAGTTACTTATTTCTTGCCAAATGCTTTCTCGCCAAATGGTGATGGCCAAAATGATGTGTTTCAAGCGAAAGGGATTTTAGAATATGTGACTGACTTCCAAATTAAAATTTTTAACAGATGGGGACAAATCGTTTTTGAATCATTTGATCCAGAGATTAATTGGAGTGGATTTGATCAAACTAATAATCAATTTTACCCAAATGGAGTGTATTCATTTATCATAAGATATAAAATATCAAGAGGTAACATTGAAAATAAAACAGGATTCGTTACAATTGTCAATTAATTATGAAATTCTCTAAAAAAACTGCAAAAAAAAATGGTTCATTTAATAGTTGGGCAAAATATATTTTCCCAACACTCGGTCTTTTGTTGTTATGGAATCAATTTTTTTATACAGATAAATCAGTTTCTTTTTTAGACTATGAAGGGTTTTCCATATCAGGTATAACTTCATTCTTGTTTGCTATTCTATTAATAATTGCTGGACTTTATTTTTTTAGAGGAGGAACATTTGATTCAATGTTCAAGTGGAAAGGGAAAAAGAAAATAGTATTAATTTTGATAATTGTATTCGTCGGATTTGAGATAATAATTTCACCCAGATTAAAGTCAGGTGCCGAAAATTATAAATATTATTTACCATTAAATAGAATTCAGACTTCCGAAATTATTGGAACCACCACTAAGCATACATCAATTTGGATAAATGACTATGGTCCTGATCATCGGGAAGATATGAAAAGGCATCGCCCATCTGTTGCTTTACATGGGGGCTTAAAAGAATATCCAAATATTTATTTTGATTACCCCAGCGAGCTTGTTCTGAAAACAGAAGTAGAAAATATTAGAAATAAAAATCCAGAAAGAATGGCTGAGCAGCAATCTGAAAGATACCAAAGAACAAACAAAGAATTTCCAAACTATGTGAAATATACTAGACTTCCAGAAGGAACAAAAGTCAAATTAAAAATTAGAAGTACAGATTTCAATAAAATAAATGCTTTAAATGATTCTAAGAGTAAAGTTAGTTTTTATGAATTAATTGTTGGTAAAGAGCTTCTGGTTAGAAAATTTGGGATACAGTAGAAATCTATTTTCTTGAGGCATTAGAAAATGGAGAAGCTAGGATTTTGGAGCCACTACCGCTTTGTGAATTTGATTCTGGGGTTTGGACGGCTTGTGATATAAATCCAATGATGGAATCATCATCTTGTACACGATAGTATGAATTAGTATTGTATAATTTAAATTTTTCAGTTCTTGAAAAGTAACAATTGTACTCAACAAAAAAATTAAAAGACCATGGTCTTCACTTGCTAAACTTTATGTTGTCATTGAGCCGTACCCTCACACAGCAGGGCACTTAAATGTAGATGTTCATTTTAATAAAAACTTTATGATTTTCTATTGGTTTGGTTTTGTGTGTTTTTGTGTGTTTTTGTTTTCTTTGCCTACTTTTTATTATGGGTATTTTGTATACTATGGATTAATCTTTAGTCGCCAAATGAGAAGCACCACCAAGAAAGGGCGACTAAAGATCGCCCGAACAAGAAATAAATGAGTTGAACATTGAGCGTGATGAGTGGCTCCTCCAATTGCTTAATGATAGGAAGAAGCCACTCATCACTCAACACTCATCACTCAAAAACTCATCACTCATCACTGCAGAAAATAAAAGCTTGTCTGCTAGCAGCACAAGCTTTTATTTTCTGCCAAAATCCGCAGGAATCTCCCCCCATTCCTCCGTCTTCCACTTAATAATTTCATTTTTGTAATGATTTTCACGAAGCCACTTCTCAGCACGTGCAATTAACTCCCAAAGAATTTTAGTAGTAGGTGTTTTCGCTAGTTTAGTGTTAGCTTTTCTTTTACGAACCCAAGCCATAGCAGTCCGAGAATCAGAATATATCGGTGTAGAATCGTTGCCCTTTTTTTGTAAATATGCCAATGCGTGCACGAGTGCCAAAAATTCTCCTACATTATTAGTTCCACCATTGAAAGGACCTTGATGAAAAAACTGCAAACCCGTTTTCGTATCGACCCCTTGATATTCCATGATGCCTGGATTACCACTACAAGCTGCATCAACAGCAAGACTTTCCCAGTTAATTGCTTTTTGAGCTGCTGGGTCTAGCACCTTTTTCGTTTTTACATTCGTATCAATATGAGTATTCAAGTCATCACTAAAAGCAGCTTCAGCCGCAGCTCTCGTTTTGAAAGATTTATATTTTGCACCGGGATAACCTTTGATCGACAATTGACATGCCGTCCAACTATCGAAAACACCAGGACTGTTGCCTACCCAAACGACGTAGAATTTTTTGCTTTTTGCCATGAATTAAAGATTAATTAAAAATGTAAAATTAAAAATTTAAAATAGGACGTATATGCGTGAGCACGTCAGGCTGTGCGAAAATTCCCAAAAGCAAAGAGGTTAGAAACCTTTTGCTCGAATACCGTGTGTGTTACGAGATGAAGGTTTCTAACCTCTCATCTCGAACGAGTATTTTCGCACAGTCTGACGTATGCACACGAATCAAGGGCATATTTTACATCATTAATTTTACATTTTTAATTCTTCACGTTCTATCGTCTATTATGCATTGTTAATTTCTCACGTCCAGTCGTTCAATAAAGAGAAGTTATCAACAACTTATTAACATATACTAAATCCAACTAGCAAATTAGGAACCTGACGTATAACTTGGTGATTATTAGACGTTTTAGAAAGAATTAAATCAAAATAAATAAGAAAATATCATATATAAAAGTATATTTGGTTTATAAAACGGATAAAAAGAGAATTGGAATTAGTTGATACACATGCTCATCTCTACTTAAATAAATTTGATGAGGACCGAAATGAAGTGATGCAGCGAGCTGCAGAGAATGGAATAAATCGAATTTATCTTCCTAATATAGATCGTCAATCTATCGACTCCATGTTGAAAATGGAGAAAGCATATCCGGAAATCTGTTTCCCGATGATGGGTTTACATCCGTGTTCGGTGAAGGAGAATTATTTGGAAGAATTGGAGATTGTAGAAAATTGGTTGAAGAAAAGACCATTTATAGCAGTAGGGGAGATTGGGATTGATTTGTATTGGGACAAAACATTTTTCCCACAACAAAAAGAAGCATTTAAGAAGCAGATGAATTGGGCAAAAGATTTAGATATTCCGATTGTCATTCATTCTAGAGATTCAACTGCTGAAGTAATAGAAATTTTAAAAGAAGAGCAGTCAGATAAATTGAGAGGCATATTCCATTGTTTTGGTGGAAATGTAGAAGAAGCGAAAAAGATTATCGACCTAGGATTTTTGTTAGGAATTGGTGGAGTATTGACTTATAAGAAGTCGGGACTCGATCAAACACTGGCAGAAATTGATTTAAAAAACATGGTATTAGAAACAGACGCACCTTTCCTTTCACCAGTTCCATTTAGAGGAAAAAGAAATGAAAGTGCCTACATTTTAAATATAGCGGAACGCTTAGCAACGATAAAGAACATCAGTGTTGAGGAAGTAGCAAAGGTTACAACAAAAAATGCAAATACAGTTTTTGCATATCAATTCGACAAAGGAAAAAAAACGGAAGTACACTAAAACAAACAAAACATAAATTTTAATAATTGTTTTGTCAAAGAACAAACTGTAAATATTCCATTTTCCGTCGTTGAAATATTTTGTAAAGTAACATTTATTTGCAATTTTTGTGTTTAACGCTTTTCGGCTATTGTGCTGAAATTGATGTATTTATGTAGGTCATTTGTATAAATGACGAAAAGAAGGAGAGTTGGCCGAGCGGCTTAAGGCGCACGCTTGGAAAGCGTGTATACCTCAAAAGGGTATCAAGGGTTCGAATCCCTTACTCTCCGCCATTTTAGAGCAAATAATATTTAAACAATCATATTTTATTCAACTTCAAAATCAATCGTAAAACCACTTAGTTATGCGTAAATTATTTTCACTTTTATTGGTTACCGTTGTTTCATTCACTATGGGTGCTAGTCAGTTAATGGCTCAAGCAGAAGGTGGAGGCTCCGGTTTTCAGACGTTGAAGCAATATTTTATTGAAGGAGACTGGAGATTCATGAGTTTGGTACTTGTGTGTCTTATTCTAGGATTAGCTTTCTGTATTGAAAGAATTATCACCCTTAATGTTGCAACAACAAACACAGACAAATTACTTTCTCGTATAGATGATAACCTAAAATCAGGTGATCTTCAAGGTGCAATGGAAGTAGCTAAATCTACTGCAGGACCAACTGCAAGTATCTTGTACGAAGGTCTTAAAAATGCAAACAAAGGACCTGAAGCTGTTGAAAAAGCAATCGTTTCTTATGGTTCTGTTCAGATGGGACTTTTAGAAAAAGGATTGATCTGGATTTCACTTTTTATTGCGATTGCACCGATGCTCGGGTTTATGGGTACAGTAATCGGGATGATCCAGGCATTTGATAACATTGCTCGTGTAGGAGATTTATCACCTTCAGTAGTTGCAGGTGGTATCAAGGTCGCACTATTGACAACTGTATTTGGATTGGTCGTAGCGATTATCCTTCAAATCTTTTACAATTACATTATCTCTAAGATTGACTCTATCGTCGGTAAGATGGAAGAGACTTCTATTGGATTTGTAGATGTAATGGCTAACAACAATGTTTTTAAAAACTAATTAAAGATCAAAACTGATGTATAATTTATTATCAAAATATGGTCAAGTAGGCGCCTTTGGTGTTGGTTTATTGATCACAGTTATTTTTGTTTTTAGCATATTTACTGGATTAGAAGATTTCAATGCGTACGGACCTAAAGATGCAGCTCGTTTTGATACGACCATTTTTAATTTCGGTATTGGAGTAGCAGTTGCTTTAGCAGCAGTCGCATTTATTATCATGTTGATTTTTATTCTTTTGAATACCGTTACTTCTCTAACAAGTGGAGGAGCCAAAGGGATGATAGGAATTTTAATCGCTGTGATCGTTTTTGCAGTTTGCTATTTTTTAGCAGAGCCTTTAACAGGTGGTCCTTTAGATGAATACTGTCAAAAGTTTTTTGTTACAGAAGGACAAAGTCAATTAATCAGTGGAAGTGTCAACGCAAGTATTATTATGTGTGGAATCGCTTTAGCTGTATTTGTACTTTCTGAAATCCGTAACATTTTTAAATAAGAAGTTATTATGCTAAAAAAAGGAAATAGTCTGCGACAAACGAACGAAATCAATGCAGGATCTATGGCAGATATTGCCTTCCTTTTATTGATTTTCTTCTTGGTAACAACTACCATCGCAGAAGATAAAGGTATCCTTGTAAAGCTACCACCATGGTCAGAAGACGAGCCAGATATTACTAAATTGAATAAGCGAAATGTATATTCAGTGTTAGTAAATAAAGGTAACGAGCTGTTGGTGCGTGGAGAGCCGATGAGTACCAAAGAATTGCGTGAGAATACAAAGGAATTTATCATGAATCCTTTGAAACGTGAAGACCTTGCTGAAAAGCCAACCAAAGCAATTATATCATTGAAGAATGACCGTGGTACCAACTATAAAACGTACCTGGAAGTTTACAATGAATTAAAAGCAGCATACCGAGAAATTTGGGATGCTGAAGGTCAAAAAAGACATGGCAAAGATTACGAATTTTTAACCAGAGATCAGAAGAAAAATTTGCGTAAAGATATTCCATTGATTATATCTGAAGCAGAACCTACTTCATTTGGTGAATAACAACGTAATTGCTAATTAAATTTTATTTAAAATTAGATAGAATATGTCAAAATTTCAGAAGAACAAAGGAAAGGAATCACCGAAAGTAAATACGGCTTCCTTACCAGATATCATCTTCATGTTGTTATTCTTCTTTATGGTGACAACAGTATTGAGAGATTCAGAATTGAAATTGGATGTGAACACACCAGAAGCAACAGAGTTGACTAAATTGGAAAAAAAGTCATTGGTAAATTACATTTATGTAGGAAAACCAATGGCCAAATATCAAGCAACTTACGGTACAAAACCACAAATGCAACTTGGTGACAAGTTTGCTTCCGTGGCTGATATTCCATTGTTTTTGGAAAAACATAAGATTAAAGTACCCGAAGGACAACGTCCAGGTATCACTACTTCATTAAGAATTGATGGAGATGTAACAATGGGTATTATTCAAGATATCAAAACAGAATTAAGAAAGTCTGGACAATTGAAGTTGAACTATTCAGCGAGTCCAAGAGCAGAATGATTTTGTTATTTTAATTCTAACAATAAAACCGCTAAGTGCATTTGTGCTTAGCGGTTTTTTTTATGTGCTCGCTTTGCTCGTGGGTTGATCCATCCTCTAATCCGCCAAAGGCGGATAGGCCCTTACCTTTTAAAAAAAGGAAGGGGCGCTGGTGAATACGTGAGTGAGTGAGATCGCAAGTCCGCGCATCCACGCGCTCCCCTTCCTTTTTTTAAAAGGTAAGGGACGTCCAGCTATGCTGGTACAGGGATGGATCAAACCAACGAGCAAAGCGAGCACCCCCCCACAAAAAATCAAACAAACACCGACAACAAACAAACAACCCCAAAACTTACCAAAGACAAAATCAAAGTCATCATCGACCAACTTTGAAAAGTCTGCTTTTCATCCAATCCCAAATATTTACTTACCAGCCAAAATCCACTGTCATTTACATGTGACAAAATACTTGAACCAGAAGCAATAGCAATCACCATCAAAGCTAAAGAAGTTGGAGAAGTGTCTGCTGCAATTAAAGGCGCAGTCAAACCAGCAGCCGTAATCATAGCTACCGTCGCAGAACCTTGAAGCAGCCTAACTAATACAGCGGCAACATATCCAAAAAACAAAACACTAATATTTTTGGTGGCAAAATAGGTAGCTAACATTTCACCTACTTGTGTCTCAATTAATACTTGTTTGAAGACTCCACCAGCACCTGTTAACAGTAAAATTACACCAGCAGGTCCTAAGGATGCTGTGGTTATTTTTAAAAGATAGTCTTTACTCATTCCTCTTTTGATACCTAAAAAATACCAGGCGATTAAATTGGCAATAATCAAAGCACTAAATGGATGTCCAATCACCTGAATTACTTTCATCATGCCAGGCGGAATACTCAACGACTTTGCCAATGGACCTCCAGTAAACGTATGTAAAAGAATCAAAACAATTGGTATGGCGATCAAACTGAAAATCATTGCCGCTGGCGGAAGATGCACCTCTTTTATTTCCTTATCTTCTTCTAATACTGGTGCATCGATGTGAATTTTTTTACCAATCCAAGTTCCAAATAATGGACCTGCAACATAAGCAGTAGGAAGGCCAACAATAAAACCAAAAAAGATCACCCAACCTAACTCAGCATTCAAAATATCTGCAACAGCAATAGGGCCAGGAGTAGGAGGGATAAATGCATGTGTAATCGCCAATCCTGCTAACAATGGAATCGCATAATGTAAAAGAGATAATTTAGATTTTCGTTGCAATGAATAAACCAAAGGAACCAACAATATAAATGCAACATCAAAGAAAACAGGAATTGCTATCAAAAATCCAGCAACGACCATTGCCCAATTGGCTCGCTTCTCGCCAAAACTTTTAAGTAAAGATTTGGCAACCGCTTCTGCTCCTCCAGAGTGTTCCAGTATGGCACCAAACATCGCACCTAGTCCGATAACTACCGCTACAAATCCTAATGTATTTCCCATTCCAGTTTTCACCAAATCCATCGTTGCTGCGGGTTCAATACCAGCCATCAATGCAACGGAAATACTTGTAATCAGCAAAGCAATAAACGCTTGTAATCTTACAAACAAGATTAAAAATAGCAGCAGTGCAATTCCAATAAATACATAAAATAGTAACCAGAAATCAATCATAGTAAGTGCCTTTTTTGAGATTAAGTTTAGCAATCATTCTCAAACTCGTAAGTATCTTCAAAATAGGAATTCATTTTGGCAATTCAATTACCAATGATAGGATTAAACGATTTTCATTGATATAATATTTAGCTCCTTTTTTCGTTTTATAAATACTATCGCCGGAAGACATTTTCTTAACCTGCTTATGCAGATCAAAACTTTAGATTATGTCAAGATTTAAACAAGGGCGAACAACGCCAAATCCAAAAATTTCAACCGCATCTTTACCGGACATCATTTTCATGTTGCTGTTTTTCTTTATGGTTACGACTGTCTTAAGAGATGCTACTTTGAAGTTGGATATTATCACCCCAGCTGCAACAGAACTTACTAAGTTGACAAAAAAATCATTGGTCAATTACATTTATGTCGGGTCTCCAAAATCTCCTTACCAAATAGAATATGGTGATGCACCTCGTATCCAATTAGGAGATAAGTTTGCATCGTTGCAAGACATTCCAATTTACTTGCAGACTGAAATAACAAAGGTACCAGAATATCTACGTGACCAAGTCAACACGTCGTTGAAAATAGATGAAGATGTGACAATGGGAATTGTTCAAGATATCAAAACCGAGTTGCGGAAATATGGTCAATTAAAAATTAATTATTCTGCAAAATACAATGTAGATTAATCAACGAAACCGCTAAGTAAATAACTGCTTAGCGGTTTCGCTTTTTGTTTAATTGGTAAGGAACTTTTTGAAAATTAATAAACTAAATAATTATAGTCACTCTATTAAAATCTAGTTGGCATTTAATCAGCTAATAGCTTGCATAGTAATTATAAGCATTTAGTTTAATGTTATGAACAGATTGGTCACAATAACTAGATATGTTGTCAATAATTTGAGAGGTAGTTGTTTAAATTAAGAATAAAATTAGCAACAGTCACTTTCCTTAACGTCCCTCCATCTTTCTTAACCTCAAAATTCAATCATAGTTATGATAACAGTGATTCGTTCTTGCTATTGCAATTTTCAAAAAAAAAATAGCAATAAAATAATGAAAGGTTTTCGGCCTTTTAATTTTTTCATCCTATTTGGGATATTATTTCCAACATTCCTTTTTAGCAATTCTAGTCTCAATTATTTAGATAATAATTATAACAATAAAGTTTCAACTTCATTGATGGCAACTTCTGAAGTGATTGTTACCGTTAATTGGCCAGATTATGCAGGAGAAAATAAAGTTGATGTATTTAATTCATCCAATGTTTTGATACAGTCAATATGTTATCCTTCTGCATGCTATAATGGTTCTGCAGGAGTGTACAGTGCTACTATCAATCTTGGTTGTGTAGATGATGGAAGCGGATATTACTTAAATCTTTATGATTCCTATGGTGATGGATGGACTACTGCAGGATATGTTAGTGTCACAAGTGGTGGGACAACAGTTATAAATGGGGTTGGAGTAACAGGAAGTTCTTCAGGTCCACATACTTTTTCAGTTTCTGGAGGTGGTGCAGCTTGTGCTCCGCCAGAAGGTCCAGGTCATCCAGATTGTGTAAATAATACAGAGTTGGGAGGAGTTGCTTTTCAAGATTATAACAGCAATGGTGCAATAGATGGTCAAGAAGCCTCTGTAGAAAATATTGCTGTAATGCTATTTGATGAAGTCGGACAGGTTGGCAACACCAAGATGACCAATGCTGATGGTGAATACTTATTTACTGGATTGACAAATGGAACAACTTATAGAATTGAGTTTGGAATACCAGATTATTTTGAAGAAAGTTATGGAGCAGATGCAAAATCTTCTGTTCAATTTGCCCAGCCAGGTACATGTGATAATAATGTAGGTCTTTTTCAGCCAAATGATTATTGTGATACCTCAAATCCTGGTGTTGTTATTTCCTGTTATGAAGATGGAAATGCAGTTTATGGAGGGACCGGAAATATTGGGAAGTCAATGGTTACTATGCCTTACAATAGTTCAGGAGGAGCACCTACTGGAATTTCGGAAGTTGCCTTAATTCATGAAACAGGAACTACTTGGGGAATTGCATTTCAAAGAATGACACAAAGAATGTTTTCAACAAGTTTATTAAAAAGACATTCAGGACTTGGTTCACAAGGATTAGGAGGAGTTTACGTATCCGATTTTTCTTCTGGAACAGGTGATCATCTGACAAGTTTTAATTTAGATGGTGTCATTCCAGCAAATGGAGGCGGTGTACTTGATTTTGGATCTATAACCAGATCAGGAAGTACGGATTATACCTTACCTAATAATAACACAACCAATTCTATTGATTTAGATGCTTTTGATAAAGTAGGAAAAGTAGGGATTGGAGATGCGGATATGAATGGAGACAACATGTTATGGTTGGTTAATTTGAATCAACGGGCGTTGGTTAAAGTAGATGTTTCAAATACAAGTTCTTATCCAGGAGCAGTCGATCAATATTTATTAAGTTCATTTAGCGGATTGCCTTCTTGTAATAATGGAGTGTTGCGTCCTTGGGGTTTGTCATTCAATGAAGGGAAAGGATATTTAGGATGTGTCTGCTCAGCTGAAAACGGTGGGACAACTGCAGATTTAAACGCGTATGTGCTTTCTTTTGATCCAGAAAGTCCAACGGCCTTTACAACTGAATTAAGTTTTCCATTAAATTATATAAGAGAAAAAGCGGTGGATTTTCCTAGTTTCGGTCTAAGTGCGGATGGTACCTGGAGAACTTGGGCAAGTGATTGGTCCGATGTTGTTGTTCCCAATCCAACCCCAGCTGAAATTGCTTGGGCACAACCGATATTGTGTGATATTGATTTTGCGGATGATGGATCGATGGTGTTAGGATTTGCAGATCGATTTGGTTTTCAAATGGGTTACCAAAATTACATTCCTTTATCAGGAACGGCACAGGAAACCAGTGTCGATGCAGCGGGAGATTTGTTAAAAGTATGTAATGTCAATGGGGCTTGGATATTAGAAGGTGGTGATTCATGTTCAGAAAATGACGCAGGTAGCGCAAGTTCATTAACCAATGATGGACCAAGCGGTACTGGTGAATTTTTCTATTCAGATGCATTTGATGATACTTCAAGGGCCCCAACTTATAATCACAACGAAACTTTTATTGGAGGACTAAATGTATTAGCTGGAACAAATGAGGTTGCAGCTGGTCATTATGATCCTTATGATGGGGCTGGATTTTCATTTGATCTAGGGCTTGTTTGGCATAATGCAACAACAGGTGCACGAAATGATGATTTTATAATTGTATTGTCTGGAGCGACTGCCTCAAAAGGGAATAATCTTGGAAGTTTTGAATACGTTTGTAGTCCAGCACCACTTTCAATCGGAAATTATGTTTGGGTAGATACAGATCAAGATGGTATTCAAGATCCAGATGAAAATGGAATTGCAGGAGTCAATGTTTCATTGACAGATAACAATAATACAGTAATTGCAACGACAACGACTAATGGAGATGGATTATATTTATTCTCAGATGCTAATGTTTCGGGAGGAATTAATTATAACACAAATTATAAAGTAAAAATATTGTTGAGTGATGTACAAGTAGTTGATCCAACAATTTTAAATACCACTTCCGTTAATACTGGGAATGGTTTTAATGACAACGATGCAATGATTATCGGAATGAACGCAGAAGTTGCAATTACAACTGCCGGATCTGGATCTAGTACTTATGCTATAGACTTTGGTTTTAGTGCTGCATTGCCAGCTAGTAAAGGAATCATCGGAAATTATGTCTGGATTGATGAAAATGCAGATGGATTTCAAGATGTTGGAGAACCAGGAATTGCAAACGTTATGGTACAACTTTCGGACAATATAGGAACACCGATAGACACCGTAATTACTGACGCACATGGTGGTTATTTATTCATGGGTTTATCAGCAGATGATTATAGTGTTCAAGTAC
Organism: uncultured Saprospiraceae bacterium; assembly: GCA_937941765.1. Lineage (GTDB taxonomy): Bacteria > Bacteroidota > Bacteroidia > Chitinophagales > Saprospiraceae > CALDGQ01. Next base: position 51,071 of record CALDGQ010000011.1, read on the forward strand.
TAGCATCAACTTTACCAAATGGATTATCTCAAACTACAAATCCAATTAATGCAAGTGCTGATTTAGGAAATCAAAGCCAATCATATAACATTACATTGGGAACGGATGAAGAAAACCTAACAGCTGACTTTGGATTTAATTGGGGGGATGCATATGGAAATACAGGAATGGGTGCGATTGGTGATTACGTATGGATAGATAGCAATGGAGATGGAATCCAAGATGGTTCAGAAGTAGGAATTTCAAACGTAACAGTAAGTATTTATTCAGATTCTAATGGAGATGGATTATTAGATCCTGCAATAGATGCATTAGTAACAGGCGCAACAGATCAAAACGGAAGTACAGGAGGAACAACAACAACTGAAGCGAATGGCTTTTACATTTTTCATAACCTAATGCCAGGTGCTTATATTGTTTTAGTAGATGATGCTACATTGCCTAGTGCAGGAAGTGCATGGACACAAACAGGTGATCCAGATGAAAGAGATGAAACAGCAACTTCTCCAGACCACAAAAGTAATCCAATTGTTATTGCTCCAGGTGATACTTGGTTAAATGCAGATTTCGGATACATGCCTTCGACGCCATTAAATACAGTTGGAGATAAAGTATATTTAGATACAGATGCAGACGGCAGTTTTTCAGGTAGTGACACTGGGATTTCAAATGTTACCGTTACATTGTTAGATATAGCTGGAAATTCAGTAGCCACAACGAGTACAGATTCATCAGGAGATTATTTATTTGAAGGATTAGTGGATGGAAATTATGTAGTTTTAGTAAATGATACAGACGATGTTTTAAACGAATTAAATCAATCAGGTGATCCAGATGCAAGTCTTGATAATCAGAGTACCGTCATCTTGTCAGGAGGAATGACTGACTTAGCGCAGGACTTTGGTTATTTACCTAATGGACATAACGTAAATGATGGTGCGATTGGAGATCTAGTTTACATTGATTTTGATAATGACGGTGCATCTTCTACTGGAGAAGGAGTAGCCAATGTTACTGTGGATTTATATGATGCAGCTGGAACCAATTTAATTGCGACCGTAGTTACAAATGAAAATGGAAATTATCTTTTCGGTGGACTCGATCCGAACATGTCTTATAGTGTAAAAGTAGATGAAGCAACATTGCCAGGTTCAGTAACAAATTTTGACGATCCAAACGGAGGTAATGATAGCGAATCTATTTCAAACTTATCAACTGCTGGACCAATTGATTTAACGCAAGACTTTGGTTACAAGGCTGCAGGAACATTGGGTAGTTTAGGAAATTTAATTTGGGAAGATCGCAATGCAAACGGGGTTGTCGATGCAAGTGAAAATGGAATAGAAGGAATCACCTTAGATCTCTATTTAGATTCGAATAATGATGGATTATTAAATCCAGGAGAAGCGAAATTAGGAAGTACAACTACAGATGCTTCGGGTAATTACACTTTCGAAAATCTTTCAGTTGATGGTGGTGTAAGTTATATCGTCGATGTAACAGATAATGGAAATAATTTAACAGGATACTGGCATTCAACTGGTGTTGCTGACACAGATGATAATTCTCAAGCAGATCCGTATGCGGTTTCTTTGTCAACTGCAATTCCTACTGTAAATCATGCAGACTTCGGGTATTATATCGACCCTGCTGCTCTCGGAAATTATACTTGGGAAGATGCTAATGGAAATGGGATTCAAAATGGAGGAGAATCAGCAGTAGCTGGAGTGGATGTGATACTTGAGATAGATTTTGGTGGAGACAATACTGTCGAAGTAATGTTGACATCTACTTCAGATGCTAATGGTTTTTACTCATTTGGCAACTTATTATTAGATGAAGATCTAAACGACGCAAGTTCATCGACTACTTATACTATTTCAGCAACGAGTCCAAACGGTTTTTCAGCAACAACAACTGATGTTTCTAGTAATGGAAACGATTTGTTAGATTCTGATGATATTGCTGGTGTAACTGCTGCTCCAATACAAGGAATGGTTGACGTAGCACTTTCGAATACAAGTGGAGTAGAAGCAAGTTATGATTTTGGATTTGTGCAAGCAGTAAATGTCGGAAATTACGTTTGGGTAGATGAAGATGGCGATGGCGATCAAGATGCTGGTGAATCAGGAATACCTGGAGTTGTTTTATTGTTAAAAGATAACAATGGAGCTACATTGCAAACAGAGGTGACTGATTTTAATGGTGGTTATTTATTCGAAAATGTAACTCCAGGAATTTATACCATAGAAGTTGACAATACCTCATTGAGACCTGAATTAAACAATCAAACTTATGATGCAGAAGGAGCATTGGACAATAGTTCAATGGTAACGATCGCAACTGAAGATGATTTAGCTCAGGATTTTGGTTACAATTATGCCCCTGCAACGGATACCAACAATCCAGGAAATGTGAATGGAGCCATTGGTGACAGAATATGGAATGATGCAGATAGCGATGGCAAGCTAGATGAAGGTGAAGCAGGTATTGGAAATGTAACAGTATCCTTGCTAGATGAAAATGGAGTGTTGATGACAACAGTTACGGATGTAGCGGGTAATTATATATTTGATAATTTACCAGCAGGCATGTATAGCGTTGTTGTGGATGAAACTACTTTACCTTCTGGCTTTTTAACGGTACCAACTGGAGATCCTGATGATGACATGACCAACGAAAGCGAAAGAATGTTGTTAGCTCCTGGAGATGTTTATTTAGATATGGACTTTGGTTACACGCATCCATCTGCAAGTGATATTGGAAGCTTAATTTTCATAGATGAAAATGCCAACGGAAGTTTTGACAATGGAGAAAGTCCAATGCCAGGAGTAAGTGTAGCTTTGATTGATGATTCAAATGCAAATGGGATGTGGGATTCTGGAGAAATGCCGATTGCAACGACAAAAACGGATATGAATGGAAACTATTTATTCCCAGGTTTAGCGGATGATAATTATGTTGTTGTTGTTACAGATACAGACAATTTGATTGGCAAAATGACCAACACTGCTGATCCAGATGGTGGCGTGGATGAATATTCATCAGTCATGTTAAGTGGTGCAGATGATTTAATTCAAAACTTCGGATTTACGCCAAATGGACATACCACTACAGATGGGATCATTGGTGATTTTGTTTTCTTGGATGCAGACGGAAACAATGCTTTTAGTGTTGGTGAATCAGGACTAGAAGATGTGAAAGTTGAGTTATATGATGGAATGAATAACATAGTTGCAACAACCAAAACGGATGCAAATGGAAAATACTTATTTGGTGGATTACAACCTGATACCTATAAAGTAAAAGTTGATGTGAACACGTTGCCAGGCGCAGCATCCATTCCAGCAGGGTTAGCACAAAGTGTAGATCCGGATGGTGGCAATGACAATGAGTCCACTACTACCATCACAATGGGTGGACAAGATTTGGATCAAGACTTTGGGTATAAAGCATCCATACCTAACACAATCAGCGGAACTATTTGGGAAGATACAGATGCGAATGGTACCTTGGATGAAAATGCGCTAACTTTATTCGAAGACGTTACCGTTATATTGTTAGATAATCAATCCAATATTGTTGGAATGACGACTACAAATGCTATGGGTAATTTTGAATTTGCTGGATTGCCGGATGGCATGTATACAGTAGATGTGACAGACGATGCACAAGTATTAGCAGACTTCTGGAAATCAAATGGAACCAATGTGGGTAATGACAATAATTCTCAATTAGATACTTATACTGTTTTTGTCGCAGGAGGAAGTGTAGATGCCACAAGTGATTTTGGATACTTTAAAGAAGGAGCCGCATTGGGTAATACAATTTGGATTGATAGAAATAACGATGGAATTCAAGATAGCGATGAGATTGCTATGCCGCTTGTACCTGTTACTTTAACGGTCACTTTCCCGAACGGAACAATTGTTACGGCAACAGAAACAACAGATGCACAAGGTCATTATGGATTCAACAATTTATTGTTAGACGAGGACTACAACACAGGTGGAGGTGGAATGATGCCAGAATTTGTTTTGTCCGTTGGAACACCTGCCAATTTTGTAACAACAACAGTAGATGCTAATTCAAATGCAAATGATAAAGAAGATTCTGAGGACCATGCTGGAGTGATGGCAATGCCAATGCAAGGACAACAAAATATTGTTAAGTTTTCGGATCCAATGATGGAATCTGATGTTGCTTCATATGACTTTGGATTTACCTTAGATTGTTCTTCTCCTGTCGTACATTATGCAATTACCAATGGTGCAATCAGTAATCCTGGTCAGACTACAGATCACTTTTACCAAGATACGACTCAAAATTTGTCAACCTTGACAACACACGTTCAACTTGCTGCACAAGATGGAGTCATCAGAAGTATCGATTATTGTGATTTTGGAAATTGGAGTTATTATTTCAATTCGTCAGATCCGGATGAATATCTTTTTGCAATTGAACAAGGAGACAATGTCACTCCAATCGAATACATAGAACTTTGTGTTGATGACAATCCTGCCGACCGATATGCGGTGGGACCTGAAGATGCGACTTATGTAATGGCAAGGGATTGGTTTGTTAGAACAAAGAATGATGCCCCATTATTAGATGCAAGTGGAAATCCTACTACTGTAAATATTCGTTTTTATTTCCCTGAAGAAGAATTTAAAGAAATATTGGATGAGGCAAAAGCACAAGCTGCGATTTGGGGTTCAACGATGCCAACAGTAGCAGATGTTTATTGGTTTAAAAGAGAAAGCTTTGATGCGGATACAGATATTGACGATAAAGGTTCTTCGCTGAAATCCTTTGATATCAATATGCTAAGAAATGCTACGACTTCAGAACTAGGAGTAAATACGGATGATGGAACTGCTGGAACAACCGGAAATGGAAAGAACCATATTCAATTCAATGGAATTACAGGATTCTCTGGAGGAACTGCAGCTATTACCATATTTAATTCCCCACTTCCTGTTGCTTTAAGTAATTTTGAAGCAACAGCTGAAAACTGTGAGGTAGAGTTGAAGTGGCAATCAGAAAGTGAAACTAATTTTTCACATTACATTTTAGAAAGTAGTGAAGATGGTGTTAACTATGAATTCGTGCATGAAGTACCGACACTAGTATCTACTTCAACAGAGAAAAAATATAGTTACACAGATAGTAATATCACTACCGACAAGTTTTACAGACTAAAGATGTTGAATCTGGATGGCAGTTATGATTACTCAAAAGTCGTGATTGCTAAATCGGTTTGTGCTGATATTTCAGGATTAGAGTTGTATCCGAATCCAGTTGGATTTGATCTCACTTCTTTAAATGTAAAATTCAGGAGTAAAAAGGAGATGGATGCACAAGTTGTAATAACCAACACATTAGGAAATCAGCAATTGGTAATCCCAATGCAAACAACCAAAGGATTGAATCATCTAGGGATAGATGTTTCCAATTTGGCTGATGGAGTTTATATTGTTACAATAAGAAATGTAAATGCAAAAATATCCTCCCAACAATTTGTGAAAATTTCACAGTAAGAATCTTATAACTACTTAATAAAGCCTTTCTCATGAATTTGGGAAAGGCTTTTTTTATAGCAAAAGAATTATTGCCCAACCAATCCAAAAAAGAAATATCGGAAAATTAACCCAAATCCCAATCGAATAATTTGATGAGAATATGTGAAAAACATAAAATTTTACCGCAACCGATCCATACTCTTTACCAATTTTTCGTCCTTAGAAATAAAACGCAAAGCCAGTCCTAAAAACACAACTGCAATAAAAGGCATATACAAACCAGCTTCATCACTTGGATCGACAGCACCCAAAGTACCTGAATCATTATAATACAAAGCGATTGCTAGGACCAAGCCTATGACATTTGCAATGAGCGCAAACCGACTCAGGTTGAGTTGCAATTTTCTATTTTTAAAAAGAAAGATAGCAATCAATGCAAGTACACCTGCTAATCCAAAAAGAATCAACAGTGCAATATGGTCATGTAAATTGTAAAGCGAATCTCCAAAAATGGAGGAGACATTTATTGGATTTGGAGTGCTAGCAAATGGAAGTCCAAATAATCCAAAAGTTGCAAGCGATGCAAGAAAGAGAAATATAGATTGAATACGTTGTATCATGTTTTAATTTTTTGCTATGTTGAAAATAGTCCAAATAGTTGGAACACAAATTTGACAAATTATTATCTTGTATTCAACAAAATCGATAGTAAATGATAGCAAATTTTGGTGGTACCTTTTTATATTCCGAAAATCCTGAAAAACTGGCCATTTGGTATCAAACCAATCTTGGAATAGAATACGAATTTTCAAAAGAATATGAAGCCTATTTTATTACTTTCAAATATTTGGATGAAAATGAAAAAGCACATCGTTATACTTGTTTTTCTATTATGAAATCAGAAAACCGACCGATTTATCCAGAACAACTATTTACCATTAACTTTAGGGTATATAATATGGAAAAAATGATTGAGCGATTGGAACAAAATGGAATTGCTTTTTCCATTCCAGAAATTCCAGGTCAAGGAAAATATGCAAGGTTGAAAGATCCAGAAAACAATCATATTGAATTGTGGGAAGACCAACAAATTCAAAAACAATAAATCGGAATATGCCAAGATTAAGTTATTGGGAACGTCAATCCTTTTTTTCAAACATTGACGTACTCATTATTGGAAGTGGAATTGTCGGACTAAGTACTGCTATTCATTTAAAGGAATCGAATCCGAAATTACAGGTAGTCATTATCGAAAGAGGTGTTTTGCCGATAGGAGCGAGTACACGCAATGCTGGATTCGCTTGTTTTGGAAGCATGACAGAATTAATTGATGATCTTTCCACACAAAGTGAAGCCGAGGTTTTTGGGATTGTAGAAAAAAGATGGAAAGGACTGAAAGCATTACGATCTAAGTTATCCGACAAACAATTAGATTACAAAGAGTGGGGAGGATATGAAGTTTTCACAAATTCAGATATTGATAGTTATAAACAATGTTTAGCTGAAATGTCTCATCTAAATAATCGACTCAAAGAAATCATTGGGACATCAATGGTTTATCAAAAAAGTGATAACAATATCAACACATTCGGATTCGACCAAACAAAACACTTAATCGTCAATACACAAGAAGGTCAAATCAATACAGGAATGATGATGAAAGGATTGTTGGAGATAGCAACAACTGCTGGAGTCAAAATATATAATGGAATTGAAATCGCGGATTGGGAAACACATTCGAATGGAGTAACGGTATCTACCAAAGATGAATGGACCATTGACGCATCCAAATTAGTAGTTGCAACAAATGCATTCACCACAAAACTTTTCCCAACAATCCAAGTAACTCCCGCTAGAAATCAAGTCTTAATTACCAAACCAATTCCAAACCTAAAAGTAAAAGGTTGTTTTCATTATGACAAAGGCTATGTGTATTTTAGAAATATAGATGAAAGAATATTGTTAGGAGGTGCAAGAAATGTAGATTTACAAAATGAAAATACGGATGAATTTGGGGACAATAAAAAAATCGACGCTGTTTTAAGCAATCTACTCAAAGAAGTAATTCTTCCAAATCAACCTTTTGAAATTGATCAAAAGTGGAGTGGTATCTTGGGAGTAGGGGAGTCAAAGCGACCGATTATCAAAAAAGCAGCACAAAATATATATGTAGCAGTCCGTCTGGGTGGAATGGGAGTTGCTATTGGATATGGAGTTGGAGCAGATGCTGCCAAATTAGTCCTTTCAAATTAACATTTAATTAGTACTATTGCGGAGCTTTAATAGGTGAAACTAAACGTTTTAGTAATCTAGCGTTTACTCGTTTACTAAATTTTTAAAGTTTGGTAAGCGTATTGAATTAACGTTTTACTTTACTAACGATAGCTCCAAAGGAGCGAAATCAAGAACAAAGGGCACCGCCCTTTGTATTTACGAAATAAGCAAAAGCCCCACTGGGGCGAAATCATTATTCGCACAAAGAAGACCGAAATAAAACGTGAAACAACTCACACTCATATTAGTCCTATTCATTTTCACGCCACTCACCTTATTTGGTCAAGTCAAAAAAGAACCTGTATTTAAAGATCCAGTAGCTACAGAAACTACGTACGACACCACCAAAACCGAAAAAGTAATCGTTGATTATTCAGAATTCGTAGAAGGTTTTATTGAAGATGGGGTAGAAACCAGATACTTAAAAGGAAAAGTAGAATTGCGACAAGGAGATATATTTATGTATTGCGACACAGCAGTTATATACGAAAATGATGTACAAGCTGTCGGAAGTGTAATTATCCAACAAGGTGATTCCTTAACGATATTTGCAGATTCTTTGTCATATGTAGGTGCTTCTCGAAATGCAGATTTATTTGGAGAGGTAGTATTGCTAAATAAAGAACAAAAATTATTTACCAATAGACTCAATTACAACCTTAAATCCAAAGTGGCGAAATACTTCACCGGTGCAACGTTGACAAATGGAGATACCAAACTTATCAGTAAACGAGGTTATTATTATGTCGATACAGACTTAGCTTATTTCAAAGACAGTGTCGTTGTCGTTGATCCTGAATTTTCACTAAGAACAGATACTTTAAAATTCGAAACCAAAACTAGGAAAGCAATATTCTTAGGACCTACTTTAATTAATCAAAATGAAGCAAAAATTTATTGTGAAAGTGGGTTTTACGAAATTGAAAATAAAACCGCTGAGTTTACTGGCAACGCACAATATTTAAGTGGGCAACAGCAAGCAACAGCTGATAAGATCACGTACGATGGGGCCACCAAAAAAATCGACATGGTTGGAAATGCAAAGTATAAAGATGGAGATAAAAATGCTACTGCTGAAAAAATTGTATATGATGAAGTCTCTGGTAAAACAGATTTGATTGGTAATGCCTTTTATAAAGGACCGGATCAAGAAATAAAATCAAACTCCATATTATATGATGCCGAAACGGGAAGTATAAAAACAGAAGGGAGGTCGGCCATTAACAATGATCCTCAATTCCTAATTGCAGACAATGTTGATTTCAATAACCAAACAAAAACAGGAATCGCTAATGGAAACGTGATTTGGTCAGACACTTCTTCCAACATTAGTATTGCAAGTGAAACGATTGACTACAAAAATGAAAACCATATTGTAGCTTATGGTGATCGTCCATTGATGAATAGCATCATAGAAGAAGATTCTTTTTTTATGAGATCGGATACATTAGTTAGTTTGACTACTACCGATTCTGCTGCTGCAAGAACATTGTTGGCATATCAAAACGTTTCTATTTTCAAATCCGATTTACAAGCAGTTTGTGATTCCTTGGTTTATAGTGAACAAGATTCTGTATTTTGGTTTTATAACAATCCAATTATATGGTCGGATACTTCTCAATTCTCAGCAGATACGATTGCAATGCAAATGAAAGGGGGAAAAATTGATCGGATCTTTTTATATAATAACTCGCTGATAATCAATTCAACAGATGAAAAATATTTTAATCAAATTAAAGGTAAGTTCATTACTGCATTTTTTGAAGCCAACGAATTACGCAGAATGAAAGTAGAAGGGAATGCAGAGTCCGTTTATTATGCTTTAGATGACGATAAAGCCTATATGGGTGTTAATAAAACGATCTGTAGTGATATGCTGTTATATTTTGGAAATAATGAGGTCGAGACAATTAAATTTTATGCAGAACCCAAATCAACCATGTTTCCAATGCAACAAGCGAAGCATGAGGAGTTAAAATTGCCTGGATTTAACTGGTCTCCTCAAAAACGGCCTTTGTCAATTGCAGATTTATAGTATTTTTGCGGCGTAGAACTAATATGAGAAAAATATCACTTCTTATTCTGATACTGATACCACTTTTCATTTTCGCTCAAGATAATGAAACGGTTTTCAGTACAGCAAATGAAGATTATAAGAATGGCAAATTTGAGCGTGCCATTTTGAAGTACCAACAATTATTAGATAATGGGTATGTATCTTCTGCATTGCATTTCAACTTAGGAAATAGTTACTACAAAAAAGGCGAATTAGGCTACGCAGTGTTACACTTTGAGAAAAGTTTGTTACTGCAACCAAATGATAAAGAGGTGCTTTTTAATTTAGAAAAAGCGAATCGGAAACAGGTAGATGAAATCATACAGATACCTTCGTTCTTTTTGTCTAGATGGTGGAGTGGTATCCGTAAATGGATGTCCTCTGGAATGTGGACAGGACTTGGACTCCTATTGTTTTGGAGTGGTATTGCAGGATTAATTTATTGGCTAATTGGAGGAGATAGAACCAAAAAGAAAAAAGCTTTTTTAGCTGGTTTGTTTTTGACACTATTTAGTCTACTACCAATATTGTTAGGACGAAGTAGTTATATCAATCAGACACGTAACAATTACGCAGTTGTTACCAAAAAAGAGGCAAAATTTAATATATCTGCCGACAATGAAAGCGAAACATTGCTGACTATTCATGAGGGCTTGAAAGTGGAGATTTTGGACAAAATAGAAGATGCATTCAAAATAAAATTACCGAATGGCGATGAAGGATGGGTTAATTCAAGTGTAATAGAAAAAATTTAACGAATAGATGAAAAAAAATATTTGTATTATAAATTCTTCTATGTATATTGTATTTCCATTCCAAAGTCAGCCGACTAAACTATTTATTAACAAATTCCCATGTTCTAGTGCCAAATAGTAACTCTATTTCCAATATACTTATTAGCGCGTGTTCGAATCACCCTTATGTAGCTTTTAAGTACAACAAAGCTCCGCTTGCATCTTATGATATGAATGGTAGTTCTATTCTTATATCAAAGGTGAATATGGATGAAGTAATTCAGCGATTGAGCAACTCAGATATGATTCTGACGATGCGGATCCATGAAAATAAAGGAAAGACAAAACTCGAAATTCGAACCATCACCAATAAACTTATCAAAGTGCAATTCATTCATGAGTTTCTAAATAAGACGCTCTGTTATATGGATAAAAATGCGCTCTTTGAATCTAGAGTTCGTGATGACGATGGTATTTTCGTTCCTACTGATTTCAAATTGTTAGAATACGCTTTGTTAAACAGCTTCCTTAATGACCAAGGAATTACAGAAGAACAATTCGATTATTTTGATTCACTTAATTTTAAAGATAAAGTGGATTTGATCGGAACGTTTAACGAAATATACAACACCAATTTCCCTTCTGTATTTTTATTAAGTTGTTTTGATGAAGATGAAAAGTACGAAATGATTAAGCATGTAAAAGTACTTCCACAAAATCGTCTGATCAATCAGATGAATGTGAAGATGCATACCTTTTTCGGTTACATGAAGCAAGCTAGAATTATTTAATTATAAGTTCGAAGTATAAAAAAACCCGTTCTGACATTTATCTCGGAACGGGTTTTTTTTATGTGGCACAGACATCCTGTCCGTCCTTCTCTGTGGTTAACTTATAGTCTTACGCGAAGTTCACGTCTGGCCCGCGAAGCAGCCCTCCTTTTTTTAAGGAGGGTCGAAACAAAGTTTCGGGGTGGATCCTACGCAAGAAGCTCCTATATTTCAAGACTTATGGTAGCTCGCCAAACTGACAAAGTCCTGCGTTTAGTGGATGCACCACCCGAAATTTTACTCACTCAAATCAACATAACCCTCCAAAATAAGACAGGGATATCTGATTAATCCAGGAATGTCTGACCAAACCTAACAAAAAAAACCGTCCCAACTTTCGTCAGAACGGTTTCAATATTTTTAATCGTAGAAGTTGAATTAATCCAACTTACCACCATCTAATTTATCTTGCCAAGCTTTCAACAAAGACCACTTTCCTTCAGCAGCCATTTTCGCTTGTGTAGGCCAAGTAGCAGGATCGTGTGCCGCGAAATTACCATCAGCAGCATCCAATACTTCCTTAATTTTCGAAGCCATTGTGTTACCTAGTTTTTCCCAAGTATCAATTCCAGCTGCAACCAATACTTCACCAATTTTAGGACCGATACCTTCAACAGCAGTCAAGTCATTCAGCTTCATACCTTTTGGCATTTCAGAAGTTGAACCACCAACATTTGGTGTAACGTGTGGAGTAGAAGTGGTTTCAGTCACTTTAGTTTCTGCCTTTGGAGCTTCAGCTTTAGGAGCAGCAGCCTTTGGTGCTTCTTTTTTAGGAGCAGCTGTTTTCTTTGGAGCTGCCGCTTTTTTAGCCTTAGGAGCTTTAGCAGCAGGAGCTGGTGCATCCGATTTAGGAGCAGCACTCTTTACTTTTTTAGCTTTTCTTGGCTTAATTGTTATTACACCTTCAGCAGGAAGGATACTAACATAAGTTTTATTATTTCTCTTTTTTCGAAAAACAACGGTACCATCGACCAATGCATGAATAGTATGATCTTTACCCATGTTGACATTGTCTCCAGGGTGAAATTTTGTACCTCTTTGTCTGATAATAATGTTACCAGCGATCGCTTGCTGACCACCGAATAGTTTTACGCCAAGACGTCTTCCAATACTGTCACGTCCGTTATCCGTACTACCTACACCTTTTTTATGTGCCATTGTTTTAAAATTTTCAGATTAGTAATTTAGAGATTATCCTACAATCGAGTTGATCTTGATTTTTGTAAAGCTTTGACGGTGTCCGTTTTTCACACGGTAACCTTTACGTCTTTTCTTTTTGAAGACAATTACTTTGTCTCCTTTTTGATGACCAAGAACCGTAGCTGATACAGATGCACCAGCTAATTGAGGTGTTCCTACATTCACAGTACCTCCATTATCAACCAAATTTACTTGGTCAAAAGAAACACTGTCACCTTCTTCAGCATCCATTTTGTGAACAAAAATCTCTTGATCTTTTTCAACTTTGAATTGCTGTCCTGCTATAGTAACGATTGCAAACATTTTGATTTATTTTATAGTCTTTTAAAAAGTTGGGCAAAGATACGATTTTAGGTCAAAATTCCCAATATAAGTACACATTCTATACATGAGTATTTTATCTTGGTTAATTGATTGATTTATAGGAGTTTACGAAGGATGAATTCCTTTTTTATTTTTACACCGTCTCGTTTAATGACGATCTTGATACGTTTACCTTCCTTTTTGGACAAAATCGAATAAATTTTATTGAGATTTAAAAGTCGCCAAGACCAACCATTTAGCTTAATGATTTCATCACCGCGCCTGATATCGATTTTCTCAGTAGGCGAATCTTTAACTGGCTTTTGAGCATAATAATGATCCAAATTTCTACCAGCAGCAATTACCGTCAAACCACTTTTATCAAAATCGAATTCCTTATTGTACTTTTTGGTAGGTTTTAAATAAAGGACATGATTTGGAAAGTCTATAATCATATGAAACCTACTAAGCAAAACATTGCCAATAAGTCCATTGTATTTGATTCGTTTGTTAGCAGTCTGATGTTCACTCATTTCCATGTAATTCACAATAAAATCATCAAATTGAAAAGTACCAAATCCGAAACTAGGAATCACCCCAATATAACCTTCTATGGCACCACCCAAACCAATTCCCAAGTTACCCTGGATGGTTTTGTCTGGAATTTCTAAATCAGGGTGTGTATTGTTGTGAATTAATGCAGAAACACTGGCTCCAGTATCAATCAAAAAGACAAGATCGAGTATGGTATCTTGGCTAATTCTTAGTTTTGTGTTTAAATAAGGCTTATTTCTAGAAATTTTAAGCGGGATTTTTTCAAACTTCTTGTTGGGAGGCTTAAACAATTCTTTTGGTGTAAAAGTTAAAAGTTCTCGGCGATAGTTGATTTCTATGACATAATTTCTGAAAAAATCCATTCCCATAACACCATGTATACTGAGACCTAAAAATTCCTCAAAATTAAAATAGTCTTCTTCAAGCACTAAAATTGTTTGGTGACTTACATCCATTCCATCCAAGGAAATGGAAGCGTTTTTTGCTCGATTTGCATACATCGTTTGCGACAAATCTGCACCTAATATCTGAAACCGTTTATCATATTTAAATCCTAATGCTTGTGCAATTTCTTTTTTAGTAATGATCGTGCTTTCAGCTCCAGTATCAAAAATGAATTTCAGAGGTAGCGTTCCCTGTAAAAGTAACTCTACAATAATGAAATCATTTTGAGTCTCGAAGGGGACGATTACGACTTTTTTTTGAGACGGATCATGTGCAGCCAATCCATAGGTCTGAATTACGAATAAAAATAGAACGAAATGTTTAATAAATTGATTCATAAACCATTATGCGATTAATATAGAAACGCAAATACTTTAAATTACTTTATTCTTTTCAGAATTAAATTCCGCTAACGCAAATCCTTGTAAAATATTGGCAATATACTTTGGTTAATTCACTAATATTTGTCAGATTTACACTAACACAACCAGGCGAAACCAACTTATTAAGAGAGCAATATTAATATTTTAAACGCTCGTTTATTCAAACGGTTCTGTTAAGCGTTACTTGTCATTTATATCAAACTAATCCCACGATAATTGTTCATTGAATAATTATGACATGCGTTAGGTATGTCATTTTTAGATATATTCGAATAAACTATTTAAATTAAACCAAATTAGTATGAAACTTAAAATCAACCTAATTGGAAAATGTATGTTGCTGCTATTGTTTATGGCTTGTACCAACTTTGCTATAGCACAACGGACCATTTCCGGAACACTACTCGATGGTGATACCAACGAACCGCTAATAGGGGCGAGTATCATTGCTGTCGGAACCACTTCGGGCACAATCACCGACTTTGATGGAAAATATTCCCTCACAGTTCCAGATGGTGTTACTGCCTTAGAATTTTCTTACACAGGCTTTGGAACGAAAACCATGCAATTGACCGATTCAAATGTGATGGATTTATCAATGACTTCTGGAACTTTGCTAGATGAAGTTGTAGTCGTCGGTTACGGGGCTCAAAATGAAAAAGAAATCACATCTGCTGTTGTAAAACTAGATGCAGAAGATTTCAACCAAGGAGACATTACCGATCCTGCACAATTGATGCAAGGGAAAGTAGCAGGTCTACAAGTTTACAATCGTGGTGGTGACCCGAATGCTAAAAGTGTAATTCGTTTGAGAGGTATCTCAACTGTAGGGGCCAACTCAGAACCACTAATCGTAATCGATGGTATCATTGGAGCTTCATTAGACAACTTGGATCCAAACGATATTGAATCCATTAATGTTCTTAAAGATGGATCTGCTTCTGCGATTTATGGATCAAGAGGATCGTCAGGTGTAATCATTGTTACAACTAAAAAAGGAAAAGCAGGTCAAGGTGTGAAGTTTTCTTACAACGGCCAATTAGCTTCTTCTTCTCCTTTGAATTCAGTACAAATTATGGATGCTGGAGAATTTAAAGCAGCCGGAGGTACGGATCTTGGAAGTGCAACTGACTGGGTGGATGAAGTAACAAGAACTGCTGTTTCTAATTACCATAGTTTAGCTGCTACAGGAGGTATTGGAGACAATTCTTCTTTTAGAGTTTCTGCCAACCTTAGAAACGGACAAGGTATTTTGGATAACACTGGTTTTAACCAGTTCAATACAAGATTAAATTTCAGAACAGCTGCCTTCAATGATAGATTAACGATTGACTTAAACACTTCATTATTAAACAAAAAATCTGATCAAGGTTTTGATGAAGCTTTAAGATATGCGGTATTGTACAACCCGACTGCACCTGTATTTGGAGCAGATTCTCCTTTTGCGTTTAACTCAGATCAGTTTGGAGGTTTTTTCGAGACATTAGGATTATTTGATTCATTCAATCCTAAATCAATTATCGAACAAAATAAGAATGAAGGAGAAAGAAGAGAGACCAATCTTGGAGCATTATTCGGATATTCTATTCTTGATAATTTGAAATTCAATGTTAGAGTTGGACGTCAGAATATCGATTTTGCGAATAGAAAATTTTATCCTACAACTTCCTTATTTAAAGGAAATGCAACAAGTCCTATTAGAAGAGGTTTAGCAGAAGTGTATGAAGAAAATAGAACGACACAATTGTTTGAAACATTTGCAACTTACATTGCAGACTTAGGATCATCTAACTTGACAGTTACGGGTGGATATAGTTATCAACAAGATAATTTCAATAGTACTTTTTTAAGTGCTGGTGACTTCCCTGATGGTTCAAAAGATTTTTCTAACATTCTAGAAGCATCTCAAGATTTGAATAATGCAGGTTTAATTGATTTCAACTCTCAAGTAAGTCCAGATGAAAAGATCATTGCATTTTTTGGTAGAGCTAACTGGAATATGGATGACAAATTCTTTGTAAATGCATCTTTAAGAAGAGAAGGCTCAACAAAGCTTGGTGCTGACAATAAGTGGGGAATTTTCCCAGCAGTTGGTGTTGGTGTTGACTTAGCAAGAGTTGCTAATATCGGTGCATTTGACAGATTGAAGCTAAGAGCTGGATATGGTGTGACTGGAGCACTTCCTAAGGATTGGGGACTTTCTCAAGAAATTAGAGAAATCGTTAATGGCGATGATGGTTCCGTATCAACCAAATTGTTGAGAGCTGCAAATCCTGAATTGAAATGGGAGCAAAAAGCTGAAACAAATATTGGTTTAGAAGGGGATGTTGGAAAACTTGGATTTGTTGTAGATTTTTATCTAAGAGACATTTCTGATTTTATCTTAGAAAGAGATGTAGATCCTGCAGTATTTGGTGTTGATAAAAGAGTAGAAAATGTTGGAGCATTAAGTACAACAGGTTTAGAATTAGGCTTGAATTACGATGTGCTTGCTAACAGTAATGTTACATGGAATACCGGAGTTGTATTTTCAACTTACAAGACAGTACTTGACGAATATGTATCTGAAGACTTCGCAGGTGAAGTAAGAGGTAACTTGGGTGCACCAGGACAAAATGGAACCAATATGATACTAGTTCAAGTTGGTGAAGAAATTGGTCAAATTTGGGGACCAGTTTATGACAGCGTAGGAGAAGATGGTTCTCCAGTATTTAAAGATTTGAATGGTGATGGAATGGTAGTATCTGGAGGAGATAATGCACTTGATGAAAATGCAGATTTTGAAGTGTTAGGAAATGGTCTTCCTGATTTCGAATTGGGTTGGACTAACCAGTTGACTATCGGAAAATGGAATGTAAACGCATTCTTTAGAGGAGCTTTCGGTCATAGTCTTGTGAATACTTTTAGAGCATTCTACGAGCCACAAGTTTCAACTCAATCTTCTTACAACTATGTAAACACAGAGTTAGCAGTTGATGGTTTGACAGCGGCAAGATATAGTTCACTATACGTTGAGAAAGCAGATTTCTTCAAATTAGATAACTTGACCATCGGAAGAAAAATCGATTTCGGCGGTGGTGTATTTGACTCAGGAGTCTTTTCTTTGACTGGAAGAAATCTATTTACAATCACTGGTTATACCGGTTCTAATCCAGAACCAAACCTATTAGATGGTGGTGCTGAAGATAATGGGAACCAACTTTCAGAAGTAGATGCTGGATATAATGATCCATTGGCTCCAGGTATCGACAGAAGAAATAATTATTTTAATTCAAGGTCTGTGACTTTGGGTGTACAACTTAATTTTTAAAAGAGAACAAAAATGAAAATATTTATAAAATTCTTATTTGCCTCAGCAATCCTTTTGTTTGGATTCTCTTGTACTAATCTTGATGAAGATTTAGTAGGAGATATTACTTCCGATATTAATATTGATGGAGTAAGCACAACTGGTGGAACATCTGGAGCATTATCAGCAGTATATGCATCTTTGAGAGATGCTGGAACTGCTAATCACGGCGGGTATTATTCTATTCAAGAAATTTCAAGCGACGAGATGGCTATCTGTGCAAAAGGTGGTGACTGGTTCGATGGTGGAATCTTGGTAGAATTACATAGACACTCTTATACTCCTACACATGCAATGGTCAATGGTACCTGGACACAAACTTATGGTGCCATTACTACTTGTAACGAAGCAATCGCCAATCCTGATTTAGATGCCAACCAAGTAGCTCAAGCTAGAACACTGAGAGCATACTACTATTGGAGATTGATGGATTTATATGGAAATGTAAAAATCGTTACGACTCCAGGTGCTGATGCACCTCAAGTGACAAGACAAGAAGTTTTTGACTTTGTTGAAAGTGAATTGTTAGATGTATTAGATATTTCTGCAGTTAGTTCAACAATGGATCCTTCAGGTTCTGCATTGACAACAGCAGTTAATTCATATCAAATTAATCAATACGCTGCTTTAGGTATCCTTTCAAAAGTTTATCTAAACGCAGAAGTTTACACAGGTACTCCAAAATACAGTGAAGCAGCAATGGCGGCAGCATATGTTATGGATGCAGGTGTTTACACACTTTGTGGTGTTGGTTGCACGGTTTCCAATTTAGGAAAAAGAAATGGTGTTCCTTCTGATCCTGATAATTTAGAAGGATATGCAGCAGTTTTTGCACCTAACAATACGGCTAACCCAGAACACATCTTCGCTGTTAATTACGACGAAGTAACTGGTGGTGGAATGAATTTTTCTCAAATGAACCTTCACTATTCAAGTCAATTTACTTGGAACTTCGACGCTCAACCATGGAACGGTTATGCTACACTAGAAGAGTTTTACAACTCTTACGAAGATGGTGATGCTAGAAAAACTGCAAGTTTTATCGTAGGACCACAATTAGATTTTGGTGGATCTGATATTTTGGATTATGCTTCTGATGATGGTGATTTAGTTTTAAACTATACACCTGCAATCAACGAGTTGGTTCCTAACTCACTAAGAGAAGCAGGAGCAAGACCTGGAAAATTCAGCTTCAAGCAATTGGGTAGAGATAACATGGACAATGATTTTCCAATCGTAAGATTAGGAGAATTATACCTAAACAGAGCAGAAGGAATGGCTAGAGCAGCTGGTGACTGGAATGCAGGTCTCGCATTTGTCAACGAATTGAGAGCAAGAGCTGGAGTAAGTGATTACTCAAGTATCGATGCTGGTGAATTCTTGGCTGAAAGAGGAAGAGAAATGTTTCAAGAAACTTCTAGAAGAACAGACTTGATCCGTTTTCAAAAATACAATGATGCTTGGTGGGAAAAACCAGCAGATGCATCAGATCACGTAAACTTGTTCCCAATCCCTAGTGATCAAATCACAGCGGCGACTGGAGAACCACTTTCACAAAATCCTGGGTATTAAGATTCAATTAATTTTAGGATTGTAACTTTTGAAGGGGAAATTTATTTTGTAAATTTCCCCTTCTTTTATTAAGCAATATTAAACAACGAAAACTAGCACTTGTACAGAGGGGTTCCACTCATATTAATACTTCTTTTTCTTTCATGTCAAAAAGAAAAAATAGCAACAAATACCCTGTTTGTTGAAAAGAAAGATATCAGTATACAATTCGAAAACACACTTACCTATACGGAAGATTTCAATCCTTATCTCTACAGAAATTTTTACAATGGCGGAGGCGTCTCTTGCGGTGATATCAACAATGATGGACTCATCGATATTTTCTTCACCGGAAATCAAGTCGACAATAAACTCTATCTCAATTTAGGAAATTGGCAGTTTGAAGACATCACCGAAATAGCAGGTGTTGCCTGTCCAGATGTATGGTGCACGGGTGCCAACATGGTTGATATCAATGCAGATGGATTGTTAGATTTATATGTCTGCAAAGGCGGTGATCCAAACGGTCCAAGAAGATACAATGAACTTTTTATCAATAATGGAGATCTTACTTTTACAGATCAAGCCAAAGCTTACGGATTGGATATTAAAGGACTTAGTATCCAATCTGCTTTTTTGGATTTTGATAAAGATGGAGATTTGGATTGTTACATTCTCAACAATTCTACTAAACCGATTGGTGGAGGGCTGGATTTAAAATCAACTTCTAGAGACGAAGCTTCTCCGGATGGAAATAAATTCATGATCAACGAGAACGGGAAGTTCAAGGATGTAGCAAGAAAAGTTGGTATTTATAACAGTGACATTGGATTTGGACTAGGAATTACCATCAGTGATTTCAATTTAGATGATTGGCCCGACATTTATATATCCAATGATTTTTTCGAAAAAGATTATCTATACATCAATCAACAAAACGGTACTTTCCAAGAATCGGGTACAGCTTACTTTAATAGTTTGCCATTGGGTGCGATGGGTGCGGATGCAGGAGATTTAGACAATGACCTTTGCCCAGATTTAATGGTTACTGAAATGTTGCCTGGTAATTTGGAACGACGAAAAACAAAAGCTGTTTATGAGACTTGGAAGAAATATAACTTAGCGATTAAACAAGGTTATGATCACCAGTTTCCAAGAAATACTTTACAAAGAAATTTAGGAGGTGAGTCATTTGCTGAAGTAGGCAGAATGGCAGGAGTCAATGCCACTGATTGGAGTTGGTCTTGCCTTATCCAAGATTTTAATAACGATACCAACAAAGAAATTTTTATCAGCAACGGAATTTACAAAGATCTATTGGATCGAGATTATTTAGGATTTATTGCGGATAAAGAACGAGTGGGCTCTATGATCAAACAAGGTGGACGCGTAATCACCAAATTGATTGATAGTATGCCAAGTACACCGATTCCCAATCATCTTTTTTCAAATACAGGTGATTTAGTTTACAAAGATATGGCGACTGAATGGGGATTAGGGGAACCCGGTTTTAGCAATGGCTGTGCTTATGCAGATTTAGATAATGATGGAGATCAAGATTTAATAGTTAGTAATGTCAATGCGGTGGCTTCCGTTTATGAGAATACCGCTCAAGATATTGAAGGTAATCATTTCATAGATGTGCAATTGTCGTTGCCTGGAAAAAACCGTTTTGCAATCGGATCGAAAGTCTATTTATATCACAATGGAAATACATATATGCAAGAACTATTTCCATCTCGTGGATTTCAATCTTCTGTTCCATATCGATTACATACGGGTCTCGGAAAATCAGATGTGCCGGTGGATTCACTAATTGTAGTTTGGCCAAATGGAAAATATGAACGATTTGAAAATTTAAAAACGGATAGTCTTTATATGCTTGAGAAGGGTAGTGGGACATTGTTTTCAAATTTACAAAATCAGCATGAAGAAATCATTGTACTAGATACACTTCATACCATTCCTGGAAAAAATTCATTCGACCAATTCGATAGAGATAAATTGATCCACAGAATGAATCCTAAAAAGAGTCCGTTGATTAAAAAAATCGAAGGAACTAAAAATCACTATTTCCTCGGAGCACCCAAAAATCAAAATAGTAGCATCGTCAAAATCACTGATGGAAAAATGTCAATCCTTCAAAGTTTTGATGCAACCAATCCTTCTGAAGTCAATGATGTCGTATTTTTAGATATGGATAATGATGGAGATGAAGATATTTTCTTGGCTTGTGGTGGTTCCGCTTTTATTAAAAATGATCCTGGTTTGAAAGATATTATTTTGGAAAATAAGGGCAATAGCTATATGATTCAAAATAACTTTATAGATCAAAAACCGATATCCACAAGTGCAGCGTTACCTTACGATTGGAATCAGGATGGCTACCAAGACCTATTAATTTCAGATAGTAAACACAACCAACCTTATGGAGAAAAAGGAAGTGTCATTGTTTTAATTAATCAACAAGGAAAAGGATTTAAAAGTCAAACGATATCAGCATTTGAAAATCTTGGTATAATCACCGACATCGGTTTGATCGATATAGATAAAGACCAAAAAATGGAATTGATTATCGTTGGAGAATGGATGGATGTAACTATCTTCAGTCTAACGAAAAATGGACCTCAAGAAAGAAATTCAGATTTTGGATTTAAAAATTCCAATGGCTTGTGGAATCATGTCAAGATCCAAGATTTTAATAATGACGGGACAGTAGATTTATTTTTAGGAAACTGTGGACATAATACTGGATTTAATTCAAATCATGTTTTGGTAGTGACTGATTTTAATGGAAATGGTAAAAAAGATCCAATCTTATGTTTAAAAGATAATGGTAAATATTTTCCAGTATTGGACAAAGATGAATTAACTTCTGTTTTTCCGCAACTTAATAAACAATTTTTAAAATATCACAAATATGCAAAAGCATCCTTGTCGGAATTGCTTGGAACAGAACAAGTAGCGGCTGCTGAAAAGATTCCATTGGAAGAGACGGCATCTCAATTATATTTAAATGACAATGGTCAATTGAAAAAAGTCGAGTTGCCTTCAGAAATTCAGTATTCAAGTGTACACACTACCTTATTAACAGAAATTTCTGGTGAGCATCATTTATTAATTGGTGGAAACAATTATCAAATAAAACCACAATTCGGAAGAGAAGATGGTTCTCAAATGTGGCAACTATCTTTACCATCAAATCAGAGAGATAAAAAGGACTTAGCAATAAAAAGCCTAAACATTAATGGAGAAATAAGAAGTCTTGTAAATACAGAAGATGGATTTTTATTGACAAATACAAACGGAGATATTATAAGATGTTCCAACTTATGAAAAAAATAATTTTAGGGTCATTTTGTTTGTTGATTTTTCTAGCAACTGCTTGTAAATCTGATTATGAAAAAGCAGTGAATGAGGAAAAAGCAAAAGGCCAGATTTATACGGATTTGCCAATGGACTTGGAAATGGGTATGACTAAGAAAGCCTATTTTGATCTTTGTTGGAAATTAAATAAACAAGGAATAATTGGTGCTGGCCCAGGAAATCAATACGCACAATATAAATTGTTGCCAAAAGGACACACAGATTCCCTCAACACAATTACAATGTTATTTTATGGAATGTTTGATGAAGAAAAAATTATGAGAGGGATGGATTTGATTATGGAATTTGAAAATTGGGCACCATGGAATGAGAAATACCATAGTCCTGTATTGATAAGTACCTTGGAAGAACATTACATGGAAGTCTATCCAGGAAATGATTTTTTCAAATTTAATGTAAATAACGAACTCGATGCAAAAGTAAAAGTCGACGGCAATCGACGCATCACTATGTACCCACTTTCTAATAAAAAAGTAGCTGTCAAAATAGTTGATTTACGCTATGTAGACACCATCGTAAAATGATTAGAATAATTACAGCCATATTTATCGTATTGCTATTGACTACTTGTCAAAAGAATGAAGAAGTTACTACTGCTTTATTTGACTTGAAGGATAACGAATCCATCGGTATTAATTTTAACAATGAGATTACATCTACCAATGATTTTAATGTTTATAAATACCGAAATTTTTACAATGGTGGAGGTGTCGCTCTTGGTGATATCAACAATGACGGTTTAATAGACATTTATTTTGTTTCCAATCAATCTTCTAATAAGTTATATCTTAACAAAGGGGATTTTCAATTTGAAGATATTACGGATGCAGCAGGAGTAGCTGGAACCAAAGCTTGGTCAACTGGAGTTACTTTCGCAGATGTAAATGGAGATGGATTGTTAGATATTTACGTATGTAATTCAGGTGACTTAAATGGCGATGATAAAGAAAGTGAATTGTTCATCAATAAAGGAGACCTGACTTTTGAAGAAAAAGCAAAGGCTTATGGTCTCAACGATAAAGGGTATTCAACACACGCTTCTTTTTTTGATTATGATAAAGATGGAGATTTGGATGTGTATTTATTAAACAATAGTTACACGGCAATTGGTAGTTTTAATTTAAGAAAAAATCAACGTACCGTTAGAGATGAATTAGGTGGAGATAAATTGTTGAGAAATGATGGAAATAAATTCGTGGATGTCAGTGAAGAAGCGGGGATTTATGGAAGTGAAATTGGTTTCGGTCTTGGAGTTACCGTCAGTGATTTTAATAACGACAATTGGTTAGATATATTTATCTCCAACGATTTTTTTGAAAGAGATTACCTCTATATCAATCAAGGCAATGGAAAATTTAAAGAAGATTTAGTAGATCAAATTGGTTCCATAAGTGCGGCATCGATGGGAGCGGATGCTGCGGATATCAACAATGATGGATACACCGATATTTTCGTAACCGACATGCTTCCTTATGAGTATGAGCGATTAAAAACAGTGACCACTTTTGATGATTGGAATCGTTACAGTTACAATGTTAAAAATGATTATCACCATCAGTTTACTCGAAATATGTTGCACCTCAATCAAGGTGGTAAATATTTTGTTGAGATATCTCGCGAGATGGAAGTGCATGCTTCTGATTGGAGTTGGGGAGCATTGTTTTTTGATATGGATAATGATGGATTTCGTGACTTATTTATTGCCAATGGCATCTACAAAGATTTAACCAATCAAGATTATTTAGAACACATTGCCAATGAATCGGTTATTCAGTCAATTGTTTCCAAAGAAGGAATTGATTACAAAGAACTTATAGATATCATTCCTTCCAACAAAGTCAAAAATATGGCTTTTAGAAATGTGGGTGGTACTGATTTTCAACTAGACCATAATTTAGGATTATCAGAACTGAGTTTTTCCAATGGAGCTGCTTATGGTGATTTAGATAATGATGGAGACTTAGATTTGGTTGTGAACAATATCAACATGCCATGTTTTGTTTACGAGAATAATACGATTGGGAATAATTTCCTTAGAATAAAGTTAGAAGGTACTGGTAAAAATAAATTCGGAATCGGAGCTCGAGTGCAAATTGTTACTGAAAACGAAGAAATGTACTTCGAAAATATAACTTGCAAAGGCTTTCAATCTTCTGTAGATCATCGAATGACCATAGGGCTTGGAGATGCAAATGAAGTAGAAGTGCAAGTGAATTGGCCATCTGGAAAACAAAGTATCCTTCCAGGTATACAAGCAAATCAAGAATTAATTATCAAAGAATCAGATGCGACTGTTGCTCAGCCAGGATTGAGAGAAAAGAAAAAAATAGTTTTTAGACCAGATAATTCAATCCCATATATTAAAAATGAAAAAGCCTATTCTGATTTCAATCAAGAAAGATTAATCTTTTGGATGAGAAGCAATGAAGGTGGAGAAATAGCAAAAGGCGATGTCAATAAGGATGGACGTATAGATATTGTTTTACCTGGTGCCAAAGGAGCGGCGACAGAAATTTGGACATCAACTACGAATGGGAATTTTAAACAAATCATATCTCCTCAATTAGCAAAAGACATAGAATCAGAATATGTAAAAGCAGACTTAGTGGATTTAGATAATGATGGAGACTTAGATTTATTGTTGGCGGCAGGAGGCGTTGAGCACTCAAAATACTCACCATTTTTAGTTGACAAAATTTATCTAAATGATGGCAAAGGAATTTTTTCAAACGATACAAAATTTGAAACGAACTTTCCAAAAATGAGTACCTCTGCATTGAAAGCATTCGACTTTGATAAAGATGGAGATTTAGATATCCTCGCTACTGAAAGAATTAAGATCGGACAATGTGGAATGCCCTGTTCATCACATTTGTATGAAAACGACGGACAAGGAAAGTTTACAGAGGTCACCTCCAATAAAGCAAAACAATTGTTAGATATCGGAATGGTGACAGATGCAAAATTGGCAGATATAGATCAGGATGGAGATATAGATATCATTTTAGTAGGTGAATTTATGCCACTCACAATTTTGCAAAATGAAGATGGAAGTTTTACTAATCAAAAAATAAAATCTAACAAAGGACTAGCAGGGTGGTGGTCAACACTACATTTAGTTGACATCGACAAAGACGGAGATTTGGATATCCTTGCTGGAAATCATGGAACCAATAGTCGTTTCAAAGCATCAACAGATCAACCTATAAAAATGTATTTTTCAGATTTCGATGGCAATGGATCTGGTGAAGGAATCATGTGCGGACCTGGGAAAGATAACAAATATTACCCGTTTGCTTTGAGACATAACTTAATCGACCAAATGAAATCCTTGAAAAAAGTATTTCCAGATTTCGAGTCTTTTAAATCAGCATCCATTGAAGAAATAATCGATCCTAATAAACTAAAAGCAGCCACTACTTATTACGCAGATAATTTAGAAACCACCTTATTTATCAACGAAGGTGATGGAACTTTCAATGCACATCCTTTGCCTCACGAGGCGCAGTTTACAAATATTCATTCCATTGCAACTGATGATTTTGACCATGATGGGGATATGGACATCGTTTTGGGAGGAAATTTAAGTAAAGCAAAACCTGAGTTGGGAATTTTTGATGCGTCAAGAGGAATTTATTTGGAAAATAAAGGTGAACTAAATTTTGTCGCAAAAATGAATGAATTGAATATAAAAGGCGAAATTAGAGGGCTCGAAATTATTGACAATAAACTACTCGTCAATGTCAGCGAAGATTCTTTAAAAGTGTTGAAATACTAATGAGAAACCAACTTGGGATTTTTTTATGTTTGATTTTTATGGCTGCTTGTTCGCCAAATGAAGAAGGAAAGGTAACGCCATTTAATAGCGACAGTGCGGTGAATTTCACTGAATTATCCGTAAAAGAAAGTGGCCTTGATTTTAATAACCAATTGAAGTCAGATACGAAACTCAATATTTTTGAATACTTATATTATTACAATGGAGGTGGAGTAGGCGTTGGCGATTTTGATAATGATGGATTGGAAGATATTTTTTTTACAGCCAACCAAACTGCTGACAAACTTTACAAAAATTTAGGATCCCTCCAATTCAAAGAAATATCAGCAGCAGCTGGAATTCAAAATGATAATACTTGGTCTTCTGGTGTTGCAGTCGTCGATATTGACAACGATAAAGATTTAGATATTTACGTTTCCAAAGTTGCTCCATTTTCAAAAAGTGCAACTCACAATTTATTATACATCAATGACGGCACAGGACAATTTACAGAACAGTCCAAATCATTCGGTTTAGATTTTTCGGGGTACGGAACACAAGCCTTGTTTCTAGATTTTGATTTGGACGGTGATGTGGATGTTTATTTAGTAAATCATTCCGTGCATTCGGTTGCAAGTTTTGGAGATACGCGTCGTCGAAAAAAATCAGATCCTTTGGCCGGTGATCGATTATTTCAAAATCAATTGGCACAGGGCAAATCTACTTTTATTGATGTCACCGAAACTGCAGGAATATTTAGTTCATCATTAGGATATGGTTTAAGTGGTGCTATTCATGATTTCAATGACGATGGTTATCCAGACATATATGTATGTAATGATTTTCATGAAAATGACTATCTCTATCTCAACAATAAAAATGGAACTTTCAAAGAAAGCATCTCCGAATTTTTTCCACAAACCTCAAAATTCACAATGGGCATAGATGTGGCTGATATCAATGCAGATGGTCAATTGGATGTATTTACAACCGATATGTTGCCTTGGGATAAAGAAGTTGCCATGCGTTCTGCTGGCGAAGATGCTGAAAAAGTTTTTGAGATCAGAGAGTCCTTGGGATTTGAAACACAGTATGCACGGAATCATCTACACATCAATGAGCAGGACCGTTTTGTAGATCTAGCACTTTTTACAAAAACCTATGCGACCGATTGGAGTTGGGCAGTGCTTTGTCAAGATTTTGATCACAATGGTTTAAATGACCTATTCATAACCAATGGAATTGTCAAAAGACCAAATGATTTGGAATATATGAAATTCCTCAACAAGCAAGGTCAAATGTTGGAAGACGAAATTACAGAAGAAGAATTGAAACAGACGTTGGATATCATGCCGACGCAAAAATTGACGAATGTATTGTTCCAGCAAAATGCACCACTTGATTTTTCTGATATTCAAAACGCTTTTGTAGGTCAACCGACTTTTAGTAATGGAGCTGCTTATGCGGATTTTGATTTGGATGGCGACTTAGATTTGGTTACCAATAATATTGATCAGACGGCATCTCTTTATAGAAACGACACGAACAATCCAAAATATATTTCTTTCAAATTTGATAACAACAAATCTACATTAGGAGCAAGTGTGACCGTAAAAGGCGAGAATATTGCAATTACCAAAGTCAATTATACAGTGAGAGGATTTCAATCTTCGTCTACTCAATTGCTGCATTTTCCATTGACCGCAACTAGTACAGTGGATTCAGTAATTGTATCATGGCCAGATAGAAAGGTAAAGTTGATTAGAAATTTGGAGTTGAATCAAACTCATTTATTATCACCTGAAATGGGTGAGTCATTCAATCAAAATAAATCCTTTGCAAAAAATAAATTGCCTTTTGAAATTTCAAATCTACCATTACAACATCTAGACAATGAGTATGCTGATTACGATCACGATATTTTGATTCCAGAAAAATTATCAAGTGAAGGTCCAACAATCCATGCAGCTGATTTTAATGGAGATGGAGTTAAAGATTTGTATGTTGGTGGCGGAAGATTTGCAGAAGCAAAATTATTGTTAGGTAAATCAAATGGTCAATACAAAGAACAAGAAAATTTAGACTTCAAAAAAGATGCAAAACATGAAGATGTTGCCGCTACCTCATTAGACTTTGACGGAGATGGCGATTTGGATTTGTATGTAGTAAGTGGTGGAAATGACGTAACAGAAACCAATCCACTTTTGCAGGATAGACTTTATTTGAATGATGGAAAAGGAAATTTAAAACGGTTGCCAATTTCTTTACCTTTTACCAATGGAAGCACGATTTCAACTGGTGATATCAATGGAGATGGATTTCCAGATTTGTTTGTTGGAGCTCGTTCTATTCCAAATGCTTATGGTTTATCGCCCTATAGTTTTTTGTTGAGTAACAAAGGAGGTTTCGGTTTAGAAATGATTTGGAAAAAACGATTAGGTATGGTGACCGATAGTAAAATGTTAGATTTAGACGGAGATGATGATATTGATTTAGTAATTTCTGGTGATTGGATGTCAATATTGGTCGGCTTAAATAATGGAGAATCATTGGATTTTGAAAATGAATTTGCCAAAAGTATCCAACCATATAAAGGACTTTGGAATTGTTTGGCATTCGAAGATTTAAATGACGATGGCATTCAAGATATCGTTGCTGGAAATGCAGGAATGAATTTTAAATGGACAGCTAGTGAGGACGTGCCTACTTGGTTATATGTTTTTGATATTGATAAAAATTCAAGTACAGAATCATTTATCTTTAATTCCTATTTCGATCAATATATGCCTTTTCACGCATTGGATAGAATGATTGAACAAGTACCAGCATTGAAAAAAGATTTTATCAATTATCCTAAATTCGCTGAAGTCGAATCAATTGATCAATTAACAAATGCAGAACCAGTCGAAACAAAGCAACTAACCGAATTGAGATCGATTCTATTTATATCTGGTAAAAACGGCTATAAACATCAACCATTAGCTGATGAATTCCAATACACAGCTATCAAAGATGCGGAAGTCTGGAATGACCAACTGATAATACTAGGAAATGAAGATCGTTTTATCGCTGAATTAGGAGCTAATAATGGATGGCCAGTAATGGTTGCTGAAATAAATAAAGGAGACAAAATTTCTATAAGTAATCCTAAGACACTAGATTTAGATCCAACATTAGCAACCCGACAATTAATTGTTATAAACAAGAGTCAAGCAGTTTTTACAGTCGATCAGTCAAAGCCTTTTTTGTTGAATAGGAGGGCAAAGTGAGCGTAATCAATATTAATTGCTATTAATCAAATTGATGCTAGGATCTATAGTTGAGTTTTAGTAGAAAGTTAGATCACGCAAGCATTTTGTAGCGGGTGGCGGATTTTAAATGTCCGAGGGACGAGTTTTTAAAATCTAGATTTTTGTTTACTTTTCATCAATGGAAAAGTAAAAAGAATTCAGACTCCTTCGATTTCAAATTGAAAATTTAACTATTAGATGATTTCTTTGCTGGAGCAAAAGCTAGTTTTTTTTAATAATATAACCGATGAGTACACTGAAGTTTAAATATATTTGCTGTTTATTAATCCTGATTTCATTAAGTGCCTGCAAATCAGACAAACCACAATTAACAAAATCTGACTATCAACCTATAGTAGACAACGCAACAGACTTCCACGAAGCACTTGATGGACTAACCGACGTCATCGTACACGACATATTTTCCCCACCAGTAGCAAGTCGAATATATGCCTATCCATGCATTGCAGCAAATGAAATTCTAGCAGAAAATAAGACCAATTTATTAGCAGGAAAATTGCACGGTCTCACTCCAATTCCAATCACGAATGATACCTTAGTTTCAAAAGAAATTGCTGCATTAGCTGCATTTTATAAAATAGGCACGCAACTGATTTTTTCCGAAGATAAAATGATTGCAAAGGCGCAAAACTATTTTGAAAAATTAGATTCACTAGGAATTCCAAGATCAGTGTTAGAAAATTCCAAAAAATATGGAGCAGAAGTAGCAAATCATATTCTTGCTTGGGCAAAAAAAGATAACTACGACAAGACCCGTTCCTTTTCAAAATTTTCTATTTCAGATGATCCTGCTCGATGGAAACCAACCCCTCCAGCCTATATGGAAGGAATCGAGCCTCACTGGAATAAAATCCGTACGATGGTACTCGATTCGGCGAGTCAATTCAGAATATTGCCACCGCCACCTTTTGATTTAAAAGAAGGAAGTGACTTTAGAAAAAAGACATTGGAAGTATATGAAGTGGTCAATAAAATTACAAAAGATCAAAAAGAAATTGCCAGCTTCTGGGATTGTAATCCTTTTGTTATGAATCAAACAGGTCATATCATGTTTGCTACAAAAAAAATAACACCTGGTGGACATTGGATGGGAATCTCTAACATCGCTTCTGAAAAAGCCGAATTATCTTTAGCAAATGCAATTAGAGTATCTACCTTAGTGTCTATCTCCTTATTCGATGGTTTTATAGCTTGTTGGGATGAAAAATACAGAAGTTCATTAGTACGGCCAGAGACGGTTATTAATGAATATATTGATGAAGATTGGGTGCCAATTTTACAGACACCACCTTTTCCAGAACACACCAGTGGACATAGTGTTATTTCTACTGCCGCCGCAACAACCTTAACTGCATTGTTCGGAGATTCATTTGTATTCGTAGATGATGTAGAGAAAAAATATGGCCTTGGAATTCGTGCCTTTGAATCTTTCAAAGCCGCCTCTGCTGAAGCTGCCATCAGTCGATTGTATGGTGGGATTCACTATATGCCTGCAATTACAGAAGGCGTTTTGCAAGGAGAGCAAGTAGGAGCGTTGATTGTAGAAGAGTTGCAACTTGAAAAAGTGAAATAAGTGGTAAAATGTAAAATATATTTGTAATTCTTTCTGCGATTTTTCTGCGTAGTTTTCACGTACTAGCTCTGCGAAATTCAGCAACTTCTGCGTGATGAAATTTACGAACCAAGATTTTATCGTATGCCAAATAAAGCTAGCAACGCTAAAAAAATTACTTTCTAAGCTTAAATATTCTTCAAAATCAAGCATCAAAACAAGCTAAAAGACGTATTAAGTTAATAGTTAATACACAAATTGTCAGCCTAGAATTAAATGCTTACCCGAAAAGTAGTTTTATTCCTCCTAATATCCTTACATTTTTTTGCATGTCAGCAAGAAGAGCCAGTCTTTGGAACTACAGGACCTAGCTTTCACTTGGTCGATAATCAATTAGCTGGTGTAGATTTTAACAACAAACTGACGTACGATGATGAATTCAATATCTACACCTACCGAAATTTCTACAACGGGGGTGGAGTAGCTGTTGGAGATGTCAATCAAGATGGTTGGTATGACCTTTATTTTACAGGCAATCAAGTTTCCAATAAATTATATTTAAACAATGGTGATTTTACATTCGAGGACATTACCGAAACTGCAGGTGTCGGTGGGGATCGTTCTTGGTCAACAGGCGTAAGTATGGCGGATGTCAACGGCGACACTTATGTTGATATTTACGTTTGCAATTCCGGAGATATAAAAGGTGACAATAAACAAAATGAATTATTTATCAATAATGGCGACAATACATTTACGGAAATGGCGGAAGCATATGGAATCGCAGATAAAGGTTACTCAACGCATGCGGCTTTTTTCGATTATGATAAAGACGGTGATTTGGATATGTACTTGCTCAATAATTCTTATCAAAATATTGGAAATTTCAATCGCAAAAAAAATCAACGTACAAAACGAGATGAAGTAGGAGGAGATAAATTTTTTAAAAATGTAAATGGAAAATTTGTTGATATTTCTGAAGAGGCAGGAATTTATGGGAGCCTTATTGGATTTGGTTTAGGAGTGACCGTTGGAGATATGAATAATGATTCATGGCAAGATATTTATGTTTCAAATGATTTTTTCGAAAAAGATTATGTTTATATCAATAATGGTGACGGAACTTTTACTGAAAAATTGGAAGAACAAATGCGTTCCATATCAGGTGCATCAATGGGAGCCGATATTGCAGATATCAACAATGATGGAGAACTCGATATTTTTGTAACTGAAATGTTACCAGATTCGGATGCACGAATCAAAACTTCTATGAATTTTGAAAGTTGGGGACGTCATCAGATGAATATTTCCAATGGCTACTATCACCAATTTGCTAGAAATATGTTGCACCTCAACAATGGAGATGAAACTTTCAGTGAAGTAGGAAGATTGGCAGATGTCGAAGCAACGGATTGGAGCTGGGGTTCCCTGATGGCTGATTACGATAATGATGGATTCAAAGATATTTTTATCGCCAATGGAATTTATAGAGATCTCACCAACCAAGATTATATCAACTACATAGCAAATGAAAGCACAACAGATGGTGTCAATATCCAACAATTAGTTGACGATATGCCGTCGACGCCCATTGCAAATTACTTATTTCAAAATAATGGCAATTTGATTTTTGAAAATGTAACCACAAAAGCTGGTTTAGAGTCACCAAGTTTTTCCAACGGAGCGGCCTATGGTGATTTGGATAATGATGGCGATCTTGACTTAGTCATCAACAATGTCAATATGCCTCCTTTCATTTATGAGAATCAATCCAGTGGTAATAATTTTATAAAATTAAACCTTCAAGGAAAAGGAAAAAATACAGATGCAGTCGGAAGTAGAGTCGTCATTTATATTAAAGATGAAATGATGATGCAAGAGCAAATGCCAATTCGAGGTTTTCAATCTTCTGTAGATCCTAGAATAAATTTTGGTATTGGAGCACATGAAGTAATTGATTCTATCATTATTAGTTGGCCGGATAATCGACTGACCAAATTCACCAATGTAAAAGCCAATCAATTGATTGTTGTAGATGAAAAAGCTTCCGTTCGTGGATTTGTGAAAACTGGTAAGCCAATTGTAAATACCTTGTTTGAAAAAATGGACCCGATCAACGCACTAAATCATACACACAAAGAAAATCAGTTTGTTGATTTTGACAAAAACCCATTGCTATTTCACATGTTGTCTTCTGAAGGTCCTAGATTAGCGAAGGCGGATATCAATAACGATGGACTAGAAGATATTTTTATTGGTGGTGCAAAAGGAGAATCAGGTAAAATGTATATTCAAAATCTTAATGGAAGTTTTAGATCTATGTTTCAACCTAGTTTAGCAACTGATAAAAATTCAGAAGATATAGATGCTGTTTTTTTTGATGCAGATATGGATGGAGATATGGACTTGTATGTTTGTAGTGGTGGAAATGAGTTTTCTGAAGACTCAAAAGAATTAAAAGATCGATTGTATCTCAACAACGGAAATGCGATGTTTGAAAAATCAACATTTGATTTGCCTTTTCGAAAACACGAAAGTACATCTACCATTCAAATAGCGGATTATGACAATGATGGCGATCAAGATATTTTTGTAGGTGTTCGATTAAAACCTAACGCATATGGTATCTTTTGCAACGGGTATATTTTTGAAAATGATGGTGCAGGTAAATTTACAGATGTAACAAAACAAATTGCACCTGAACTAGAAAATTATGGAATGATCACGGATGCGATTTGGGCTGATATCGATGATGATGAAGATCAAGATTTAATCGTAGTAGGAGACTGGGCACCCATTTCTGTATTTGTCAATAAAAATAAAAAATTAATCAAACAAGACATACCCAATTCTACTGGTTGGTGGAATACGATTCAATCTGGTGATTTTAATAAGGATGGGAAAATTGATTTTGTACTTGGCAATCATGGATTGAATTCAAGATTCAAGGCTTCAATTGACCGACCAATCACTTTGGTTACCAATGATTTTGACCAAAATGGGATTGTCGAACAAATCATAAGTTGTTACAATGGTACGATGTCTTATCCCATGGTACTAAGGCATGATTTAATTCAACAATTACCTAAACTAAAAAAGAAATATGTAAATTATGAAAGCTTTGTGAATCAAACGCTTGAAGATATCTTCACAACTGAAGAATTAGCAAATGCATCTCAGAGTAATACCGAATATCTAAGTTCTGCAATTTTGATAAACAAAGGCAACAATTCTTTCTCATTATCTCCGTTGCCGATTGAATCACAATATGCACCCGTGTATGCGATTTTAGTAGAGGATTTTGATTTAGATGGTAATCAAGACATTTTACTAGGAGGAAATTTATTGAAAACAAAACCAGAAGTTGGAAAATATGATGCAAGCTATGGCCTTTTATTAAAAGGGGACGGCAAAAACAACTTTATACCAATTGATTCACAACATTCAGGAATTCGAATTTCCGGTGATGTCAGAGATATTCAAAAAGTAAAAACAGTCAATGGAAATTTAATCATGATTGTAAAAAATAATGATCAAGTGGAGAGTTATACGTATTTTCAATAATTAAAATTGGTTGCTACAAACAACTATTGCTTGTCTGGTGGACCAGAGGCCAACGGGCTCATAGCATCCAAATAACACTCGTCCAGCTCTGAAGGAGCGAAACATACATAAAGAGAAACATCAAAACCAAAAAATGCCAACACTAAACAGAAAACTAACCCTCTATGGCCTAACCATGATTGCAGTAGGTTCATGTATCGGTTCCGGTATTTTCGTAACACCTGCCAAAATTGCACAAACTGTTCCCAATGCTTCCCTGATTTTAATTGTGTGGACACTAGGTGGCATCATTGCATTAACTGGCGCATTGACATTTGCAGAATTGGGTGGCATGTTTCCAAAAGCAGGAGGTGTCTATGTCTTTCTCAAAGAAGCGTATGGAGAACTCGTTGCCTTTTTATATGGGTGGGTTACTTTGTTAGTTATCACTTCAGGTGCATTGGCCGCGTTGGGTCTAGCATTTGCGGAGTACATGACTTTTTTTATAGAATTGGGCAGTACCGGAAAAATAATGTTGGCGATGATGACCATTATTTTGTTGACTACGATTAATATTTTTGGGGTAGACGTGAGTCAGATGTTTTCTAACATATTTACAGGATTAAAACTTGGAGCCATGTTGGCGATTGTCATTGCGGGATTCGCTTTTTATAATGCTGATAAAGTACCGTTGAACTTCACATTATCTGAGAATTTGCCAAGTAATCTCACGAGTGCTGTATTGGCAGCATTGATTGGTGTGTTGTGGTCGTTCGGTGGATGGCATCACGCATCTTATCTAGCTGGCGAAACCATCAACCCAAAACGAAATGTGCCAAGAGCAATGATCTATGGAGCAGTGATTGTCACTACTATTTACATATTGATCAACTTAGCGTACATGATGTTATTACCAATCTCAACTATTGCGACAACAGAAAGAGTAGCTGGAGATGCTGTCTCAACTTTAATTGCTTCTGGAGGAAAATTAGTGGCCATCATGATAGGGATTTCCATTTTTGGAACAATTAGTATCTACACCATGTCCGCACCAAGAATCTATTTTGCAATGGCAAAAGATGGCGTGTTTTTTAAATCATTAGCAAAAATTCATCCCAAATATAAGACGCCAGCCAATGCAATGATACTTCAATCTGGATGGGCCATTTGTCTACTATTTTTTTGGGGAACTTTCCATAACCTGATTACCTACGTGACTTTTATGGATATTGTTTTCATGACAATGGCAGCAGCAAGTATCTTCATTTTTAGAAGCAAAAGAAAAGATTTGGACCGTCCATACAAAACATTTGCTTATCCAATCATACCACTCATTTTTATTTTAATTTCGGCGGCATTTGTAATCAATACATTGATAGAGAAACCAACACAAGCAATGGCAGGATTGGGATTATTAGCATTAGGTGTCGGCGTATATTTTATCTTCAAAAATATTAATCAATCTGACACTAAAAGTGCTGATCACATTAAGGATATTTGAGTGCAAGTTTTCTTTCTGCGATTTATTTAAGTATTTTTCACATCATAATTCTGCGTTTTTAGCGCTTTCTGAGTGAGGTAATTTACGAAAACAAGATCCTTTGTATCCTATGTCTCTAGGTGATTTTTGTGGTAAAATGCGTACGCTGTTTTTGTGACTTGTCGACATCTTCGTGGTAAAATAAGTCAGCATCAAGTAGGTTTAATCCATGGATATATTATTTTTGTGAATTGAGTTTCAAATCTGAAAAACCTTTGCAATGAAAAAAAATTGGTGGAAAGAAAGTGTCATTTATCAAATTTATCCTCGAAGTTTCAATGACAGCAATGGAGATGGAATCGGTGACCTTCGTGGTATCATCGAAAAAGTCGATTATCTAAATGATTTAGGAGTGGATATTATCTGGTTGAGTCCAATTTTTTCTTCCCCCAATGATGATAACGGTTATGATATTTCTGATTATAGAAACATCATGACGGAGTTTGGAAACATGGATGACTTTGATGAATTACTCAAAGCATTGCATGATAAAGGAATGAAACTGTTGATGGATTTGGTCGTCAATCATACCTCAGACGAACATGATTGGTTTGAAAAATCGCGTGCTTCAAAAGACAATGAATATAGAGACTATTATTTTTGGAAACCTGGAAAAAACGGAGGACCACCCAATAATTGGAAATCCTTCTTTGGTGGAAGCGCTTGGGAACTTGATGAAAAAACAGGTGAATATTATCTGCATTTATTCACAAAAAAACAACCCGATCTAAATTGGGAAAATCCAAAAGTAAGAGAGGATATTTTTGATGTTGTCAAATTTTGGTTAGACAAAGGAGTGGATGGATTCCGAATGGATGTGATTCCACTGATTTCAAAAAGATTGGAATTTGCAGATGCTGATTTTAGCAATTTCAATAAAGCAATTGAAGAAGTATATTCAAATGGACCTAGAGTTCATGAATTTCTCAACGATATGTACACGCAAGTGCTTTCTAAGTACGATATGATGACTGTTGGTGAAGGTCCAGGTATTACAAAAGAAGTAGCCAATTTATATGTCGGTAAGGATAGGGGAGAGTTGAGTATGATTTTTCATTTTGGTCATATGTTTATGGATCATGGGGATGAAGGAAAATTTGACACCGTAAAAGAAGTAACATTAACTGATTTCAAAAAGGTTTTTAGAGAATGGGATGCAGCGATTGGTAATGATGGATGGATCAATATCTTTTTGGATAATCATGATTTTCCTCGTGCTGTTTCAAGGTGGGGGAATGATAAAAAGTACAGAATTCCGTCTGCGAAGTTGCTTGCCAATTTAGTATTGACCATGAGAGGAACTCCTTGTATCTATCAAGGTTCAGAAATCGGAATGACCAATGTAGCTTTCGAAAACATCGAAGATTATGAAGATGTAGAAACACACAACTTCTACAAAGAATGGATCGAAAAAGGAAAGTCGCATGATGAATTCATGAAGATTCTATACATCCAAGGAAGAGACAATGTTCGTACTCCAATTCAATGGGATGATTCAAGTCATGCTGGTTTCACAACTGGTGAACCATGGCTCAAATTGAATCCAAATTATACCAAGATAAATGTAGCGGCTGCATTGAAAAAGAAAAACTCCGTCTACTATCATTATCAAAAAATGTTGTTGTACCGAAAAGAACATCCAACATTAATCTATGGCGCTTATCAAGAAGTTGGACAAAACCACGAAGATTTATTTTCTTATTACCGGTATGATGACAATGGGCTATACTTTGTTATTCACAACATGAGTGAAAAGACCTACGAGATTCCAAAGATGAGTGATTTGAAAGAATTGCAACTCGATATTTCGAATTATAAAGTGAAGACAGATGATCGATTGAAGTTGAAGCCTTGGGAGAGTCGGGTTTATCGGAAGGTTTAGGTGATATATGATTAATGATTAATGATGTATGATATGACGTCCAAACGTGTACACACGTAAAAACGGTCATATCATACATCATACATCATACATTCCAAAGAGCTTCAGCAATTCAGAAAATAATCATACATCCAAAACAGAAATTCTAGTACCGTCGCTTTGATCTTGGGCCAAAAAGCGGCGTCTCTCAAGTACTGAAAATACCCAAAGCAAATAATTTGTTGCATTTTTGTTAGCTGAACTCTTATCGCCCAACAAAGTATACCCAATATATTTCGTATCTTGATGTTTCTCCTAAAAGCGTGTCAAAAAATTAAATCCATATTAAATGAAAAGTCTAACAACAATATTCGTATTAACAATTTGTTTTCACTTGATTCTTGTTGGTCAAAACACTGTTTTTGAAAACGTTTATGGAGGTAGTGAGAAAGTTCGGTTTCTTGGTGTCGATGAAATGCAGTCTGGAGATTTTGTTTTAGTTGGCTTTTCAAATGTAGATTCTTTGTTTAGTGTACATAGGTATATTGTAAAAACTAATAGTGCTGGGGATACCTTGTGGACAAAAAAAATATTAACGCCAGGTGGGGCGGTTGCTCAAGCCGTAAAGGTTTTGCCGGATGACTCATTTGTTACAATTGGACTCATTCATACATTGAGTACTCCAATTTCAATAGGCTATTTTTCAAAATTTGATGAGCTAGGAAACTTGCTCTGGGAACATACTTATGACCCTGAGAATTATAGGTTTAATAATGTTATACAGACGGAAGATGGTGGATTTGTTCTATCAGGATACTATACAGATAGTGAAAATGAATTGGCATATAATATCATCAAAACGGATGCAAGTGGAAACAGAATCTGGTCTTACTTAATAGAGACACCGGACGATGTTCTACCAAGTGCAGTTGATGTGTTGGAAACCCAAGAAGGAGCTATAGTTTTGGCAGGAACAGTATTAGAACTTGCATATCAAGGAGGGTATATGATAAAGCTCACTCCTTCAGGGGACTTATTGTGGAGGAAAAATTATTATGATGGAAATCGTCCTAAAAGAATTATCCAAACCGCTTCTAATGAATATTTGTTGTCTGGGCAATCTAAAACCCATAATTCTTATCTCTTGAAAGTAGATGAAAATGGAGAAAAGTTATGGGAATATATCTATGGTGATCCTCAAAATTTTGCAATTAGTAATGATCTTGTTCAAACACAAAATGGAGACATTTATATGAGTGGATTTATTTCGGAAGGGACTATTTGGGATGGCCATCTAATAAAAACAAATGAAATGGGGCTATTACAGTGGGAATCATTTTATGGTGGAGAGTATTCTGATAGGTTTGACAAAATGATTTTAACCTCTGATTTAAAATTACTAATGGCTGGCTATTCCAATGATCTTCAAAACACTGTAATCACTTCAGGTTATGTGGTAAAAATAGATGACAATATTTCAGCATTATCAATTGATGAAAAATACAAATCCAATAAATTATCCATCCAACCCAATCCATCCAGCGGAGCTGTTACCGTAAGTTTTATCTCAGATATCGGTCAAGTCAAGCAAATTGAAATTTATAATATAGATGGAAAACTATGCACAGCCAATCACCAAATACATTCCGATCGTATTGAAATAAATGGATTAACAAAAGGTCTATATTTTGTGAAAATTTATAACAGTCAACAAGCATTTCGAAGTGAGTTGTTTATAGTGAAATAAAATTTGATTTTTTTCACTTCTCCTTTTTTGAAGATCTAGACCATTGATACGTGACTAACGTACTCCCCGCGTATCAACGTCATATCATAAATCATACATTTGAAAGAGCTTCAGCGAGTGAAAAAACCATCATACATTCAAAAACAGAAATCAATAAAAAAAACCCGCTCAACAAAAGTTGAACGGGTTTCTTTTTATTGATTACTGTTTTAATTACCTCTTCGTAATCATTACTTCAATTCTTCTGTTCTTAGCTTTTCCTTCAGCAGTATCGTTAGAAGCTACTGGGTTAGCAGAACCATATCCTTTTGTAGAAATTCTAGCACCGTCGATTCCTTTAGCAACTAATCTTGCTTTAACAGTAGCAGCACGTGCATCAGAAAGTGCTGTGTTTTTAGCAGCATTTCCAGAAGAGTCTGTGTGACCACCCACTTCGATAGAAAGATTAGGGTAAGCTTTCAATACAGCAGCAAGGTTATCAATTTCGCTCATATCAGCAGCAGTAGATTTTCCAGTAGCAAATTTCAAGTTACTGAATTGGAAAGTCTTGTCACCTTTACCACCTGTCTTCATGAAGTTAGCCATGCCTTCTCCGATTGAACCAGCAGTAAATTTAACACCATCCAATGCTTTTCTAGCAGCAGCAGTAGTAGCATCCAAAGCACCTTTACCAGCATCAACAACAGCATTACCTGCGTCTTTTGCCATGTCAGCAGCACCAGCAGCAACATTCTTAGTTGCATCAGCAGCACCTGCAGCTACATCCTTAGTTTTATCTACAACGTTACCAGTTGTGTTAACGATTTTGTCACCAGCGTTATCAACAGCGTCGATACCAGTATTGAAACCGAAGTAGCTCAACAATCCTAAGATAGCTACGATAGGAATTGCCCATCTTAAAATACGTCCGATACCACCAGAAGCTTTTTCAGCAACTTCAGTAGTAGCATTAGCAGCACTTCTTCCAACGTTAGAAGCAGTGTTAGCAGCACCACGTGTTACATTACCGGCAGTTTCACGTACATTTGTTGTTACATTTTTCATCTTGTCACTTCCACCCATTAGGTTGGAAATAGCAGAAGGTAAAGCACCCATTACACCAGACTGCTGTCCTCTTAGGAATGAACCTAAACCAACTGCATCTAATGCTTTATTTTTTGCGTAACGACCGATCATTCCCATTGCGATTGGAGCGATCATTCCCATCAATGAAGATGAAGAAGATTTGCTAACACCACTACGAGATGAAACCATATCGATTACAGATCCTAACATGCTTTGTCCCATCATTCCTTTCATTAAAGAAGATCCTGTGTTGACCAAACCACTAGTTGCAGATCCACCTCCGAAAAGGCCGCCTAAGTTATCAAGGATAGAACCATCATGATTTCCGTCCTTAAGCATGTTCATCATTTTTCCAGCACCAGAATCAGTGCTACCGAAGTTGATCATACTTCCTAAAACAGAAGGCATAACGTCGCTCATTGCAGACTTTACACCAGATTCGTTTTCTCCTAAAAATTTACTAGCCTGAGAAATCATATCACCGCTGATATTATCCTTAAGCATGTCTAATAAATTGATTGCCATAATTGTCAAATGTTTTGTTTAAAATAAATTACTTTAATAAAAGTCTTTTATGTTCAGATAAGGTTTGGTTGTTTTATAATCAAAATATGCCGCAAAAGTATATAAAATATCTTCCGTTCCAATTATAACTCCTTAATTATGAGTTAAATACATTAAAATTGATCGAAAATAAGGTCATTTCGCAGCTTCCTACATTAGTTTAAACGTAAATATATAATTGAAGTCACCTTTTTGATTACATTTTGTAATACAAATTGTTTTGTAGATGAGTATTACTTTTGAATGTGTGAAAACTAAATGTTTAGAAAAGAATGATATACCATTTATTGTATAAGTAGTGCTCGCGTTGTGGTGATCTATCATACATTATCTATAGTAGAATTCTTTCCCCAATATAGTGCAAGTAAATATCCACTAACCAAATCCCAGATACCATACCAAGCAGCGATCAAAGCCATTCCTCCGAGTCCATCAAAAAAATTAAAGATAAGTACCAGACCAAGTCCAGTATTTTGAATTCCTGTTTCCATTGAAATTGCTCTGCTATCATATTCTGATAAGCCAACCATTTTTGCAAACGAATAACCTGTTAGTAATGCAAGGAAATTATGAACCAAAACAATAAAGAAAACAAAGTGTAGGTAAGTTTTTATATTTTCAAAATTTCCAATCAAAGCAAAAATAATGAAGCTAAAAAAAATGAGTACAGACAAGGTTCGTACAGGCTTCTTAATTTTATTAGTAAGTGTTGGAAATTTATAAGCAAACAAGACCCCTATGATTAAAGGGATTAAAATCAATTGAATAATAATGAAAACCATTTCAATAGGATCAATAGAAATAGCCTGACCAATTTTTTCAACACCAGGAATGAATCGACTCCATAATGAAAAATTAAGTGGTGTCAAAAATGTTGCACCTAAAGTAACTAGTGTGGTCAATGTAATTGATAAAGCAACATTCGCTTTGGAAACGGCCACAAAAAAATTGGACATATTGCCACCTGGGCAAGTAGCAATCAAAACCATACCCAATGCTACACTCAAAGGAGGATTGAATATTTTAATAAGAAAAAAAGTAAGGATAGGAAGTAAGATCAGTTGCGAACACAATCCAATCAATGCTTTAGAAGGATTTGTTTTGAGAAATTGAAAGTCTTCCAATTTCATATCCAACGCAACTCCGAACATGATAAATGCTAAACAAATATTTAGCAATACCATCTGATCCGAATTGAAATTGATGAGAATAGTATCTATTGATTCCAAGGTATGTCTGTTAGTTTTTTCAAATATACCTGATTCTTTTACTAACGACTGATTTTGTAACAATAAAAGAATGGAGTAATGCTATATTAATTAGCTATCCTGTAAAAAGAAAATTGAGTTACAAATCGAAAAGTTAAGTTGACCTTCATATCACCAAGCATTTTCTTATAAAACCCACTCAAAACAACAAGCAGAAGTTTTAAAAAGTATATATTTGGACACATACTTTAGAGAAGATTATGAAACAAATATATAATTGGGGAATTGTAGGGCTAGGAAAGATTGCACATCTATTTGCCTTAGATATTTTGAAAACTGAAAATGCTAAATTATGGGCAGTTGCATCTCGCTCAAAACAAAAAGCAATCAATTTTGCGGATGAATTTAATATCCCAAATGCATTTGGCAGTTATGATGAAATGTTGGATTGCAAAGATTTAGATGTCGTATATATTGCGACACCTCATGCCTTGCATTGTGAAAATACCATTCAATTTTTAGATCACGGAATACCAGTGTTATGTGAAAAGCCACTTGCTGTAAACAGTAGTCAAGTCAATCAAATGATTCTTGCATCTCGTGGTAGAGGTGTCTTTTTAATGGAAGCTATGTGGACCCGATTTTTACCAATGATCAACAATATGTTGAAACTAATAATGGAAGACACGATTGGAGATGTGGTGAGTATAAAAGCTGATTTTGGTTTTAAGGCTAATTTCAATCCTACTAGCCGTTTATTCGACCCTAAGTTAGGTGGAGGAGCATTGTTAGATGTTGGTATCTATCCCATTTTTCTAAGCCTGCTTTTATTGGGAGAACCTAAAAATGTGATTGCAAAAGCTGGTTTTACAAGTACAGGAGTTGATGAATTTTGTAAAATGGTTTTTGAATATGAAGATAATAAAACAGCATTCCTAAATTGTTCTATAACAGAAAACACACCTACTATTGCAGAGATATTTGGAACGAAGGGCATGATTACCTTACATTCAAGATGGCATGAATCTAATAAATTATCGGTGAAATTGTTGAGCGGTGAAACTAGAGACTATGAATTTGAATACAATGGCAAAGGATATAATTTTGAAACAATCGAAGTGATGAAGTGTTTGACAAATAAAAAGTTAGAAAGTGATTTTATGTCACTAGAGTTTAGTAGAAAATTGATGGGATTATTGGACCTAGTGCGAGAAAAAACTGGAATCATTTATCCTGAAGACAATATCTCTACCAATGACTTAACTTTTAAGAAGATTTATGATAATTAAATGGGGAATCGTAGAAAATTAAAAGATAGAACCAATTGGTGGTTTGCTAAATACGACTCTGTTGTGGTGATCATTCCACACATATTAA
Source organism: uncultured Saprospiraceae bacterium (assembly GCA_937941765.1). Classification (GTDB taxonomy): domain Bacteria; phylum Bacteroidota; class Bacteroidia; order Chitinophagales; family Saprospiraceae; genus CALDGQ01. Next base: position 95,184 of record CALDGQ010000011.1, read on the forward strand.
CCATATTTTTTTGATAAAAGTCCAAATCAAATGCGCATCCTAATCACACTAATATTCCTCCTCCTCACCACTTTCCTAACCGCCCAAGTAAATTTAACTAACAGTACAATTCCTATTTTAATAATCGAAACTGATGGCCAACCAATATTAGATGAACCCAAAACAAATGTACATCTCGGGATTATAGACAATGGCCTTGGTCAGCTTAATAATATCTCAGATCCATTCACAAACTACGATGGTATCATTGGAATTGAACTACGTGGACAAACTTCACAATTTTTCCCAAAGCAACCATTTGGTTTTGAAACCAGAAATGAAAATGGAGAGAATAACAATGTAGCATTACTCGGTATGCCAGCAGAAAATGACTGGGTGCTACACAATCCATATTCCGACAAATCTTTGTTAAGAAATGTACTGGCCTACAAAATAGCAGGTGAATTAATGGACTATGCACCCAGAACCCGACTATGTGAAGTAGTGATCAACAACGAATACCAAGGTGTATATGTACTGACTGAAAAAATCAAAGTAGATGATAATAGGGTGGCGATCGCAAAACTTAAACCAGAAGATATTGAAGGAGATGAATTAACCGGTGGGTACATTGTTAAAATAGATAAACCATTTCAGGATTTTAACCTAGGTTGGTTATCAGAACAGCAAACTTTCTTTTATCATCAGGATCCTAAATTGGATGAACTAAATTTTACACAAAGACAATATATACGAGGTTGGCTGAATGAATTTGAAAGTGTTTTAGCGGCTCCAAATTTTGCAGATTCTATTTCAGGTTATCAAAATTATATAGATGTAGCGAGCTTTGTCGATTTTTTTATTGTCAATGAAATCACCAGAAATGTGGATGGATATCGGCTCAGCACCTATATGCATAAAGACAAAGATAGCAATGGAGGCTTGTTGAAGATGGGGCCTGTGTGGGATTTTAATCTTGCATTTGGAAACGCTGATTATTGTGATGGCTTTAAGACAACAGGTTGGGCATATCAATTTAATGACGTTTGTGAAGGAGATGCTTGGCAAGTACCATTTTGGTGGGAGCAATTAATGTCTGATCCAAAGTTCAAAATGGAAATAAAAGACAGATGGACTTTTTTAAGAAATGATTTTTTGTCAGACGAAAATATGATAGCTTGTATCGATAGTAAGGTAGAAGCAATGGGGCAGGCGACCGAACGCAATTTTCAACAATGGCCAATTTTGAATGAATATGTTTGGCCCAATAGTAATGTTGGTGGTAATTATAACAATGAGATTACTTTTTTAATAAATTGGTTGTTGAATAGGATGGAATGGATGGATGGCGCAATAATGGATTTTCAGTCAGGAACTTCGACGGGGCAAGGTAATACTATTATGTCCGTCAATCCCAATCCATTCAAAGATGAGTTGATCTTGAGTTTTAATTCAAGTTTTAATAAAAAAATTCTGTTCCAACTATTTAATAATTTGGGTCAGCGAACCAATCAATTTTCTTATCAAGTCGATATCAATGGACCGATAGAAGTTCCGTTGGAGATTGGTGAATTAGCAACTGGTATCTATTTTTATCGAATTTTGTCAAGTAATGAATTATTGTTGAGTGGAAAACTATTGAAGGACTAATTTAGAATGTTCGATCCAGTCCGTATTCCATGATTTTCTTTAGAAGCTTCCAATGAGAAATCTAATACCAAAAAACGCAACAAAATTGACAATAAAATTTAGATCATATGCTATAAAAAAGCATATAGCATCCTATTGGTTTTCAGTAAATTATATATTTATTTTTACCTAAACGATTGATTGTCAATCTAGAATGCAATTGATTGTCCTCAAAGCGCTTAAATATTGAATAATATTATTTTTCATATTAAAAGTTAATCCCTATTTTACATACTTTATAACTCAGGTAGAAGAATCTTGATACTAAAAGGTGATTCTAAAATTGAAGTCCTAAAAATAATCGATTAAAAAACACCTCTTTGGATTGTGAGAATTTAAAAGCAATTCTATGTAATCCGCTTCCAGACACTAACTTAATTTATTGATTCATTTTGAATCACAATTCGGATATAATTTTTTAGAAATAATTCATTTAAAAAACAATTAAATAAATGCTTATGAATCTAATGAAACAAATTTCGGCAACTTTGTTGCTATTGTGTTTGGTTACATTTACGTATGCTCAAGGAGATGATTGCGCTAGTGCAGTTGCGATTACTCCAGGTATGTATACTGCTGATGGACCTTCAGCTGGGATGGGTGCTTCTCAGGCGGACGCAACCAATTCAGATTGGTATTCTTTTACCCCAACTGCATCAGGATTGACTTCCATCAATTCTTGTATGGGTGGCGGAGATACTAGACTATGGGTTTGGTCTGGTGGCTGTGCGGCTCCTGTTCTTGAAGCTAATAATGATGATTTCTGTGACCTAGGTGATGGTACAGCTTATGCATCATCTGTTTCAAATGTAGTTACTTTGGCTGGATCTACTTACTTAATTGAGTGGGATGATCGTTGGTCAGTAGATACATTTGATTTTACATTGAATTTCGTTGAGGCGCCTCCAGCTGATGGAGCGGTTGTCGGTGATGCAATTCCTTTTTATCAAATTCCTGTTTCACAACTTCCTGCTACTGGAATTCCTTTAGTAGCAACAGTAACAAATCTTGGATACAATCCAATTTCAGATGTTACTGTATCAGTTGATGTACAAGATGCAAGTGGTGCTTCAGTATTTATGAATACATCTTCACCTGTTGCTTCCTTAGCTGCATTTGAAGAAGTAGATGTAACAGCTGCTGCATGGAATGGACCTGCAGGAAATTACACCGTATGTTTTACAACTACGATTACAGAAATGGATGGCGAACCTGCAAACGATACTTATTGCCGTGCGCTTTGGATCTCACAAACTACTTACGGAGTTGATGATCCTGCTGGAACAACTGGTGGTTTAGGGATTACTGGACCTGGTACAATTGACCAAGGACAAGCATTCTACATGAACAATGCAGATATGATGACCTCAATTTCTGCTTTCATTGGTGGTGGTGCTGCTGGTGATACAATTGTATACCAAGTGTTTGAAATCAACGCTGATACCGTTAGTACGTTAGTTTATGATTCAGGTGTTACTACTGTTGTTGCTCCAGGACAAGGATGGACACACCATGTTATGACTGCGCCTTTAGCAGTAAATGCCGATCAATGGTATATGGTAAACACATTCCACAGAGCTACCGGAACTAATATTGCATTAGGAACTACAGGTAGTATTTGGGCGCCAGGTAATGCTTGGGTAAATGTAAATGCTGGTGGATGGACACACCCTGAAGCTTTTGGATTTAACATTGCTTATTTGTTAAGACCTAACTTCGGTGTTGGAACTTATACTTGTACTGCAACAGTTGATATGTCTAACGAAACAGTAGATGCTGCTGGAGTTAGTGTTGCTTACTGGGATTCTGCAGTTACATTAGTAACGAATCCTTGTACTGATAATATGGATGGAACCTGGACTTGCCAATTCTCTGGAACTTCTCTAGATAATGGAGGATATTTATTTGTAAATGGTGCAACAAATGAAGTAGCACCAATGGCATGTGGAATGGATCCAGGTGTTGGATTTAATTATCGTCCTGTACAAATCGGTTTTCAAGATGCTGCAAAAGGTTTGGTATGTTTTGCTGATTGTGGTTCTTGCCCAACAGCTGCATGTACTGGACCAAATGAAATTCTTTGTGAAAACATGGAAATTTATGATGCATCAATGCCTTTAGGACCACAATCTCCTGACTGGACCACTTGGTCTGGAACAGAAGGTGGAGCTGAAGATGGTATCGTTTCTACAGCACAAGCAGCAAGTGGTAATAACTCATTGAGCATCGTAGGTGGTGCTGGTGGTGGACCACAAGATGTTGTATTATTAATGGGTGACTTAACTTCTGGTCGTTACAGAACTACTTTCAACTTATATGTACCTGCAGGTAATGGTGCTTATTACAATATTCAGCACTTTGAAGCGCCTGGTACTGAGTGGGCACACCAAATTATTTTCAATGCAGATGGTACGGCTCAATTGGATGCTGAAGCAAATGCAATTCCATTTAACTATACACAAGACGCATGGATTACTGTTGACCAAATTATCGATATCGATAATGATTGGACTACTTTAATGGTAGATGGACAACAATTAGCTGCTTGGCCTTTTAATGCACAAGCAAATGCTGCAACTGGTACAAATCAGTTAGGTGCATACAATTTCTATCCATTAGATGATACAAATGTATTCTTTGTAGATGATGTTTACTTGGAGCACATGCCTGCATGTGGATTAGATTTCGAAACAATCATTTGTGATGATTTTGAATTTTATGCAGATGGATCTATCATCGGACCACAATCTTCTTACTGGACTACTTGGTCTGGAACTGAAGGTACTGCTGAAGATGCATTGGCTTCTTCTGACTATGCTTTAAGTGGTGTAACCTCTATGTTGATTGCTGAAGGTTCTGCTCAAGATGTTATTCTTGATTTAGGAAACAGAACAACTGGTTACTTCGAATTGAAGTGGATGATGTACATCCCAACGGGTGCAAATGGTTATTACAACTTGCAAGGTTCTCAGACTGCTGGTGAATTCTTTATTGTAGAGAATGAACTAGGTGCTGGTGGAGCTGGACAAATCAATGGTGGAGCTGGTTACACGTATCCAAATGATACATGGTTTGAAGTGAAGCACTTAATTGATTTGGATAACGATGCAATGGAAATTAGCGTAAATGGTGCTGTAGTAGAAGCCGCTTGGTTGTATGAAAACAACTTAGGTGGTGTAGATTTCTACTCAATTGATGCAACCAACAGATACTACGTTGACAACTTATCATTGAAGCAATTGCCTCCTCCTCCTTCTACACGTTCAGTAACTTTCCACTGTAACATGAATGCGATGATCGATGCAATGGCATTATCTACGGATGGTGTACATATTGCTGGAGACTTCCAAGGATGGGATCCTGCTGCATCAGAAATGTTGGATACAGATGGTGACGGAATTTACTCTTTCACTGCTTCATTAGAAGAAGGTCAAGTTGTACAATTCAAGTATGTCAATGGAAATGCTTGGGGTGGTGACGAAACTAATATCACTGCTGATTGTGGTGTTGACGGTGGAGCTGGTTCATTCAATAGAGTATGGACAGTTGGAACACAAGATGAAGAAACACCAGCTTGGTGCTTCAATGAGTGTTTAACAAACTGTTCTGTATCAATTGATGAAGTAACTTTTGATTCATCATTAAAATTGTATCCAAACCCTGCTTCTGGAAATACAGCTATCTATTACAACTTCCCTGAAGCTGTTAATCTTGATATTAGATTGACAAATAGCGTTGGACAAGTTGTTTACAGCAATATGATTAACAATGCTGTTACAGGCAATGTTGAGATTGATGTTGAAAAGATGGTTCCAGGTGTTTATTTCGTAATGATGTCTGATGGCGAAAACTTAGTTTCAAAGAAATTATTTATCGAAAGATAATCGTTTAATCAGTTTACGATATTTTATAAAAGCCTCAATCCGAGAAATCGGGTTGGGGCTTTTTTTTTTTTGATAAGTTTTTATTGTAAATTGAAGTATACAAGTTATAACATTCAATTTACTTATGTCAAATTTCACAATCCTTTATTGGCTTATTTTATCGGGAGCTTTTATTACTACCGGCATTATTATAAGAATATTTCGACAATACTCCATGTTGGATATTATTTTGATATGCTTAAAAACCATTCTATTATCAACGACAGTTTTATGGGCTAGCTTGCATCTATCTTATAAGCGCTTGCCTGGAATGCCTTCACCACCTAATCATATTGGTTCTACAGCTGGATTTCCATTTGAGGCTTTCAAGTATCCTGTTGCATGTTTAGGTCATGATGTTCCTCCAGTTGAACAATGGTTTCCCTTTTTTCTTAATTTTGGAATTATCCATTTGTCAGTACTCATCATAATGATTTCATTGTTATTATCTCGTTATTATGGTGTTATACATTCATCAATCAAAACAGAAATAGCTGATAATGGAAATAGAAAAGGTATGATTGTAGGAATTGGGTTGCTGCTGATAATTTTAATTTTGAATTCGTTTTTTCTAATTATGGTAAGTCTGGCCTTTGATTAAGTCAGTTTGATGATGGGTATCTTGATGCGGTGTTTCCTTCACTTGAGTTTATACCGTTCCGTTGGAACTACGAGGATTCTAGTTCCAACGGAACGGCATAAACACCCAAATATGGGAATATCTTATATCAATTTAGTGAATGGATGCTCCCATCACTCTGGATTATATCGTTCCGTTGGAACTACGAGAATTCTAGTTCCAACGGAACGGTATAAACACCCAAATATGGGAAAATCCCATATCAATTTAGTGAAGGGAAAATCCCATATCATTTTACAATACTACTCATTCCGTTTCACCCGCTCATAATCCTTAAACAAAGAATATTCAACACGCTCCACACGTTCTCGATAAGCCTTCCAATCATTCTCGAAAAAATGATTAATTCGATCAATGGTTTTATTGATTTCTTGCTTAGCAGTTTTAACAGCAATAATAGCGGTATCATGTGGTTTATCTACAATATCTCCAAGATAAGTTGTTGTTCCCCAAAGATGACTGCCCAGTCTTTTAGTGACACTATCGATTCCTTTAAATCCTTCTGGTTGAAAATAAATTTCAGAAAAAACTCGAATACTATCATTCATCACTTTACTTAGATCCTTTATTTCGGTTTGGATACTGTCGACTACATTGACCATTTGCGCATCGACTAAGGCAGTTGTTTTTTTTGCTTCCACCAATTTTTGGGAAGCATCCGCTGCATTATTAATCACCTCATAAAATTCGACATAAGCATCATATCTAGCTTGCAAATCTGAATCTTTCAAATTGCTTCTCGGGTCTTTATGAACCGTTACATAAGTGGAATCTTTTTCATCACCGAGCGACATGATTAATTTATATTTTCCAGGAACGACAGCAATTCCTGAAGGCAGCTCTTCGTCTTCTTTAGGTGCCTTTTGGGAAGGGTAGTGAACACCATCTCTTCTCATATTCCAACGAACGATATTGATACCATCTTCTTTTAATTTAGAATAATAAGTTCGGATCGTATCATTTTTACTATTCAATACTTTGATGGTAAATTTGTCTTTTTTCTTATCTTTCTTTCCTTTAGACTTTTCTTTCTTTTTATCTGGATCATCATGCATAGGTATGATGTCTTTCTTCGATTTTTTCTTTTTACCTTTTTTTGTTTCCTCCGATTTTTTGGTCTTTTCCTTTTTGGCTTTCCAAACTGCGATTCCAGGACTGCGACTCTTATTTTGTCCAGAAAAATTGGCTTGTGCAACAAAACGTACCCCTGAATATGATTTGAACGGAACCCGGTAGCCATCTGCTTCATTCAAGATTTTTAGTTTTGACTTAACAATATTCTTGTCCTTAGCAAGTGCTCGAAGCGGTCGGATGTCATCCAAAACATAAGCTGCACGACCAAAAGTACCAATGATTAAATCATGCGCTCTAGGATGAATTTTTAAATCAATGGTTGGAACAGATGGGAAATTATGTTTCCATTGCGTCCATTTTTGGCCACCATTAAAAGAGTAAAACAAACCTCTATCAGTACCAAGAAAAAGCAGATTATTTTGTACAGGATCTTGAACAATAGTGTGACAATATCCATTCACTTTATTTTCATCAACAATACGATTCCATGTCGCACCGTAATTGGTTGTGTGATAAACGTAAGGGGTGAAATCATTTCTACGATAATTATTGGCAACTGCAAAAGCTTCTCCTGCTTTTGATTTGGATAATTCAATTTGAGGGAAATAACTCCCCCGAGGTAAACCAGACATACTAGCTGAGGTGTTGGTCCAATTTTTACCGCCATCTTTGCTCACTTGCAATTTTCCATCATCTGTTCCAACATAAATAACCGATTCATCAACAGGGCTAGGCGCGATACAAGTAATGGTTGTATGATTTTCTGCTTGAGTTGCATCAATAGTCAAACCACCGGAAATATGTTGTTTTTGTTTGGTCGTATCATTAGTAGTTAAGTCAGGAGAAATAATCTCCCAAGAAGAACCACAGTCCGAACTTTTATGAACAAATTGGCTACCAAAATAGACGCCACATTTTTCAAAAGGGTTGAGCGCAATTGCTGCATTCCAATTGAAACGTAATTTTTCACCATCAGGATGAAGCGGACGAATCATTTTACTATCTCCCGTTTCAAAATCGAGATAATTAACCCAGCCACCTTGAGACATAGCATATCCGAAACGAGCATTATCTTTATCAAAAACAACATCAAAACCATCTCCAAACAACACCTCTTGCCAATCTGAATTAACAATGCCACCACGTTTCCAACTATATCCTGGCCCAACCCAAGAACCATTGTCTTGCATACCACCGCCAATCTGATAAGGAATCGACATGTCATGGTTGATGTGATAGAATTGCGCTAATGGTAGGTTTTCGATAAACCGCCAATTTTTTCCACCATCCCTAGAAATATTGAGCCCGCCATCATTTCCGTCGATCATGTAGTTTGGATTAGAAGGATGAATCCAGAATGCATGATGGTCAGGGTGTACATTGTTACCATAATCCATAATGGTCTCAAAGGTCTTTCCACCATCTTCACTTTTGGAAACATAGGACCACAAGTTGAAAATTCGATTTTCATTACTTGGATCGACATATAATTCAGCATAGTAGAATGGTCGATTCCCTATATTTTTTTCTGAGACGAGTTCCCATTTTTCACCACCATCGGTAGATTTATACAAGCCATTTTTCTTGGCTTCGATCAAAGCATAAATCAAATTAGGTTTTGAAGGCGCAATGGCTAGTCCGATTCTTCCCAGCTCCCCTTTTGGTAATCCATCTTTACTAGTGATTTTTTTCCAATTTTCTCCACCATCATAAGTCAAATGAAGTGCAGATCCTTCACCACCAGAATTAAAAGTCCATGGCTTTCTGCCGTATTCCCACATTGCTACCAACAGCTTGTTAGGATTGGTAGGGTCGATAACCATATCGGCAACACCAGTTTCATTGTTGGTGTAAAGAATTTTTTTCCAAGTCTTACCACCATCGGTAGTTTTAAAAACACCTCGTTCTTCGTTGGGACCCCAAATCGAGCCCATCGCTCCGACATAAACCGTATTAGGATCACTCGAACTAATTAGGATTCGATGGATTGTTTTCGTTTTTTCCAATCCCATCAACTTCCAGGTTTTACCACCATCGATAGACTTGTAAATTCCTTCACCACTATTATGAGAATTTCTAGGATTTCCTTCCCCTGTACCAACCCAAATTTCACTAGGATTATTTTGATTGATTTTCAATGCACCTACGGACTGAACAGGTTGCTTGTCAAAAATCGGTTCCCAATCGATCCCTCCACTTTCAGATTTCCAGACACCACCGGATGCAGCACCGATAAAAATTCGATCAGGATTGCTTAGATCGACATCAATTGCTGTAACACGTCCACTCATTCCAGCTGGACCGATGCTTCTCATTTTCATGCCTTTCAGCAATTCTGGATCTATATCTTGCGAGAAAAGATGGGGCGATAATAATAGAAATGCAAATACAAAATTGAATATTCTCATAGCTGTTGTTCTTTTATTGTGAAGATATTAAAAATATATTATCGTAGGAATGACAATTAATTTCGTGTATACCTTATAATAGCAGCTTAATATAAGTTAATTTTACAATATCACATTTTATTCAATTCCCTTTGAGCTTATCTTTTTTTGGCCCAAACTTTAATAGATGATTTCAAGACTTGCTGTATTCTTTTGCATGATGTCGATAGCAATGAGCCATCCGCAAACCCTTCCTTCTTTTGAAATATTTGATGACGTTTCGAAGTTTGATATTTCAAGCAGTGAACTTTTACATTTTCAAATCAGTGGTTTTGAAAAATCAAAAACTTATCAAATTTTATTTCCGAAAAATGAAATTGACGTTGCTGATTTTACAATAGGGGAAAATAAAGTTAGCCCAATGTTAATGCGGAATTCTCTTAAGATAGTAGCGGATAAAAGTGTAATAGAATTTCAATATTCTAACAATAAGATTTCTAAAATCAGCGATTCGCAATTAATGGTTGTGGATTGTATGGATTGTGAGCCTCCGGTAAAATTAAAAATGGATGTTATAAGTGCAGATTGGAGCTATTCGCCAGAAGAATTGGTAACTGATGTTTTTATTGGAGGTGGATGCTTTGATGTTTCAAATGTTCAATATCAAGGACGTAATAGACAAAAGGGATTTTTTACTGGAGGTGGTACCTCCATCAATATGGATGAAGGTGTAATTCTATCAACTGGAAGAGTGAATGATGCAAGTGGTCCAAATAGTTCAACGAGTACGACTTGGGATTATAGTTTCTTTCCAGATTTTGATAGTGATTTGAATGATGTTACGGGAGACTTTATATATGATGCTGTTATTCTAGAGTTTGATTTTGTACCTACAGCACCTATGATTTCTTTCGATTATGTTTTCGCATCTGAAGAGTATTGCGAGTATGCAGGATCAGAATATAATGATGTATTTGGATTTTTTATTTCAGGTCCAGGTATTGCTGGTCCTTTCACTGGTGGTGCTGAAAATATCGCAATCATTCCTGGGACGACAGACCCTGTTACGATTAATAATGTAAATAATTATTCCAATTCCGCATTTTATGTCAACAATGAAGACGTAGAAACAGTACCTGCTGGTAGCGCTGATCCAAGTGCTTGTATTTCTCCAACTAATCCGCAAACACCCAATGATATAGAATACGATGGGTATACAGTTTCATTAAGCGCCATCGCAAATGTGATTCCATGTGAGACATATCATATTCGTTTAGCATTAGCAGATGTGGTAGATGAAACTTACGACTCCGCTGTTTTTTTAAAAGCGAATAGTTTTAATGGAGGAGGAACTGCAACTTTAACAGCAAGTTTCCCACCGACTGGGACCAATGAAGTTTATGAAGGATGTGGAGATGGATTTTTTATTTTTGAAAGGGAGACAGGAGACATTAATGAAGACTTTGTCATCAATATCAATATTTCAGGAGCGAGTACAGCTACTGAAGGAGTTGACTATGCTGTACTTCCGACATCAGTTACGATTCCAGCAGGTCAAACTCAAATATCGATTCCAGTAACTGTTTTTCAAGATGGGCTCATCGAAGGCTCAGAAACTATTATTTTGCAATTTGATAATTCATGTTCATGTAGTACCATTGATACGGAGATGATTATTTTGGATACGCAACCTTTTGAAGTAGAATCAGAAATAATTGTTGAATGTGCAAGTGCAAATGTTGTTATAATACCTTCTATTTCAGACGGCATTCCTGACTTTACTTACAATTGGTCAACAAATGATTCATCACCAACCATTACGGTTCCTGCAACTTCAGGAACTTCCTACCAGGTAACGATAACAGATGCATGTGGTAATACAGCAGAAGCAAATTATGATATCGAAGGTGGTGAAGCACCCGAAACACCAGTTGTTTCTGGTACTCTTTCTGCATGTCCGGGATTAGAATTTTATATGTTGGACAATCCACCAACAAGTACCAGCACAACTATTGAATGGACAATTCCGGCAGATGCTGTATTAAATGGTGATATAAATAGTAGTACTATTCAAATTGATTGGACTAACTCAAATGGTGGGCAAGTTTGTGTAAGTTATACAAATGATTGTGGAGATGTTGAGGATTGTATTGATATTGTTATAGAAGATGTTGCAGAGCCAACAATTTCAGGAGAAGCGCTGATCTGTCCAGGGTCGGAGTTGGAGCAAACCTATACTACTGAATTTGATGCTGATAATAGCTATTCATGGACAGTAATTGGTGGTACTATTGAGGGTGGGCAGGGTACGGAAGAGCTTGAGGTAGAGTGGGGAACGGTTTTGCCTTACGTAGTTTGTGTTGAAGTTACTTCAGATTGTGGCGTGGAGCAGGTTTGTTTACCGGTTAGTATTATTGAAGAATTAACTTGTGATGATGGAGATTGTAGCAACGGAATAGAAATTTGGAATCCGACCACTTGTGTTTGTGATGTAGATAATACAATTCCTGACTGTAATGACGATGATTGTTCAACATTAGATGAATTTAACACGACAACCTGCATTTGTGATAACACACCAATTCCGCCTCCAGATTGCGATGATGATGATTGTTCAACAGAAGATAGTTATGATGAAGCAACTTGTCTATGTGAGCATACGCCAATTCCACCACCAGATTGTGATGATGATGACTGTACAACTTTGGACAATTTTGATGGCAGCACCTGTTTGTGCGAAAATATTCCTTTACCACCATTAGATTGTGATGATGATGATTGTACTACTTTAGATATTTTTAATGACGTAACCTGTCTTTGTGAAAACACGCCAATTCCACCATTAGATTGTGATGATGATGATTGTACTACAATAGATGAATTTAACGAGGACACCTGTCTATGCGAGAATACACCGATACCACCACCAGATTGTGATGACGATGATTGTTCAACTTTGGATGAATTCAACGGAGCAACTTGTGAATGTGAATACAGTGTTATTCCACCATTGGATTGCGAGGATAATGATTGCAATACGATTGATACCTATAATGAAGATACTTGTGAGTGTGAGTATGAAAACATCCCACCTCTTGATTGTGATGATGATGATTGCTCAACATTAGATGAATTCAATGCAGCAACTTGCGAGTGTGAATACAGTACAATTCCACCATTAGATTGTGATGATGATGATTGTGGTACTGTTGATACTTTTAATGAAGTGACTTGTGAATGTGAGTACGAAAATATTCCACCACTCGAATGTGACGACGATGATTGTAGCACACTAGATACTTATAACGACCTTACTTGTGAATGTGAGTATGAAAATATTCCACCTTTGGTATGTGATGATGATGATTGTAGGACGGAGGATAAGTACAATGATGTTACTTGCGAGTGTGAATATGAAAATATTCCACCTTTGGTATGTGATGATGATGATTGTAACACAACAGATACGTACAATGAATTAACTTGTGAATGTGAGTTTGACCTTATCCCAGAACCAGATTGTGATGATGATGATTGTACCACATTGGATACTTATAATAACCTTACTTGTGAATGTGAATACGAACCGACACCGATTCCTGATTGCGATGACTTTAATTGTAACACGGAAGATGCCTATGATGAAATAGCGTGCGAGTGTGTTTATATAAATCTACCGCCACTAGATTGTGATGATAATGATTGTACTACTTTTGATCTTTATAACTCTTCAACCTGTGAGTGTGAGTACCAAAATCTTCCACCACTAGATTGTGATGATTTCGATTGTAACACGCTAGATACGTATGATGAAGATATATGTGAATGTGTATATGAAAATGTCCCTCCACCAGAGTGTGATGATTTTGATTGTACGACCACAGATATTTATGATGATTTTCTATGCGAATGCGTTTATACAGTTGATCCTCCTGTAGATTGTGATGATTTTGATTGTAACACTATAGATACGTTTAATTCAGATCTTTGTGAGTGTGAATATGAAAATATCCCTCCACCAGAGTGTGATGATTTCGATTGTACGACCACAGATATTTATGATGATTTTCTATGCGAATGTGTTTATGTAAGTGATCCTCCTGTAGATTGTGATGATTTTATTTGTGAAACCATAGACACCTACAATCCAGATATATGTGAGTGTGAATATGAATCGATTCCGCCACCAGAATGTGATGACAATGATTGTACAACTTCAGATTTTTATGACGATGTAGATTGTGAGTGTGTTTATATTTCTAATCCTCCAGTTGATTGTGATGACAATGATTGCAGTACATTTGATACTTTCAGTAATATTACTTGTGAATGCGAATATGAAAATATCCCAGACCCAGAATGTGATGACAACAATTGTACAACTTTAGATACTTATAATACTGACATTTGCGAATGTGAATATGAAAATATCTCACCACCTGATTGCGATGATAATTGTTCCAATACCTCAGATTCTTATAATGCAGCAACTTGTGAATGCGAAAATATATTAACACCACCAAATTGCGATGATGCATGTGAGTATACTGTTGATACTTATAATGAAATAACTTGTGAATGTGATAATATATTAGATCAGCCAGATTGTGATGATGGTTGTGCAGATACAGTTGATAGTTTTAGTGAAGCAACTTGTGCATGTGAAAATATTTTGGATCAACCAGATTGTGATGATAATGATTGCTTAACTGCGGATACTTATAATGTAGCAACTTGTTCTTGTGAATATAGCCCGATTACACCAGGTGCTTGTAATGATAATTGCGAATTCACAATCGATACTTATGATGCAGATTTGTGTGAATGTGTCTACACGTTGGTGATTCCAGACTGTAATGATGATTGTGCTTATACAAATGATAGTTATAATGACCAAACTTGTGCTTGTGAAAATATTTTAACCACACCGGATTGTGATGACAATTGTTCAAATACAGCCGATTCCTATAATGTAGTGAATTGTGAATGTGAGAATATTTCAACTCCACCAAATTGTGATGATAATTGTGATGCTACAACCGATGTGTACGATCCAGTCTTATGCGAATGTGTGTACACCTTAGTTCCACCAAATTGTGATGACAATTGCGAATTCACAGTTGATACTTTTAACGAAACCACGTGTCTATGCGAAAATAATTTAGTAGTCCCAGATTGCAATGATAATTGTGATAACACAGCAGACACGTACAATCAAGTAACTTGTGTATGCGAAAATATATTAACGGTGCCAGATTGCAATGACAACGATTGCTTAACGGCGGATGTCTATAATGAATTAACGTGTTCTTGCGAATACAGTCCAATCACACCAGGTGCGTGTGATGATAATTGTGATGCTACAACCGATGTGTACGATCCCGTCTTATGCGAATGTGTGTACACCTTAGTTCCACCAGATTGTGATGACAATTGCGAATTCACAGTCGATACATTCAATGAAACCACGTGTCTATGCGAAAATAATTTGGTGGTCCCAGATTGCAACGATAATTGTGACAACACAGCAGACATGTACAATCAAGTAACCTGTGCATGTGAAAATATATTAACGGTGCCAGATTGCAATGACAACGATTGCTTAACAGCCGATGTGTACAATGAATTAACGTGTTCTTGCGAATACAGTCCAATTACGCCAGGAGCATGTGATGATAATTGTGATGCTACAACCGATGTTTACGATCCAGTCTTATGCGAGTGCGTGTACACCTTAGTTCCACCAAATTGTGATGACAATTGCGAATTCACAGTCGATACATTCAATGAAACCACGTGTCTATGCGAAAATAATTTAGTAGTCCCAGATTGTAATGATAATTGTGATAACACAGCAGACACGTACAATCAAGTAACTTGCGAATGCGAAAATGTACTAACGGTCCCAGATTGCAATGACAACGATTGCTTAACGGCGGATGTATATAATGAATTAACGTGTTCTTGCGAATACAGTCCAATTACGCCAGGAGCATGCGATGATAATTGTGATGCTACAACCGATGTTTACGATCCAGTCTTATGCGAGTGTGTGTACACCTTAATACCACCAAATTGCGATGACAATTGTGAATTCACAGTTGATACATTCAATGAAACCTCGTGTCAGTGCGAAAATAATTTAGTAGTACCAGATTGTAACGATAATTGTGATAACACAGCAGACACGTACAATCAAGTAACTTGTGCATGCGAAAATATATTAACGGTGCCAGATTGCAATGACAACGATTGCTTAACGGCGGATGTGTTCAATGAAGCAACATGCGAGTGTGAAAACAATCCAATTACACCGAGTGCATGTGATGACAATTGTGATTATACAACCGATGTGTACGATCCAGTGTTGTGTGAATGTGTTTATACCTTAACGGTCCCAGATTGCGATGATGATGATTGCTTAACAGCCGATGTGTATAATGAAGCAACATGTGAGTGCGAGAACAATCCAATTACACCAGGTGCGTGTGATGACAATTGTGATTACACAACCGATGTGTACGATCCAGTGTTGTGTGAATGTGTTTATACCTTAACGGTCCCAGATTGCGATGATGATGATTGCTTAACAGCGGATGTATATAATGAAGCAACATGTGAGTGTGAGAACAATCCAATTACGCCAGGCGCATGTGATGACAATTGTGATTACACAACTGATGTGTACGATCCAGTTTTATGTGAATGTGTGTATACCTTAACGGTCCCAGATTGCGATGATGATGATTGCTTAACAGCCGATGTATATAATGAAACAACATGCGAGTGTGAGAACAATCCAATTACGCCAGGCGCGTGTGATGATAATTGTGATTATACAACTGATGTGTACGATCCAGTGTTGTGTGAATGTGTTTATACATTAACGATACCAGATTGCGATGATGATGATTGCTTAACAGCCGATGTATATAATGAAGCAACATGTGAGTGTGAGAACAATCCAATTAAGCCAGGTGCGTGTGATGACAATTGTGATTACACAACCGATGTGTACGATACAGTGTTGTGTGAATGTGTGTATACATTAACGATACCAGATTGTAATGATGATTGTGAATTTACAACAGATACATTCAACGAAACGACCTGTGAGTGTGAGAATATTTTAGTGATTCCAGATTGTAATGACAATTGTGGTAACACTACTGATACGTATATTGAAGCAAGCTGCGAATGTGAAAATATTTTAACGATACCAGATTGCGATGACAACGATTGCTTAACAGCGGATGTATATAATGAGGCAACATGCGAGTGTGAGAACAATCCAATTACGCCCGGTGGGTGTGATGACAATTGTGATTACACAACCGATGTGTACGATCCAGTTTTATGTGAATGTGTTTATACACTGATGCCACCAGATTGTGATGATAATTGTGTGCATACAACAGATACATTCAACGAAACGACCTGTGAATGTGAAAATGAATTGGTGGTTCCTGATTGTACTGATGATTGTCAATTCACGTTAGATAGTTATGATGAAGCAACTTGTGAATGTGTAAATGAATTACAGGTGCCAGATTGTGATGATAATTGTGATAACACTACAGATACGTATAATGAAACGAGCTGCGAATGTGAAAATACCTTAACGGTCCCAGATTGCGATGACAACGATTGCTTAACAGCCGATGTATATAATGAAGCAACATGTGAGTGTGAGAACAATCCAATTACGCCAGGTGCGTGTGATGACAATTGTGATTACACAACCGATGTGTACGATCCAGTATTATGTGAATGCGTGTATACTTTAACACCACCTAACTGCGATGATAATTGCGAATTTACAATTGATACCTTCAATGAAGCTACTTGTGAATGCGAGAATAATCTCGTAATTCCAGACTGTGATGATAATTGTGATAACACTACAGATACGTATAATGAAACACTTTGCGAATGCGAAAACATTTTGAACATCCCAGATTGTGATGACAACGATTGTTTAACAACAGATAGTTATAATGAATTGACTTGCGAATGCGATTACACTCCAATCACACCAGGAGCATGTGATGACAATTGTGAATACACAACAGATATCTACGATCCGGTCTCATGTGAATGCGTTTATACTTTGACACCACCAGATTGTAATGATAATTGCCAATACACACTCGATGTTTTCAATGAAGCAATGTGTATGTGTGAAAATACTTTGACTGTGCCAGCATGTGATGACGGTATTTGCGAAAATGGATTTGAAACATGGAATGAATCAATTTGTGAATGCGAAATTACACCAGCGATACTAGGATGTACCGATCCAGCCGAACCAAACTATGATCCTTTGGCGGATTGTGATGATGGCAGTTGTGGATGTATAGAGCCAGCACCTCCAATCGGTTTGAGTCCGGTAGTATATTGTTCAGGTGAGGAGATACCTCATCTATCTGCTAATAATCCAGGAGGAGATTTTGAAATAATATGGATGGATGAAAATGGAGTAGAGTTGAGCACTGGAATGATTTACAATCCTCAAATGGAAGGAGCCTATCAAGCTGTTGTTGTCGATTTGGCAACCGGTTGTGTGTCAGAAAGTGTAAGTGTTACGGTGACAGAAATTCAATTACCTGTTACTTTATTATTACAAGATAGTGCGACACTGGACTGTATTTCAGCTACGTTTACAATTGATGCTTCTGGTTCAACCTCTGGTCCTGATTATGAATATCAATGGAATGGTCCCGATGAAGAGGCATTAGCTAACATCCCAATTGTAACGGTTGCGATTGAAGGAGTCTATAACTTAACAATTACGGATTTGATCAATGGTTGTAGCAGTTCAGATGAAATCGTGATTCTTGATAATGTCGAATATCCGCTGCTAGAAATTGATATGCCTGATACATTAGATTGTAATGTTGGAGAGGTGTCACTTAGTGGATTTGGTTCACAACAAGGCGCGTTTATTTCAAATTATTGGATTGGACCAAATGGCCTTACGGATACAATAAGTAACGCAATTAATGGAGTTGCAACTCAAGTTGGAACTTACACGTTTTATGGTTATGATAGTTCAAATAGTTGTGTAAACAATGTTACAGTAGAAGTAGTAGGAGATTTTGCTTCTCCAATTGCTGATGCTGGTTCTGATATAGAATTAGATTGTGATCAAACTTATCAAATTATAGGAACCAACAATACAACTACAGGAAGCGCTATTACTTTGGATTGGTCAGTAAATAATAGTGAGGTCATTTTACCATTGAATCCTTCTCCAACATTCGAAGTTAACATGCCTGGGGTTTACACATTGGTAGTTACTGATAATGAAAACGGATGTTTCTCAATAGATGAAGTTGAAGTAATTGAAAACTCCAATAACATAGCAGTTACAGAACTTGCAGTTGCTGAATTAGATTGTTTTGGAGATGAAACCGGTGCGATCTCATTTAACGAATTTGTTGGAGGTACACCACCATATATCTATTCAATGAATGACGCTGTTTTTTCAACAAATAATTCATTCATAGGATTAGAGGCGGGTAGTTATTCGTTTATTATACAGGATGCAGAAGGTTGTCAATATGATACAATTATAACAATAAATGCACCAATCGAGATTGATTTAGAAATAGGAGAAGATATATTCCTTGATTTTGGCGATAGTACCTTGTTGAATGGAGTGGTCAATAATGACATTTCTTCAATTAATTGGAATGCTAGTTCTGAGTTTTCATGTGATACTTGTCAGACAACATGGGCATATCCATCTGTGACTACGACAGTCGAGGCGATTGTCATTGATGAAAATGGTTGTTCAGATATGGATCAGTTGACTATCTTTGTTAATAATGAAATAGATGTCTATATCCCTAACTCATTTTCTCCAAATGGAGATGGAATTAATGATGTTTTAGTGATCCTAGCTGATGAACAACAGGTTGAATCTGTATTAGAATTTCATGTATTTGATAGATGGGGAGAGTACTTATTTACCAATGAAAACTTCATGGTGAACAATCCTGGAGAAGGATGGGATGGAACTTTTAGAAATGAACCAATGAAAAATGGAGTTTATGTCTATTATGCGCGAATAAAACTCGTTGATGGCTCGACGCGTATATATAAGGGAGATATTGCAATTTTAAAATAACTAGATGATGTAGTGTTGATGAGCTAATTTGAGACGATAAGTGGGTGAAAAGGCGTATTTTGTCATGAGAGATATTGACAAACACACCTTAAAGGCAATGAAAGTAGCACTAAGAATTTTTCATCGAAAGTATCTAAGCACTTTATTATTTTCGATATTATTATCGTTTTATTGTTCTTCAACGCTATACGCACAATACACAGCCTCTGGTACCGCTATCGTGACCGGAGGTGATTGTGTGCAATTAACTGCAGCTGTTGGTACTCAAGCCGGGTGTGCGTATTATGCAACACCAATTGATTTTTCTCAAGATTTTATTCAACAATTCACAATGAATTTCGGAAGCGACCCAGGTGGTGCTGATGGAATGACAATTATTTATGAAGGCACGGGATCAGGTCCATGTGGCGGTGATGGCGGGAACATTGCGTACAACGGTATTGGGCCATCATGGATTGTAGAATTTGATACTTGGAATGCAAATAGTGAAAACGGAGATCCAGTTTCACCAATAACAGATTATGTAGAATTTCATATCAATGGAGATCCCTCAAATTCATTAATGGGTTCAGCTGTTGGAGAGTTGGAAGATGGTCAAGATAGAGATGTGAAAATATTATGGACAGCAGATGCACAAATATTTCAAGTTTATGTAAATGGAGTGTTGGAATTGTCTATAAATTATGATATCGTTAATGATATTTTTGGAGGACAAAATTTAGTCTATTTTGGACATAGTGCTTCTACAGGAGGAGCAGTGAATGTGCATACAACTTGTTTGGATAATTTTGAACAAAACCCAACAATAGATATTATAACGGAAGGTCCATTTACAATTTGTGATGGAAATACTTATGACGTAGCAGGCACCCCACAATCTACTCCTGGAGAATATTTAAAAGAAGTAGATATTTGTGTAAGCGAAACATATGTTCAATTGAACGTACTTGAAATAGTGATGCAAGCCGCACCAACAATCGATTGTAATTCAGATTTCCCATGTGTAAATTTAGGCGTAACTGCATTTGTTACCAATTATGACTTGACTATTGATAATAACATTACATATGCGTGGACAACAATAGATGGAGTTATTCAATCTGATGAAGATACGCCGACACCTACCGTTTGTACAGCTGGTACGTATGAGGTGACGTTTACTGCGAATGGAGTTTCTTGTACAGATATGATTGTTGTAGAAGAAGACAATCTGCCACCTGCGGAACCTATTTTTACAGGTGAAGACCTTATTTGTCTGACCGACGGAAATTCATATATAGCAAGTTACGAAGCACCTATGCTGGGTGGCATTGTAGATTATGCTTGGACCTATCCAGCAGGTGCGGCTGCCTTGAATGGCGATGATACTTCTCCTATGATTGATATTGAATTTACGCAAGCAGAAGAAGGAGAGGTTTGTTTATATGTTACAAATGAATGCGATCAAACGCAATTTTATTGTTTGCCAATTAGCATTCAAGAAACACCTGTGTTGCCAGAAATTCTCGGAAACACAGAAGTGTGTGAAGGAATAGAAACCTATCTCGCGACCAATTCACCAGCAGGTGTAAATACAGATATCGCATGGAGTGTACCTACAGATGCAACTATTTTAGGAAATCCATTTGATTTATCTATTGATATTGACTGGTCAGGAAGTAATGGGGGAGAGGTTTGTGTATTTTATGACAATGATTGTGGTACAATTTCAGAATGCATTGATGTAACAATCACCACAGATGCAATTGAACCGATCATTAATGGATTGTTCGAAATTTGCCAAACAGGTGGGCCTATCCAAGATTATAACATTTCAGTTGCGGCTGGAAGTACGATTGCTTGGTTTGTTAGTAATGGAGATATATTATCTGCTGATGATTTAGATGAATTTACCGTTGATTGGACCAATTCGATGCCAGATGTTCTTACGGAAGTATGCGTAGAAGTGACAACAGATTGTGGAAATGGAGTTACTTGTGAAACCATAACGTTTATCATGCCACAATCCTGTGATGATGGAAGTTGCAACAATGGACTTGAGTTTTGGGATGATCAAACCTGTCTATGTGATGTTATTCCTCCAGTTTTAGGATGTACCAATGTCAATGCCTCAAATTATAACAGCTTAGCGACCTGTGATGATGGCTCCTGTTTGTTAGATTGCGTAGAATTAGGACCACCAATCGATGTTTGTGGATTTGAATATACTTTAACGGGAGTTTCACCACCAACAGGTACATGGACAAATTTATGCGACCTTAGTGATGGAGTAGCGACCTTCACCAACTTGCCAGGAGATGATTTTTTATTAGAAGTAGATGTATGTGGAACCTATTATTTTGAATATTCGATAAACGATATCACTTGTATTGACAAAGATACCTTAATTATAAATTTTGAAAATAATAGCGTTGGAGTTATAAATTTAACTCCATCTATTGAAATTGAGTATAGTTCAATTGAGTGTCATGCTGGAGGGGAAGGCAGTACGGGATGTACGGATGGAAATGTCATTACCTTAGATCCTGTCAATCCACTTGCAGTGGAATGGAATATGTGCGCAACTGGTACTTGTAACACTGCAAATGTAGTCACTCAAACTTTTGGAGAAATTGGTTGCGAGGCAGATGCGATTGATATTTCAACTGACACCAATCAAGGTGCGTTTCCTACTACCTGTGTAACATTTGCTCAAGAAAATTTTGTTGTCAATGGCGTAGTAGATGTTGACCAAATTGTGAATTTATTAAATATCGATTTAGCATTAGGATTTTTGGAATTTCAATGTCCCTTGGATGATCCTTGTTTTGAAGTACCCGATTCTTGTACAACTACTGAAATTCAAAACTTCACAATTGATATTCCTATCCAAGGAAAAGGATTTTGGACTTTCAACAATCAACAATTAACAGATATTTCAATAATCAATGTTAATGGACAAGAATATCAATTGGCAATTGATTTGAACGCTTGTCATTATGGTCCAGAACCACTTACGTTTACATTGTTAGAAATGATTGGTGGTGTGCCAAGTCCTTTGACAACAGATGTGACGATTACTATACAATGGCAAGAAAACTGGACTATAGAAACAGTAGTGATTCCATTAGAAGTACCAGTTTCTAATCCAAATTGTGATTTATGTAATAATGGGTATGAGTTGGTAATAGATCCACTTGTGACACCTTCCCAGCCTGATTATACTTGTCAGCCTATCGATTTAGTTTTTAATGTACCGATACCATTAAATTGTGATGACAATGATTGCAGTACGATGGATGAGTACAATCCAACAACGTGCTTGTGTGAGTATACGAATATCCCACCACCGAGTTGTGATGACAATGATTGCAGTACGATGGATGAGTACAATCCAACAACGTGCTTGTGTGAGTATACGAATATCCCACCACCGAGTTGTGATGACAATGATTGTAGTACATTTGATGAGTACAATCCAACAACGTGCTTGTGCGAGTACACAAATATCCCACCACCGAGTTGTGATGACAATGATTGTAGTACATTTGATGAGTACAATCCAGCAACATGCTTGTGCGAGTACACAAATATCCCACCACCGAGTTGTGATGACAATGATTGTAGTACATTTGATGAGTACAATCCAGCAACATGCTTGTGCGAGTACACAAATATCCCACCACCGAGTTGTGATGACA